>NZ_JACTVI010000193.1 GCF_014495685.1 Streptomyces sp. TRM68367 | reverse complement strand
CGCCATGACTGACGGCCTATCAAGACCGAGCCCTCGCGCGCAGGCGATCTACCGAACTCCTGATCCGAACTCCAGACAGAACCTAGCAGATAGCTCGCGCTCCCCAGCGGACGGATCCGAAGGCCTGTGACGGGTCCGTCGTCGAGGTTCGCTTTGACCGATGACAAGCCCCTCGCGTGGCTGAGGCCCATGGGGGCAGCGAGGCACACGCCCGCCGGATCGGTCGGTGAACCCACCGTCGTGGTTGACTGCCGTCGGCTGAGGTTCAAACAGACCGCCTCGAAGGTGTCCGTCGTGGGTGGAGCTCAGGGTCTGGACCGATCAAAGCTGGGCCGTCCCTGGGCCGTCCGAGGCCGCTCAGCAGCAGCCAACGACGACCAATGACGACCACTCGGCCGCCCATGAGCACCCCGACCAGCAAAAACGCAGCTCACCAAGATCCCCGGCAAGACCCAGGGCAAGAAGACAGGTCTTGACTCGCTTATTTAGGCTCGTACCGGAACCCTAATGCGTTTCGTCGATTCCGTGCCCGGATATATCTTCATCGAGTGAGATTCTCGCAGACTCAGTAAAGCTGGAAATCGTATCGCTGAGTTCGACTGCGACTTGGGCAACCACTGTGGGTGCTGTGCCAGATCGCTTTAGTTCCGAGTTCTCCATGTGCATGACCAGGCAGAACATGCTGCACTTTCCGGCCACATCCTTCAGTCTCTGGGCTGGGTCAACGATAGATGCAGGCCCCTCGACACATACGCGGGCAGCTAGCTCTTGCAGTTTCTTACTCTCCTCCTCCAGGCCTGCGGCCATATCCGCCGTTTCTGGAGTTTGGCTGAGCAGGATACGAGGCGCCAGCTCGGAAAATTTGCGTTGTAGATTTTGAGCCTGGGAGATGTATTCCACGTATGCGGCGCTCCTCGGCTCTCGGCGTTCGCTCAGATGACTGAAGCGCAATTGGCGTCGAGATTGTGAGTCTTGCGTTGATACCTGTAGTCGCGCCTGCTTTGCTCCCCACCAGCCAGTAGCGAACGCTGCCCCACCAGTCCCGAGGGCTCCAACTGCGGCACCCAGAACTGCCGCCATCCCTGCATCCATGGGTGGCATCTTGTCTGCCTGCGCTCGTGACTGTCTGGCGAACGTTTCACTTCCGCCTGTTCGTGACCGATAGGGAACAGGGACGTCGTCCGTGGAGAGGGCAACAGCATGAAGACGTCGTGCCAGAACTGTGCCAGATCATGCAGGGAGCCACGGGGAATGACGAGGACCAGGCCGACGGCCAGTCAGGCCCCGTCGCCACTCCGCCGCAGGTCAGCTCTGCAACCGCCCGTACATGACCCGAGCTTCCCAAGCTGAGAGTCTTTGGAAGTCGAGCCGCTTCGGAGTTCTCCCCACGGGTCTGCCGTCGCGGCTTGCTCCGGTCACCGGCACCGGCAGCGCGGTTAAGGCCGGTGGTGGTGCGGCGAGGCACACGCGCGCCTTGTCGGTTGGCTGACCCGCCACCGTGGCTGTCTGTCTTCGGCTGAGGCCCACGGAAGCGCGGTTCTCGCCCCTGGCACGAGGGTAATGACGTCGACGTGAGCGATGACCACAAGGAAGAGCTACGCACTCTCGTCAGCAACTTGGGCGCCGGCATCCGTGAAACGCACCACCGATCCGCGTATGACGCAGCCGCGAACATCTGCTCCGGCATCTTCGACACGATCCCAGTAGACCTCCACGACGTCGTACACGAGGCGGTCATGGCCGGATACGCGGCCGCGCTGGGCGACCTGGAGGAAGGCAAGTTGGACGACCAGGTTCGAGAGCGGGCCGAGATCATCGAGTGAGGCCCTGCGTCTCGGGCCGTCTCAGTTTCCGTCTCATTCAGCTCCGTTCACGGCCGTTCAGACGAGACCAAGAGCCAGACGCAGGCCATGATCGGGCCACCCATGAACCAAGGTGAACGCCCTCGAACGACGCCCACCACCACACCACCACAGTTGGAAAGCGTGTTGGGGGCAACCCCTCACGAGTTCGAATCTCGTATCCTCCGCAGCCGCCCACCTGGGCAAATGCGGCCCGGACAGCCATGCTGTCCGGGCCGACATCGTTACAGGGTTGCAGTTTGGGTTGCAGTTGCCGAGATCAAGCAGCGGGAGGCTGCTGGTCCGGCCGGGTCCAGAGCAGTCCGCCGACCTTGTCGGCCGTGTCCCTGAGGACGCGGTCGGTCAGGTGCTGGTAGCGGCGGCGTATGCGGGCCGACTGGCCGGGCTCCCAGCCCATGATCGCGTCCACGACGGTGTCCGGGACCCCGAGGATCAGCAGAAGAGTGCCAGCGGTGTGACGGGCGTCGTGCAGTCGGCCGTCCCTCAGCCCGGACGCTTCCAGCAGCTCCTTCCACTTGTGGTGATCCGTGTTGGGGTTGAGCGGTTCACCGATCGGCGAGGTGAAGACGTAGTCCTTCTCGACCCACAGATGGCGGGCGAGGCGGCGTTCGTGCTCCTGCTCGTCCCGGTGCTGGGCGAGGAGCTTCATCAGCTCGTCGGGGACACCGATGGGCCGCCGTCCGGCACGCGACTTCGTGTCCTTGGTTTCCCGCCGGATGTTCACCTTCTGCGGGCAGTACCCTGGCTTGCGCCCGCAGCGGTCCCCGCAGCCATGCTGGTGCCGGGGCCGCAGCCGACCCCTGTGGACGATCAGCACCCCGAGGTCGAAGTCGACGTCTGCCCACTTGAGCCCAAGGACCTCGCCCTGCCGCAGGCCGAGCGCCAAGGCGATGACCCAGCGCACCGAATTCCGCTGACGGTTGGCCACCTCCAGAAGGAGCTGCACCTCCTCGACCGTGTACGGCACGACCTCTTCCTCTTCCAGCCGTGGAGCCTTGGCGATCGTGGCCGGGTTCTCGGTGAGGTGGCGACGGCGCTTGGCCTCGTTGAGGGCAGCGCGCACGGTGCGGTGGACCTGGTGCGCGGTACCGGCCGCACTGCCGTTGTCCTGCATCTTCTTGTAGAAGCGCTCCAGGTGCTCCGGCTCCAGCTTCGTCAGGCGGTGCGCGCCCAGGCCGGGTATGAGGTGGTGGTAGACCGCGACGCGGTAGCCGTCGATGGTGTTCTCGGAGACGTGCAGGGCCGCGATGTTCTCGACCCAGTGGACCAGCCAGGACTCGACCGTCCAGGTCTGGCCGGCCTTCCGAACAGCGCCCGCATCGCGCTCCCTCTCCAGCTCGCGGACGGCCTTGGTGGCGTCGGCGCGGGTCTTGCGCTTGACGTGGCGACGGTCGGGCCTGCCGTCATCTTTGACGCCGACGGTGACATAGCCGTGCCATTTGCCGTCCTTGCCGAGGTAGATAGAAGAGGCGCCGTTGGGCTGCCGGGACTTCGCCATGACTGCCCCCTCAGGCCGCGAGAGCGACGGTCGAAGGAGCCACCTGGACGCGAGCAGCGACGTAGTCGCTCAGTGCCTCGGCCGGGATACGGCGCAGGCGGCCTATCGTCACGGACGGGATCTCACCGGAGGCAAGGAGCGCGTACATCGTGGTCCGGCCGACGCCGAGTCGACGAGCAGCCTCCTCGACGGTGAGCGCGACCAGCGTGGGGTCGGGCGCGGTGGAGGTGCTGGCCCGCACGAGGTGCAGGAGATCCTGGGCGCTGACGCCGAGCGCGTCCGCGAGCAGGCAATGGGCGTGGACGTTTCAGACATGGGGATACCTCTCGGCGGCGCGGGGCAGCGCGCCGCCGTGGTTGCTGTACGGGATGGGCGGTGTGAAAAGGGTCCGCAGGGCAGTCCTGGGCGTTCGTAGCGCCGAGGGACGCGCGTGAGCGAGTGGTGTGGCTACTCGGTGGCGGGAGTACCCGCGTCCTTACGGAGGGGGTCCTCGGGCGAGTTGGGGGCCGGGTGGAACATCAACTCATCCCCGGTGGGCGTGACGTCGACGCCAAGGCGTTCGGCGATCTCGTCGTATTCGCGCTCGGCTTCTTCGAGGCGCGTCTTCGCAGCGTCGGCGAGGTCCTGGGCGGTTCTCCACTCCTTCTCAAGGTCCTGGAGGCGGAAGCCCGCCTCCTGGAGCTCGTAGTGGGGATCGTCCGGGCTCGCTACGGCTTCGGTCATGAAGTACTCGGCGGGCAGATTCAGTGCCTTGGCCAGGCCGAGGACCTCGTCGAAGCGGATGGGCCGGGTGCCGTTCTCGATCTTGGCGACCTGGGTCTGGTGGAACTTGAAGCCCAGGCGGTTCATGCGCTCGGCGACATCATCCTGGGACAGGCGGGCGGCTTTCCTCATGACCTTCAGGTTGTGAGCCACCAGGGCCTCCCCTTCGCTGGGGATGAGGTGACGCGCCTTGGGCTGGTCCATGTTGACCTCCTCTCCTGTGAGCCGGCACTGCACCGGACCATGCCTAAACGATACCAGCATGAGATTCTCAACCGTCAAGGGAATGAACCCAAGGGTGATACAGGTCATGCGATACGCGCGACTTCCGTGCACCGAGGGCAGTACAACAGTCAGTACAGCATGGAAATTCGAACCCAAAGGAGGTTGAGAACTGCGGTCGCGCCGCCAGAGAACGACAAAACCCCCGGCGCTAAGAACACCGGGGGCTGATCGGAAACCTCTACACCGCCCATCCCTGGCCAGCTGACTAACGACGGCCCGGGTTGCCCCCCGGAGCCGTCGAGTGAGGAATCTCCATGACCCAGAATACCCGCCCCGACCCCATCCACACAGCGGATCCGGCCCCGAACGCCCCCACCAGCGAGGGCACGGCCCTCCTGGAGCAGCTCAAGGCGGCGATGGCCCGCTTCGTGATCCTGCCCAGCGAGGAGGCGCTGGACGCCACGGTGCTGTGGGTGGCCGCCACCCACCTGCAGGCATCCTGGCAGCACGCCCCACGCCTGGCCGTGGTCGGACCAGCGAAGCGGTGCGGCAAGTCCCGCCTGCTCGACGTCCTGACCGAGACGGTCCACAACCCCGTCATCACGGTCAACTCCACCGCCGCCGCCGTGTTCCGCTCCATCACCGAGGAGCCCCCGACCCTGCTGGTCGACGAGGCCGACACCATCTTCGGCACCCCGAAGCAGGCCGAGAAGAACGAGGAGATGCGCGGCCTGCTCAACGCCGGACACCAGCGCGACCGGTACGTCCTGCGGGTGGTCGGCAACGACCACACCCCCCACCGCTTCCACACCTTCGCGATGGCAGCCCTGGCGGGCATCGGAGACCTCCCCGACACGATCATGGACCGCTCCATCGTGATCCGCATGCGCCGCCGCGCAGAAGGCGAGCGCGTCAGCCCCTACCGCACCAAACGCGACAGCCCCGCCCTGCACGAACTGCGTGCCCAGCTCACACAATGGGCGACGCCCCTGGCCGAGCGGGCCCTGATCCTGGAACCGGCCATGCCGGTCGAGGACCGCGCCGCCGACACCTGGGAACCGTTGGTGATCGTCGCCGACCTCGCAGGCGGCTCCTGGCCCCACCGCGCCCGCCGCGCCTGCACGCTCATGGTCACCGCCGAGGCCGAGGCCGAGCAGGACAACCCGAGCAACGCCCGCATCCTCGCCGACATCCGCAGGATCTTCCACGCCAAGGGCGAGCAGGAGCACCTGAGCACCGACGAGATCCTGTTCGCCCTGAACGGCGACCCCGAAGCCCCCTGGGCCGAACACGGGCGCGGCGGCCTCACCCCGCGCGGCCTGGGCGCGATGCTGCGCGAGTACGGCATCTCCTCGGGCAACGTGCGCGTCGGCGAGATCCAACGCAAGGGCTATACCCAATGCCGTGTAGTTAGGGCTTGCCGATTAATAACTCGCTGTCTTGATCTCCGGTGGGTGGGTGAGTCCTGCCGCGCTGGCGAGG
>NZ_JACTVI010000192.1 GCF_014495685.1 Streptomyces sp. TRM68367 | reverse complement strand
AGCCGGGTTCGTGGGGCGTTGGGGGTGGAGCTGTCGATCCGGGAGTTGTTCGACGCGCCCACCGTCGCCCGCCTGGCCACCGTCCTCGACGCCACCGGCCGGGACCGGGCCGACCTGCTCGTCCCGCACCGCGTCGACCCGCGTCCGCAGCGGGTCCCGGCTTCGTTCGCCCAGCACCGTTGGTGGTTCCTCGACCGACTCGACGGAGCCAGCGCCACCTACAACATTCCGGCCGCCCTGCGGCTGTCCGGGTCTCTCGACGTGGCCGCGCTGCGAGCCGCCCTTGACGACATCGTGGCCCGGCACGAACCGCTGCGCACCGTCTTCGCGGAGGACCAGGAGGGGCTCAGGCAGATCGTGCTGCCCCCGGACGCGGCACCCGGCGTGTTCGAAGCCGTCGCCACCGCCACCGCACACCTCGACGACGAGCTGGCCACGGCCGTCCGTTACCGCTACGACCTGACGGCCGACACCCCGCTGCGCGCCCGTCTGTTCACCCTCGCGGACGCTCCGGGGCAGCACGTCCTGCTGCTGTTGCTGCACCATGTGGCGGGAGACGGCTGGTCGATGGACCGGCTGGTGCGCGACCTCGCCACCGCCTACACCGCGCGAGCCGGCGGCCTGGCCCCCGAGTGGCCCGAACTTGCCCTCCAGTACGCGGACTTCACCCTGTGGCAGCACCGCGCCATGGGCTCCGAGGCCGACCGCGACAGCACCCTGTCCCGGCAGCTGGCCTACTGGAAGCAGACCCTCGACGGCATCCCGGACGTCCTCGACCTGCCCACGGACCGGCCGCGGCCCGCCGTGGCCACGCACCGGGGCCGGCGCCTCGAGTTCGAGGTGCCCGCGTCCCTGCACGCCGGGGTGCGCAGGCTGGCCGAGGAGACGAGGACCAGTGTCTTCATGGTCGTCCAGGCCGCGTTCGCGGCCCTGCTGACCAGGCTGGGCGCCGGCACCGACATCCCCATCGGCAGCCCCGTCGCGGGCCGGGTCGATTCCTCGGTGGAAGAGCTCGTCGGCGTCTTCGTCAACACCGTCGTGCTGCGCACGGACACCTCCGGATCGCCGACGTTCGGCGAACTCCTGGAGCGGGTGCGCGCCACCGACGTGGCCGCGTACGCCCACCAGGACGTGCCGTTCGAGTCGCTCGTCGACGCCCTCAACCCCGACCGTTCGCTGTCCCGGCATCCCCTCTTCCAGGTGATGCTCAGCTACCAGAACACCTTCCGCCAGGACGGCATGGACGCGCTGGGCCGCATCCCCGGCATCGAGGCCGAACTCCTCGACACCGACACCGGAGGCGCCGAATTCGACCTGTCGATCGACCTCGGTGAGCGCTTCACAGGGGACGGCGCCCCGGCCGGCATGGACGGCGGCATCCGCTACAGCAGTGACCTCTACGAGCCCGCGACGGCCATGCTCCTCGTCACACGCCTCCTGCGGATCCTGGAGGCGGCCGTCGCAGACCCGGCGCGATCGATCCATGAACTGCAGATCCTGGACCCGGCGGAGCGCCACCGCATGCTCGTCGAGTGGAACGCCACCGAGCGGGCCGTCCCGGAGGCCACCTGGCCCAGCCTCTTCACCGCCCAGGCCCGGCGCACGCCCTCCGCCGTGGCCGTCGAGTACGCGGGTGAGTCGATCGACTACGCCGAGCTCGACGCCCGCTCCAACCAGTTGGCCCGCGCCCTGATCGGGCTCGGTGCGGGACCCGAGTCCTTCGTCGCTCTCGCCGTGCCCCGCTCCCTCGACCTCGCGGTCGCCCTGCTGGGCATCCTCAAGTCGGGCGCCGCCTACGTGCCGATCGACCCCGACTACCCACGGGAGCGCATCCGGCAGGTGATGGCGGACGCCGCCCCGGCCGTGCTGGTCACCGTGTCCTCCGTACGCGACCGGCTGCCCGCCGCGCCACCGACCACCCTCCTCCTGGACGACCCCGCGGTGCGGGCGGTCGCGTACGACACCGCCGAGGTGACCGACGCCGACCGCGTCCGGCCGCTGCGCCCCGACCACCCCGCCTACGTCATCCACACCTCGGGATCCACCGGCCGTCCCAAGGGCGTAGTCGTCACGCACGCCGGCGTGGCCTCGCTCGCCGCGACCCAGATCGCCGGATTCGGCGTCGAGGCCGACAGCCGCGTACTCCAGTTCGCCTCGGTGAGCTTCGACGCGTCCGTCTCGGAGTTCTGCATGGCCTGGCTGGCCGGCGCCGCCCTGGTGATCGCCGCTCCCGAGGAGCGCGCCGCGGGCGAACCGCTGCAACGGCTGCTCAGCGACCGGCACATCACCCACGCCACGATTCCGCCCGCCGCGCTGGGCCAGCTGTCGCCCGACGCCCTCCCGGCGGGACGCACGGTGATCCTCGCGGGGGAGGCCTCGTCACCCGGACTGGTGGCGCGCTGGGCGAGCCGCCACCGGGTGTTCAACGCCTACGGTCCGACCGAGACCACCGTCGACGCCGCCTTCCACCCGTGCGACCCCGACGCGGAGGGGGCCGTCCCGATCGGCCGCCCCTCCGTCAACACCCGCGTGTTCGTGCTCGACGACGCCCTGCGCCCGGTCCCGGCCGGAGTCCCCGGCGAGCTGTACGTGGCGGGGGTGGGCCTTGCCCGTGGCTACCTGAACCGGCCCGCTCTCACCGGAGAACGCTTCGTCGCCGACCCGTTCGGCTCGCCCGGCAGCCGCATGTACCGCACCGGTGACGTGGTCCGGTGGACGGCCGACGGTCTCCTGGAGTTCGTCGGCCGGGCCGACGGCCAGGTCAAGATCCGGGGCTTCCGCATCGAGCCGGCCGAGATCGAGTCCGTACTCGCGGCCCACGAGGCCGTGGCGCAGTGCGCCGTCGTCGTCCGGGAGGACCGCCCGGGCGACCGCCGCCTGGTCGCCTACGTCGTGCCGCACGGCGAGCCCGCTGGCACGGTGGCCCTGCGCGGTCATGTCGCCGCTGTCCTGCCCGAGTACATGGTTCCGTCGGCGTTCGTCACGCTGGACGCCCTCCCGGTCACCCTCAGCGGGAAGCTGGACCGCGCGGCCCTGCCCGAGCCGGACCGGTCCGCCGAGACGCAGGGCCGAGGCCCCCGCGACCCGCGCGAGGAACTGCTGTGCGAGCTTTTCGCCGAGGTCCTCGGTGTCGCCCGCGTCGGCATCGACGAGAGCTTCTTCGACCTGGGCGGACACTCGTTGCTGGGCACCGCGCTCGCGGCCCGGATACGCTCCGCCTTCGGCGCGGAGATCACCATCCGCCAGCTCTTCAGGACCCCCACGGTGGCCGTGCTCGCCGCCGCCCTCGGAGAGGCCACGGCACGCGGCCCGGCACGGGTCCCGGTGACCGCGACCGACCGCCCCGACCGGGTGCCGCTGTCCTACGGGCAGGAGCGCCTGTGGTTCCTCCACCGCTTCGAGGGACCGAGCGACACCTACAACATCCCGCTCGCACTGCGGTTCACCCACCACCCCGACCCGGACGCACTGCGTGCCGCGCTCGCCGACACCGCCGACCGGCACGAGGTCCTGCGCACCCGGTTCACCGAGGACGAGCAGGGCGCCCGGCAGGTACTGCTGAGCGGCCCGGCCGCGCACCCCGCTCTGCACGTCGTGACGACCGACGAGGACCGCCTCGACGACCAGCTGCGGGAGGCCGCCCGCCGCAGCATCGACCTCGCGACGGAAGCCCCCTGGCGGAGCTGGCTGTTCACCCTGGAAGGCGGCGGAGCCGTGCTGCTCTTCGTGGTGCACCACATCGCCGCCGACGGCTGGTCCCTTCCCGTTCTGGTCAGGGACGTCGCCACCGCCTATGCCGCCCGCCGGTCCGGACGCGCGCCCGAGCGGCCGCCGTTGCCGGCGCAGTACGCCGACTACGCGCTGTGGCAGCGCCGTGAACTCGGTTTTGCGGACGACCCCGAGAGCCTCGCGGCACGCCAGCTCGCCTACTGGACCGAGAGCTTGGCGGACCTCCCCGAGGAACTCGCCCTGCCCTACGACCGGCCGCGACCGGTCGCGGCCTCGTACCGGGGCGAGCGCATCACCTTCGACGTCCCCGCCGACATCCACGAGGGCGTGCTCAGGGTCGCCCGGGACAGTGGCGCCAGCGTTTTCATGGTCGTCCAGGCGGCACTCGCGGTACTGCTCTCCCGGATCGGCGCGGGCGACGACATCCCCCTCGGCACCCCGGTGGCGGGGCGCACCGACGAGGCGGTGGAGGACCTGGTCGGCTTCTTCGTCAACTCCCTCGTGCTGCGCACCGATGTCTCCGGCGATCCCTCCTTCGGCGAGCTGGTGGCCAGGGTCCGGGAAGTGGACCTGGCCGCATACGCCCACGCCGACCTGCCGTTCGAGCGGCTCGTGGAGGCGCTCAACCCCCGGCGCTCCCTCGCCCGCCACCCGCTGTTCCAGACCATGCTGACCTTCGACACCACCGAGGACCGGGTGGCCGACGACAGCGTCGGCGAACTCTTCGGCGACGACGTGGAGTTCCACGCCGTGGACGCTCCCGTCGCCAAGTTCGACCTGCTGTTCGGCTTCGGCGAGCGCCGCTCCGCGAGCGGCGGGGCCGCCGGGCTGCGCGGTGCGCTGCTGTACAGCACCGACCTGTTCGACCGCGCCACCGCCCGCGCCCTTACCAGCCGCCTGGTGGGCCTGCTCGGCCGGCTGACCGCCGCCCCGCAGGAGCCGATCTCCGCCGCCGGTCTCCTTGAACCGGCCGAGGAGGCCCGGCTGAAGGAATGGAACCGCACGGCGCACCCCGTCCCGGAGACCACCCTCGCAGCCCTCCTCGCCGATCAGGCGGCGCGCACACCGGACGCGGCCGCCGTCGTCTTCGAGGGCCGGACCCTCACCTACGCCGAGCTCGACGCCCGCGCGACCCGCCTGGCGCACTGGCTGCGGGAACGCGGTGCCGGCCCCGAGAGCGTGGTGGGTGTGTCGCTCCCGCGCGGCCTCGACCTCGTCGTCGCGCTGCTCGGCGTGGTCAAGTCGGGCGCCGCCTATCTGCCGGTCGACCCCGGCTACCCGCCGGAGCGCATCGCTTTCATGCTCGACGACGCCGCCCCGGTCCTGACGCTCGACCACCTGCCCGACACGGACGGTCGTCCGGTCGCGGACCCGGCCGAGCCGCCGCTGCCGCACCATCCGGCGTACGTCATCTACACCTCGGGCTCCACGGGCCGGCCCAAGGGCGTGGTCGTTCCGCACCGCGGCATCGTCAACCGGCTGCTGTGGATGCAGCACACCTACCGGCTGGGAGGCGACGACCGCGTCCTGCAGAAGACCCCGGCGTCCTTCGACGTGTCGGTCTGGGAGTTCTTCTGGCCGCTGATCACCGGCGCGACCCTGGTCGTGGCCCGGCCCGAGGGGCACAAGGACCCGGCGTACCTGACGGACCTGATACGACGCGAACGCATCACCACCGTCCACTTCGTGCCGTCGATGCTCTCCGTCTTCCTCGCCGAGCCCACGGCCGTGGACTGCACCAGTCTGCGTCGAGTGATCTGCAGCGGCGAGGAACTGCCGGCCGGCGTCGCCGAGCGCTTCTCCCGGCTCCTCGACGCCGAACTGCACAACCTCTACGGTCCCACCGAGGCGTCCGTCGACGTCACCGCCTGGCACTGCCTCGAACCCGGCCGCTCGGGCGTCCCGATCGGCCGCCCGGTGTGGAACACCACCGTGCACGTCCTGGACGCCGGACTGCGGCCGGTGCCGCCCGGCGTGACCGGTGAGCTGTACCTCGGCGGCGTTCAGCTGGCGCGGGGGTATCTGGGGCGTCCGGGGCTTACGGGGGAGCGGTTCGTGGCCGATCCGTTCGGTCTGGCGGGCTCTCGTATGTATCGCACGGGTGATGTGGTGCGGTGGTCGGCCGAGGGTGTGCTGGAGTTCGTGGGGCGGGCCGATGATCAG
>NZ_JACTVI010000191.1 GCF_014495685.1 Streptomyces sp. TRM68367 | reverse complement strand
CCGCCTCCACGGCGAGCTCGGCCACATCACCCCCGCCGAACACGAGGCCGCCCACTACCTCGCGGCCGAACCCCCTACGTCACTCCAGCAAACCAGCTAACGCAGTCTCCACGAAACCCGGGGCTTGACACTGCAGCGCAACGCCGCGAGCGTTGCCCAGTCCCTAGACTGCTCGTGGGACCAGCTGGCTGACCTGACTGTATGCATCGCCCCTCACCTGGCCTGCTGCTTCGATCTTCCGGACACGGGCGAGACGGTGCACGTGCCCGTGGACGCCGGGATCGACTGGTCCTCGGGCACGTTGTACGTCCGTGACACCGCCGCTCTGACACGCACATCCGGAGTGGGCAGGTCGATCGCCGCCCGGTTTCCGGGCAGCCGCCGCGACGTGGCCCTCGCCTGGGGAGCAGCCTGTGACCAGGCCGAGAAGGGCCGTACGGCGGTACAACTGAGCCTTGCCGACGACCAGGTGCGGCGCGACCGGGAAGCGGCGGAGGCCGAACGCGAACGACGGCTCCGGGAACTCGGAAACGAGGTGGACCAACGCCGTACCGCGACCAAAGCGCAGGCCGGCACAGTGGCCGGTACCCCACGGACGGCAGTGATCCTGCCGCCTGCCCTCAGCACGCCACCGCCCGCGGGGCCGTCAGCCCCGCCTGTGCCCCCCGCTGCTCCACCGCGGAGGCTCGTCGACCCCGGCAGGCTCCGGCTCGTCGATCCGAGCGGCATCATCACGCCGCTGAAGCCCTCAGCTGCGGGCGCGCCCAGCGCACGGCCGAGCAGGTACACCTCGGGTACGTCCGCCCTGCCGCAGCCCCGCGCCGGATCGGCGATCCCCCTACAGCACACGCCGCCGCGCCCCTACACGGGTATGGAGCAGGAAAAGGTGGCTCTGGACGTGGTGCGCAAGGCACTCGCCATCGACGACGACTGGCTGCGTGACCTACGGGCCCAGCGTGGCCTCGGCGCCGACGCGGTGGACGCACTGTCGCGGTTCTACGAACTCAAGGCATATAAGGACGCCGAGCCGGACACGGTGCTGCTGACGCCCGCGGAGTTCCAGCGAGCAGCGGAGAGCGACGACTTCTTCCTCGTTATCGTCTCAGGGCTGGAGGCCGGAACCGGTCCCGTCTCCGTACGCATCATCCCGCAGCCGCTCCAGCAACTGACTTGCCGTCCGAGCAGCAGTGTGACGGTCACGGGCATCAGGGGCGCGCACAGCCGGGTGTACCAACTCGACGAGGAGAGATAGGCCAGCTGGCCGTGACGTCCTGGGAACCGGGGGACCACGGGGCGGGCAGGGGCGCAGCGCCTGCAGCATGGCGCGCACGGCACGCTGATCTGTTCACGCCGACTTCCAGGCCGAGACCATGGAGGCCGAGCGCGTGGGGGACGCACGAGGGTCGGCTCCAGTTGATCAGCCACGCCAATGGGGGCAGCCTGGCCTCCGACTGATCTCCCCAGGGTCTGCCCGGCGTGCTTGGCGTGGGACGCCCGTAACCTACTGCTGTCCCACCTACTCACTTCTCGGCTCTTGCTCTGATCGCTTGCAGATGCGATCTCATCCGGACGTGATCAGTCGATGTCCGGATCATCGGCCTCCTCGAGGAGACGGGCCGCGAGGTCGTCGGCCCACTCCACGGCCCAAGCGCGGAGAGCAGTGATCGTGGCGTCATCGATCCCATAGGCGGCAAAGGCTTCATCGTCGGTCCACTCGGCGCCCGTGAGGTTCGCCTGCAGATCCTCGCGCTCGAAGCGGCCGCGGGCGTGGCGGCGGCCGAACTCTTCGAGCTCGGCATTGGTCCAGCGGCGGGAGGCTGCGAACACGTCGATCAGGTCGCGGGGCGCTCCGCGGTCGGCGAGGGCGCGGACCTTGGTCCCGATCACGTCCTCCTCCGCGAGGACGGGCCCGTACGGGCTCTGGGCGACCGGCCTCCAGAAGATCTCCTTGAGGATGTCGACTTCACATTCCTGCCCGGTGGCCGGGTCGGTCACGGTGAAGCGGGCGGACAGCGGGGCGGTCTCCAGCGCGTGCACCTTCCAGCCGCGGGCTTCCAGGCCGACGCGGAGCGTGGCGGCGATGTCGGCCACGGGCGCCGGGTTCTCGGTGGCGACATCAAGGTCCTGGCTGGGGCGGTTCACGAGGCGGTGCGCGCGCACAGCGTATCCACCGGTGAGCACCAGTGGATACGGGGAACCGAGCGCGATCACATCCGCCAGGAGCCGCGTGTGCAGCTCCGGCATGTCCGTCACGCGGTTGCCCGGGTGCGGGAGGCGAGCTGAGGGAAGGCGTCCTCCCATACGGCGCGCACGGTGCGACCGACGAGGGTGCGCAGCACTGGCCACAGCTGGAGGAGCAGGTCCCGGTTGAGGTAGCGGGGGAGATCGTCGTGCAGGCCCTCGTGCAGGACGGTGCGGTACAAGCCCATACGCTGGCGCGGCTTGCCCAGGTCGTATGAGGTCATCCCGGACCAGGCCATGTGCAGCGGCAGATCCACGACGCCGTGGGTCGGCCCGTGCAGCTCGTCCAGCGACATCGGTAGACGACGGCGGAACTTTTCCCGGTACAGCGCGAGGTCCTCGGCGTCCGCGCCCGAAACGTCCCTCGGGGTGGGTGCGGGGTGCTGTGGGCTGGAGGGCATGACTCCATTATGGCGGCCGGAGACGTTGCGAGGGTCATGATGTGCGAGCTGGCGTCCGGAGCGAGCGGGGGCGGATCCCCCCGGTGAGCTGGTTGCCGCAGTCTGCTCTTCCGTGAGCGGTGCTGACTCCTGGCAGTCCGCCGGGCATGCTGGTCCCCTCCTCGGGGGTCGTCCGTTCAGCCGGTTGATGCGTATGGCGGCAAGCATCTGTAGGACTTTCGAGAGTTGGGACAGAGGGTCCGCTCGCCTTCGGTGGTTCGCACACCGTGAATCGCTGCGGTGACGGAATGAAGGAAGGAGTCCAGCACCTCCGTAGTAGATCGGGAATGGCGTCCCGAGAGCGCCTTCCCGCCTGAGGCGGCGGTCAAGCGGGCTCTGGCGGTCTCTTCCCGACCAACATCCGCCCCTCTTTTCCCAGCGGTCACGGAACGCGCCGTCCGTGCCCCTCGCGCGCCCCCCGTGCCCACTGAGCCGGTCGTTTCGCCTCCAACAAGCTGTGTCTGCGGTGATCCACCGTCCGCGTCCACAGCTTGGAGGGGGCACGATGCCGGAGGAGTGGATACAGGCTCTCGTGGCGGACTTTGGATCCGAGTGCAGGGAGCGTCTGCGGGTCAGCGACACGGAGGCGTCCATCAGCCTGCCGGTGGCGAAGCTGGTGGAGACATTCGGGGTGCGTTGGAAGCTGAGCCCTCGCCTTCATCCTGAGTACTCCTTGCCCGAGGCCCGGGTGCGTCCGGATTACGCGGTGGAGACATCGGCGCGCATTACCGGCTTCCTCGAGCTGAAGGCCCCGGGGCACGACGTCACGCCCGACGGCTTCACGAAGCGGGACCGGGAGCAGTGGGAGCTGATGCGCCGGCTGCCGAACGTGCTGTACAGCAACGGTCACACCTGGTGCCTGTACCGAGGCGGTACGCGGCCTCTGCACACGGTTCGGCTCGAAGGTGATCTGTACCGGTCCGGCAGCCGGTTGCGTACCAACGAGGCCGACGGGGCGGCGTTTCGGGATCTGCTGCGGGAATTTCTGGGGTGGCAGCCCCGACGCATCACCACTGTTGGCCAGTTGGTGTCGTCTATCGCTCCGTTGTGTCAGTACCTGCGCGAGGAGGTGCTGGAGCAGCTTGCCCTCGAACGCAGAACGCCAGACGGGCCTCTCAGCCGGCGGCGTGTCCCCAAGCCTTTCACCGCCTTGGCGCACCACTGGAGCAAGGTGCTCTTCCCTTCAACCGATGGACAAGACCCCGATCACCTCTTCGCCGACCGTTACACCCAGACGATCGCCTTCGCCCTGTTGCTGGCCCGTATCGAGAACGTACCGCTCGCCGACCGCAACTTCGTTGATGTTGCATGTGAGTTGAAGGCCGAGAACACGGTCATGGGTCGAGCCCTGCAGTTGTTGACGGAGACGGTGGACGCCGAGTTCGCCCGCCGAATCGACACGCTCGTGCAGGTCATCGACGCTGTCGACTGGGAGGCGGTCCGAGCGCGGACGCCCGACGCCCACGTTCATCTCTACGAGGATTTCCTCCAGGAATACGACCGCGAGCTGCGTAAACGCTCCGGCACGTACTACACCCCGCCCCGCCTGGTGAAGGAGATGGTTCGCTTCACCGACGCCGTCCTGCGCACCCGCCTGGGCTGTGTGGAGGGCTTCGCGGACGAGCAGGTGACGATCGTCGACCCTGCCATGGGCACCGGCACATTCCTCAGCGAGATTATCGACAGGGTCACCGAAGAACGCTCCCGCCGTGGGGAGGGTTTCCGCGGCGAAGCGGTGGAGCAGCTGGCGGGGCGGCTGATTGGCTTCGAGCGTCAGATGGCCGCCTACGCGGTCGCCCAGATGAGGATCACCCAGACCCTCCGCAAGCAAGTCACTGACACGCAACTCGGCGATCTGCGGCTCCATCTCGCCGACACCCTCGCGGACCCCTACGAGAGGGCCACGCTCTTCACGTTCCTGCCCGATGGCGATCCTCTGGTCGAGAACACCCGCAAGGCGGACTGGATCAAGCGCGAGCAGAAGGTGACCGTCATGATCAGTAACCCGCCGGACCGGGAGAGAGCCGAGGGGGAGGGCGGCTGGGTGGAGAAAGGCCGTGAGGGGGATGATAAAGCACCTCTGCTCGATGCCTTTCGCCTCGGTGGCAGAAACGGAGTGCACGAGAACAAGCTCAAGAACCTGTACGTCTACTTCTGGCGCTGGGCCACCTTCAAGGTCTTTGAACAGCACCGTTCCGAGTCGGACCGCGGAATCGTCTCCTTCATCAGTACCGCGGGCTTTCTCAGCGGGCCCGGTTTCCGAGGGATGAGGAAGTACCTGCGTGAGACTTGTTCCGAGGGCTGGATCATCGACCTCAGCCCGGAAGGCATCCAGCCACCGTTGCGGACACGCCTCTTCGAGGGCGTTCAGCAGCAACTGACGATCGCCGTGTTCGTCCGCAGCAGAGCCGACACCGAACCTGCCCATATCAGGTATGTCGCCCTGGACGGCAGCACTCGTGAGGAGAAGTACGCGCAGCTCGAGGCTCTCGGGCCGGACAGTGATCAGTGGCGCCCGGTGCGTCAGGATGCCCACGCTCCGTTTACGCCTGCGGCCCTCGGAGCGTGGGATACGTATCCCGCATTGGATGATCTGCTGCCATGGACAGTGCCCGGCATTTTGCCCAAGCGGACGTGGGTCTACTCCGCGGACCCCGATACGCTGCGCTCCCGCTGGCGGAGGTTGACCGCCGAGACGGACTTGACCGAGAAGCGTGCCTTATTCAGGGAGACCAAAGGCGGCCGTACCATCGACCGGCCGGTCAAGCCGCTCCCGGGCTCGGCACAGCGAAGGCGGTCGATGCTGGAGGCAGGTCCCGAGTGTCCGGAACCGGTGCCTGTGGCCTTCCGCCCTTTCGATCGGCAGTGGATCATCCCGGACAACAGGGTCCTCGACAGATGCTCGCCGGAGCTGTGGGAGAACCGGGTCGAGGGCCAGATACACATCGTGGAGCTGCACTCCGAACGGTTCGGTGACGGCCCCGCCACACTGTTCACCGCGCTCATGCCGGACATGCACCACTTCGCCGGCTGGGGTGGTGGCAGGGTAATCCCCCTCCTGCAGAAGGACGGCACCCCCAATGTGACCCCCGGCCTTCTCCAGCACCTGCGCAATTCCTTCGGTGGTCTGCCTCGATCATTCACGTGCGCGCGCCGGCCTGGGGTGGTCGGTCGGGGTTGAGGATTCGTCCTGGTTCGTCCTTCGGGTGGTGGTGAC
>NZ_JACTVI010000190.1 GCF_014495685.1 Streptomyces sp. TRM68367 | reverse complement strand
ACTCGCCGACTACCTCGCTAAACTCGCCCTCCGACCGCAAAACAAGCCAGTTACTTAAGATCGTAATTTTCGGCGCAGGATACTAGTGCCAGTGGTCGCACTTGCCGGCACATCACCGGCCAGCGCGGACACAGCCCAGTTCAAGGGCGTGAACTGGGCTGTGCTGGGCGACAACTTCGTCAGAGGTCCGCTCGTCCTCGACGGGCTGAACCAGTCGGACAACTACTCGACCGTCCGGGCCAAGGCGGACGCCATCTACAACGGGTTAGAGAACCAACTCGGCGTCAACACCGTCCGGTTGCCGGTCAATACCCACACCGTCGGTTCGTCGTGGTGGAACGCCTATCGCGGCACGATCGATGCCGCTACCGCCAGAGGCTTCAAAGTCATCCTCGCCTACTGGGAGGACGGAGCCGCCTCCGGCGGCCGGATCACCAACATGTCCGCCTTCAACTCGATGTGGAACACCATCACTGCCCAGTACGGCTCCGACAGCCTGGTCTACTTCGAGCCGATGAACGAACCCCACGGTTACAGCGCGTCCCAATGGATCAACCTCGCCGCGTCGTGGATCAACGCTCGCTCGTCGATTCCGAGGGGCCGGATCCTGGTAGGCGGCACCGGTTACAGCCAGGACGTCAGGCCGGTCTGTGCAGACACTCGTCTCGACGGGACGCTCCTGTCCTATCACCACTACGCCTTCTTCTACGGCGAGAAGGACTACGCCGGCTGGGTCCAGAGCTTCCGGGAGCGACTGGGCAACTGCGCATCGCGCGCGATCCTGACCGAGTTCGGCGCTCCGATGGACACCGACCTGAACTACCACAACGCGAACAGCTCCAACAACTTCGTCCGGTACATCCGGGCGGACACCGACTCCTTGCGGGCACTCAACATGGGCGCGGTCTACTGGCCCGCTCTCGGCGGCAAGGTCACCGCTGGACAGAACTACGACTGGTACTCCATGTTCGCGCTCCACGGCAGCGGCACCAACCTGAGCGTGAGCATCCGCAACTCCACTGGCGCCGACCGCCTCAGGCACGGCTGGGGCGACGGCGGCCCGCCGACTGAACCTCCGGGGCAGCGTTATGAGGCGGAGTCCCCGCCGGCGGTGTGTCGGGGCACGATCGACTCGGACCATGCTGGTTATTCCGGCACCGGGTTCTGTAACGGTGACCAGGCTGTGGGTGCCCACGCGCAGTTCACGGTGACCCCGGAGGACGACGATACGGTGGCGGTGGGGATCCGGTTCGCCAATGGTGGCACCAGTGCGCGTCCGGCGAACGTGATCGTCAACGGGACCACGGTGGACACGGTCTCGTTCGAGCCCACCGGCTCGTGGTCGACATGGTCGACCGCGTCCGTGCCGGTGTCGCTCAACGACGGCAGCAACACCATCCGGATCGACCCGACCATGGCAACCGGGCTGCCCAACGTGGACTATCTGGACCTTGAGGCCGCGCCCGAGCCCGAACCGGACCGGTTCGAAGCCGAAGACTCTCCGGCGACCTGCGACGGCAGTATCGACACGAACCACTCCGGTTATTCCGGCAGCGGGTTCTGTAACGGCGACAACGCTGTCGGCGCGGCAGCGCAGTTCACGGTGACCCCGGCAGACGCTGGTACGGCCACGGTGGAGGTCCGCTTCGCCAACGGTGCCAGTTACGGTAATGCCCGGCCGGCGAACGTGATCGTCAACGGGACCACAGTGGACACCGTCTCGTTCGAATCCACCGGCACGTGGTCTGCGTGGGTCACCAAAACCCTGACCATGTCGCTGAATGCCGGTAGCAACACCATCCGGCTGGATCCGACCACGACAGCAGGGCTGCCCAACGTGGACTACATAGAAGTAGGCCCCAACGCATAACATCTCCCGCGGCGGTCAGGAGGGTGTCCGGTTCTCCGATACCCTCCGGACCGCACCGCCTCGGGCTCCTGCGACGGCACCATCGACTTCAACCACTCCGGTTATTCCGGCACGGGGTTCTGTAACGGCGACAACGCTGTCGGCTGGGCAGCCCAATTCACCCTCAGCGACGATGCCTCCGCCACCGGCACCGGCTGTTCACAACCGGCTAGGTGGCACGCTTCCGCTGGTTGTGCTAACGAATGGCGTGATGTCGACTGTCGTGGTGAGCAGTAGTTCTGCGGTGTCGATCGCTGCGACCGAACCGCGCTGCTTGGCCAGTCGCTCCGCGTGGGGGGTCAGCCGGACGTCCGGGCCTTGACGGACCGGGGTGAACCTGCCTGATCGCGTCGGTCGCCTCCACGGCGCTGCGGTACGGTGCCGGCCGGTAGGCGCGAGCAATCGAAAGTTTAAACGTTTGTATTGACACCTTCAGGGTACGGAGTTACGTTCCGAGTCCCAATTGTTAAAGCGTTTTCACGCGTCCTTCGATTGGAGTGCTCGTGCCTCAGCTTCCCCGCCGCACGCAGCTGATCGGCGCCGCTCCGGCCGGCGCCGCGAGCCAGCTCCCCACACCGCCGGCAGGCCAACGCATCAGCCGGCGCCGCTTCCTCACCAGTTCGGCGCTGGCGGCCGGTGGCGCGTTGACAGTGCCGCTGCTCGGAGCCTGCAACGCCAGCACGGAGTCCGGCGACGGCAAGACCGTCCTGACCGTCATGTACAAGAACAACGAGCTGACGAAGGAGCAGATCGCCGACTTCGAGGCCAAGAACCCCGATATCAAGATCAGCTTCATTGAGCACGACGGCACCCGGCTCAACGCGATGCTCGCCTCGAACGAGCCGCCGGACCTCGTGCGCGGGCCGGCCGTCGGCAGTGCGCGGACCAACGCGCAGGGGTTGGCCACCGAGCTGGACCCGTACCTGGACAAGAGCAGCGTGTTGAACAAGGAAGACCTCCTGCCTGTCAACGACAGCTTCCGGTGGGACGGCAAGCAGATCGGCCGTGGCCCGTACTACGGGCTCATCAAGGATTGGAGCCAGGACGCGACGCTCTGGTACAACCGGGCGCTGTTCGAAGAGGCCAAGATCGAGCCGCTGAGCACGACCGAGCCGATCTCCTACGACGAGCTGTTGGAGATCGGGAAGAAGCTGACCAAGAAGAGCGGCGGCAAGACTCAGGTCTACGGCCTCGGCCTGGAATGGGCATGGAACCTGTACGCGCCGATCTCGATGATGATTCTCCAGCAGGGCGGCGAGGTCTACAACACGGACCTGACCGAGACCGACATGACCACGCCGGAGGCCCTGCGAGCGCTGCGGTGGTACGTCGACTTCGCCAAGGCCGGCGTCGGTCCCACCTCCCTCGACCCGGCGCCGGACGGCGCCGACCTGTCCCTGTTCCTCGCCAAGCGGATGGCGATCACCCAAGACGGTTACTGGTACGGCGGCAATTTCGTCGAAGAGTCCGACGAGATCAAGAACAACATCGCGATGGCGCCTGCGCCGGTGATGGGCGACAACCGGATCAGCCCGACGTACGCGGGCTGGGGCGCCTACATCCCCGCGAAGGCCAAGCACAAGGCCGAGGCCTGGAAGCTCATGGAGTACTTCATGGCCGGGAAGCCGTCGGAGGACCGGGCCAAGAGCGGCTGGGGCATTCCGGCCTTGGAGTCGCAGCTGGAGCTGATGCCACAGGAACTGCCGTACCAGAAGCAGGTTTATCAGACGCAGCAGGCCGAGTTGGAGTACGCCGGGCAACTGCCCGACTCTCCCTACATCGGCGGCGCCACCGCATGGGACCCCGTACTCGACAAGCACCTTCAGCGGGCCATCAAGAACGAGGTCACCGTCGAGGCCGCAGGCAAGGCGATCACCGATGAGATCAACAAAAAGTTGAAGCAAGGCAAGGACCAGATCGGCTAGTGGCCGCCATGGCAACGAAAGGGGCGCGGCGCGGCAGAAAAGGCTGGCAGCGGTACTCCAGCCGGACGTTCTACCTGTTCGTCTCGCCGTGGCTGCTCGGCTTCGCGCTGCTCACGGCGCTACCGCTCGGCTACGCGTTAGCGATCAGTTTTACCAACTTCGACGGTCGCAGCCCACGTTGGCGCTGGGTGGGCTTGCGCAACTACGCCGAGCTCTTTGGCGACGCGGATGCCCTCGCCAGCCTGGTCCGCACCCTCGCGTTCACGGCGATCGCGGTGCCGCTCATGGTGGCCGGCGGGCTCGGTCTGGCGGTGCTGCTCAACCAGCGGCTGAAGGCGGTCGGCCTGTTCCGGGCGATCTTCTTCCTGCCATCGGTCGTCCCGGTGGTCGCCACGGCCATCATGTGGAAGCTGATCTTCAACCGGGACGTCGGCATCCTCAACGAGATTCTCGATCTGATCAGCATCCCTCCGATCACCTGGCTGGTCGACCCGAACGCGTTCTACGCGCTGGTCATCCTTATCCTGTGGGGACTCGGCGGCGGGATGGTGATCATGCTTGCCGCCCTGCAGACCGTGCCGCCTGAGCTGGAAGAGGCGGCGCTCATCGACGGCGCCAACCGCTGGCAGGTGTTCCGGCACGTCACCGTTCCGATGATCTCGCCGGTCATCTTCTTCCAGGTGGTGACCGGCATCATCTTCACCTTCCAGATCGTCATTCAGCCGCTGTTGCTGGCGCAGACGCGCGAGGTCGGCCAGGTGACTCACGTGCCGAAGAGCACCCACCTGTTCATGGTGCAGGTCTACGAGGAGTACTTCGCCAACAATCGCTACGGTTACGGCTCCGCGATGCTGTGGGTGTTCTTCCTGGTCATCCTGGTCGTCACGCTCATCGTGCTGCGGTCCAGCCGGCTGTGGGTGCATTACGAGGTCGACAGTGAGGCTGAACGATGACGCAGACCACCGCGGCCACGCCGCCCGCCGTCAGCACACCGCCGGCTACCCCGCGCCGGCGCCCACGCCGTCGGGGCAACGCGGCGCGCACCTACCTGATCCTGATGGCGCTCGCGGTACTGTTCGTTGGTCCGTTCGTCTGGCTTGTGCTTGCCGCGTTGAAGACCAAGGCGGAATGGGTGACGATCCCGGCGAAGATCCTGCCGGAGGAACCGCAGTGGGGGAACTTCACGCAGGCCCTCACCGAGATCAACTTCCTGGCATACCTGGGGAACTCGGCGTTCCTGTCGTTCGTGTTCGCGACTCTTGTGACGTTGTCCAGTGCGGCGGTCGGGTTTGGCTTCGCCCGCCTGCGTGGGCGCGGCAAACGCCCGCTGTTCGTGTTGGTGCTGTCCACCATGATGCTGCCGCAGATCCTCACCCTGATCCCGACGTACGTGCTGTTCGCCAGGGTGGGACTGGTCAACACGTACTGGCCATGGGTGATGTGGGGCCTCGCGGCGTCGCCATTCCTGGTGTTCTTGTCCCGCCAGTTCTTCGCCGCCATCCCCGCCGAACTGGAGGAGGCGGCGATCATCGACGGGTGCGGGTACGGCCGGATCTTCGTGCAGATCTTCCTGCCGCTGTCCCGGCCCGTGCTGTTGACTTCTTTCCTGCTTTCGTTCACCTGGACCTGGGGCGATTGGATCGCCCCGGCTCTGTTCCTCGATCCCGACCACACCACACTGTCGGTCGCTATCGCCTCGTTCTACCTCGACCCGCATGGCAACCCCGACGCCACGGTGCAGGCCGCCGCCGCCACCCTCTACGTGGTACCCGTTCTGGTGATCTTCCTGTTCGCTCAGCGCTACTTCATCCGCGGCGTTGTCAGTTCGGGCTTGAAGGGATAATTCTCGACACGCTTGGTTCTGGCGGTCGCCGATGGTGACATCGAAGCCCGCGCCGAGAGTGCCCGGCGAGGCCGCACACGACGACCGCGAGACCGATGCCCAGCACAGCCCGCGTCGCGAAGCGCAGCCGCGTCCGCCCCGGATCCGGCGCTATGAACACCCTCTTCAGCACTGCTTACCACCCCCTTAGCTTGACTCTGTCGGGGATCTTGGAACTGGAGAGGTCAGCTGCCGAGAGTTCGCCAGGACTTGAGGCGAGGGATCTCGCGTTGATTAAGGTAGCTCTGGAAGGCGGTCGGCTGCCGGGGCGAGGGCCCTTCTCCGGTCGGTGGCAGTCCGCTGAGGCGCTCGATGTTGACGGCGNAAGGTAGCTCTGGAAGGCGGTCGGCTGCCGGGGCGAGGGCCCTTCTCCGGTCGGTGGCAGTCCGCTGAGGCGCTCGATGTTGACGGCGATGGCGGTCAGGACGTGTTGGAGGTGGGCCTTGTTCTGCCCTCGGTAGCGACAGCGTCGCAGGCCGTGGCCGTGGGCGAACTCGTTGACCGTGCCCTCGACCCCGGAGCGGACCGCATAGCGGGCCTTCCACTCGGCGGTCTGCTGCTCGGTTCGAACGCGAAGTTGCAGGTCGCGTAGTTCGCGCGGAGGAAAGCCTACGTTCCGGGCGCTTTCGCGGGAGGTGGTGCACTGGGTGCGGTCCGGGCAGGGGTGACACTGGCTCTTGGCGAACCGAGCCACGATCAGCGGGGCCGCGGTCGGCGAGGAGGTCGGGTAGGGGCCGTGCCAACCCCGGCTCACCTGGCCCTGGGGGCAGGTGACCTGCTGGCGGTCGTAGTCGATGTGGAAGTCGTCCCGGGCGAAGCCCTCGTTGCGGCGGTGTTGCCGGGTGGGGTTGCCCCGCAGTGGCCCGGAGACGGTGACCTGGTGATCGCGCGCGGCTTGTTCCAGGTGAACCAGGGAGGTGTAGCCGCTGTCGACCAGATGCTCGGCGGGCAGCAGGCCACGGCGGCGCAGACGGGTGTGGATGCCAGGCAGGACCTTGCTGTCGTGCGTGGTGGCCGCGGTGGTGGCCACGTCCGTGATCACGTTGGGGCCGTCGGGGGCACAGGTCTCGGTCAGATGAGCGGCGAACCCCTTCCAGCTGATGATGTGTCCGTGGCGCGCGTAGCGGGCCGACGTGTCGTAGGGAGAAACAATCGCCCGGGACGAGGGCGGCAGCCCGGGCCCGCCGTCCTCGTCGGTGCGCCAGAGCAAGCGGCCAGCAGCGTCGCGGTAGTAGTTCTGCACCACTACCTGGCGCAGAGCCTGGACGCGAGGGCCGAACGCCCGGTCCGTCCCGCGCCGGTAGAGGTGTTCCAGGAACCGGACGGCGTCGTTGCCAGTGGCCAGGATCCTGGTCTTGGGCTTGGTGGGGTTCTTGCCCAGACGGACCGGCCGACCGTAGCGGCGCCCCCAGTCCTCATCGACCAGACCGTCCAGCAGATGACCGGCAGTGCCGGCGACTTCTTCCAGCGCCGCGCGGACCGCCTCCGTGATCAGCTCCAGGCGGGTCAGGTCACGGACCGCGGCCAGGACGTGGGTGGAGTCGGTGCGCTGCGTGGTGCGCTCATGCACCAGCCCGGTCTCCTTGAGCCGCGCCAACGCGAGGTCGAGGAGGTGGTCGGCGCGGTCGCCCTCGGTGAGACGGTCACGGAAGTCGGCCAGCACGCTGTGGTGGAAGCCGGGATCGTCCAGCTCCATGGCCATGGCGTACTTGAAGTCGATGCGGCAGCGGACCGCCTCGGCGGCCTGACGGTCCGACAGACCGAGCAGGAACTGCAGCACGCAGACGGTGGCCAGCTGGGCGGGCGAGAGGCCGGGGCGCCCGTCGCGCGGGTACCAGTCGGCGAAGTCCTCGTCGCGCCACAGCCCACCGAGCCGGTCTCTCACCCACATCGCCGTCGTGCCGCCCGGGTTGCTCGCCCGCGCGACCTGCGCGGTTAGAGGCGGGACTTGCTCGCCGGAACGGGGACGGAGGGACAACGGGCACCTCGAAGACTGCATCGGTCATCGGAACCACCCGAGCATGCCCGTTGATCATGCTGTCGCGCCGCGAAACTCCAAGATCCCCGACAGAGTCAAGCT
>NZ_JACTVI010000019.1 GCF_014495685.1 Streptomyces sp. TRM68367 | reverse complement strand
CGGGATCCGCACCCGGGCAGCCCCCTCGCCGGCGTCCGCCATTCCCTCCGGGGCGGTCAGATACGCACGCCGGGGGACTGGAACGAGGGACCGACGACGCCGTCACCGTCGGGCGACTTGATCCCGAACAGCTTCTTGGCCTGCACCTGCATCTGGTACATGAGCCCGACGGCGTCGTCCATCTCGTCGGGATGGCCGTTGAACACCCGGTTCAGCGAGGTCAGCACCCGGGTGTACGACTCGTCGCACTGCTCGCAGTCGCGGCGGGCGACCGACCCGGCCGGCAGCTTGTAGGTGTCCGGGTCGTCGGCCATGGGGTGCACCCCGTCGGGGTCGAAGGGCACGCGCGCGCCCTCGTACACCCACTTGCCCTGCCTGCTCCTGACCAGCCGCCGACCCTTGACGATCTCCTGGAACCGGTAGTAATGCCCGAACTCACCCGGATCGGCGACGCCGTTGCCGTTGAGGTCGTGCGGGCTGCCCTCGCCTTGTTCGATGATCTGGTGGACAGCCAGCAGGGCGGAGCGCCTGTCCTCCACGCGGAACAGCACGCCCGGTGCCCCCGGCCAGCTCACCTGCCGCGCCGGGTCGCCCGTGAACAGCTTGCCCCGGCGGTTCAGGCGGATGATGGCGCGGGCGATCTGGTTGTAGAACCAGCCGATGGTCTGCGGCGTGTACTCGGCCTTCCCGAACCAGTCCTCCAGGGCACGCATGGCCTTGTCGTCGGCCGCCCGGACCTCGCCCCTGCGGCTGACCTTCACATCGTCGGAGCCGAGCACCGCACCCGTGAACCGTTTCCCGTCGACCAGCGGGTACTCCGGCCGCTCGATCGCCATGAAGACGTTCTCGACGTGCTCCAGCGAGAGCTTGCGCAGCCGCACCGTGAGGTCGGGCAGCACCGGACCGGGCAGGCGCCCCGGGTAGGTCGGGACGAGGCCGGGGCGGCCGATCACCGGCTCGCCGCCGACCGCGTTGAGGATGTTGCACACCTGAGCCATGTGCTGCATCTCCTCCATGACGACCCCGCGGATGATCTCGGCGATCTCCGTGTTGTGGCCGGACTTCACGGACATCAGCGCCGCGAGGTAGGGCGGGATCGTCGCGTGTTCGACGAGCAGCGCCTGCTGGAGCGCCGACCGCAGGTCGTCGATGGAGTCGATGTCGAGAATGAGCGGTGCCTCGTCGGCCAGCCATTTCACGATGGTGTCTCGCTTTCCTGGTGACAGATCCCGGGTCACGGGCATGTGGTGGGGTGACTCCCGGGGGGCGAGCAGCGACTTCCTCATGTAGGCGGCGTGCGAGACGACCTGGCCGTAGTTCCCCAGGTCGAACACGTCGCGCATGGCCGGGTAGAGGTTGGCGTACTGCTGCAGAACGGGCTGGACGTCACGCACCCAGGTGGGACGCTCCGGCACCGGGTGATGACTGAAGATCCGGACACTCAGCCGGCCCTCGGGCTCCTTGGCGCCGTCGGCGAGGCGATAGCCGATGTCGGTCACGATGCCGTCGATGACGCGCCGTGGACGACCGGGGTCCTTCCCGGCGAGGGTGATCTCCGCCCGCCCGTTCCTGTCGGTCGTCGCCGTCGTCGACACGCTCAGCGTCGCGGGCAGGGAGTCGGTGTCGAGGGCGATCCGGACCCCCGCGGCGGGCCTGCCGTACCGGGTCGCGTGGATCACGGTCCGCGCCGTGTCGTGCGGCTCCTCCGGGTAGAGACGAAAGACCCCGCCGTCCGCCCGCAGGAACGTCGCATCCTCGTTCTCCGCCAGTACGACGGCGGGCCGCTCCCCGGACGTGTCCACGACGGCCAGCCGCCGTTCGCGCAGCGACGCGGTCTGCTCGGGACTGAGGCGGGCCGTGACGATGCCCGCCAGCCGCTCGTAGAAGTCCGTGTCCATGCCCTCCAGCGGGGCCAGATCCTGTGGGGCGCCGTCGCCGTCCAGGAACGCCAGGCGCAGCGGCCCCACGCTCTCCAGCGGCCCGCCGCGCGACGTGGCCCGAATGCTGTTCCCGAGGTCCACGAAGACGGTCCGGGCGGCCTCGTCGACCCGGCACGGGGCGTGGTTGAGGGGGCCCGCGTCGTCGGTCCTGCGCAGCCGCCGGCCTGCCACCAGATGACGGGGCTCTCCTTCGGCGTACGGTCCGATGGACCCGACGATCCGGCCGAAGGTGAGGCTGTCGATCCAGCGCTCGACGCCGTCCTCCACCCCGTCCATGGTGAACTTCACCGAGAGCATGCCGCCGTGAGTCGCCTTGCGCAGGGTGCGCAGCAGCGGTGAGGAGACCTCGGCTGCCCACTGCACGTCCGTCAGCACGGACTGGTAGGTGGCGGAGGGGTCGCCCCGGCCCGACGGCAGCGTGGCGCGGATCCACACGTCCTCCATCACGGCGGGCGCGAAGTCGCCGCGCAGCTGCTCACGCCCCTTCGCGTCCAGCACGCGCAGCCGCAGGCCGTAGATCTCGGGCACCATCTGGTTCTGCGGGTCCAGATCCACGAACTTGCCGTTGGGGCGCCGGTCGTCGTCCGCGAGCCGGCCGCCCACCACGGGGTCGTGCGAGGTGTCGGTCACGACACGGCCGTCGGGTCGGCACACGCTCGTCACCCGCACGTCGGTGAGCCGCAGCGCACCGGAACCGCGGGGATTCCACAGTCCATTGGCATCCGGCAGGTTCATTCGCCACTGGAATCGGGGCTCGAAGAGGTTGTTGTCGAAGTACGGCGACAGGTTGTTCACCGTGGCCACATCGGCCTGGAAGGTGCCGGCGAAGTTGAGCCGTGGAAAGCCGAGATAAGACACTGGCGCCTCTCAGTCGCGTGGCTCGAAGGTGATCGGGAGCCGTTTCAGGAAACGGAAGTTGATGCTGTCGAGCCACTCGGGCTCGGCCACGGCGGGCGCCCATCCGGCGACGCGGCGCAGCAGCGTTCGCATCGCGACATCGATCTCGGACAGGGCGAGCGCGGCGCCCAGGCAGTAGTGGATGCCGTGCCCGAAGGACAGGTGGTCGGCGGCCCGGCGGGTGATGTCCAGCGCGTCCGGGTCGGTGTAGCGCCGGGGATCGCGGTTTCCCGAACCGAGGACCAGGGTCACGGACTGGCCCGCGCGGATCAGCTGCCCGCCGATGTCGATGTCCGCTAGGGCGATCCGGGTGGTGAACTGGACGGAACTGTCGTACCGCATCAGCTCGTGGGCGGCGTTCGTGGTCATCTCCGGGCTGTCGCGCAGCAGCCGGGTCTGCTCGTCGTTGTGCAGCAGGGCGAGGACCGCGTTGCCGATGAGATGGGTGGTCGTCGCCTGCCCCGCGTCGATGAGCAGCAGGAAATTGGCGAAGATCTCGTCCTCGGTGTAGTCGGCGTCGCGCAGTTGGGCACTGATCATCCGGCTGAAGAAATCGTCGGCCGTGCCGCTTCGGCGGGCCGCCGCTCCCCGGTCGAAGGACTCCCTGAGTGCCTCGATGCGTGCGTTCTGGGCGCTGGACTGGGTGAAGAACTCGTGCAGCAGTCCCTGCCAGCCCTCCAGCAGATACGCGGCGTCGTCGGGGACCCCGGCGAGTTTGGCGATGATGCCCCGGCTGAGCGGCTCGGAGAAGTCGTGGATGACATCCATACGGCCGCTCGGCACCACTTTGTCGAGCAGCTCGTTCGCCAACTCCTCGATGAGCGGACGCATTTCTCGCACGAAGCGCGGTGTGAGGCCCGGTTTGATGAGCCGGCGCAGCCTGGTGTGGTGCGGTGGCTCATTGAAGAGCATCATGTCGGACAGCGTCCTGGCCAGCAGGGCGACATTCCCGCGCGACTGTTCCGGAAGGCTCTCGTAGAACTCCGGTATCCGGGCGCCGGAAAGACGCTCGTCCTTCGAAAGGGCGACGATTTCCGGGTGGCCGAGTATCGCCCAGGACTGCATCCACTCGTCCCACTGGACGGGGGATTTCGCACGCAGTTCGGCATAGAATGGGTAGGGATTCGCCGCCCATTCAGAACCGAACAGGTCGAGCAGGCTCGTCGTACTGGGAGCGGTCATGGTGCACCAGCCTGCCCCGCGTCTCGGAAACCGTCAACTGCCCTTGGCCAGGGCGAATCGCGTAACAGCGACACCGTGCGTCTTTTGCCTCAGACTTAATGACGGTGACTGTCTTTCCCGTTGTTGTTAAGGTCGTGATCGCCGGTCGGGAATTCTGTGTGAATTCTCCTGTGGAAAGGTGGAGTCCATGACCCGATACCTCCTGGCCCCCTTTCCGTTGCACGGCCACGTGACGCCCATGGTCGCGCTCGCGGCGGAACTGACGGCGCGTGGCCACCGGGTCGACGTGGTGATCAGCGCCCCCTTCGCCGAGGTGTTCAGGGAAGTGGGCTGCACGGTCACCGAGATCGACATCCGGCCGCGCGGTGGTGTTCCGGAACAGCCGACGTTCGGTCACCGGATGCGCAGAGTGCGGCGGATGTGGGACGTCTTCCGAGAACAGCGCCGGCTGACCGAAGAACTCATCGGCCGTTGGGAGCAGTGGGAGCCCGCAGTCGTCGTCGCCGACATCATGGCCATCTGGGGAATCCGCGCCGCCGAGGCGGCCGAAGTGCCCTTCGTCTCCTTCTACGTGACCTACGCGATCAGCGAGGAGGTCCTGCTGGACGAGGTGCGCCGCAACCTCGGCCCGCGCGCGGCCAGGCTCGTGAGGCTGCTCGGCCTCGCCCGCATCCAGCCGGGGCTGCGCCGCCGCGTGACGGCCGGAGCCGCGCGCGCCCTGGTCAACACCGTGCCCGAACTCCAGCCCGCCCGCGAGTCGTTCGACGAGCGCTTCCACTTCGTCGGGCCGCTGCGGCGCGAGCCCGCGGGAACGGGCGGCTCCGCCGCCGGGTACGCGGACGACCTGCCCTGGGACCGCATCGAGCGCGAGCCCTCCCTCTACGTCTCCACCGGAACGATGTTCACCCGGGGGCCGGAGTTCTTCCGCAAGATCGCCGATGCCTTCGCCTCCAGCCGCTGGCTGGTCGTCCTCGCCACCTCGCACACCGACCCGGCGGACCTCGGCCCGCTGCCCGACAACGTGATCGCCCGCAGTTACGTGCCGCAGTCCGCGGTGCTGGCACGCTGTGACGCGTTCCTCTCCCACGGCGGCATGAACTCGGCTCTGGAGGGGCTGGCGCTCGGCAAGCCGATGGTGCTCGTCCCCAGGGCCGCCGACCAGCGCGAGACGGCCCGTCGGCTGGCCGAGACCGGCGCGGGCGTGGTCGTCCCCGCCGAGAGCGAGGGCGCGCGCTTCGTCGCCGCGGTCGACGAGGTGACGACCGACGAGAACGTACGCCGGAGACTGGACGAACTCTCGGCCCGCATGCGCCAGGTCGACGGTCCCACGGCCGCCGCCGAGGTGCTGGAGAAGCTGGCCCTCGAGGCGCGTCCCGCGATGGGCGGCGACCGGTGACCGGGCCGCGCAGACGATCCGTCCTGCAGGGCTCCGCGGCCGTGGGTCTGGGCGCCGCCGCGGGCCCGGCCCTCGCCGCCGTACCGGCCCGTGCGACGGACGGGACCAGGCCGGCAGATCCCTACGAGGAGTCCGTGCGGGACGCCGGGATGACGTGGGACCGGCTGCCCGACGAGCGGAGCGGCGCCCCGTACCTGGGCGACGGCTCCCTGCGGGTGCGCGTGCACCGCGGAAGCCGCCCCGAGGACGTCGTCTTCTCGCTGTACGACACGGGCGACGACACACGGGAGCCGTCGGCGGCGCTGGCCCTGCGCCTCGCGGGAACCCCCACCGCCGTCGACGTGCGACTGGACCTGTGGCAGGCGGAGCTGACCGGGACCCTCGCAACGACCCGCGGCCGGGTCCGTTTCACGGCGCTGGTCCCGCACGGCCGCGGTGTCCTGGTGGTCCGCCTGACGAGTGATCAGGGCGAACGGGCGGCGGCCTGGGAGTACCGGGGCGGTCGGCGCGGCGGCCGGTCCTACCCGCACCAGGAGGAGACGCGTGCCGGGATGCGTGTCCTGGTCGCGGGGAGCGACGCCGCCGCGCTCCGCCGGGCACGAGCCGCCGGAGAACGGCTCGACGCCGGGCACCGCGGCTGGTGGCACGATCACTACCGGCGCGGCTTCCTGTCGGTGCCGGACCGGCCGGTCCAGCGGTTCTACTGGCGTCAGATCTACCTGGCGGCGGCCGCGCTGGACCCGGACGCCCAGGTCACCGGCTTCGGTCACCCGTTGCTCGCCACCAGCGACCACCTCGACCTGGACCCCGTCGTCCGGACCGTGAGGCACCGCGCTCGCACGGCGAGCCACGGTCATGTGTACGGCGGTCTGCCCGGCGTCGGGTCCAAAGGCGGGCGGGCCCCCAGCCCCGTCATCTCCTGGGGGCTGCCCGCCGTAGAGGCGGTGTACCGCAGGACCATGGACGACAGCGTCCTGCGTGACTGGCTGCACCCCGCGCTGCGGCGGGCGGTCGACTTCTACGGGCACTTCCTCGTCGAGGAGCCCGACGGGCGGCTGCACCTGCCGGCCACCCACTCCCCGCACTACGCCGACGCCTGCGACGCCGCCCACGGCCTCGCGCTGCTGCGCTGGGCGGTGACCACGCTGCTCGACTCCACGCGCCGCCTCGGCCTGCGCGAGCCTGGACTCGAACGCTGGCGGGACATCGGGGCACGCCTCGCCACGTACCCCACGGGGCCGGACGGGGTGATGATCGGTCGCGGGGTGGCGCTCAGCCGCTCTCACACCCACGCCTCCCACCTGCTGTGGCTGCATCCGCTGCGGGAACGTCTCCCGGACACACCCGCGGACCTCGCGCTGCGCAGCTACCGGCACTGGGCCTCGATGCGCTCCACCTGGAACAGCGCCTCGTACGTCGCCGCGGCGGGTCTCGCGGCGGCCCTGGGGGACCCGGGCGGCACGTTGTCGCACCTGCGGCACGTCCTGGCGGGCCCCGGTGCCGGAATGCCCCACGGCGCGGCCGACGGCGCCCCGGAAGACGACGTGGCCGTGTCCCTGGCGGCAGGCCAGGTGGTCGCCGATCTCCTGGTGGACTGCGGCAACGGAACGCTGCGGGTGTTCCCGGCGGCCCCACCCGAGTGGCCGGAGGCCGCTGTGGCCCGGCTGCGGACTCCGGGGGCCTTCCTCGTAGACGCCCGGCGCGGCGGCGGGAGCACCCAATGGGTGCGTGTGCACAGCGAGGCAGGCGAGCCGCTGGTACTCGAGCACGGAATCGAGGGGCCCGTCGACGTGTACGACGAGGAAGGACGGCCAAAGGCCTGGCGTGCGGTCCGCCCGGGGGCGGTCACCGTGCCCCTGGCGCGGGGCGAGAGCGTCGTCGTGGCCCGGCGCGGCCACCGGCCCGGACCGCAGCCGGAGGTGGTGCCGGCCGCCGACGCTCCGTCCGGCCCGGGAGAGCTGTCCATAACCCCGAAGTAGACCTGGCACTACTGCTCATGACCACGGACAGCCGCTACGGTCACGGTGTGATCGCGCGCAATACGCTGGAGGCCCTCGCGCAGCGCCCGCTGAGCTTCCTCACCTCGTCCTGGCCCTGGCGATCGCTCGCCTTTCTGCTGTCCGGCACCGTGATCGGCTGCTGCTTCGCGGGGCTGGCCGGGCTGCTGTACCTGCTGTGGGGCGGCCTCGGACCGGTAGCCGTGGTGGTGGTGCTGGTCGTGCTCGGCGGCGTGGCCTGGGTGGTGGCGGCGTTCGAGCGCCGACGGCTGCGGCTCGTGATGACCGCCTCTTCGGCGGTCACGGGCGACGAGGAGCCGACCGGACCGCTGTGGGCCAGATACTGGCAGCGGCTGCGGGCCGGTTGTGGTCTGCGGGAACTCGGCTACGGGATGGCCGCGGTGCTGGTGCTGTGGTGGACCGACATCGGGGTCGCCGTCGTGGCCATCGGACTGCCGGTGTTCCTCATGACCGCTCCGTTGCAACCGACCGCGAGCTTCGCCGTCGCCCTGGCCGGGCCCGCCATCGGTGTGGTGCTGCTGCCCATCGCGGCCTACCCGGTGGCCGCCTGGGCAGGTGTGCGGGCCGCGATGGCCCGGGCCGTCCTGGACCCCGAGGACAACGAGCTGACGCAGGTCATGGAATCCCGCGCCCGGTTGGTGGACGCCTTCGAGGTGGAACGTCGCCGCATCGAGCGGGACCTGCACGACGGCGCGCAGCAGCGGCTGGTGACGCTGTCCATGAAACTCGGGCTGGCCGGTCTCGACCTGCCCCCCGACTCGCTCGCCGCCAGGCAGGTGCGCGAGGCCGGGGAGCAGGCTCGGATGGCGCTTCAGGAACTGCGCGAGCTGATCCACAACATCCATCCCCAGGTGCTCACCGACCGCGGTCTCGAGCCCGCGGTGCGAGACATCGCCGGCCGCTCGGTGGTGCCGGTGGAGGTCGACATCGCCCTGCCCCACCGGCTTGCCTCCCAGGTGGAGTCCACCGCCTACTTCGTGGTGTGCGAGGCGCTGGCCAACATGGCCAAGCACAGCCGGGCACAGCAGGCCTGGGTGCGCGGGCGGCTGGGCGGCGACGTGCTCGTGCTGGAGATACGCGACGACGGCGTCGGTGGGGCCGACGCCGCGAAGGGGACCGGACTGGTCGGCATCACGGACCGCTTGTCGGTCCTGAACGGCAGAATGTTCCTCAGTTCACCGGCTGGCGGGCCGACGGTCATGAGAGTGGAGATTCCGTGCAATCACTGAGGCTGGTCATCGCGGAGGACTCGGTTCTCCTGCGGGAGGGTCTGGTGGGTCTGCTCGAGCGCTTCGGGCACACCGTGCTCGCCTCAGTGGGTGACGCTCCCTCGCTGATCTCGGCGGCGGCGGAGCACAATCCGGACGCCGTCATCGTCGACGTCCGCATGCCACCGGACAACACCGACGACGGACTGCGTGCGGCCCGGCAACTGCGCGCCGGGAACCCCAAGCTCGCCGTCCTGGTGCTCAGCCAGTACGTCTCGCAGGGCTATGCGTCCGAGCTCATCAGCTCCGACCAGAGGGGCGCGGGCATGGGATACCTGCTCAAGGACCGGATCGGCGAGGTCAAGGAGTTCCTGTCCGCGCTCGACTCGGTGGCCCGGGGCGGCACCGTGGTCGACCCGGAGGTGGTACGGCAGTTGCTGAGCCGCCAGCACACTCCGCTGCAGAGGCTCAGCCCCAAGGAGCGGGAGGTCCTCGGCCTCATCGCCGAGGGACGCTCCAACGCGGCCATCGCCCGCCGCCTCGTCATCACGGAGGCAACCGTCTCCAAACGCATCGCCGCCATCTTCACCAAGCTGGACCTGCCACCCGCGCCGGACGACCACCGACGGGTGCTGGCCGTGCTCGCCTACCTCAACGCCTGACCGGCCGCGCGCCCAGCCCGGCGGCGGCAGCGAGTGACACGCGGGGACACGGGGACACGGGGACACGGGGACACGAGGGGAGCGGAACACCATGCGCTACGGCGTCGTCATCCTGCCGGAACACCGCTGGCCTCAGGCGAGGGAGGTGTGGCGGCGGGCCGAGGACCTGGGCTTCGACCACGCCTGGACGTACGACCATGTGGCGTGGCGCTGGCTCAGGGAGCGGCCGTGGTTCGGCGCACTGCCGACCCTGACGGCTGCCGCCCTGGTCACCTCACGGATGGGACTCGGCACCCTGGTGGCCAGCGCCCGGCTCCGTGACCCCGTCGTCTTCGCCAAGGAGATGATGACCCTCGACGACATCTCGGGGGGCCGCGCGCTGTGCGGGGTGGGTGCGGGCGGGCCGGATCGGGACGTACTGCGCACCGGCCGGCAGACGAGGCTTCAGCAGTCGGTCCGGTACGCGGAGTTCGTCGCACTGCTCGACGCACTGCTGCGCCAGGACCCGGTCGATTTCGACGGTGCGTACTACGAGTGCCATGACACCGTGCTGCAGCCGGCATCCGTTCAGCGGCCCCGGGTGCCCCTCTGTGTGGCGGCGACCGGGCCGCGAGGGATGCGCCTCGCGGCCCGTTACGCGGACATGTGGGTCACGACAGGGGCGCCGGGCGTGTTCGACGCGACTCCCTACGCTGATTCCGTCCGGTTGATCAAGGAACAGACGGCCGCCCTGGAACGGGCATGCGACGAAGCGGGCCGCAACCCCTCCACTGTGCGCAGGCTCCTCGTCACCGGGCCCTCGATCGGCGGTGTCCTGGAATCGGCCGAGTCCTTCCGGGACGCAGCCGGTCTGTTCGAGGAAGTGGGTGTCACCGACTTCGTCGTTCACTGGCCGCGCCCGGACTTCCCCTATCAGGGGAGGTCTGAGGTGATGGAGGACATCGCAGACGCCCTGCCGAGGTGATTCCGCCGGTGTTCGTCTGATCGTGTCCTTGTGACGCCGCAGTCGGCCGCGCTCTCACCAGCCCGGCCGTGCGCGCCTGCCGAACAGCACGCCTCGCGACTCCGGGGGCGGCGGAGTGCCGGGCCGCAGCGGCCAGGCGATCAGCATGCCGGCGACGAACCCGACGATGTGCGCCGCGTACGCCACGGTGCCGGCGTCGGAGACGCCCCCGCCGGACGAGTAGACCGCCTGCAGCACGAACCACAGGCCCAGCACGATCCAGGCCGGCAGCCGCAGCGGCAGGAAGATCAGGAACGGGACGAGGACCCACACCCGGGCCCTCGGATACAGCACCAGATAGGCACCGAGCACCCCGGCGATCGCTCCGGAGGCGCCGATCAGCGGGGCGCCCGAGTCGGCGTTGAGGAGCGCGAACCCGTACGACGCCGCGTATCCGCAGACGCCGTAGAAGAGCAGGAAGCGGATGTGGCCCATCCGGTCCTCGATGTTGTTGCCGAAGATCCACAGGAACAGCATGTTGCCCAGCAGGTGCAGCCAGCTGCCGTGCAGGAACATCGCTGTCAGGGCGCTCAGCTCCGGTGACTTGTCGTACCCCGGCGGGCCGACGACACAGCCCGGACCCCGCGGGCCCACGGCGACCTCGCCCGTGGGTACCAGCCGCGGCATCTGATGGTGGATCAACTCGCGCGGCACCACCGCGTACCGGTCCAGGAACGCCTGGAGGTCGCACAGCTGGGCCAGGCTGCTCTCGCCCGCGAGGGAGCTGACGACACCGGGCGTGGCGAGGAAGACGACGAAGTTCGCGACGAGCAGAGCGTACGTCAGCCACGGGGTGCGCCGTGCGGGGTTCACGTCATGGACGGGGATGACCACAAGGGATGAGTGCCCGCGCCGGGTTCGGCGAATCGGTGAACGCCGCCGTCCGTGTGTCCGTATGTGTCCTCAACCTCCCGCGGCACGGGGAAGGCGGTCGCGGGGCACGACGTGAGGAACCAGGCGATGAACGACCGAAACGCTCCTCCGATGCAGGCGCTGCCCGACGGCGAGGCGGAACTGACGCTGGTGGTGCCGCTGCCGTGGGAGGACGTGGCGCGGCTCGGCCAGGAGGCCGGGCGGCTGGCGTCCCAGATGCAGCGGCCGGTGACGTTGGAAGAGGCGGTGAGTCATCGGTTGCGGTCGGTTTCGGGGGGCAGCCATGCGAAGCCGGCGGCGGCGCCGCAGCCTCCGGCGGTTGCGGCGGCATCGGTGTCCTCGTTGCCGTCCCGGCCGCCGGCGGAACAGGCGCGGCAGGTTATCGACCGGATCAACGGCAGTGCGTAGTCCGTTTCCGCGGGGAGCGCCGTAGGGGTGCGGCGATGCCGGGTGCGGGTTGTTCGTGGCTGGTCGCGCCCACGCGGCGGAGCCGCATATCGATACAGCCCCGCGCCCCTAGGGACGCTGTCCTACCGCCCGTACTGCCTTACGGGCCGCTACCAGTACCGGGTCCCACACCGGCGAGAACGGTGGCGCATACCCCAGGTCCAGGGTCGTCATCTGCTCCACTGTCATGCCGGCCGTCAGAGCCACGGCCGCGATGTCCACGCGCTTGCCCGCGCCCTCCCTGCCGACGATCTGGACGCCGAGCAGGCGTCCGGTGCGGTGTTCGGCGAGCATTTTGACGGTCATGAGGGCCGCGCCGGGGTAGTAGCCGGCGCGGCTCGTCGATTCGATGGTGACCGTTTCGAATTTCAGGCCCGCGCGGTGGGCGTCCTTCTCGCGCAGGCCGGTGCGGGCGATCTCCAGGTCGCAGACCTTGCTGACGGCCGTGCCGACCACGCCCGGGAACGTGGCGTAGCCGCCGCCGATGTTGGTGCCGATGATCTGGCCGTGCTTGTTGGCGTGGGTGCCCAGCGCGATGTGCCGTTCGCGGCCGGAGACCAGGTCGAGGACCTCGACGCAGTCGCCGCCGGCCCAGATGTTCTCGTGCCCGCGCACCCGCATCGCCAGGTCGGTGAGCAGACCGTCGTGGTCGCCCAGGGGCAGCCCTGCCGCGCGCGCGATCGCCGTCTGAGGGCGTACGCCGATGCCGAGGACGACGACGTCCGCCGGGAATGCGGCGTCCTCCGTGGCCACCGCCCGCGCCCGCCCGTCGTCGCCGGTGAGGATCTTGGTGACCTCGGCGTCGTTGACCATGGTGATGCCCAGACCCTCCATGGCCGTGTGCACCAGGCGGCCCATGTCGGGGTCGAGGGTGGCCATCGGTTCGCTGCCGCGGTTGACGACCGTCACCTCGTAGCCGCGGTTGATGAGCGCCTCGGCCATCTCCACGCCGATGTACCCGGCGCCGACCACCACGGCGCGGCGGGCACGCGTACGCGTGAGGGTGTCCAGCAGGGCCTGACCGTCGTCCAGGGTCTGCACGCCGTGCACGCCGGGCGCGTCGACGCCCGGCAGCGGCGGCCGGACCGGCCGGGCGCCGGTCGCGATCACGAGGTGGTCGTACGACGTCCAGGAGTCGGCGCCGGAATCCACGTCACGCGCGCGTACCCGCCCCCGGTCCGCGTCGATCTCCGTGACCTCGGTGCGCAGGCGCAGGCCGATGCCGCGGGCGCGGTGCTCCTCGGGCGTGCGGGCGATCAGCTGGTCCCGGTCGGTGACGTCGCCGCCCACCCAGTACGGGATGCCGCACGCCGAGTAGGAGGTGAAGTGGCCGCGTTCGAACGCCACGATCTCCAGCGCGTCCGGGTCCTTCAGGCGGCGTGCCTGTGACGCCGCGGACATGCCCGCGGCGTCGCCGCCGATCACGACCAGGCGCTGTCTCGTCCCCCCTGCACGGCTCATGCTCATGCGAACACGCTACGGGGGTCCGGCATTTCAGTCCTGTCCGCCGCCTTCCTCGGGGCTCGTCGGCTCGGGTGCCCGGCGGGCCGTCGGCAGCGGACCCAGCGCCGTCATCGCGCTCGCGGTGGCCGGGCGGCGCGGCAGCCGGGGCCGTACGACCCGCAGCCACAGCAGCACGAGCAGCGCCGTGGCCGCGGCGAACGGCAGCAGCGCGCCGAGGGCCACCGCGAGCCAGCGCAGCATCGTCACGAACGCGTTCCAGCCGCCCGACAGCGCGTCCACGAACCCGGGGTCGTCGTCGCCCTTGGCGGCCTTCTTCACCGGTGTCTCGGACAGGGAGAGGGTGATGGTGGCCAGGCTGGTGCGGTCCTTCAGGGACGCCTGCTGCGCGAGCAGGGCCTCCAGGTCGGCCTGGCGGCGCTCAGTTCGCCCTCCAGGGTCACCACGTCGCTGAGCCGGGTGGCCCGGTCCATCAGCGCGCGGATGCGGGCCAGGCTGGCGCGCTGCGACTTGATCCGGCTGTCCACGTCGACGACCTGGTCGGTGACGTCCTGCGCCTTCGCCGTGCGCTCGATCAGCTTGCCGGCGCCCTGAAGGTCGTTGAGGACCTCGTCGTACGCCCGGGTGGGCACCCGCAGCACGACCCGGGTGTGCTCGCTGCCCTCCTCATCCCGGCGGGTGGTCTCGTCGCTGACGTAGCCGCCCGCGTTCTCGGCGGTGGTGCGGGCCTCGTCGAGGGCCTTCGGGACGTCCTTGACCTGCACGGTCAGGGAGGCGGTGCGGACGATGTGGCTCGCCGGCAGCTTGGCCGGTGCGGTCGTCCGGGAACCGCTCGCGCCGCCGCCCGGGGCGGCCTCCTGCGCGCCGCCCTTCGCATCCGAGCGCGCGGCGACTCCCCGGTCCGCGGTGGTGCCGCTTCCGCCCGAGTCGTCGCTGCCGCTGCAACCGGTGAGCGCGAGGGCCGCGGCCAGCAGAACAGCGGCCATGGCCTGGACGGGCCGTACGGATCGTCGTGCGCGCATGTGGGCATCCTCCCGAGGTCGTGACAACTGACGCTCCTTCGACGCCGGGGTGGTGCGGAACGTTGGCACGGAAGGGTCCCGAAGCGGTCACGGTCGGGACTCGTGAAGAACGGCGGCCCGAGACCGGACTGTCAGTGGGGTCTGAGAGGCTGATGACATGCGCGAAGAGGAATCCCGTGCGGGCACGGGGCATGTCGTCGTCATCGGGGCCGGCATCGCCGGACTGGCCGCGGCGCACCGGCTGCTGGAGCGCGGAGCGCGGGTGACGGTGCTGGAGGCGTCGGACCGCGTCGGCGGCAAGCTGCTGCCCGGCGAGATCGCGGGCGCCGGCGTCGACCTCGGCGCCGAGTCGATGCTGGCGCGCAGACCGGAGGCCGTCGCCCTCGCGCGCGACGTGGGCCTCGGCGAGCGGCTCCAGCCGCCGGCCACGGCGACCGCCTCGATCTGGACCCGCGGCGCGCTGCGCCCCATGCCCAAGGGCCACGTCATGGGCGTGCCCGGCACCGCCTCCGCGCTGGCCGGCGTCCTGACCGACGAGGGGCTCGCCCGGATCGGGCAGGACGCCGACCTGCCCCGCACCGAGGTCGGGGACGACGTCGCGGTCGGCGAGTTCGTGGCGGCGAGGCTGGGCCGCGAGGTCGTCGACCGTCTCGTGGAGCCGCTGCTCGGCGGGGTGTACGCGGGCGACGCGTACCGCATCTCGATGCGCTCGGCGGTCCCGCAGCTCTACCAGGTGGCCAGGACCCACACGTCCCTGACGGAGGGGGTCCGCGAGATCCAGGCGAAGGCCGCCGCCAACCAGCAGACCGGCCCGGTGTTCATGGGCATCGAGGGCGGCGTGGGCCGGCTGCCGCTCGCCGTCGCCGAGTCGGTACGGTCCCGGGGCGGCGAGATCCTCACCCGGACACCGGTGACCGAGCTGTGCCGCGAGCCGCAGGGCGGCTGGCGCGTCACCGCCGGGGACCGCGTCCTGCGCGCCGACGGCGTCGTCGTGGCCGTACCCGCCCCGGCCGCCGCCCGCCTGCTGCGCGCCGAGACCCCGGCCGCCGCCGCCGAGCTGGCCGCCGTCGAGTACGCCTCGATGGCCCTGGTGACCCTCGCCTACCGCCGCACCGAGACCGCCCTCCCCGAGGGCAGCGGTTTCCTCGTGCCGCCCGTCGACGGGCGCACCATCAAGGCGTCCACGTTCTCCTCCCAGAAGTGGGGCTGGGTCACCGAGGAGCGCCCCGACCTCCTCGTCCTGCGCACCTCCGTCGGCCGGTTCGGCGAGAGCGAGATCCTCCGGCGTCACGACGCCGAGCTGGTGGAGGTCTCCCGGCACGACCTCAAGGAGGCGACCGGCCTGACCGCCGCCCCCGTCGAGACCCGCGTCACCCGCTGGGACGACGGACTGCCCCAGTACCCCGTCGGTCATCACGCGCGCGTGGCCCGCATCCGCGACCGCCTCGCCGAACTGCCGGGCCTGGCCGTGTGCGGCGCGCCGTACGACGGCGTCGGCATCCCGGCCTGCATCGCGAGCGCGTACGCCGCCGTGGACAAGATCCAGGACGACCGGGCCGGAGCGCAGGACCCGGTGCGGAGCCCGCAGGCGGAAGCGGGAGAATAAGGACCATGAGTGACGACGCCCCCACCACCGCGCCCGACCGGATCCCGAACAAGGGCAAGCTGGCCAAGGACCTCAACGAGGTCATCCGCTACACCCTCTGGTCCGTCTTCAAGCTGAAGGACGTGCTCCCCGAGGACCGCGCCGGGTACGCCGACGAGGTCCAGGAGCTGTTCGACCAGCTCGCCGCCAAGGACGTCACGATCCGCGGCACGTACGACGTGTCCGGTCTGCGCGCCGACGCCGACCTGATGATCTGGTGGCACGCCGAGACCAGCGACCAGCTCCAGGAGGCGTACAACCTCTTCCGCCGCACGAAGCTGGGCCGCGCGCTCACGCCGGTCTGGTCGAACATGGCGCTGCACCGCCCCGCCGAGTTCAACCGCGCGCACATCCCGGCGTTCCTCGCCGACGAGACGCCCCGCGACTACGTCAGCGTCTACCCGTTCGTGCGCTCGTACGACTGGTACCTGCTGCCGGACGAGGACCGCCGCCGCATGCTCGCCGACCACGGCAAGATGGCCCGCGGCTACCCGGACGTGCGCGCCAACACGGTCGCCTCCTTCTCCCTCGGCGACTACGAGTGGATCCTCGCCTTCGAGGCCGACGACCTCCACCGCATCGTCGACCTCATGCGCCACCTCCGCGGCTCGGAGGCCCGCAGGCACGTCCGCGAGGAGATCCCGTTCTTCACGGGCCGCCGCAAGTCGGTCACCGAATTGGTCGCCGGGCTCGCCTAGCGCCCCGTAAGGGGCGCGGGGCACTGCGCGACCAGCCACAGACAACCCGCAGACGGCAGCCCGGTCCGTCGGCCAGGCCGCGTCGTTGCGCTCCACCGCGACGTACACCGCCCTGGTGTTCTCCGCCGCGGCCGTCGCCTCTGGATGCGCGCCCGCCTGCGTCGCCCGCACCGGGTCGGCGGTGGCCGCGGCGGCCCGCACCGGCGCGATGCGGGACTGTCCCTCGGGCCCGATGGCCGCGATGACCGACCGCTCCACCTCGTCCCGCCCGCGCGGATCGACGACGGTGGCCCAGCCGGTGTGGGCGAGCAGCAGCCGCCGTTGCCGCGCCATCGACACCAGCGTCAGGTCGGCGACGCGGCGCGGTCCGCCGGACAGGAACGCGGCCTCGTACAGCGTCAGACGGTGTTCCCGGCCCGCGGTCGCGCCGTGCGTGTCCACGGTCGCCGCGCGTACGGCGGCCAGGCACAGCCGGGTGCACGCCGTGCCGGCGACGGCCCAGGCCAGCAGCAGGAGGAGCGCAGGCCCACCTTCTCCAGGCCGCCCGGGTCGAGCAGGGTGACCGAGGCGAGGAGGCCCGGCCGACGGTGTGCCTGGTTCAGGGCGAGCCAGCCGCCGTAGGAGATGCCGACGAGGTGGACGCGGTCGAGGCCGAGCCCGGCGAGGGTCTCGTCAAGGACGACGGCGGGCCGGGCGCCCGCCCGGCTGGCGCGTTATGACACGGGATTCTCGATCAGCGTGACCCGGTTGCCGTCGGGGTCGTGGACGGCGGCGAACCGCACCCTCTGCGAGCCCGGTTGCACCGGCCCGGCCTCGATGCCGCGGCCGGCGAGGTCCGACGGCGCTTTGTCCAGGTCGTCCACCGCGAGATTGAGCAACGTCGATCCGGCGTGGTCGGGGGACTGGAACACCTGGACCCAGCCGGACGGGGAGACGTGCCAGTCGGCGAGCCCCGGCATCGGCCGGGTGTCGGCCGGCCTGCCCAGGAGCCGCTCGTACCAGGCCACCGCCTGCTCGATGTCGCGCACCGGGGCAACGGCGAGCACATGCGTGAAGGACATGGTGGGGCCACCTTTCACTGCGACTACGGCCGTACGCCGGTACCGACTCCGTCCGCGCGGACAACTCATCGGTGAACCTCAAATGTTGCTCTGAACGTGCGGGGACGAGGGTTCGCGGGCCGGGGGCGGGGCGATACCCCCGTCACGCCGAGGGGCGGCCCGGTGGAGCCGGGGGAGCTGGGCGGACCGTAGAGCCCCATGGGTCATGCGGGTCATGCGGGTCATGTGAGTCCGAATGGGTCATGCGGAGGAGGGGACGATGGAGCGGCTGGGGACGGGGATCGGGTGGCGGCCGGAGATCGCGGACGCCGTGGAGGGCATGCCGGGGATCGACTGGGTCGAGGCCGTCGCCGAGAACGTGTGTCCCGGGCATCTCCCCGAGTCACTGCGCCGGCTGCGGGAGCGCGGCGTGACGGTCGTACCGCACGGTGTCTCGCTCGGTCTCGGAGGAGCGGAGCGGCTCGACGAGGGGCGGCTGACCGCGCTGGCCGAGCGGGCGCAGGCGCTGGGTTCGCCGCTGGTCACCGAGCACATCGCCTTCGTCCGGGCGGGCGGGCCGATGACCGCCTCGCCGCGTCTTGAGGCCGGTCACCTGCTGCCCGTGCCGCGCACCCGCGACGCCCTCGACGTGCTGTGCGAGAACGTGCGCGTCGCGCAGGCGGCGCTGCCGGTGCCGCTCGCCGTGGAGAACATCGCCGCGCTGATCTCCTGGCCGGGCGAGGAGATGACGGAGGGGCAGTTCCTGTACGAGCTGGCCGACCGGACCGGCGTACGGCTGCTCATCGACGTAGCCAACCTGCACACGAACCATGTCAACCGTGGTGAGGACCCGGCCAAGGCGCTGGCGGAGCTGCCGCTGGAGGCCGTCGCGTACGTTCATGTCGCGGGCGGCTTCGAACGGGACGGCGTCTGGCACGACAGTCACGCCCACCCTGTGCCCGAGCCGGTGCTCGGCATCCTGACCGACCTCGCCTTCCGGGTGGCGCCGCCTGGTGTTCTGCTGGAGCGCGATGAGAACTTCCCTGAACCGGCTGAGCTGGAGGGGGAGTTGGGGGCGATTCGGGGAGCGCTGGAGGAGGGGGCGGTACGGCGGATGTCGGTTGGTGCGGAGCCCTGCGCTGAGGAGCGCCGCGGGTTGACTGCGTCGGCCGGGCCGCGCTTGCCTGTGCCCGGCGTTGCGGCTGGCCGGGGGTGGGTGCGCAGCCCGGCGCCGGCGGGGTGCCTCCCCCACGCTCGAACGGGCTCGCGCGAGGGCACCCCCATCGCCCACCCGTGCCGCCCCAGCGGCACGACTGCCCGCAGCTACGACGGCTGCGTGTGCCGCTCGTCGCGGGACGCGGGCGCCGTGCCGAACGGGCCCGCGCGGAGCAGCCCTGTGGATTCCGAGCGCGGCAGCTCCCTGGAAGCCGCGCGGCAGCGGGTCGCTCTCTCTCAAGCCGCTCTGTTGTCCGCCCTGGTCGCCGGAACGCCCGTGCCCGAGGGGTTCGACCGGGTGCGGCTGGCGGTGCAGGCGCGTGCGCTTGCCGGGAAGCGGGCCGATGTCGTGGCCAAGGTTGCTCCCGAGCTGCCGCAGATTCTCGGTGAGGGTTTCCGGCCGGCCTTTCTCGCCTATGCCAACGGCCACCCCATGACCGGTGGTTACCGGCGCGACGCCCTCGCCTTCGCCGAACATCTGCTGCTCACCGGCCGCCCCGAACAGCCCCGTGTACGGCGCGAGTTGCGTGAGTGGTGGCTGGACCGATCGGGCCCGGCCCCGCGGTCCCGGCGGCCGGTGGTGCGGTGGGCGCGGGCCACTCGGCGGGTGGTCCTGGGCAGGTGAGCGGGGGCGTCGCACCGCCGAGGCCGGGCCCTGCCCGTTACCCGGTCGCCCGGTGGTACCTCGCCTCGCCGTACGCCGGGCGCGCCGTTCCCCGGCATCAGCGAGAAGGGTCCGATCCTGGCGGAGTTGCTCGGCTCGGTCGGTGAGGAGGCCGACGTGCGGCCGCCGTTCCACGTCGACTACGGCAGCAACATCACCATCGCCGAGGACTGTCAGCTCGGCCGGGGCGTGCAACTTCTCACGCCCACACACCCGGTGGAGCCGGAACCGGCGCGACAAGCTCGAAGCAGCAACACCGTCATCGGCGTCGGCGCGGTGGTCACCAGGGACGTGCCCGCCGACGTCGTCGCCGTCACCAACCCCGCCCGGTCCGGACCCTCCAGCCGGACACCCCGCACGGCCACCGGACACTCACCCCACGGTCTCCAGCGCCGCCGTCAACCGCGAGACGGCCGCCAGGTCCGGCACACTGCGCAGGCAGGCGGCGGCCTTGTCGCTCGCGAACGCGCGCTGCGCGTCGGTCACATCCGGATCGACGGCGCACTCGGCCTGCACGTAGATGAAGTTCAGGTCCGTCGCGAAGAGCATGGAGAAGGACTCCGGGCCCTTGACGGCGGACCGGCCCCCCGCGCTCCGGTACGCCCGCATCAGGCGCCGCGCGGCATCCGTGTCCGGCCGGTTGCCGCCGGACCACACGTACACGGCACGCGCCAGCTCCCGCTCCGCCGAGGCCGGCCCGGCGTTGTCCCAGTCGAGGAGGACCGGACCGGCCGGGCCGACCAGCACGTTCTGTGGCTGCAGGTCCAGGTGTGACGTCACCAGGTCGTCGGGCTCGGACGGCGTCACCCACTGCGCCAGCTCCGCCGCTGAGGTGTCGATGAACCGGCCCAGCGCGTCCGCCCACGGCAGACCGGCCTCGCGGACCTTCTGGTGCAGGTCCTTCCAGTCGGCGTCCCGCGGGCACTCCTCGTACCAGGCGCCCGGCGTCCTGCTCGCGCCCTCTCCCGCCCGGTGGAGGAGAGCCATGGTCCGGCCGAACCAGTCCAGGACGGCCGGGTCGGACGCGTCCGCCCTGGTGCCGTCGATCCAGTCGTACAGTTTGACGTACGACTCGCCCGACCCGGTGGCGAGTTGGGAGACGTACGCGCCGTCGCGGTTGGGCATGAGCCGCGGTGACGCGATGCCAAGGTCCTCCGTGGCCGCCCGCAGCGCGGCCTCCCGGCCGACCTGTTCCTCGTCGCAGCCGAAGAGGAGTTCCTTCACCGCCCAGGACGAGCCGTTGCCGGACAGCTTCCAGATCTGGCCCAGGGCGCCGCGGGTGACGGGCGTCATGGTCCACGGCCCGGCGCCCAGCGCGTAGGTCTCCGTGATGAATTCGGCTGCTGCGTGCATACAGGTATCCCTCCGGACGCTGACGACCAAACGCCGACTATAAGTCGGCGGCTGCGGCCGGACGCTGGGAATTTCCTGGCCCCAACGGGACCGGCTCCCCAACGGGACCGGCTCCCCAACGGGACCGGCTCCCCGCCGGAGGGCGGGGAGCCGGAAAAGGGCCGTACGGCGGTCCGCGGTGGCTACCGGGGCGCGCCCGCCGTCTCGGCATCCTTCGCGCGGATCCGCTCGCGGACCAGCGAGACCGCGATCACCAGCACGGCGACGAGGACGGAGAGCAGCACCTGGCTCCGGCCGCCGCCCTCGCTGCCATCGGTGAGCATGTAGAGGAGGACGAACAGGATCATCCCGATCGTCGCCCACGTCAGATACGGGAACAGCCACATCTTGACGACGAGCTTCTCCGGGCTCTCGCGCAGGATGATCCCCCGCATCCGCAGCTGCGAGAAGCAGATGACCAGCCACACGAACAGCGCGACCGCGCCAGAGGAGTTCAGCAGGAACTGGAAGACCGTGTCGGGCCACAGGTAGTTGAAGGCGACCGCCACGAAGCCGAAGGCCACCGAGGCCAGGATCGCGGCCTGCGGAACACCTCGCGTGTTGGTCCGTACGAAGGACTGCGGGGCGTCGCCGCGCTGGCCGAGGGAGAAGGCCATCCGGGAGGCGGTGTAGAGGCCGGAGTTGAGACAGGACAGGACGGCGGTCAGCACGATGAAGTTCATGATCTCGCCGGCGTGCGGGATGCCGATCGTGTCGAGAGCGGCGACGTACGAGCCCTTCTTCTCGATCGCCGGGTCGTTCCACGGCAGCAGCGAGACCACGACGAGGATCGAGCCGACGTAGAAGATGCCGACCCGCCAGATCACGCTCCGGGTGGCCTTGGCGACCGCCCGCCGCGCGTCGGCGGACTCACCGGCGGCGAGGGTGACGATCTCGCTGCCCATGAAGGAGAAGACGACCAGCAGGATGCCGGTGAGGATCGCGCCGGGCCCGTGGGGCAGGAAGCCGCCGTGCTCGGTGAGGTTGCCGAAGCCCGTCGCGGCATGGTCGGAGCCGGGCAGCACCCCGAAGATCGCCAGGACGCCGAGGAGGATGAAGCCCGAGATGGCGACCACCTTGATGCCCGCGAACCAGAACTCGAACTCGCCGAAGGAGCCGACCGAGGCCAGGTTCGTGGCCGTGAGCACCACCATCACGATCAGCGCCCAGGCCCACTGCGGTACGGCCGGCACCCAGCTCTCCAGGATCACCGCACCCGCGGTCGCCTCGACCGCGAGCACGACGACCCAGAAGAACCAATACAGCCAGCCGATCGAGAACCCGGCCCACCGGCCGAGCGCCCGGTCCGCGTAGGCGGAGAAGGAGCCGGAGGTCGGGTTGGCCGCGGCCATCTCGCCCAGCATCCGCATCACGAACACGACCAGGGCGCCGACCAGCACGTACGACACCAGGATGGCGGGCCCGGCGGCTGCGATGCCGGAGGCGGAGCCCACGAACAGACCGGCGCCGATCACCCCGCCGATGGCGATCATGGACAGATGGCGGTTCTTGAGACCGGCCCGCAGACCTGGCTGCTCCGGAGACCGACCATCGGGGGGCTCCGTGGTCGCGAGAGCCAGAGAATCAGGGGGACGTGTTGTCATGTCGACATCCATTGAGTGGTTGGGAGGGCCACGCGGGGGGTGTGGCTGCCTGGATCGCCGGACGGCGTGGGTGGCGGGCGGCGAGCAGACAGCCGGGCAGAAATGGATTTGCGCAAGCGTATGGGGGGCCATGGGGCAACATGTTTGTGAAGTCTTAACAAACCCGTCGTCGATGACTGTCCGACCGGCCAATGCGCACGAAGTCAGCTGGTGGGCGGCAGCCGCAGCTGGAGCATGGCCAGCAGACGCTGATCGGGCCGGCTCAGATCGAGACCGGTCAATTCCTCGGCCCGGCGCATGCGATACCGCAGCGTGTTCGGGTGCACATGCAACTGGGCGGCCGCCGCCCGTACGTCACCCAGGCAGTTCAAGTAGGTCAGCAGGGACTCGGCCAGCCGGCCCTGGTGGCTGCTGTCGTGCTCGACCAGAGCGGTCAGGCGCGGATCCCGTATCTCGGGGTGCTTGGCCAGCAGCGTCAGCATCTCGCTGACCAGCACCTCCGCCTGGATGTCCGGCAGCGCGGCGACCGTGGTGGAAAGGCCCGCGCCCATCATGGCGTCGAGGATGCGGTCCGCCTCCCGGCGCGACTCGGGGACGTCGCCGAGCCCGGGCACCAGACAGCCGACCGAGCCGCGCAGCGGCAGGCCCAGGTGGCGGCGTGCGGCGTCGACGACCTCCTGGCCCCAGCCGCGCAGCGTGGCCGTGTCGATGCTGCGCGGCAGCTGGGGCAGGAGCACGTAGATGCGGGGATCGAGCTGGGTGACCAGTGCGCTGCGGTGCCGGGCGGCGATGTGCACGGAGATGAGGTTGGTGACCTCGGCGTGGGTCAGCTCCGGCGCGGCGACGTCGGCCCCCGCGGTCCCGTACGAGAAGCCGAGGACGGCGGCCGGGCGGCCGGCGTCGAGGCCCAGGTGGGTGGCCAGCGGCTGCGGACCGGTGCTGCCCTCCAGAAGTCCGGCCATCAGGGTCCGGGTGAGGGTCACGTCGTCGGAGAGCTCCCGGCGGCGGCGCACCAGGTGGCGCGCGGCGACCCTGGCGGCACCCACGAGAGCCTGCTCCGAGTGGGCCGACAGCGGCGTCGAGCCCTCCTGCACCCAGACGGTCCCCAGCTGCCGCTCCCCGGACCGGATGGCGACCGCCAGCCGGCGGCGGATCCCCAGCTCCGGGTGGCTGGCGATGGCGATCACCCGGTCGCTGGAGTGCAGGTGCTGGAACACGCCCCACTCGCGCAGCTTCGCCAGATACGCCTCCGGCCCCTGCCAGCCGAGGATGGAACGCCGCCGCAGGTCGTCGATCTCGTCGGAGTCGGTGGAGCGGGAGTAGGCCAGCACCCGGTTGGCGGCGTCCTCGATGCTGACGATGCCGCCCGTGAGGATGGCCGTGGTCTGGGCGAGCGAGAACAGGTCGGTCTCCTCGCCCCCCTCGCCGGGGTGGCCCGGCGGCGCGTCGTCGAGGGCGGCGCGGGCCAGCGCGTTCACCTGCTCCCAGCGTGCCTCGGTGCGCAGGGAGAGCAGGGCGATCCCGGCCTCGCCGGCCATCTCGCCGAGCACGGCGGCCTGGCCGGGACCCTCCAGTTTGACCACGGCCGCCGCAGCTCCGTCCCGCCCGGCGGCCCGCAGCGCCGGACCGGCGGCGCGGCCCCGGGCACCGATGACGAGGACCAGCTCGCCGGGACGGGCGCTCGGCGGGTCCTCGGGGTCGAGCAGGGCGACGCCGCGGATCGCGACGTCCAGCCCGGCGGGCGCGGCCTGCACCTCCACCAGCGAGTCGCCCAGGGCCATCAGCAACTGGCGCAGGCTGATGCTCGCGCTCGGCGGGGACTCCGCGGCCGGATCCATGATCGTTTCCTCTGCTGCTCAGCCGGCCGGTCGCCGAACGCGGTCCACGAGGGCGCCGACCCGGTCGTACCCCTCGACCGCCACGGTCGGCCCGGGGGCGATCTCCGTGAACCCCGCGTCCCGCACCAACGGCACGCCGCTCGTGCTGAGTTCACGCCACTGACCGGGCTCGGCGGTGCGGACCGAGAGGGGATGGCCCGCGTCGCGCCAGGCCCTGCGGGCCTCGGGGGACAGCTCCCACCAGCCCAGTTGGGCGCCGTGGCCCGCCTGGGCCATGGCCTTGCCGGCCGACATCTCGACGCCGGGGTTGAGCCACAGCACCGGCGCTGTGAGGTCCGGCTCCGCCGACGGCTCCGGATCGTCGAGCTCCGTCCCCGACACCTGGAGCCGGGCGAGATCCCTGGGCCAGCCGTCCAGGGGCACGGGCGGAAAGACCCGCACCTCCGCCGACTCCCCGGTCACCGTGATCCCGGGCAACGCCTCCGCCTGCCGCCACTGCGCCCCACGCGCCCGCCGCACGACCTTCCGGATCCGCGCATCCTCCCAGTCCCGCACAGCCTGCGCCCACTCACCATCCCCCATCGACCGCTCATCGCTCAACATCACGAGCACCGCACGAGCAGCCGTCTCCAACGCGTCCGTACGGGACGGTGGAGCGGCCCGCTCGATACGTACGACCAGCGGAAGCACATACTGCGGCGCCAGGTCACGAGCACCGGACTCGGCCAGGAAGGGAGTGTCGTTCACAGAAGACGGGTCACTTTGCACGCCCTCCAGTGTGCCAACCCAACGGGCGCGGGGCTGTATCGATATGCGGCTCCGCCGCGGGGGCGCGACTGGCCACGAACAACCCGCACCCCGCAACGCACCGAACCCTCTACGGCGCAACCCGACCAATCAACTCGGACACCTTCACGAACCGAAACCCCCTGCGCCGCAGCTCCGGCACAACCATCCGCACCGCCCGCTCAGTCACCGGCGCAGCACTCCGCGTACAGTGCAGCACGACCACAGACCCCGGCCGCACCCCTTCCCCCACCTGCCGCGCCACCGCATCGGCATCCGTAGCGAACGCATCCCCACTCACCACGTCCCACTGCACCGCGGTCACCCCGGCCGCCGCGATCGCCTTCAGCGCCCGCCGGTCGTAGCACCCACCCGGGAAACGGAAGTACGGCACCGGATCGGCCACCCCCGCCTTCCGGAAAGCCCCGTACGCGCGCTCCACGTCCGCCCGCATCCGCTCGCCGGACACGGTGGGCAGCCCGTAGCAGTCCCCGGTGAACGCGTAGTGGCTGTAGGAGTGGTTGGCGACCTCGAACAGCGGGTCGCGACCGATCGCACGGGCCTGCTCCGGATACTCCTCGGCCCACCGCCCCGTCATGAACACGGTGGCCGGCACCCGCAGCGCACGCAGCGCCGCGATCAGCCGCGGATTGTCGAACCGCTCACCGGCCGCCGCCCGCGGCCCCTGCCCGGCGGTCATGTCGGCGTCGAAGGTCAGCGCGACGACCTTGCCCGCGCTGCGCGGACCGTGCGAGAACACGGGGGTCAGCCCGGCCGGCCCGGGCGCGAGGGTCGGCGGCCGGGACGGCCCGGCGGAGGTCGGCGCGGCGGGCGCGGGGCGGGCGGTGCGAGGAGCCTCGGCGGTGCCGCAGGCGGCGAGGGCGGCCCCGAGGGCACAGACGGCGGTGACACGACGTACCAGAGTGATCACTGGACGAAGGTATGGGGTGATTCGCAGCTTTTCGCACGAAGGCGCGGCGCCCTCGGCCGCGGAGTCACCCGCACAGCGGCGGAGCGCGTACCAGGAGGTAGTCGCCGCGCCCTGCGGGGACCCGGTGGCGGTCCCCCCGAACCGCCGCCCGTCCCGGTCACGGGTGGTTCGGCCGGAACCGGCCCGAGGGCAGGCAGGGCTCGTGCGGCCGTGCGCTGTCCCGAACCGGGCGGCGCTCCCCGGCCGCCCGGTTCCGTCACGGCCGTACGGCTACCGGCGCCAGGGTCCGGTCACCGCGAACGTCGTCCCCGGGTTGTAGCAGTTGACGTACATCGTGCCGCCGTCGGGTGAGAAGGCGACCCCGGCGAACTCGCCCCACTCCGGCTCGGCCTCGGTGCCGGTGTTCTGGCGGTTGCGGGCCATGGCGTACACCTCGCCGTGCCGGGTGACGCCGAAGACGTGCTGGGCGCCCTCGCCGTCCTCGCAGACCATCAGGCCGCCGCTGGGCGCCAGGCAGATGTTGTCCGGTGACTCGCCGGGCAGTTGGACGTCGGTGTCCGGGCCGAAGACGATCACCAGGGTGAGGCGGCGCGGCTCCGGGTCGTACCGCCAGATCTGCCCGAAGTGGTCCGCCGCCGAACCCTCGTCGCTACGGGCGAAGGACGACACGAAGTACACCGACCGGCCGCCCCAGTAGCAGCCCTCCAGCTTCTGCGCGTGCGTGATGCCCTGCGGGCCGAAGTCCTGGAAGCGGATGGGGGTTTCGGCGGCCTGGGGGTCCGGTACGTCCACCCACTCGATGCCGTCGAAACAGGCGCCCGTGTCCTGGATCGTCGACAGGTCGGGCACACCGGGCACCCGCATCGCCTGGAGCCGGCCGCCCGCGCGCAGCGAACCGAGCCCGCCGAGTGGCTTGTCGGGCAGGAAGCGGTAGAAGAGGCCGAACGGTTTTTCGAAGGCGTCCTCGGTCTCGTAGACCACGCCGCGCTTCGGGTCGACGGCGATCGCCTCGTGCTGGAAGCGGCCCATCGCGGTCAGTGGTACGGCCCCGCTGCGGCGCGGGTCGACCGGGTCCACCTCGAAGATGAAGCCGTGGTCCTTGGTGTAGCCGTTGGCGCCCGCCTTGTCCTCGGTCTCCTCGCAGGTCAGCCAGGTGCCCCACGGGGTGGGCCCGCCCGCGCAGTTGACGGCCGTACCGGCGATGGCGACCCGCTCGGACAGGACGTGGTTGCGTGCGTCCAGCGTCAGCGCCGTACAGCCGCCCCTGCCCGTCGGGTCGTACGTCAGGCCCTCGGCCGTCGGGACGGGGACCCTGCCGTCGGCGCGGTTCTCGTGGTTGCGGACCAGGTGGACGCGGCCGTGTCGGCCGGCGAAGGCAGCCATGCCGTCGTGGTTGGAGGGGACCCGGCCCCCGCCGGAGCGCAGCGGGTCGCCCTCGCGGGAGAGCACGCGGTAGCGGAAACCCTTCGGGAGGTCGAGCAGACCGTTCGGGTCGGGGACCAGGGGGCCGTATCCGGTACGGCCGAGGTCGTGCGCGGCGGCGGTGCCGGCGAAGAGTTCGGACAGGGTTCCGGTGAACGCGATGCCGAGGCCCAGGGCGCCGGACCGGGCGAGGACCTCGCGCCGCGTTGCGGAGCGAACATTTTCTGACATTTCCGGCATGGGGCAGCCTTCCTGCTGGCGGACAGGAACTGTGACCCCGCCGTGTCTATCACCTGGTGCGGGCCTCGGGAACCACGCGCGTAGCGCGCGTCACTTCGGGGCGGCTTGCTCGGCCGGATCCGGAGGGTTCCGCGTCAGGTTCTGTGCCTGCTGCGCCAGCGTCCGGACGGCGGCCTGCTGCTGCTCCGGCGGCAGTTGGTGGGCCCGCTCCAGGAACCGCAGCAGCTCCACCGGGAAGGGCAGGACGAGCGTGGAGTTCTTCTCCGCGGCGACCGCGACGACGGTCTGGAGCAGCCGCAGCTGCAGCGCGGAGGGCGTGTCCGCCATCTGCTGGGCCGCCTCGGCCAGCTTCTTGGAGGCCTGGAGTTCGGCGTCGGCGTTGATGACCCGGGCGCGCCGCTCCCGGTCGGCCTCGGCCTGCCGGGCCATGGACCGCTTCATGGTGTCCGGCAGCGAGACGTCCTTGATCTCCACGCGGTCGATCTGCACGCCCCAGCCCACGGCCGGGCTGTCGATCATCAGCTCCAGGCCCTGGTTGAGCTTCTCCCGGTTGGACAGCAGATCGTCGAGATCGCTCTTGCCGATGATCGAACGCAGGGACGTCTGGGCCATCTGCGAGACCGCGAAGCGGTAGTCCTCGACATTGACGATGGCCGCCGCCGCGTCGACCACCTTGAAGTACACGACCGCGTCGACGCGCACCGTGACGTTGTCCCGGGTGATGCCCTCCTGCGCGGGCACCGGCATCGTCACGATCTGCAGGTTGACCTTCCGCAGCCGGTCCACACCGGGAATGATCAGGGTGAACCCCGGCTGCCGCACGGCGCCGCGCAACCGGCCGAGCCGGAAGACCACCCCGCGTTCGTACTGCTTGACGATCCGCGCCGCCGCGACGACGTAGACGATCCCGGCGCTTCCCGCGGCCACTACCGCGGCAAGCAGCTCCTGGAGCATGGCGACCTCCTCACGCAGAGGTCTTGGGGTGCGTCTGCTTTGTAACGATATGCCCAGCATCCGGCCCGGGGACACGCCCCGGGCCGGACACTATGTGCGGGAAACCGCGCTCAGGACTGCTACTGCGTCGCCGTGACCTTCACCGGGTCGGTGTCGGATGCGCTGTGCCGCTCGGCCCAGTTCTCCAGCGCCGTACGGCAGGCGTGGTCCAGGTGGTGCAGCCCGGACAGGTCCAGCTCGATCGGCCGGTCCTGCGGGAGGGCCTCCAGGCTGTCGAGGATCTTCGGCAGCCGCAGGAAGGTCGCGTTGCCCGACAGGTACACCTGGATCGGCCCGGCGCCCTTGTCTATGACCTCGGTCTTCAGGTGCGAGGCCTCCCAGGCGGTCTTGACCACCGACAGGGCCAGACCGATCAGCACGCCCTCGAACATGTTCACCACGACGATCGCCACGGCGGTCACGACGAGGATCAGCGCCTCACCCTTGTGCGCCCGCCACAGCTCGGCGATCTGGCGGAACGGGATCAGCTTCCAGCCCGCGTGCACCAGGATGCCGGCCAGGGCGGGCAGCGGGATCAGGGCCAGGGCCCACGGCATCGCGGCGGCGAACAGCAGGATCCATACGCCGTGCAGCACGCGGGACGCTTTGGTTTTCGCTCCCGCGGTGACGTTGGCGGAGCTGCGCACGATCACCGCGGTCATCGGCAACGCGCCGAGCAGGCCGCAGATCGTGTTGCCCGCGCCCTGGGCGACCATCTCCTTGTCGTACTGGGTGCGCGGACCGTCGTGCATCCGGTCCACGGCCGCCGCGCTGAACAGGCTCTCCGCGGAGGCGATCAGGGCGAAGGCGACGATCGTGCCCCAGATCGCCGGAGTGGCGAGGTTGCCGAAGGCCTCGGAGCCGGGCAGCTGGATGACGCCCAGCAGCCCCTCCACCTCGACCTTGGCGACCGGCAGGCTGAAGGCGAACGTGACCAGGGTGGCCAGGATCACCGCCGCGAGGGCGCCGGGCAGGGCCTGCGCCTGCTTCGGCAGCTTCTTCCACAGCACGATGACGGCGATGGTGGCCGCGCCGATCGCGAGCGAGGTCAGCGCCTCGGTGCTGCCCAGCGCGTCCGCGAACGCCCCCGGCAGGCCCACGATCTTGCCGATGCCGCTCTCCGGGGCCGTCAGGCCCGCCGCCGCGTAGATCTGCCCGGCGATGATCACCAGGCCGATGCCGCAGAGCATGCCCTCGACGACGGAGACGGAGATCGCGCGGAACCAGCGGCCCACCTTGAGGAAGCCCATGGCGAGCTGGAGCAGACCGGCCATCAGTACGATCACGCCGAGCGTGCCCACGCCGAACTCGCGGACGGCCTCGAAGACCAGCACGGTCAGGCCCGCGGCGGGACCGGACACCTGGAGGCTGCTGCCGGGCATGAACCCGGTGACGAGGCCGCCCACGATGCCGGTGACGAGGCCCAGCTCGGCCGGGACACCGGAGGCGACCGCCACGCCGACACACAGCGGCACGGCGACCAGGAAGACGACGACGGACGCGGCGAAGTCCTGCCGCAGGTAGGGAAACTTCGAGATTGCAGTCATGATCGTGCTCACACCGCCTCGAACGTGTCGTTGTCCGCGCGGCGGGCCCGCACGGTTCCGGTGTGCACCTCGTAGAACCATGCGTGCACACCGAGTTGACCGTTCGTCAGCCGCTTTTCGACGCACGGGTAGGACCGCAGGCGCAGCACCTGCGCCAGTACGTGGTTCTGCACGGCCTCGGCGACCGTCGGGTCGGCCGGGTCGTCGCACTTGGGCTGGTCGGCGCCGTGCGCCAGCCAGTCACGTACGGCGGGGACGGCGTTCAGGTCGTCACCGCGCACCAGCGCGCCGACGGCACCGCAGTGGGAGTGGCCGCAGACCACGATGTCCTTCACGCCGAGGACTTCCACGGCGTACTCGATGGTGGCCGCCTCCGATGTGGGGTGCTCGGAGGGGTAGGGGGGAACGATGTTGCCCGCGGTGCGCAGCTCGAAGAGCTCGCCGGGCCGGGCGCCCGTGATCAGGGCCGGGACGACCCTGGAGTCGGAGCAGGTGATGAACAGGACGTCGGGGGACTGGCCCTCGGCGAGGCGAGCGAACTCCTCAGGGCGCTGTCCGAACGTACGGGCGTTGTCGATGAGGGGCTGCATAGTGTGGTGACTCCTCCTGGCGCGCCGTGATGGCGCGTCGGACTTACATGACAGAGGTGGGGGAACAGCTCTGCGACTCAGCAGCGGAAGACCTGCAGTGCGGCCGGAGAGTGGGCTGCCGAGCATCTCGACGTGCGCTGGTGCGCGGCGTCGGCCGGGACCGGTTCCCGGGCGGCCGGAGGCGTCTGCCCCGGCAGTACCCGCTCGGTCCTCGCACGGACCACGTCGGCGGTGCGGTGCCGGTCGACGGTCGGCAGGGGACCGGTCGGGTCCCCGATGTGGCCGGCGTCGCGGCGGGCGGCGATCTCATCGCGCAGCGTCTTCCCGGACGGCTTTGTTCCGGGCACGTTCTTGGCCATGGCGTTACCCGGCGTATGCGCGGATGTGAAGATTGCCGCCGGCGCGAAGAACTGAAGGGCGAGCAGGACGGCGGCGAGGATCGACACCACGGTCCGGGCCGTCGTACCTCGTGTCATGCGCCCCCCTTCAGGCGGTTCACGCGTCTAGTGCCAGCCAACGGTTGGTCAATGGCTGGTCAAGAAACACATTAACCCGGCAAAGTCGTTTGCAGGGTTAACTTAACGTTGCGAGCTGAAGAGAGCCTGAAAACCGTCTGGGCGATGGCTTGAAGTAGCCCTTGAAGCAAGGGAGGTGATGAGGTAACGGAACCCCGGTTCAGTGGCCCGCGACGAGTCGGCCCGCGTCGCGGGCCAGCGCGGTGAGCCGGGAGATCGCCCGGAAGTACTTCTTGCGGTAGCCGCCCTTCAGCATCTCCTCGCTGAACAGCTGGTCGAAGGGCAGGCCGGAGGCCAGGACGGGCACCTCGCGGTCGTAGAGCCGGTCCGCGAGCACGACGAGCCTCAGGGCCGTCGACTGGTCCGGCACCGGCCGGACGTCGGTGAGGCACACCGCCCTGATTCCGTCGGTCAGGGCGCCGTACCGGCTGGGATGGACCCGGGCGAGATGAGCCAGCAGCTGCCCGAAGTCGTCGAGCGAGGCGCCCTCGGTGGCGTACGCCGTCTTGGTCACCTGCGCGTCGGTGTGCGGCGGCGGCGCCTCGGGCAGGCCGCGGTGGCGGTAGTCCTCGCCGTCGATGCGCAGGGCGCGGAAGTGGGCGGACAGGCCTTGGATCTCGCGCAGGAAGTCGGCCGCCGCGAACCGGCCCTCGCCGAGCTTGCCGGGCAGCGTGTTGGAGGTGGCGGCGAGCGCTACGCCCGCCTCGACGAGCCGGCCGAGCAGGGTGGAGACCAGGACGGTGTCGCCAGGGTCGTCCAGCTCGAACTCGTCGATGCACAGCAGGCGGTGGCCGGACAGCGTCTGCACGGTCTGCTGGAAGCCGAGGGCGCCGACCAGGTTGGTCAGCTCGACGAACGTGCCGAACGCCTTGCGGGACTTCTCGGCCGGGGTGGCGTGCCAGAGGGAGGCCAGCAGGTGGGTCTTGCCGACGCCGTAGCCGCCGTCCAGGTAGACCCCGCGCGGCCCCGCGGGCGCCTTCTTCGCCGCCTTGCCGAAGCCGAACAGGCGCCGCTTCCCGCCACCCGCCGGCGCCTCGCCGAGTCCCGCCGCGAAGCCTTCGAGCACGCGTACGGCCTCGGTCTGGCTGGGCTGGTTCGGGTCCGGGATGTACGTGCCGAAACGCACCGAGTCGAAGCGCGGCGGCGGCACCATCTCGGCGACCAGCCGGTCCGCGGGCACCTGCGGCTCACGGGCGCACAGGGACAGCGGGGCGGCGTCGGCTAGGGGGCCGGGCCCGGACGGCACGGAGGAAGAGGACACGGTTCCCCATGCTAAGCGGCGTGGAACACTGCACGGCATGCGACGCCTGTTCCCTGTGACCGACGAAACAGCAGCTCCGGACCTGGGCGGGAGCCCGGGGGGTGATGTGCCTGGTGTGGCTGAGGGGGCCGCCGGGGTGAACCGTGATGCACGGGTTGACCGGGGGGACCATGGTGAGCCGAGTGGCCGGATCGACCGGGAGTGGAGTCTGGCCGAGCTGGCCGCCGCGTACGCCTACCCCGAGCCGGGGCCCGGGGAGCCGGAGTCGTGGCTGCGGGCCAACATGGTGGCCACGCTGGACGGCGCCGCCCAGCACGGCGGGCGGTCGCAGTCCATCTCCAGTGCGGCCGACATGCGGATCTTCGGCACGCTGCGGGCGCTTTCGGACGTCGTGATCGTCGGTGCGGAAACGGTGCGGCAGGAGGGGTACCGGCCCGCACGCGCGCGTGCGGAGTTCGCGGGCCGGCGCCAGGCGGCCGGACAGGGGCCGGCGCCGGCGATCGCGGTGGTCAGCGCCAGCCTCGACCTGGACTTCTCGCTGCCGCTGTTCACCTCGCCCCTGGTGCCGACCCTGGTCCTGACCGGCGCCGCCGCGGCCCCGGACCGCGTCGCGACCGCCGAGAAGTCCGGCGCCCGGGTGGTGATCGCCGGGGACGGCGTGGGCGTGGACCCGGTTCGCGCGGTCCAGGCCCTGGCCGGACTCGGCCACACCCGGCTGCTGACCGAGGGCGGCCCGCGGCTGCTGGGGCAACTGGTGGCGGCCGGTGTGCTCGACGAGCTGTGCCTGACCGTCTCCCCGATGCTCACCGCGGGCGACGCACAGCGCATCGCCGGCGGGCCCTCGGTCGCGGTGCCGCAGCGGTTCGCGCTGGCGTCCCTGCTGGAGGAGGGAGGGTTTCTGTTCAGCCGGTACCGGCGGACGTGAGACGGCCGGATGTCCGGAAATGGATTCGAGCGTCAGCGCCGGTCCGGTAATCGGCGGAATCTTCCGTTCCGTTTACCTTCCGGGGGGCACACTGAATCCGGCAGTGCCCGTGCGAGCACGGGACAGGATGGTTTCCGCAGGGCCTGGCACGGCCCACGGAGGAGAGAGGGCCCACGGGTCCTCGAAGGAGAAAGGCGCCTGGTGTTCACAAGCGTTTTGATGATCGAGAAGGCCCTGACGTCCGCCGACGTGGAGTTCGTCACCACCTTGCACGGGGACGAGCCGGTCTCCTTCCACGTGCTGCTCCAGCCGCGCGGCGAGCAGGCGGACCGGCTGCTGCGGGCGATCGACGACGTGGCGCTCGGTGAGCTGGACGAGGCGGTGCGGGAAGGGGAGACGCCGGAGGGGGAGGCCGCCAAGAGTGTGGGGCAGCAGGCCCTTGAGGTGTCACTGCAGGCCCTGCGGGCAGCGGGCAGCGACGCGGAGGGGCGGCTGGTCGAGGATCATCCGCTGGATGCGCTGCGGTCGCTGGTCGACGAGGTGGACGCGGATGAGGTGATCGTGCTGACCGATCCCCACTACGTGGAGGAGTTCTTCCATCGGGACTGGGCTTCGCGGGCGCGGCACAAGGTGGGGGTGCCGGTGCTGAAGCTGTTCTCCCACAGCAAGGAGTAGCGCCCTGGGGGTGCGGTGCGTTTGCGGGTGCGGGTGCGTTGTGGTTGCTCGCGCAGTTCCCCGCGCCCCTGGGTCGGCATGCACGCCCCGCGCCCCATACGCACCGCCGATCCACGCACGCAATAGGCTGAAGCGTCACCGACGTACCGCATCTTGGGAGAAAACGCATGGCACCCGGCCTTCCTACCGCCATGGACCGACCGCACTTCATCGGCATCGGCGGGGCCGGCATGTCGGGTATTGCGAAGATTCTTGCGCAGCGTGGGGCCGAGGTGGACGGGAGTGATGCGAAGGAGTCGGCGACCGCGCAGGCGTTGCGGGCGCTGGGTGTGACCGTGCATATCGGGCACGCGGCCGGGCACCTGGCCGACGACGCCAGCTGTGTGGTCGTGTCGTCGGCGATCCGGCAGGACAACCCGGAGCTGGCCCGCGCGGCGGAACTGGGTATCCCCGTGATCCACCGTTCGGACGCGCTGGCCGCCCTGATGGACGGGCTGCGCCCGATCGCGGTCGCCGGTACGCACGGCAAGACGACCACGACGTCGATGCTGGCGGTGTCGCTCAGCGAGCTGGGCCTGAAGCCGTCGTACGCCATCGGCGGCGACCTGGACGCGCCCGGCTCCAACGCCCTGCACGGCGAGGGCGAGATCTTCGTCGCCGAGGCGGACGAGTCGGACCGCAGCTTCCACCAGTACGCGCCCGAGGTCGCGATCGTCCTCAACGTCGAGCTCGACCACCACGCCAACTACGCGTCGATGGAGGAGATCTACGAGTCCTTCGAGACGTTCGCGGGCCGGATCGTCCGCGGCGGCACGCTGGTGATCTCGGCGGACCACGAGGGCGCGCGGGAGCTGACCCGGCGGCTGGCCGGGGCGGTGCGGACGGTGACCTACGGCGAGGCGGCGGACGCCGACGTGCGCGTGACGTCGATCGTGCCGCAGGGCCTGAGGAGCGAGGTGACCGTGCTGCTGGACGGGGCGGAGCTCACCTTCACGGTCTCCGTCCCCGGCCGCCACTACGCGCTCAACGCGGTGGCCGCCCTCGCGGCGGGCGCGGCCCTCGGCGTGCCGGCCCCGGAGCTGGCCCCGGCGCTGGCGGCGTACACCGGGGTGAAGCGGCGCCTGCAGCTCAAGGGCGAGGCGGCGGGCGTACAGGTCATCGACTCCTACGCGCACCACCCCACGGAGACGACGGCCGACCTGGAGGCGATGCGCGCGGCGGCGGGCGACTCGCGGATCCTGGTCGTCTTCCAGCCGCACCTGTTCTCCCGCACCCAGGAGCTGGGCAAGGAGATGGGCGAGTCCCTGGCCCTGGCGGACGCCTCGGTCGTCCTCGACATCTACCCGGCCCGTGAGGACCCGATCCCCGGCGTGACCAGCGACCTGATCATCGAGGCGGCCCGCGCGGCGGGCGCGGAGGTGACGCCGGTGCACGACAAGGACGGGGTGCCGGCGGTGATCGCCGGAATGGCGAAGCCGGGTGATCTCGTTATCACCATGGGCGCGGGCGACGTCACGGACCTCGGCCCGCGCATTCTGGACCGACTGTCGAAGTGAGGGGCTGAGGAGCCATGGCGTACGACGTCGAGAAGCCGGACGAGCAGTGGCGCGCGGAGCTGAGCCCGGGCGAGTACGCGGTCCTGCGCCAGGCCGGTACCGAGCCGGCCTTCACCGGTGAGTACACGAACACCAAGACCAAGGGCGTCTACTCCTGCCGCGCCTGCGGCGCCGAGCTGTTCACCTCGGACACGAAGTTCGACTCCCACTGCGGCTGGCCGTCCTTCTACGACCCGAAGGACTCCGACGCGGTGGAGGTGCTGGAGGACCGCTCGCACGGGATGGTGCGGACCGAGGTGCGGTGTGCGCGGTGCGGGTCGCATCTTGGGCATGTGTTCGAGGGGGAGGGGTATCCGACCCCGACGGACCAGCGGTACTGCATCAACTCGATCTCGTTGCGGTTGGTTCCGGACGAGGGCTGACCGGAGCGGTCACAGCCTGACCACGGTGCCGGACTTCGCGTCCGTTCTCCGGATGACGACGCCGCGGACGGGACGGTGAGCGGCATCGTCACCTCGGCCGATCTGGCCGGCGGGTTCGGTACGGTCGCCCGGCCCTTCTTCACCCTGGTCGAGATCGAACGGCGATCGAGGCGTTGTCTGGGCCGGGTCCACAGCGAGACCGACGTCCAGAAGGTGCACAAGAAGCACTTCAACGCACCCTCACTCAGATCCGAACAGCTCGACCTGCTGGACCGCTTTGTAGGCATGCTCCGGCTCTACGATCCGGATCACGGAGCGACCACCGGCGTTTGAGGACGGCTCGCACCGAAGGATCACGGACCCGTCGGCCGACGTGAGCGCGGAGCCCGTCGCCGAACTTGGACCGTTGTGGGCATGAGTGAGGACGGACCGCGGCGGCGCGCTGGCATCGCGAGCGGTTGGTTTTCCCCGACTTGCTCCGGAGTGTCAGTAGCGGTCCGTACGCTCGTCGACATGGAGGGGAACGAAGCGCAGGCTCCTGATCGGGAGGAGACCGGCGCCGAAGCATGGCAGCGGCTGAGTGCTTACACGTACCTCAGCGTGCCCGAACGCCTGGAGTACGTCGCGGTGATGCGGGTGTTCTGCGGCACGCTGCTCGCGGATCTTGCCGTGCCCGACGTGCTCGTCAAGCTGCGGCGGGCGGGCGGGCCGGGAGCGGCGCTCGATGCGGAGGCGCTCACCGCGCGCCTCGAGCAGCTGGTGCGCTGGGGCAATCTGCTGCGCAGCACGCACACCGTCAAGGCGACAAGCATCGCCGAGTACCAGCGTTCCCGGTCCCGCTATCAGCTGTCCAAACTCGGCGAGCGCGTCCAGCGGGACGCGGACGAGGTGCTGGCCGGGGCGGACGCCGCGCGCGAGGTGAGCAGTGAGCTCCTCGCGCTCGTCGACCGCGGCCTGGGCGAGCTCGTCGCCATGGTCACGGAGGCCGGTGGCCCGGAGCCGCAGCAGGCGCTCGAACGCATCAGCACCCTTTTCGTACAGTTCGCCGAATTCGCCGAGTCCGTACGGGACTTCTACGCCTACCTGGGCCAGGTGCTGGCCCGCTACGACCTCGACGGGGCCGAATACCAGGGCTTCAAGGAGCTGCTGCTCGACTACGTGGAAGCGATCACTGAGGACGTGTCCTTCCGTGCCCCGCGCATCGCCGCTCGGCTGGCGGCGATCTGGCCCCATCTGCCCACGCTGCTGTCCCGCATCGACGCCCACACGACAGGTCTCGGGGCCCTCGCCGAAGGCTTGCCCCAGACCCGCGTCCAGCGCAGCCGCGGACGGGACCTGGCGGATTGGGAGGGGCTGCGGGACTGGTTCGCCGACACCGGCGGGCACGGCAGTCAGGTGGACCAGCTCCGGGACGCCACCCTGCGTGCCCTGCAGTCACTCCTCGCCAACGCCAAGCGGATGCTGCGTTCGGCCTCCGGCGAGATGTCCCGCCGCAAGGACCTGCTGCGGCTCGCGGCCTGGTTCGACGCGGCGGAACCGGAGGAGGGGCACGACCTCGCGGTGGCCGCCTTCGGGCTCTACGGGGCGCGGCACCTGGGAGTGGCACCGGATCCGGAGTCGTCCGTGCCGGCGTACGTGAGCTGGTGGACTGGGCCGGTGGTGGACGTGCCGGTGGCACTGCGCGAGCGCGGCAGCAGGGCTCCGCGCGGACGTGCCGCCGCGGCCGAGGACCACTCCGAACAGAAGCGGCACCTCCTGGAGCGTGCGCGGGAGCAGGCCGAGGCCCGGCACGCGGCTGCCGACGAACTGCGCAGCGCCTCGGGCAGATTCGACCAGGTGAGACTGAGTGCTCCGGCCATGCGACTGCTGCTCGAGCTCCTCACCGCCGCCCTCGGCAACGCCCAGTTGCACAAGGACGCCGGTGACTTCCTGCTCGACGGCGCGCAGGCGGGTGATGCGGACCTCGGCATCCGGCTGACCGCGTGGCGCACCCCCGGTCGGCACACCGTCCTGCAGTCCTTCGACGGCGACCTGACAGCGGATGATCTCACGCTGGCCGTCGAGAGCGCGTCCATGCCCGTGGTGGGCGAGCCGATGACCGAGGCCGGGGAGGCGAGTGCCTGATGCCCCTGCCTTCCGCGCACGACGTCGCGCTCGCGGCCGAGCGCCGCACCGCCGCCCGGCTCCTGCTGGCCCACCCCCTGGTCACCAGTAACGGACCGCACAGCGACACCTTCCCACTGATCCGACGCCACGCCGACTGGCTCGCCCAGCGCTTCCAGCAGGTGTTCGGATACCGACTGCTGGTGGAGGCGTCGTACGCCCGGCTCTTCAAGGCCGGCCTCGGACCGGGCTCGGGGCACCGGCTCGAACGGCCGTCGACCGGGACGCCCTTCACGCCACGGACGTACGCCTACCTGGCCCTCGCCCTGTCGGTCCTCGTCACCGCCCCGGAACAGCTCCTGCTCTCCCAGCTCGTCGCCGATCTGCGGGCCGCGGCCGTGGACGCCGGGATCGAGATCGCCGACACCGGGCGACAGGCCGAGCGGCGCACGCTCGCGGCCGCAATGCGGCAACTCGTCGACTGGGGCGTCCTGGTGGAGACCGAGGGTCACGTCTCGGCCGTCGCCGAGGAACGAGCCGGAGAGGCACTGCTGACCGTGGACCGCGAGATCGCGCGGGCCGTGGTCGCCGGTCCGCTTGCCCAGAGCCGCGACGGTGCCGACCTCGTACGCCGCGCCGCCGACCCCGGCTTCGGAGGGCCGCGCACGTATGTCCGCAGGCGCCTCGTCGAAACACCAGTCGTCCATCTCGACGACCTCACGGACGCCGAGCGCGAGTGGCTGCGCACCCGGCAGCGGCGCGAGGCACAAGCGTTCTCGGAACTGCTCGGCCTGGAGGCCGAGATCCGCGCCGAAGGCATCGCCCTGGTCGACCCGGATGACGAAGTCACCGACGTACACCTGCCGGGTACCGGCACGGTCGCACAGGCCGCGCTGCTGCTGGTGGAGCGGCTCGTCGACCGGCTGCGCCCCGAAGGCCCGGGCCACCCCGCTGTCGGAGGGAGGCTGGTCATCGGCGTACCCGTCCCCGACGGGCTGCTGCCCGAGCTGCTCGACGAACTGATCGAGGAGTACGGCAGGCGCAGCAACTGGCAGCGCGGCCACCTTCAGGACCGGGACGGATTCCTCGCCGCTGTCCTCGACCTCCTCGTCCGGATGCGTCTGATGGCGCCCGCCGGTCCTTTGCGCGCGGACGGCCACGGCCTGCCCGAGGGATACGAGGAGACGGTGGCCGACGGCCGTTCCGTCACGGACGTCTCGGGGGCACGTGGCAAGGACCGTACGGGCGGCGGCTGGATCCTGCTCGCCGCGGCCGCCCGCTACGCCACCACGGTGACGGTCAGGCCCCCCGCCGCCCAGTCCCCGGCGGACGCCCAGCCCCCGGAGGACGACGTCTCCAAGGAGCCGCCCCGATGAACAGCACCCCGGTGAACAGCACTCCGGCCCTCCACCGTTACCGTCTGCACCGCGCGGGCATCCACAACGTCTGGCAGTACGACATGCAGGAGTTCGCCTTCGGTGACGGCCGCCTGCTGCTGCGCGGCAAGAACGGCGCCGGCAAGTCCAAGGCCTTGGAGATGCTGCTGCCGTACCTCCTCGACGGCGACGCCCGAGCGTTGGACGCCACGGGCACCGGGCGCACCACCCTCCTCTGGCTCATGCTGGACGGGTTCGAGCAGACCAACCGGCTGGGCTACCTGTGGGTGGAGTTCGCCCGGACGGACGAGGACGGCAGCGACCATCACCTCACCCTCGGAGTGGCCGTCCGCGCGTCGCAGTCGACCAAGGCGGCGAAGCCGTTCTTCTTCGTGACCCGGCTCCGGGTCGGCGAAGACCTGGACCTCGCCCCCGCCGGCCGGCCTCTCCCCGTCGACCAGCTCAAGTCGCTCGTCGGCGCGGAGAACGTCACCGACCGCGCCGTGGAGCACCGGGCCAGGGTCGCCCGTGAACTGTTCGGCCTGACCGACGCGGCCCGCTATCGCAACCTCCTGCATCTCCTGCACCGGCTGCGCCGCCCCACCATCGGCGACCGCATCGACTCCGGGGGCCTGGTCTCCGTCCTCGCCGAGACACTGCCCGCCCTCGACGACGAGATCGTGGAGAAGGTGGCCCGGGGCCTCGACGACCTCGACGCCGTACGGGCCGACCTCGGGCGTCTGGAGCGGACGGACCAGTCGCTCACCGCCTTCCTCACCGGCTACCGCGGCTATCTGCACGGGGCACTGCGCCGCCGCGCGGGCGAGGCGAGCGGTGAACTGGAGCGGCTCGCGGAGTGCCGCAAGTCTGCGGGGGACGCGGCGAGAACGGCCGAAGCGCTCCGTGAGCGTGAGAAGGAACTCGGCGGCCACGTCGAAGCCCTTGAGGGCGAGGCGAGCTCCGCCGAGACCGATCTGGCCGCGCTGCACGCCAGCGCCGAGTACCGCAGCCTCAAGGAACTCGGGGAGAAGCGGGCCACCGTCAATGCCCTGCAGAGCGCGGCCGCCGCCGCCTTCAAGTCACTGCGCCAGGGGCACAGCAACAAGGAGGAGGCGGGCCGGCGCCTCACCGCCGAGGCCCGGCGGCTCCGGGAAGAGCTGATCGAGCTGAGCACCACGCACGGCGAGCTGGTACGGGAGGCGGAGCGCTCCGGACTCGACCCCGTGCACCTGGGGGAGCCGGTCGCGACCCCCGCCCTGCCGGCAGCGGCCGCCGCGACGGCTGAACTGATGTCCCCGGAGGGCGACGTCCACCTCGTACGGCACAGCGAGGTACTGGCGGTCGACACCGAGGCCTGCGCGACCGCGCTGCACTCCTGGGATGCCCAGCTCGATGCCGCGCAGCCAGTGATCAGGCACCGGTCCCGGTCCGTGACCGAACTGGCCGTTCTTGTGGAGATGTCGGCCAAGGCCCGGCAGGAGGCGTACGAGGCCGACGCCGCCCGTGAGCGCCTGGAGGAACAGACGGAACACGCGCGAGACCAGGCAGAGCAGCGCCGGCAGGAGACCGCGCGCGAAGGAGAGGTGTATGCCGACGCGGTCCGGGTCTGGATCGAGCGGCTGCGCGGCCTCACCGGGGTACCCCTGGACGACGTACTCGCGTTGGCCGCCCACGATCCGGCGGACGGCCCGCTGCCCGACCGGGTCCCCGACGAGGTGGCCGACGCGGCCCGGTCGGCCGTCGATCCGTGGCTGGCGGAACTGGGCGAGGATCGCGACGCCCTCGCCGTCGCCCTCCGCGAACTGATCGGTGAACGAGATCGCGTCCGTGGCGAGCGCGAGGAATGGGAACGCCGTACCGACCCCGAGCCGCCGCCTCCACCCCACCGCGCGGCTCCCCGCACCCCCGGCACCGGGGCTCCCCTGTACCGGCTGGTGGACTTCGCAGCCGACCTGGAGCCGGCAGCGCGCGCAGGGCTGGAAGCCGCCCTGGAGGCAAGCGGCCTGCTCGACGCCTGGGTTCGTGCCGACGGCACGCTCCTGGACGCGGCCACGCGGGACACCCTCCTGGTACCGGGAGAACCGGTGGCCGGGGTGACACTCGCCCGGGTGCTGCGGCCTGTTGCCGCGCCGGACAGCGGGGTGAGGGTCGAGCAGGTCGAGCGGGTGCTGGGGGCGGTGGCGCTGGCCGGGGACGGGAACCTCCTCACAGATGCGGTGGATACGGCGGTGGCCGAGCCGCACACCGTCATCGGCACCGACGGCTCCTGGAAGCTGGGTGTCGTGCGGGGCCGTCACGTCAAGCAGGCCGCCGAGTACGTCGGTGCGGAGTTGCGTGCGGAGACCCGCCGCCGGACGCTGGCCGAACTCGACCGTCGACTGACCGCGGTGCAGGACGAGTTGGCGGAACGCGAGCACGGCCTGCGGAGCCTGACCGAGCACCGGGACCAGGTCGCCGACACCATGCGCCAGCCGCCCTCCGCCCGTCGGCTGACCGATGCCTGGGCCCGTACCGCCGAGGCCGAGCGCACCGCCGACTCCCTCGCCGGGCAGGCTGCCGCGGCTGCCCGGGAGGCGGAGCAGGCGCGGGCTCGCGCGTCCGCCGCCCGTCGGGAGGCCGAGGCGACGGCGAGCGCCCACGGCCTCCCGACGGAGCCGGCCGCACTCGACACGGTCCGTCTCGCCCTCGACCGGCTCGGGCAGGGCACGGAGCGGTTGCGGCGACGGGTGCGCGCGGTCGTTTCCGCAGCCGGCGGTCACCGCGACGGCCGGACGGACTACGAGGTTGCCGAGTCGGCCTGCCGGGAAGCCGAGGCCGACTACGCCGAGCCGCTCGGCCGACTGGAGGCCGCTCGCCGTATCGTCCGAGGCCTTCAGGAGGCGCTCGGCGCCACGGAGCAGGAGATCCTCTCCCGGGAGGCCGAGGCGAAGCGCCGCCTGGACGCCGTGGAGCGCCAACTCCCGCGCGTGCGGGAGGACATGGCCGACGTGCACGACAAGCGCGTACGGGCCGGGGAGGACGAGAGAGTACAGGGCGAGGCACTCGCCGCCCAGGAGGACGAGGCGCTGGTCTGCGGACGGCGTCTGCGCGCGGCGTTGTCGCTGCCGGGTGTGCTGAGAGGGGCGGGCCTCGACACCGACGAGGGTGTGGCCCTGAAGTCCCCGGACCCGGTCCACGAGGACGTACGGGGCCGCATCACGGCACTGCATACGCTGGTCGACGACGTGCGCCGCCGTCTGGACACCGAACGCCGCGACATCTCGGACACCACCCTCCTCAACCTCCACACCGCGCTGCGCGACCAGCTCTCCGGAGGCTACGACGCGACGATCGAGGAACACGACGGCATCAAGCGCTGCCGCCTCGTCGACGACCACGGCCCGCACGACATCGCCGTGGTGGGCGAGCGCATCGCCGCCCAGGCGGCCGAAGCCCGCGACCGGCTGACGGAACGCGAGCGCGAGGTCTTCCAGCGCTTCCTGACGGGCGAGCTGGGCGACCACCTGTCCACCCAGGTCCTGGCCGCGGGCGCCCTGGTGGCCGCCCTCAACGCCACCCTGTCCACGGTCCGCACCTCACACGGCCTGGGCGTCACCCTTGACTGGAAGCTCGCCGACGGCGTGGAAGCCGACGTGAAGGCGGCCGTCGACCTCCTGCGCAGCCCCTCGGGTCTGCGCAACCGCGAAGAGTCCGAGCAACTCCGCGACGTCCTCCAGCGGCGCATCGAAGACGCCCGCCGCGCCGACCCGGGCGCGGGCTACGCGGCCCACCTGCGTACCGCCCTCGACTACCGCGACTGGTTCGCCTTCACCCCCTGGGTGGTGAACGACGCCGCCCCGGGCAGCCGGCGCAAGCTCTCCGGCCGCACCGGCCTGAGCCAGGGCGAACAGCGTGTGCTGTCGTATCTGGTGCTCTTCGCCGCGGCGGCGGCCCACTTCACCAGCCTCGCGGAGTCCGCCCCGCACGCACCCCGCCTGATCCTGCTGGACGACGCCTTTGCCAAGGTCGACGAGCCCACCCACGCCCGCCTCGGCCGCATCCTCGTCGACCTGGACCTCGACTTCGTCCTCACCAGCGAACGCCTCATCGGCAACTGGCCAGGCGTACCGTCCTTGCACATCTACGAGTGCCTGCGCGATCCGCACGTGCGGGGCGTGGCCACTCTCCACTACACGTGGAACGGACGGCAGAGGCGGCTGGTGTCGGTATGACGAACGCCGGAGCGGAGGGCGAGCCGCCGCTGGACGCCGAATCACTGGCTTTCCTGAACCGGCCGGGCCTGACGCGCCTCTGGGCGGCAGCCCGCACCCGCCTCGAACGCGGCGGCCTCCAGCCGACCGGCACGATCAGGCTCCAGAACCTGGACGCACAGGAGCGGGAGGCGCTGTCCCTTCTCCTGGCCAGGCCGGTCACCGGCCCCACCGCCACAATCCGCCTGCCGGACCTGGACATCCGCCTTCGGGCCAGTGCGGTCGGCCGAGGGCTGGCCGCGACGCTGGCGGAACTGGGCCCACCCCTCACCGACCGCCGGGCGGCCCGCAACGCTGCGCAGGCCGAACGCATCCGTCTGTGGTCCGCGGCTGAAACGACCCTCGCTGCAACGCCCTTGGCAGGACAGCCATGGGCCCGCCCATGGCTGGAGGAGATACGGCGGGGCGGCACGCTCACGCGACAGCCGTCCGGCACCGCGCTCACCACCGTCACCCAGGCCATCGACACCCTCGCGACCCTCTTCCCCGGCACAACTCCCGGCCCCGCCCCTGCCACCTGGGGCCGCGGCGAACTGGCCACCCGCACGACGGGCTCGGCCCACGGCCTGGACGACGGCACTCTGCTGGCCCGCCTGGTCCTGCGCGGCATCGCGGCGGCCCGGGGAGCGGATGTCCCGACTGACGCACCGGGCCGCCGCGCCCTGTGGCGGCGGGCCTCGGTCATTCCCGACGAGGTGTCCAGCACCGTGCTCACGTATGGCCTGCGGCCAAGGGGCGGGACGTGGGGTGAGAAGACCCTGCGCGAGCGGGCGGACCGCGCGCTGGAGACTCATCTGACCTTGCGCGAACTGCGCACCCTGCGCCTGAACATGCCGCCGGGCACCCGTGTCCACGTATGCGAAAATCCACGCGTGGTCGAAGCCGCGGCCGATGCCGGATGCACCGCCCCGCTGGTCTGCACGTCAGGCAGTGCGACGACGGTCGTTCTCACGCTGCTGGACGCACTGGCGACAGCCGGCTGCGCCTTCGCGTACCACGGGGACTTCGACTGGACGGGTATCGCGCTGGCCAACCGGATCATGGAGCGGTACCGGGCGGAGCCGTGGCGCATGACGGCGGCGGACTACGAGTACCTCGCGACACGCGCGGAGCTGCATGGCACGCCATCACTGCCGCTCGCCGGGCCACAGGTGGCGGCCGTCTGGGACGCCGAACTGGCCCCGATCATGGAAGCCTTCGGAGTCGCCCTGCACGAGGAATGTGCCTTGGAGCCACTGCTGGGAGATCTGGAGTAAGGGCTCTACGGCCAGTGGAGCCCTGGCTGTTGCCCCGCATGGGGGCGGGGATGCACTCGAGTATTCGAGAAGCACGCCCGGCTGGCCGTCCTTCTACGACCCGAAGGACTCCGACGCGGTGGAGGTGCTGGAGGACGGCTCGCACGGGATGGTGCGGACCGAGGTGCGGTGTGCGCGGTGCGGGTCGCATCTTGGGCATGTGTTCGAGAGGGAGGGGTATCCGACCCCGACGGACCAGCGGTACTGCATCAACTCGATCTCGTTGCGGTTGGTTCCGGACGAGGGATGAGTGGCTTCACCCCGGACAGGCTCCGCTCCTGGCCTGATGCGTCAGGTAGGGCTTCGGCGGGGTGTATCCCTTCGGCCGTGGAAACTCGAGGACCGGAACGGGCTTGCAGACAGGCCAGTTGCCGTTCCCCGCGGTGTAGCCGAAGTCCCCGCTCGCGCCCCTGACGCAGCCCTGGCAGATGTCGTCGGGCAGCATCCGCATGTTCCTGATGGTGTTGGTGACGTCGTGCTCGGACGGCAGCTGGAGCCTGCCGAGTTCCGACTTGCTCTCGGCGACGGCCTGGGCCAGCACCTGGAAGGCGTCGTAGTGCGTGATCGCGTAACCGTCGTCCAGGGCGGCCCCCTTGAGGCCTGTGTGCTCGGCCATGGCGTCGGCAAACGGAGCGAACTGCGCGGGCGCGCCCTGGCCCAGGTCCCAGTCCCTGCCCGCCAGGAACACCGTGTCCGAGGCCCGGCGCGGCCGTGCGTTGCGTCATAGTGAACCAACCCCCGTTGGCACAGCGGCACGGTGGAATGCGTGCGAACCTTCCAATCTACAGCCGTTCTTGTACTGTCACCAGGTCTCGAGCGTCCCCGAAGCACCACAAATCCCTTGCCGCGCAGCCTGCTTGAGACCGTGCCGTCGGAGTGGTGGGGCCTCGGGTGGGAGCCGCGGGTGATCCCGCGCAGGCGTGTTCGGGGCGCGCAGAACGGCCGGAACGCGGTCAACCCGTTCTGCGGAGCGGGATACTGGTGCCTTCTCACGACGTGGCGACCGGGGGGAGCGGATCGTTGAACTCTGCGGGAGAGAAGGGACGTTCGGGTGTGGGCGGCGGCCGGGGCGGGCGGCATGCGGTTGTCGTGGGCGGGAGTCTCGCGGGACTGCTCGCGGCGCACGTCCTCGCCGGGCACGTCGACCGGGTGACCGTCGTCGAGCGCGACCGGTTCCCGGACGGCACGCAGCCGCGGCCCGGTGTGGCGCAGGGCCGGCACCCGCATGTGCTGCTGGAGGGCGGGCAGACGGCTCTGGAGTCGTTGCTGCCGGGCTTCCTGGCGGAGTTGCGGGCGGCGGGGGCGCCGCGGGTGGGCATGCCGTCGGACATGGTGATGTGGCAGACCGGGCGCTGGTTGCGGCGGCTGCCCGCGACGAGCCACATCTACACCGGTTCCCGAGCGCAGCTCGAGGATTTGGTGCGGCGGCGCGTTCTCGCCAACCCGGTGATCAGCGTGGCGGAGGGGACCGATGCCGTCGGGCTCCTCGGCGACGCCTCGCGCGTGCGAGGCGTGGTGCTGCGCGACCGCTCCGGTGACGCCCGCGGGGAGCAGCGGGCCGTCGAGGCCGACCTGGTCGTCGACGCCTCCGGCAGCGGTACGAAGGCCCCGCAGTGGCTGGCGGCGATCGGGGCCGAGGTCCCGCACGAGGAGACCATCGACACGGGACTCGCGTACGCCTCCCGCGTCTACCGGGGCAGGAGCGGCGTCCTCGACGGCGACACCCTCGGCTACTACGTCTACCCCAACCCCGCCCAGGTCCACGCCGGCGGTGCGCTGCCGCTGGAGGACGGTACCCATCTGGTCATCGTCTCGGGGCTGCGCGGCGACGAACCGCCCACGGACGACGACGAGTTCGTGACGTACACCAAGAGGCTGCCGCATCCGCTCCTGCACCGGTGGCTGGACGAGGCCGAACCGATCTCGCCGGCGTTCGGCTACCGGCGGACCGCGAACGTCCGCCGCCGCTACGACCTGCCGGGCCGCTGCCCGGCCGGATTCCTCGCCACCGGCGACGCCCTGTGCACCTTCAACCCGATCTACGGGCAGGGCATGGCCGTCGCCGCGATGAGCGCGGTCGCCCTGCGCGACGCGCTGGCCGATCAGCGCCGGACCCCCACGACGCGGCGCGTGCAGCGGGCGCTCCTCGCGGCGTCCCGGCAGGCGTGGGACATCTCCGCCGGGGCGGACCGCAAGATGCCGGGCGCGGTCGGCAACGTGGTCGACGGCCGGCCCGCGGACCGCGTCGCCGACTGGTACCTGACGCGCGTCCAGGAGCGCTATCCCGGCGACCCCGTCGTGGGGCGTGCCTTCCGCTCCGTACTGACCCTCTCCGCGCCCGTCACCACCCTGTTCGCGCCGCCCGTGGTCCGGTCCGTCCTCTTCCGCCCGCCCGCGCCGACGCCCACCGAGCCGCCGGCGACACCGGAGGAACGTCGGGGGACCTGAGCGCGGCCGGCAGCCGACGGCATCTTTCGTGCCGCCGCATCAGCCCGTCCGTCCCGGAAAGCCGGTGTCCGAGAAGGTGGGGGGAAGCGGTCGGGCGGAGCCGGCGCCCTGCGCCAGGCAGAGGCGGCGGTGACCAGCTGCCAGTCACAGCCCTGCGCACATTCACTCAAGACCCATCCGTCTCTCCTTCCACAGTCTTTCCGGCACCAGGACGGTCCGCCGGAAAGAGTCGCCTCGGTAGCACAATGGAGAGAAGGGGATGAGGCGATGTATGAAACCACCCTGGCGCCGGAAGATGCTGCGGCTGCTGTAGACGCGCGGGGCGTCGTCGCGGCGTGGAGCCAGGGGGCTCGACTGCTTCTCGGGTACGAGCCGGGCGAGGCGATTGGACGTCCGGCGTCGGATTTTCTTGCCGCTCGCCTCCCGGACTCGGCATGGCGGAGCCTGTCACAGCAGGAGGCGTGGACCGGGCGGGTCGCGCTGCGTGACCGGGGCGGCCACCGGGTGGAGGCCAATGTGCGGGCCTTCCCGCTGGTGAGTGCCGATGACCACGTCGAGTGGTTCCTTCATGCCGTCCGGCAGGAGACCGACGGTGCAGATCTCGCGCTGCAGCGCCGCCTGCTGCAGTATCACCGGCCCGCGCAGCTGGCAGTGGAGACGGCGATGCGCTACCTGCCCGCGGATCCGCAGGCAGGTGTGGGCGGCGACTGGTTCGATGTCGTCCCCCTTTCCGGCGCCCGTGTGGCTCTGGTCGTCGGTGATGTCGTCGGACATGGCATCAACGCGTCCGCCACGATGGGGCAGCTGCGCAGCGCGATGCGGACGTTGGCCGATGTCGATCTTCCTCCCGATGAACTGCTGACCCAACTCGACGACCTCATTCTCGAAGAGATCGAAGAGGGCATCGAGTCCTCCGGGGAGGTCGGCGCGACGTGCCTGTACGCGGTCTATGACCCGGTGACCCGCCACTGCACCGTGGCCAGCGCCGGCCACCCCGCCCCTGCCGCCGTCATGCCGGACGGCTCCGTGGAGTTCATCCCCGTGGTTCCGGGCCCTCCTCTGGGGGTGGGCGGCCTGCCCTTCGAGGCCACCGACGTGCGCCTGCCCGAGGGAAGCCTGCTCGTCCTGTACACGGACGGACTGGTCGAAACTCACGACCGCGACATCGACATCGGCATGCAGGAACTCGTGCACATCCTGGCCGAACCCACCCCATCGCCGGAAGCCGCCTGTGACAACCTCATCACGGCACTCCTGCCCGAGCGACCGGACGACGACGTCGCCCTGCTCGTGGCCCGCACCCACGCCCTGGGCCCCTCCCACGTGGCCACCTGGGACCTGCCCGCGGCGCCTGTCGTCGTCGCCGACGCGCGCCGACGGGCCGCCGACCAGCTCACGACCTGGGGTCTGCAGGATGCCGTCCCGACCACCGAGCTGATCGTCAGCGAACTGGTCACCAACGCCATCCGGCACGCCAGTGCCCCCATCCAGCTGCGGCTCATTCGCAACACCGCCCTGATCTGCGAGGTCTCCGACGCCAGCAGCACTGCTCCCCACCCACGCCGCGCGCGCGGCCTGGATGAGGGCGGCCGGGGCCTGTTCCTGGTCGGCCAGCTGGCCGAGCGCTGGGGCACCCGTCACACGCTGACAGGGAAGACCATCTGGGCGGAGCAGCCCCGACGGCTCCCTCGCCCTCGGCGCCTGCCCGCGGGGGGACCACACACAGCGGATCATGTGGTGGGCCACGCAACGACCAGCATGAATACCCTGCATGGCCGACCGACAGGTTCCGCCCGGTCCACCAGGCACGCGGCGACGGGCCGGATCACGGTGGAGCCGTAACCGATCCCGGTGTGAAGGAGACAGGCGACGTCAGCCGTCTGCCTGCACGGCCGCCCCCTCCCGCCCACTTCGGAGGAGCGCGATGCGATCCGGGGCTCTCGCCTCGGCGCCGTACGACCTGGCTCACTCTCTCGTCGGGACGTCGCCCTCCCGCTCGCCCTCCGCCTGAGATGGTTCGGTCCTGGGCACGTCCGGGTGCTGTTCCACGGCACTGCGCTCACCCGGCTCGTCGCGCTCCCCCTCGGCCTGCGACGGGGTACGCGCGTACAGCCAGTGGTCGTAATCCGAGGCTGCGGATTGCATGACGGGCCTCCTTCGCGTCCGTCGTGATCGGCCTGAACGGAAACCGCCGCAGGCACGACCGGGGGGCGCCTCACACATGGTCACGGGGGATCGTGTGATGCCAGTTGTGGGAGTAGGTCCTGCGATGGCCCTCGTAGCCATCCAGTTGTGCGTGCAACTGGAACTCCCGGTGGGAGCAGGACAGGACCGTGCGGGTCACGGTACGTACGTGCCAGTCGCCTCTGCGGAAAGTCATGGTCGACTCCACCTCGCCCCACACCGACTCGAAGTCGTCCGCCACCCAGCCGTAGCGCTGATAGACGTGGCGCCCCACCTCCAGGCCGTGGTCCTCGAAGCGCACGACCCCGCTGTCCTTCACTACCTGCAGCTCTGAGTGATAGTCCACGAGGTCCCGCGAGACCGTCCACCGCTCCTCGCCCGGGCGGACCTGCGTGGCAGTGACCGGCGGCGCGCCCTCCGGCTCGTCGAAGGGACGCAGCGTGACCTCCTCGGGCTCGGCGGCCGGGCGTACCGGAAGCAGCAGCCGACTGGCGCCGGTGAACACGCACAGCCGTGCCGGCCGAGGCGGGGGCCAGGCCAGCGGCCAATAGGACGTGGAAAGCGACAGCCGGATGCGGTGACCCGGGGGAAAATCCTGCGCCACTCCGTTCAGCGGAATGTCCACCTGGTAGCGGCGCTCGGGGACCAGCGGCTCGGGAGTTTCATCGCTGTCGCGGTGGGTGAGGTTCAGCATCCCGAACGTGACCCGCGTCGATCGGCCGTCGGGGGCCACGTCGGAGAGTCGGGCGGCGACCATCGCGACAGGTTCACTGACCGCGATCTCCAGGTGTGCGACAGGGCCACCCAGGATCTTCCAGTGCTCGTCGAGCACGTCGGTGTTGAACACCAGTGAACCGCCGTCCTCCTCCCGCTGGTCGTACGGCAGATCGGGCGGCGCGCTGTAGGAGCACCACTTACCGGCGAACTGCCCCACCGACAGCGGTGACTCCACACGCAACTCCAGCTCCTCGACCTCCTCCTGCGGCATGGCGAGCCGATGGTCTCCCAGCGGAAGTTCGTACGGGCGGGTGTGCGGGGAAGGCCACGAGGGCTCACCGACCCAGTGACCCGGGCGCTCGGCGTATGCGGTGGAGGGCGGCATGCTGTCCTGCATCCATACGCGCAGCATCGGCTCGTCCATCACACCGTTGTCGATGTCCTTGAGCCACCGGTCCCACCAGCGCACGACTTCCTGCAGAAACCCGATCGCAGGCCCCGGCTTGCCCAGGTGCGGGTACTTGTGCGACCACGGGCCGATCAGCCCCTTGCGGGGCACGTCCAGGTGCTCCATCAACCGGAAGACGCTGTTGGAATACCCGTCGGCCCAGCCGCTGACGCCGAAGACGGGGCATCGCACCGCCTGGTAGTTCTCGCTGACCGAGCCGTGCCGCCAGTAGTCGTCCCGCCGCTGGTGCTTCAGCCACTCGTGCAGCCACAGGCCGCTGCCCTCAAGACGTTGCAGCCACATGTCCCGCCAGCGCTCGCCGACCAGCGCCGGGTCGGGCGGGCAGGAGGTGTGAGCGAACATCGTCGATGCCTCGGAGACGTTGTCCGAAAGCAAGCAGCCGCCCATGAAATGCATGTCGTCGGCGTAGCGGTCGTCGGTGAACGAGACGATGACGATGGCGCGCAGGCTCGGCGGCTGCCGGGCGGCGACCTGCAGGGCATTGAAGCCGCCCCAGGAGATTCCCATCATGCCGGTCCGCCCGTCGCACCAGGGCTGTTCGGCGAGCCAGGCGAGCACTTCTTCGGCGTCGCGGAGTTCCTGATCCAGGTATTCGTCGGTGAGCACCCCCTCGGATTCGCCGGTACCGCGCAGATCGACCCGGGCACAGGCGTATCCGTGCCCTGCCATGTAGGGGTGGTTGATCGAATCCCGGACCGCGGTCAGGTCCCGCTTGCGGTAGGGGATGTACTCCAGAACGGCCGGCACGGGATCGTTGTCTGCCGACACCGGGCGCCATATACGGGCCGCCAGCCGGGTGCCGTCCGACAACGGAATCCACAGATGCTCGTCCTGTCTGACCGTGTACGGCAGTGCGGCTACCTCGCGCATAACGCACCCTCCTCCTCGAAACGGAAGTCGAGAGCCGCCACACACCGGTCGTACTTGTGCTGCAGCTCCCTTTCATCAAAAGCCGCCACATATACATGGGCAAGTTCATAGCTATAACTGTCATGCGCCTGGGGCACCTGGGACAGCCGCATCCCTTCGTCAACCACTGGGACCACATCCACTCCAGGAATTTCCCGCCGTATACGGTCGATTTCCTCCGCCCCGGCCCGGTGCAGAACCCGACCATCATGGAAACGGCGCAGGAAACACTTTGCCGCAAGTGCGTAAGGACCCTGACGACGAGGCAGGCGGGGGTCTTTTCCCAGCGCAAGACTGATCATGCAATGGTGGTTCGGAACCCCGTCAACTTCCCGGAACAACTCGGCATGCGACTGCGAATGCCGCGGATTGACCTCCAAGAGAGTGATCTCCCCACTCCCCGTCCTCTCCGGACGGCAGAAGAACTCGATACAGAACGTCGAGTTGTCCAGCCCGATCTGAGTGATCACCCGTTTCGACAGGTCCTCCATCCGCCGCAGAATGTGCGGTGGCAGCGCCGAAGGGTACTGATAGCGCAGGAAACTCGGAGTACCCGGGTAGGTGAGGGAATCTACGACTCCGTAAATGTCGATCCGGCCATCGCTACTGTAACCCTCCGCCGTCGCCCGAGTACCGGAAAGCTCCTCCTCCACCAGACACGTCCGCCCTCCGGCCTCGGCAATCTCAGGCGGGAGATCCAACTGCCGGAGAATGTACTCGAACGGTTTGCCGATCCGGTCGATGCCCTCCCTGATCTCAGCAAGTGCCGCAGCAAGCTGCGCATCATCCTCCGCCCGGAACGCGAGCTGAGAAGCATAAGACTTGACCGGCTTCACCCACATCGGATACCGCAAGCCCTCCGGCGGCCGGACAGGGCCGGCCGGGTCAAGCAATGCAAAGCGGGGATACTCAACAATCACCTTCTGCTGCTCAAGCCTGCTCCAATACTTGTGCTCACATTTCACCACCGCTTCGAGACTTGAACTTCGCAGCCCGAAACGACGGCACAGAATCGGCACCATCATACTCACCGGGAAATCCCAGTAGCCCACAATCGCATCGATGCTTCCCCGGAACGCCTCCAATTGCCGCTCCGCCTTGTGGAGCAGACCGGAGACCGGGGTATCGCTGAATTGCAATTCATCCCGGCTCAGCAGCGAAAGATAGTGATAATCGGCAGCACCTGGCAGACCCCGCAGGATTTCAAGGTTCTTGTCGTCGAGACCCAGCACAAAAATATTTACGGACGCCATCCGAACCTCCTCGCCGGACCCCCCACTCCTGTACCCGGCACAGTCCGAATAGCCCTGACCACAGCACCCAAACACCCCGCGTGGTGTGACGCGGCACCCACCAGCCGCCCCGGTAGCGGTGGTGGCACTGGGCCGGCTCACAGAACATTGCGCTGGACCAGCAGGGAGAGCATGAGCGCGCCCGGCAGCAGGGGGACCCAGACCGTCAGGACGCGGAAGCCGACGACGGTGGTCGTGGCCAGGTCCACGGGGGCACCGAACGCGGCCATGGTGAACACCAGCGCCGCGTCCACGGGCCCGATACCGCCCGGCGCGGGCACGGCGCCGGCCGCCGTGCTGGCGACCAGGAGCGCGAGGACGACCTGCGTCCAGGACAGTGGCAGGCCGAGCGAGAAACCCACCGAGGCGATCACGCTCGCCTGCAGCAGCGGGGTGGCCGCCGCCCCGCCCCACAGGGCGAGGACCCGGCTGGGCCGGGTGTGCAGCAGCCGCGCGTCGGCCAGGGCGGTGCGCAGAAAGTCCAGGACCGGGCGGCGCAGCGGGCGTACGGCGGCCAGGAGCAGGCCGGCCGCGGCGATACCGGCCGCCGCGCACCCGGCGGCCATGGCCACCGTCCGCCCGTCCGGGACGAGTTCGCCGAGCCGCAGCAGGTCCGGGAACGCCACGAGGAAGACGAGCAGGACGAGCGTCTTCGCGAGCGGTTTGACCAGGGAGTACAGGGCGAGCGAGGACGTGGCCCGGGTGAGGGAGACCCCGTGGCGCTGCAGGAAGCGCAGGGTGACCGCGTGGGCTCCGATGCTCGCGGGCAGGACGTGGTTGGCGGCGCCCGCGGCGAACTGGGAGGCGAGCAGCGGCCCCGGCGGCAGCCGCTCCGGAATCGCGCCCTGCCGTACGCAAGCCGCGGCCACCCAGCCGAGGCCGGTGAAGCACAGCCCCGCGAGCAGCCACCCGGGATCGGCGGCGGCCAGCCGGGCGGCGCCGGCGCGCACGGTGGGCCAGTCGTACACCGCCCAGGCACCGATCAGCAGCAGCGGGAGCAGGGCCAGCGCCCGGCGCGCGGTCCGGGCGGCGGCGGGGGAGCGGACGGGAGCGGACAGCCGGCCGGGGAGGTCGGCGAGCGGAACCAGAGCCACGGCACACGTCGACTTTCCGCGTCACGACCACGCGGTGGGGGCGGCGGCCGGACACAGGGCGAGCGGGGGAGAGGGACGGCGGAAACATCCCCTCCCGGCATGACGGGACGGTGTCCGTGAGCCGAATCGGGACCAGCGGCTGAGCAACGCGGGCGAAGACCGGCAGGTCGCCGGGCGGTCAGCCACGGGGGCACCGGGGCGTGGTCAGGCTCCGACAGCGGCTGCGGGTATCTCCGCTGGGGTGGCGTCTTGGCGTCCCGCGCTGTTCCCGGCGGTGGCGTGCGCTCATCGCCGCGGTGTCGGGCTTTCCGCGGGTGTGACCTGGGGAGTCGCGAGTTCCGCACGCCGGCGCCACGTCGCGGGACGCGACCTCCGCCGGGACGGGCGACCGCCGGCTCCGGCGCGCGTGGGTGGGTGCTTGCGGGGTGCCTGGTGTGCGGGTGAGCGGCCGTGGGTCTCCGGGTGCCCCGGGCGGGGTGCTCGGCGGATCTTCGGGTCCTGGCCGGCGCGTGCCGGGCCTCCGGTCCTGTGCCGGATGCCTTCGGGTGGCGTCAGCGAAACGCGGCGGGCCGTTTCGGCGACCGTGCGGCCGTGGCCGTGGAGGTCGCGGTGTCCGCGGTGTGGGTCAGGGCCGCCGCGCTGATCCGCCGCTCACCTGCCCGAGGTGGCCTAAGACGAGTCCCGACGGCGATGACGCAGGTCCCGGACGGCCGACCTCGCCGAGGAGGGCGGGTGAGCGTGAATCTCACCGGTACGGTCGTCACCGGCGGCTGCACCGGCATCGGCCGGCCACCGCGCTCGCATGGCCCGCGCCGGGGTCTCCCACGCCCCGGCCCGCTCCTTCGACCGCACCTAGACTGGCAGGGGAAGCCCCGTCCCGGTGAGGGAAGGCGGTGGGGCGCGTGCCGTACGTCGCCGTCAGCGCGCTGAGCCACCCCGGCCTGCTCCGCGAACGCAACGAGGACAGCCTCGTCGCCGGACCGTGGACCCTGTGCGCCACCGTCACCGAGAACCCGCAGACCCTGGCCTTCCCGCTCGGCACACCCCTCGTCGTCGCCGTCGCCGACGGACTCGGCGGGCATCCCGGCGGCGAGGTGGCCAGCGCCCTGGTCGCCCGCCGGATCGCTGCCATCGGCCCCGCCCTGAGCGGCGAGGAGGCCGTCCGCGGCGCCCTGCACGCCTGCAACCGCGCCGTGTACGACGCGGCCGGCGGCGACGAGGGCGGCGAACTCGCCGCCATGGGCACGACCGTCGCGGGCGTCGTCGTCCAGCCCGAGAATCTCATGGTGTTCAACGTCGGCGACAGCCGGGTCTACCGGGCGTCCCCCGACGGACTCAGCCAGGTCAGCACTGACGACAGCCTGCCACTGGAGCCCGGCCGGCGCGCCACGTCCGTCGTCACCCAGTGCCTGGGCGGCTCACCCACCCACCGCGAGGTCCGCCCGCACGTGACCACCGAGTCCCTGTCCTCCGGAGACCGCTACCTCATCTGCACCGACGGCCTCACGGACCCGCTCCCCACGGACGTCCTCGACAAGGTGCTGCGCGAACACGACGACGGCCGGGCCGCCTTCGAACTGTGGAAGGCCGCCATCGAGGCGGGCGGCCCCGACAACATCACGGTGGCGGTCGTCCGCGTCGGCCGGGAGTAGGCCGGTCAAACGCCTCGCACCACACGGAAGTTGGCCATCCTCCCAGCTGCCGTCGCCCGCGCGCGGCGCCCGGCCGTTCCTGGTCTCCACCTGGAAGTACGCGAGGTGCAGAGGCACCGGGTGGTGACACTCCTGGCCCCCGGCGGGCGCCTGACCCGGGCCATCGTGCGCGAGCGGACCGAGTGGCCCGCGTCCCTCTGATCAGCCGGCGTTGGGTGACGGGGCCGGGCTCGGGGAGCTGGTGACGACGTCGAGGTCGGGGCGGGGCTTGAGGACGGTGACGGGGGTGCCGGGCTGGGGCGGGGGCGGGGTGAGCTGTTCCCTGGGGAGCTTCGGGGGGAGGGTCTGTTCGTTGTTGACCTGCTCGTGATTGACCATGCCGGTGTTCTCCAGGACGGTGATGTGGTCCAGGACGGTGTCGTTGGCGAGGTCGGCGAGCTGGCGGACCAGGGTGTTCCTGGTGGAGGCGCGGATCTTGGCGATGGTCGGGAAGATCTGCCCGTGCGTCACCCGCATGATGTTCACGGCGGTGGAGTCGAACGCCTTGCCGGACTTGGCGTCGACGGTGGCGACGAACTGCTGCTGCTGCGGGGAGGCCTGGTTGGGCAGGGTGATGTTCAGCTGGGGGGCGATCTTGCGGCACAGGGCGTCGAGGCCGGCGTGGCCGACGACGAGGTGTTCGCCGGCCTCCTTCATCTTGGGGGTGGTGCCGCGGGCCATGACCATCTCGCCGAGCGGGTACTCCCACAGGCCGGCGGCGCGGACCTTGACGACGAAGTCGCGGTCGGCTTCGGTGACCGCGCCGGAGGGGGGATTGGCGATGATGCGGTCCTGTCCGCCGCTGGTCTTCTCGATCCCGAGCATGGCGGGGAAGGCGAGCGCGGTGACGGTGAGCGTGAGCGCACCGAAGGTGACGACGCTTCCCACCGACTTGCGCGAGACGACGGGCATGGGGCCTCCTGACACGAGCGGTCCGTACGCCAGGAATTACGGACGCCCAACGCGAAACCGTCATTGAAGAGCCTTGAATTTTGCACAATTGCTTATGTGATGTCCGCCACACTCCACCTGTGACGGGACCGCACGCTGTCACGTCAGGACACGGCCCGGTCATCGGGCGCACACTGGAAGTGTGCTGTCGGTGCTCTTTAGGGGGTGTCGGCCGATGGCTGCGTCACGGTGTCAGAGCGTGCGGCTGTGGCGGTGGCGGCGCAACCCGCTCAGGCGGCGCAGCGACGTCATCGAAGCCTGGATCATGCTCGTGGGATGGGCGGTTGCCGTGCTGGCCGGCCTGCTGACGGGGCTGGTCGCGGCGGGTGCGGTCGAGCGTGCCGCAGAGCAGCAGCGGGCGGAGCGGCACCAGGTCGCCGCCGTACTCGTCGAGGACGCGGAGGACCAGCCCGCACGCGCGGCGGCCGACGACCGGGTGTGGGCCGCGGTGCGGTGGGCCGCGCCGGACGGCGCGCAGCACACCGACGACGCCAGGGTGCCCGCCAGGACACCGGCCGGCAGCACCGTCACCGTCTGGACGGACGGCAGAGGGCAGATCGCCGCCGAGCCCCTGACCCCCGGCGAGACCGTGCTGCACGCGGTCTCCGGAGCCGTCCTGGCGGGCGCGGGCGCGAGCGCCGCGGCCCTGGGCACCGTACGCGTGGCGCGCTGGGGGCTGGAACGCCGCCGCCTCGCCCAGTGGGCCGCGGAGTGGCGGCGCATCGACACCGGCCGGGAGTGGAACATTCGCTGAGACGCCGGGGGCGGGACAGGATGTGGAGACGCCGGGGCCGGACGGGGGCGGGCTGAGATTCCGGGGCCGGATCACGGCCTGCGAGCCCGGCGGCGGTGAGGGTGCGGGATCGGGGCATGACACTCGGAGTCGATGGCCGGGGCGCGCACGTGTGGGGACGGCGGCCGGTTCACCGGGACAACGACCGGGGCGGCCCCGATGTTCCACAGCCGACGGTGCGGGGGCGTTCCCGCTGTCGCGTGCGGTGCCGTAAGAGTTCCGTCATCGTTTCCGGCCGCCGCGACGGCCCTCCGTTCCGTTGAATGGGTAACCGCGAAAAGTCTGAGGAAACGAGGAGCGATGGGGCGCAGGCGCGTGCACAGGACGTGGGGCGGGCCGATGGTGGCCGGGGCACTGGTGCTGGCCCTGGCCGGGGTCGGCGCAGGGCTGTACTGGTTCCAGCCGTGGAAGCTCTGGCAGGACGAGACCGTGGAGGAGGCCCTGCCCGGGATCGCCGCCGAGGCGCCCGCCGGTGCGGCACAGCGGACGCCATCCGGGGACGGTGCACCCGCCGAGAACGGGGCGCCCGCCGAGGCAGGGGCGTCCCGAGAGGATCCCGCCGCACAGGCGTCCCCCGAGGCCCCCGCTGCTCCGGCCGGCCCGGTGACGCTGTCCGGCGGTGAGCTGATCAGCCACGAGCACGCGACATCCGGCACGGTCAAGCTCGTCCGGCTGGAGGACGGCACGCACGTCGTCCGGCTGGAGAACCTCGACACCAGCAACGGCCCCGACCTCCGCGTCTGGCTGACCGACGCGCCGGTGATGGAGGGCCGGGCCGGCTGGCACGTCTTCGACGACGGCAAGTACGTCAGCCTCGGCAAGCTCAAGGGCAACAAGGGCAGCCAGAACTACGCGCTGCCCACCGACGTCGACCCGGCCGGCTACACCAGCGTCAGCATCTGGTGCGACCGCTTCGACGTCTCCTTCGGCGCCGCCGAGCTCGCCCGCGCCTGAGCGGCGTTCAGCCGGCCCGGCCGTACGGGGACGGGGCGCCGGCCGCCGGTGATGCAGGTGGCGGGGCCGTGCGCGAGGATCTGGGCGAACCGCCGCGGCCGGCGTGGCGGCCTTCGCCGTCGTCGCCGCGGGCGGTGTACGGCTCCCGCGTCGCCGGGCCAGGACCGGACCCGTGCGGTGGCGCGCCTCACCCCGCGCGGACGCTCGGTGACGGGCGGTCGGCGGGGGCGGACGGCAGGGCCGCGGTGGGGAGCTCGCCGGGGGCCTGCTCCGACTGCTGGGTCGTGGCCTCGCCGGGGCCATCGTACGGCGTGCCCGAGCCGTCGGGCAGTGCGGACAGGGCGCCCAGGATCACGACGATCACGGCGGCCGTACCGAGGACGCGGGCGACGCGGCGGCGCCGTGCAGTGCCGTCCATCTTCCGCCAGGCCGGGCCGCTCCACCGCTCCTCGGGCTGCCAGAGCTCGCCGACCGCGTCCAGCGTTCCGTCGCCCCGCCGGTCGTCCGTCGCCCGGTCGTCCGGCGCCGCCTGACGGTGCTGCCGTGCCGTCCGCTCCTCGGCGGACGGTTCCCTGGGCGCGGACGTACGGATGGCGGCCTCGCTGTCCCGCAGAAACCTCTGCCAGACCTCGTCCGGCATGGACGGCATGAACAGCATGGACGGTTCGGACGGTTCGGACGGTTCGGACGGCACGGCCCCCATGCCGTCGCTGTCGCCTCCGTCCGGTGTTCTGTCGCTGCCCGGATCCTGAGCGGTCACGGCCCCCACTTCCCCCTCGCTTTGTCGTTCGCATTCTCGTGGACGACAGCGGCGTGCGGCGCGTTGCCTCGCGCCCCGCCGAATTTCGCACGCCCACCAGGGCCTTCGAGAGGGCCTTCGAGCCGGAGAGTTCTTACGGGAGCCTGACGCGGTCCCGGAAACCCTCGTCACCGCCCGCCCGCATCCCCCACTCTGGTTGTTGTGCCCGCTACCGAACCGGGCATCGCCGCGGTTCAAGGAAGCGGCCACCGCGGTCCGGCGCCCCTGGAGTCCCCATGACTCCCGGGGCGTCACGCATGTCCGGGCCGGGCACCCCCCACCCACCGGTGCGGCCGTCGGCCGTCCAACCGCCCGGGCGGCCTTCAGACCTCGAAGTTGGAATCATCAATCCAGTCAACTGGTTGACTTTCGGCTGAGTGAGCCAGAGGATTCCAGGGGTGAACCACCTTCCCCCCGGCCTGGACGAGGCCGCGCACCGAACGCTTGTCGCCGGGTTCGACGGCACCACGACCGTCCCCGACGAGCTGAAGCGGCTCGTCGACCGCGGTCTCGGCGGGGTCATCCTGTTCACCCGCAACGTCCGCGCCGCCGACCAGGTCCGCCGGCTCACCGACGCCCTGCGGTCCCTGCGCCCCGACCTGCTCGTGGCCATCGACAACGAGGGCGGCGGCATCGGCCACCTGGTTGCCGCCGGCGCCCCGGACGTCCCCGGCTCCTACGCCCTCGGCGTCGCCGACGACCCAGGCCTGACCGCCCGCTGCGCCGACGCGCTGGCCGGCCACCTGGCCGCGCTCGGCATCACCGCCTCCTACGCCCCCGTCGCCGACCTCCAGCACGACCCGCGCAACCCGATCGTGCGCACCCGCTCCTTCGGCGCCGACCCCGGACTCGCCGCCCGCCACCTGCGCGCCTGGATCACCGCGACCGAGGCCCGCGGCATCGCCTCCTGCGCCAAGCACTTCCCCGGCCACGGCGGCACCGACACCGACAGCCACCACGGCATCGCCGTCGACCCGCGGCCGTACGACACGCTCCACGCCGACCTCGAACCGTTCCGGGCGGCCATGGCCGCGGGCGTGCCGATGCTGATGAGCGCCCACGTCGTCTTCCCCGCGCTGGACGCCAACCGCCCCGCCACCCTGAGCCGCCGCATCCTGGGTGATCTGCTCCGCCACGAGCTGGGCTTCGACGGCGTCCTGGTCAGCGACGCGCTGGAGATGAAGGCGATCGCCGACCGCTACGGCGAGGCGGCCGGGGCGCGGATCGCCCTCGCGGCCGGCGCGGACCAGGTGATCGTCGCCGTGCCCGATCTGGACGTCACGCTCGCCTGCCGGGACGCCGTGCTCGGCGCGCTGGGCACCGGGCACCTGCCGGCGGAGCGGGTCGAGGAGGCGGCGCGGCGGGTGCGGCGGCTCGCCGAGCGGTACGCGACCCCCGCGGACACGGTCGCCGACTGGGACACCGGAGCCGGGCTCGAGGCGGCGCGCCAGGCTGTACGCCGGCGTGACCTGCCCGCGCCCGTGCCCGGCGCGCACGTCGTCGACCTCTTCCCGCCGCCGCACCCCGCGCTCAACTGGGGCGGCGAGGACCTGCTCACGGAGCTGCGCGCGGTCGACCCGAAGGCCACCGGGACCGCGGTCACCGGCGACCCGTCCGACCCGGCCGCCCTCGTGGACGGGATCCTCGCCGCGGCCGGGACCGCGCCGCTGGTCGTCGCCACGTGCGACGCCGGGCTGCACCCCTGGCAGGCCCGGCTCCGCGACGCCCTGCTGGCCCGCCGCCCGGACGCGGTCCGCGTGGACACGGGACTGCCGGAGGACGGCGCCCTGTGCGCGTACGGGCGCGGCCGGGCGAACCTGCGGGCGGTCGCCGAGGCGCTGGCGGGCGCCCCGGCGCACTGAGACGCGTTCAGGGGGTCACGGCACCCGTACCGATCACCGCACGTGTACGACCTCCTTGATGCCCCGCGCCGCCAGGTACTCCGCGTCGTCCGCCCGCTCCGCCAGGATCACCGCCGGTCGTACGCCCTGTGCGCGCAGCCGCATCCACGCCTCGAAGTACGCGCCGCCCGGACCGGACACGGACCGGGTGCCCGGCGTGCAGTCCAGGAGCAGGGCGGTGTCGCGGGGGTGGGCGAGGGGCGGGCCGGCGCGCAGGGCGGCGACGGTCTCGGCGAGCGCCTCGGCGATCGGCTTGGCGCGGCCCGCCGAGTCGAACAGGCCCAGGGTGTACTCCAGCTCCGGGTAGTCGGCGAGCCGCCGGTCCACGTCGTGGGAGGACCACCAGGTCACGCCCCACAGCGCCGTGCACTCGGCCGCGTTCCGTACGGTCGCCCGCGCGAAGTCCGGCGCGTCGGCGGCCGGGATGTGCGGCTCCGGTGCGCCCGTCTCCTGCACCCAGACCGGCCGGGCCGGGTCCTCGGCGTAGGCCGTGGCCAGCTCGGTGCCGTACTCGGCGAGGTGCCGCACCTGCGGTGAGCGAGGGCCGTAGCGGCGGGCGCAGTCGCCGGAGAACACCCACGGGTGGACGGTGGTCACATCGCCCTTGCGGGCCGAGGCCTCCGGCGTGAAGGGGTGGTCGTCGCCGTACCAGGCGGCGTCGTACGCGGAGTGCGTGACCAGGCCGCCGCCGCTGCCCAGCCCGTCGCGGGCGGCGGACAGCAGGGTGTCGAGGTAGTGGTCCACCTCGTCGGCGGTCACCGGGTTGTGCTCGACCAGGTTGTTGAGCTCGTTGCCGAGCTGGAGGCCGAACAGGTTGGGGCGGCCGGCGAGGGCGCGGCCCAGGGTGCGCATCAGCTCGGCCTGGGCGGCGATGGCGCCGGGGTCGGTGAACACGTTGCGGTGGTGCCAGCTGCGGGTCCACTCCGGGTAGAAGTCGAAGCTCGACAGGTGGCCCTGCACGCCGTCCACGACGACGTCGAGCCCCGCCTCGGCCGCCAGGTCGGCCAGCTGCGCGAGCTGATCGACGGCGGCGGTGCGGATCAGGGTGCGGTTGGGCTGGAGGAGCGGCCACAGGTGGAAGACCCGGACGTGGTCGAGACCGAGCCCGGCGATCTGCGCCAGGTCCTCACGGGCGTGCGCCGGGTCGAAGTCGTGCCAGGAGTGGAACCAGCCGCGGCGGGGCGTGTAGTTGACGCCGAAGCGGAGCGTACGGATGGGATCCTCCTCGGGTCCGGGGCTTGTCCTGGGTGAATGCTTCAATCACCATAGTCGCCGATGGGTAATGAATTGAACCAGGAAGGTGCGGGCGGTCTCATGGACGGTCTCGTGGTCGGTCTCGACGCCGGCGGCACCCGCACCCGCGCCGTCCTGGCCCCGGCCGCCGGGGACGGCGCCCCGCTCGGCGAGGGCGCCGCCGGACCGGGCAACGCCCTCACCGTCCCGGTGTCCCAGCTCACCGACCATCTCGCCGAGGCCGTAGGGCAGGCCGTACCGGAGCCGCTGCGCGGCCGGGTCGTCGCCGCGACCGGCGGTTTCGCGGGCGCCACGGGGGCCGACGCCGACGACCCCGGCCGCCGCAACGCGCACACCGCCCTCACCGTGGCCCTGCACCGCCTCGGCATCACGCCCGCGTCGGTCGGCGTCGGCAGCGACATCGAGGCCGCCTTCGCCTCCGCCCCCGGCACCCCCGCCGACGGCCTCGCCCTGGTCGCCGGCACGGGCGCGGTCGCGATGCGCATCACCGACCGCCGCGGCACGACCACCGTCGACGGCGACGGCTGGCTCCTCGGCGACGACGGCAGCGGCTTCTGGCTCGGCCGCGCCGCGGTACGGGCCGCACTGCGCATGGCCGACGGCCGGGGACCGGCGACGGTGCTCGCGGCGTCGGTGGGACGGGCACTGGGGCTGCCGGGGGAGGTGGTGCCGTACGAGGATCCGGAGACATGGCCCCGCGCCCACCGCGAGGCCTACCGCTGCCATCTCCTCCCCGCCGTCATGGCCGGCCCCCCGACCCGCCTCGCGCGCTTGGCCCCGCTGGTGGCCGCGGCGGCCGGGGAGAAGGACGCCGTCGCCGGGGCGATCCTCGACGAGGCGGCTGATCACCTCACCGACGCCGTACGGGCGTTGGAGCCCCGCCCGGGCGAACGCGTCGTCGCCACCGGCGGCCTGCTCGGTCCCGACGGCCCCCTCACCGCACCCCTGGCCACCCGGCTCCACTCCCTCGGCCTGACCCTCGACTGGGTCCCGGACGGCTGCCGCGGCGCCGTGTCCCTCGCCCGCCTCGCCCACGGAGGCCACCCGTGACGACCACCGACCAGGGGAGTGACGTCCCGGGCCAGGGCGCCCCCGGCCGGCCCACCCCCCTCTACCGCAACCCCACCGCCCCCGTCGACGCCCGCGTGAGCGACCTGCTCTCCCGGATGACCCTGCGCGAGAAGGCCGGCCAGCTCAACCAGCGGATGTACGGGTGGGACGCCTACCGCCGCACCCCCGGCGGCGGCTTCGAGCTCACCGACGCCCTGTACGCCGAGACCGAGCGCTTCGCCGGGCTCGGCGCCCTCTACGGGTTGCTGCGTGCCGACGCCTGGTCCGGTGTCGACCACACCACTGGCTCCACGGCTGCGGACGGTGCGGCACTCGCCGGCCTCGTCCAGCGGCACGTCGTCGAGCGCAGCCGGCTCGGCATACCGGCGCTGTTCGTCGAGGAGGTGCCGCACGGGCACATGGCGCTCGACGGTACGGTCCTCCCCGTCAACCTGGCCGTCGGCGCCACCTGGAACCCGGAGCTGTACGAGCGTGCCGCCGCGCACGCCGCCGCCGAACTGCGCGCCCGCGGCTGCCACGTCGCCCTGGTCTCGGCCCTCGACATCGCCCGCGACCCCCGCTGGGGCCGGACCGAGGAGTGCTTCGGCGAGGATCCGTACCTGGCCGCCCGGCTCACCGAGGCGTTGGTACGCGGCATGCAGGGGGAGTCCCCAGGCCCCTTCCCGCAGGACAAGGCCCCCGTCGTCCTCAAGCACTTCGCCGGACAGGGCGCCACCGTCGGCGGCCGCAACTCCGCCGAGTCCGAACTCGGGCTCCGGGAGCTGCACGAGATCCATCTGCCTGCCGCCCGCGCCGGTGTGCGGGCTGGTGCCGCCGCCGTCATGGCCGCGTACAACGAGGTCGACGGCATGCCCTGCTCCGGCAACCGCGCCCTGCTGCACGACCTGCTCCGCGAACGCTGGGGCTTCCAGGGGCTGGTCATGGCGGACGGCCTGGCTGTGGACCGGCTGGCCCGCACCACCGGCGACAAGGTGTCCGCGGGTGCCCTCGCGCTCAGGGCGGGTATCGACCTGAGCCTGTGGGACGAGGGCTTCACACACCTGGAGGAGGCCGTCGAGCGCGGGCTCGTCACCGAGGCCGACCTCGACACCGCCGTCGCCCGCGTCCTGCGCCTGAAGTTCCGGCTCGGCCTGTTCGAACGGCCGTACAGCACCGGCCCGTTGCCGGCTCCCGCGGCCGGCCGCGAGCTGAGCACCGCCCTCGCGCGGGAAGCCGTCACCCTCCTCCACAACAACGGCGGCGTCCTGCCCGTACGGGCGCGCCGCATCGCGGTCGTCGGGCCCCACGCGGCCACCGTCGCCCACCAGTTGGGCGACTACACCGCCCCGCAGCGCCCCGGCACCGGCAGCAGCGTGCTCGCCGCACTGCGGCGGCTGGCCCCGCCCGGCACCGACGTACACCACGCCCGCGGCTGCGCCCTCACCGGCGACGACCTCGCGGGCATACCCGAGGCCATCGCGCTGGCCGCCGACTGCGACCTGGCCGTCCTGGTGCTGGGCGGCAGCAGCGCCCGTACCGCCGAGAGCGAGTTCGACGCCAACGGGGCGGCCCGCGGCACCCGCTCCGACATGACCTGCGGGGAGGGCACCGACCTCGCCGGGCTGCGGCTCGGCCGGGCCCAGCACGCGCTCCTCGACGCCGTCACCGCGACCGGCACGCCCACGGCCGTCGTCCTGATCCAGGGCCGCCCGCACGCCGTCCCCGAGGCGGAGCATGCCGCCGCGCTGCTCACCGCCTGGTACCCGGGCCCGTGGGGCGGCGAGGCGATCGCGGAAGTGCTGCTCGGGATGACAGACCCCACCGGTCGCCTCCCTGTCTCCGTCCCCCGCTCGGCGGCCCAGCTCCCCGTCCACTACAACCACAAGGACACCGAGTACGGCTCCTATGTGGACGACAGCGCCGAGCCGCTCTACTCCTTCGGGCACGGCCTGTCGTACACCACCTTCGCCTACGGCCCGCCTCGCCTCGCCGGCCACACGGTCGAGGTCGACGTCACCAACACGGGGAAGCGGCACGGCCGTACGGTCGTCCAGCTCTACATCCGTCCCCTGCGCACCCCCGTCTGGCCGCGCACCCTCGAACTGCGCACCTTCCAGGGCGTCGACCTGGCTCCGGGCGAGTGCCGGACGGTCGCGATACACCTCGGCGCCGACCAACTCGCGCTGGTCGGCGCCGACGTGGGGACGGCCGTACTCCCGGAAACGGTGGAGATCCGGGTCGCCGGGTCCGCCCGGGAGGCGCTCGGCGCCACGCCCGTCGTGCTCGGTCAGAACTTCACGGCACCCGACGAGACACCCTTGTAGAACCACCGCTGGGTGATCACGAACAGCACGAGCACCGGGACCACCGAGATCACCGAACCGGCCATCACCAGCCGCTGGTCGTAGCCGAACGACGAGGACTGCAAGCGGGCCAGACCCAGTGTCAGCGTGAAGTGGTCCTCCGAGCGCAGCACGATGAGCGGCCAGAGGAAGTCGTCCCAGGCGCTGATGAAGGTGTTGATGACCACCACCATGATCGCGCCCCACGCGGACGGCAGGTACAGGTATTTGAAGCGCTGCCACTCGCCCGCCCCGTCGAGCATCGCCGAGTCCTCGATCTCGCGCGGCACCGCCAGGAACGCCCCGCGCATCAGCAGGACGTTGATGGCGCCGACGAACCCGGGCAGCCACACGCCCGCCAGGCTGTCGACCAGGCCCAGGTCGCGGATGCTCAGGAACAGCGACACCATGATCGACTCGAAGGGGAACATCATGGAGGCGATCAGCACGACCCAGACCGCCTTGCGGCCCTTCCAGCCGGGCTTGGAGAGCATGTAGCCGGCCGTCGTGGAGAACACCAGCTGGCTGGTGATGGACAGGACGACCACGATCAGGCTGTTCATGATGTACGTGGCCACGGGCACCTGGTCGAAGATCGCCCGGTAGGCGCGCAGCGTCGGGTGCTCCGGCAGCAGCGAGGCGTTCGCCCCGAAGACGTCCTCGCTGGTGCTCTTCAGCGACGCCAGGAACTGCCACAGCAGCGGGCCGACGGTGAGGAAGAGGACGAGCAGCAACAGCAGGTAGCGGACGAGCAGTTCGCGGGGGCGGCCGTAGTCGCGCCAGCGCGGCATCAGGCGCCGGCGCTTGGCCACAGCGGCGGTCGTCATGACTCGTCCTCCTTCGTCAGGCGCTGCGCCAGCAGGGTCAGCCCCAGCGTCAGCAGGAACAGCGCCACGCTGACGGCCGAGCCGTAACCGGCGTTGCCGCTCATCGGGTCCAGGCCGACGTCCCGGATGTAGAAAGGCAGGGTGCGGTCCGCGCCGCCGGGGCCGCCGGTGGAGCTGCCGAGCATGTAGATCTCGGTGAACACCCGCAGCGAGCCGATGCCGGTGAGCGTGCCGACCAGCATCATGGCCTGCCGCACGCCCGGCATCGTGATGTGCCAGAAGCGCCGGATCGCACCGGCGCCGTCCATGGCCGCCGCCTCGTGCAGCTCCTTTGGCACGTTCCCCAGCGCGGCCAGGTAGAACACCATGTACCAGCCGAGGCCCTTCCACAGCGTCAGGCCCATCGCGGACAGCAGGATCAGCCACGAGTCGGACAGGAACGGGATGGCGCTCCTGATCAGATGGGCCTTCTGCAGCCAGGTGTTGACCAGCCCCTGGTCGGCCAGCAGCCACTGCCAGCTCAGGCCCACGACCACGCTGGAGGCCAGCACCGGCGTGTAGAAGGCCGAGCGGAAGAACCCGATGCCGGGCAGCTTCTTCTCCACCAGGACGGCGAGCATCAGCGGCAGCAGCACCATCAGCGGTACGACGATCAGCGCGTACAGCAGGCTGTTGCGGGTCGCCAGCCAGAAGTCGGAGTCGCCCAGCATCTGCCGGTAGTTGGACAGGCCGACGAAGTTCGCGACGCCGCCGAGCGGCTTGGCGTCGGTGAACGACAGCAGGAGGGTGTTGAAGAACGGGAACACGCCGAAGACCACCGCGCAGAAGACGGCGGGGGCCGTCCACAGCCACGGCAGCCACCAACGGCGGTACAGCGCGGCGCCGTTGGCGCCGGGGGAGGGGCCCGGCCGCAGCGCCCGGACCAGGCGGCGGATACGGGACGGGTCCGTGCCCGGCGCGGAGGCTGCTGCCCCCGCACCGGACACGGACACCGGCTTCGCGGTCTGGGTCACCACGGTCAGCTGCTCCGCTTCAGCAGCTCGTTCGCCTTGGCCTGGGCGTCCTTCACCGCCTGCTCGGGGCTCTTCTTGCCCTGCATGGCCAGCTGCACCTGGGACACGATGGCGTTCTGCACGGCCGGGGAGAGGTTGGTCTGGTAGGCCGTGGCGGTCTTGAGCTGCTCGGCGACGAGTTTGCGCGCCTCGGAGAAGGGGTCGCTACCGGTCGCGTTCTGGAAGAACGGGTCGTCCAGCGAGGCCGAGGTCGTCGGGAAGATCACGACGTTCGGGTCCTTGCACCAGGCCGTCTGGTTCTCGGCGTTGGTCAGGAACTTCGCGAACGCGAGCGCCGTGGGGGCGTTCTTGCTGGTCGCGGCGGCCGCGATGTACTGCGGGGCGCCGGTGGTGTGACCGAGCGCGTCGAAGGGCTGCTGGCCCACGCCGGTCTTGGCGTAGACCGACGGGCTGTTCTGCTTCACGAAGCGCACGAAGCTCGGGTTCGTCGAACCGTAGGCGACCTGGCCCTGGCTGTACGGCGTCGAGGGGTCGTTGCTGGAGGACAGCGAGTCCTTCGGCATCGCGCCCTCCTTGTACAGCTTCGCCATCCACGCGACCCACTGGGCGGTCCTCGGATCATTGGCGAAGGTGGCGGACTTGCCGTCGGCGGACAGGATCTTGATGTTCATCTGGTCCCAGTCGGCCGGGATCCGCCAGACCGGGTTGGCCATCGTCGCGTAGTACTTGCCCTTGGCCGTCTTGGCGATCTTCTCGTAGTCGGCGAAGAGCCCGAAGATGGTCTTCGGCGGCTTGGCCGGGTCGATCCCGGACTTCTTCAGCATCTCGGTGTTGTACGTCAGCACGGTGCCGCCGGTGTACCAGGGGAACACGGTGTGTATCGACTTGCCCGAGGGGTCCTTCATGGAGCTGGAGTCCCAGAACGCCTTGACGAAGGGCTTGCCGGCGTCCGGGTCCTTCACGCCCAGGTTGAGCAGGTAGCCGGCCTTGGTGAGGGTCTGCGCGGTGTTGGAGTCGACGTTGATGACGTCGGGCAGCGTGCAGGCCTGGGCGTCGGCGACGTTCCGCGAGGTGAAGGTCGCCGTGTCGCCGGGGTCGTCGATCCACTTGACCTTGGCGCCGGGGTGGGCCTTCTCGAACGACTTGATGACGCCGTTGAAGAACGTCCCGAAGTCTTTCTTCAGGTTGGTGGTCTGGAAGGTGATGTTGCCCTTGACGTCACCGGAGAGCTTGCCGGATCCGACGTTCTGCTGGTCGACCTTGCAGCCGCCGGCGGTGGCGTCGCCGCCGTCCGAACCGCCCCCGGAGAGTCCGCAGCCGGCCGCTGTCAACGACAGCACGACCAGACAGGTCAGGGATCCGGTGAGTCTTCTAACGCGCATTGTTGCCCTCCTGGGACCAGTCCGTTGGCTGGTTCAAATCACCAAGTTGGACTTCGATTGATGAAAAGGTGGACCAGAATTCATCGGAGGTCAATGGTTTGCCGTGTTGCTGTTTGGTTCCGTACGGCGATCACTGCCGGTGATCCTGGTGCTCAGTGCCGGCGCTCAGTGCCGGTGCTCGTGATCCGGGTGCGAGGGGTCGCCGGGGTGCTCGTGCCCCGCGGCGTAGACGACGCCCTCGCGGGCCCGGTCCAGCCAGTCGAAGAAGGCCCGCCGCCCCGCCGCGCGCCGCAACTCACCCGCGATGCCGGCGCGGACCTGCGCGTACGGCAGGAAGTCGGCGGGTGCGGGGGTGCCGAAGGGATCGACGCCGCGGCGCAGGGCCTCGGGCGTGAGGAAGCGGTCCGGGTTGCGGTCGTAGTAGTCCCGTACGGCCGTCTCGGGGACCTCCTGAGCGGCTTCCAGGGCGGTCAGGAGGGTCCGTGCGGCGGGGGAGTGGGCGAGGGTGGCCGCGACGATGCTGCCGAGGTCGGCGACGTCGGTTTCGGCCACGGGGAGCAGTCGGGGCGGTGTCGCGTCCTCCGGTGGTTTCAGTCCGCGGTCCGCGCAGGCGCGGCGGGCGAGTTCGTCGGCGACGACGACTTGCGTCGCCCACCGCCGCCGTTGTCGCTCGGCTCTGGCCAAGCCGTGTGGGGAGAGCGCGGCGACTTGGGGGAGTGCCGCGATGTGTCGTCGGTCGGCGGCGGGTGCGTTGTGGCTTGTCGCGCCCACGCGGCGGAGCCGCATATCGATACGGCCCGCGTCCCTACGGGGCGCTGCCCGGACGGAGTTGGACGGCGAGCCGTTGTCGCGGGTCGGGACGGCTGCCAGCAGCGCGTCGACCCGGCTCCTGGGGACGGGGTCGCCGTGGACCAGGGCGGCGTACGGCGTCACGGCGTCACCTCCAGCACAACCGCCTCCGTGTACGCCACGCAGCCGTGCCAGGCCAGCTTTGCCATCAGCCAGTACGAGCCCGGCGGTACCGCCCCGCCGTCCACCTCGATCACGCAGTCCCGCTGTTCCCCGCCGGGGACGGTGAAGCCCTGGCTGCCCGGTCCGACGCCGGGCCAGGTGCCGTAGGAGGACACCGCCCACAGCGTGCCGCTGATCGGCCCCCGGGTGGTGTTGCGCAGGCTCACCGGGACCCGGGCCCGCTCGCCTCGGCGTACCGTGACCCGCTCAACTCCCAAGTCCGACACGAGCGTGGGGCCGGGGTGCCCGTCGCCCACGTCCAGCGCCACCACGTCCTCGTACGTCTGTCCGCCGTACGCCAGCCGCGCGGCGAGCCAGTGCCGGCCGGGCGCGGCGTCCGGCGGCGGGGTCACCGTGACCTCGGCGAGCGTGAACCCGCCGGGGCCCACGGCGTACGGCAGTTCGGCGGGCTCGGCGCACCAGCCGGGCGGGACCACGAAGGTCACGCTGCCGGACACGGGCGCGTCGGTCAGCTCCGAGGCGACGCGGACGGTCGCGGTGACGGGGCCGGAGACGGTCAGCGCGGTGGGTGAGACGTACACCGTGACGGGCAGGTTGCCGCGCGGGGCGGGGCCGGAGTTGTGCAGCCAGTAGCGGGTCGGCACGGGCTGCGCGGGCTCGGGGGCGGCGACCCCTGGGCCGGTCGCCGCCGGATCCTCGGCAGGCGTCGCCAGGCCGCTCGCGGTCGGTGGCCCTTCGGCAGGCGTCGCCAGGCCGGTTGCCGTCGCGCCCTCGGCGGGTGTCGCCAGGACCGTGGCCACCTCGAAGCCGGTCAGCGGGACGTCGAGCGCGTCGCCCCCTGCCAGCGGCTCGCCGGGCGTCTCCAGCACGTCCGCGCGGGCGCCCTCCGCCCATGCGGACGGACCGCTGATCCGTGCCCGCACCGGACGCCCGTTCACCTCGTGCATCCGTACGACGACGCCGCGCCCGGGATCCGCGGGCGCCACGCTGCCCCGGGCGAGCGGGGAGCCGAGCGGCTTGAGGGCGTCGAGCAGGACGTCACCGGCGGGCTCCAGGCCCAGCAGGGTCGCCCTCCTCGGCAGCAGCGGCCCGGCCGCCGCACCCCTGCGCCGCGCGGTCAGCGGATGGTTGAAGGCATGCCCGGCCTGCGGCAGCCGCAGCTCCCGCCAGTCGCCCTCGCCCGCGACGACGGCGTACTCGAACGTGTGGGACCAGCGCTGGAGCTGGAAGGCCGAACCGTCGGGGGCGGTGCGGCGCGGCGGGTCGACCCAGATGCCGGACGGCCAGCCGGTGCACGAGCGCATCAGGGACATGTACAGGTCGCCGGAGGCGGTGACCACGCAGCCCGGCGTGCCCCGGTTGAGGATCGCGAAGCCGCGGCCGTCCCAGGCGTCGCCCGGCGGCAGGACCTCGCAGCCGCCCGCCGCGACGGCCGTGACGGTGAAGTCGGCCAGGTCGGCGACGAGCGCGTCGACCGCCTCGCCGTCGTCCTCGGGGCGGGCGCCCGCGACCACGAGCAGCGGCAGCCGTTCGAGGTCCTTGAGGTCGGCCCCCGGCACCCACTCCTCGCGCAGCGATGCGCGCGGCGCGACCCAGACGGCGGCCACGCCCCGCTCGGCCAGCTGGCGCTTCAGCTCCCGGCCGGCCGCCGGGTCCCAGCCGAGCGCCTCGGCGACGACGTCGTTGCGGTCGGGTCCGCCGACGGCGATGCGGATGTCGGGGAGGTTGGAGTCGACCTCGAGGTCGCCGTAGCGGGGGCCGCCAGCGATCGTCGACGTCGCGGTGACTCCGGCGCGGACCAGGGCCGCCGCGAGCGGGGTGCCGAGCTCACCGGCGTCGTCCCAGTCCGCGTACACCAGCTCGGCGACGCCGACGGACCGGTGGCCGAGCAGGCCGCCGGACTCGTCGTGCACCGCGACCCGCGCCGTGGACCCCAGCCCGAACCACGTGTTGGCCGGGTTGTCCAGCGTCCACGGGAACCGCTCGCTGTCCACCTCCACGAACCCGAACCCACGCCCGATCACCGCGTCGGCCACCTCGTGCACCGGCAGCCCGCCCTGCACGGCGGACGGCCAGCGCACGCGGATGAGCCGGTCGGCGCCGTCGTAGCCGTCGATCGTGGTGGAGACGTCCAGGCGGTCGACGCCCTGCCACAGGGTCAGGCGCTGCGTGTAGCGGAACAGGCCGAGGTCGCCGCGGACGGTGATCCGCGAGCCGGCCGGGGACACCTCGACATCGACGTCCGCGCCGCCATCCCGGCTGCGGGCGGCGGTCGTGCCGGTCGGGGTCAGGTGCCAGGGGCCTTCGCCGAAGCGCGGGTGCCTCGGATACTCCTCCTGCACGACGAGCTCGTTGCCGATGTCGCCGGCGCGCAGCAGCTCCCGGCCGTCCTCGGCAAGCGCCCGCAGGCTGCTGACGCCGCCGCCGCGCGCCGGGTCGACCGTCACCTCGTAGAACTCGTTGCGGATCGTCGTGCCCTCGTGCGGTGACCACCCGGACACGGTGCCCTCGGCCAGCGACAGCGTCTTCAGTCCCAGGCCGGGCACGTCCGGGACGATCACCCGCAGCGCGCCGTCCTCACGCACGGCGGGCAGGGGCAGGCCCGTGTCGTCGAAGGGGACCAGACCCTGGCCGTCGAGGGTCAGGACATCCCTGCGCGCCCAGGTCGCCGAGTTGAGGACGACCAGGTCCGCGCCGTCGCCGGGCAGCGGGGTGACCCGGTCGGCGAGGGCCTGGGTCGCATCCGCGTGCACGGTCTCGGCGAGGTCGGACAACTCCCGCCAGCCGGTGAGCAGATCGATGTACACCTGGTCGGACTCGGAGCCGGTGATGGCGTCGTGGTGCGCGCCGTAGACCAGCTGCCGCCAGGCCTTGTCGAGCGCGGCGTCCGGATACGGATGCCCCGTGACGAGCGAGGCGAGCGTCGCCCAGGCCTCCGCGTCGGCGAGCAGCGTCTCGCCGTACCGCTGGGCCTGCTTGGTGTCGATGTAGGAGACGTCCTTGCCGGTGTAGACCGGGTTCATGTCCCGCGTCTGCGGCGAGGCCTTGCGGCCCTCGGCCGCCAGCTCCGCCCGCACGGCCGCGAAGAAGTCCCGCGGGATCGCACTGATGAAGCGCGGCCAGACGTACCGGGCGTTCCAGTCCCGGTGGATGTCCATCACCCAGCGGCACGGCGGCGCGTAGTCACCCCCGACCGGGAGCAGCACGTTGCGAGTGAGCGCGACCTGCTTGAGGCCCTTGAACAACTTGAGGGCGGCGGCCTCCGCCTCGGGCAGGGTCGGTGCGTTGTCGATCGCCCAGCCCGCGCCGTAGTGGTTGACCATGTACGCGGTCAGCAGCCCGCGCCCGGACGGGGCGATCCACGAGAACTCCGCCGGGAACTGCATCCGCTTGGGGTCGCGCGGCTCCTCGCCGAACACGGACAGCGTCGGCCCCCACTGGTGGAACGGCCCGCGCGCCCACGAGCTGGAGCTGACGCCCGCGTCCGCCATCAGACCGGGGAACTGCGGGTCGTGCCCGAACGCGTCCAGCTGCCAGGCGGTCTGCGGGGACGCGCCGATGATCCCGCGCTGGAAGCCGTCGCCGTACAGGGCGTTGCGGACGGTCGCCTCGGCGCCGGTGAGGTTGGTGTTGGGCTCGTTGTAGGTGCCGCCCATGATCTCCACGCGGCCGGTGCGGATCAGCTGGCGCAGGAAGGCGCGCTCCTCCGGGAAGGCGTCCCAGTAGGGCTTGAGGTAGTCGACCTCGGCGAGCACGAAGGTGTACGCCGGGTCGCGCCGCGCCAGATCGCAGTGGGCCCGCACCAGGCTCATCCCGGACTGGCCGCGCGAGTCGAAGGTGCGGGCGGGCAGTCCGGTCGACGCCGGGTCGTCGGCGACGTCCCAGGTCTCGGTGTAGGCGGCCTGGGTGTTCCACCAGACGGGGTCGTAGTGGAAGTGGCTGACCATGAACATGGTCCAGCCGGGCTCGGCGGCCGTGAACGCGGCGGTGTGCTCGGCTGTGAGTGCCGGGTCGCCGGTGTCCTCGGCGGTGACCCGGACGTGTGTGTGGTCGCCGGGGGCCAGGTCGGTGGTCACCGGTATCTCGGCGCGCGCGATGCCGTCCTCGCCCGTGGCCGTGACGGCCCCGCCGCGCACGCCCGGACCCTCGGCGGTGAGCCGGACCGTCCGGCCGGGGACATGGCTGATCTCGGCGACCACCACCTGGTGCGGCTGTGCCTCGGTACCGGTGAACAGCTCGGTCGACTCGACAGAGGTGACACGCATGGGGCTCCTACGAGTGCTGGGGAGCCACATCCTGGCATCGCTGAGATGATTCAAACAACCATGTCTTCGTTATGCGGGTGATTCAACCATCCCTGCCAGGGGCTTACCGTCCGCGGCGCGACCTCACCGCGTGCTGCGGGGTGATGTGGTCGGTGAGGGCCAGTGAGGCACTCGCGCGCTGGTAGGAGATCTGGGCTACCCGGACGTACAGGCAGTCGAGGAGTACCAGCACCGAGTGCCGGCCGCCGATGCTGCCGGTGCGGGCGGGGAAGATGGTCTCCGAGGAGGTGGAGATGAGCCGGATGTCGGCGGCCTTGGCGAGCGCCGAGCGCGGATCGGAGGTGATCGCCACCGTCGTGGCCCCGCGTTCCTCGGCGAGCTCGAACGGCTCGATGGTCTCGCGGGTGGCGCCCGAGTGCGAGATGCCGATGGCGACGTCCGCCGGGGTGAGCAGGGCCGCGGAGGTGGTCGCGCCGTGCACCTCGGTCCAGCCGCGCACCGCGCAGCCGATCCGGAACAGCCGGGTCTCGGTCTCCTGGGCCACCGCACCGCTGCCGCCGACGCCGTAGACGTCGATGCGCCGGGCGCGGGCCGTGGCCTGGGCCGCCCGCTCGATCGCGTCGAGGTCGATCCGGTCGATGGTCTGCTGCACCGCGCGCAGGTCGGCGCTGCCCACGACCTGGACGACCCGCTCGAGGTCGTCGTCCGGGGAGATGTCCGGGCCGATCTCGGCGCTGCCCCAGTCGGAGGCCTCGCCGCGGCCCCGCTCCTGGGCCAGCTCGATCAGCAGGTGCTGGTAGGAGTCGAGCCCGATCGCGCGGCAGAAACGGGTCACCGTCGCCTGGGAGGTACCGGTGCGGCGGCCCAGCTCGGCGGCCGAACAGTGGGTGACGGCGGCCGGATCCTCCAGGATCAGCTCGCCGACCTTCCGCAGCGAGCCGGCCAGCCGGGGGAGCTCGGTGCGGATCAGGGTGGTCACGTCGGTCGGAGGCATGGCAAGAAGGTACCAGCCACCCTTTACCGGCCGATGTGAATACCAGGACCGAAATTCGCCACGCCAGCGGCCCGTAGACCGCACGCGCATTGCTCGCGGCCGGCCCCCTATGATTTATTGATTCACCGACTGATGTATGTGAGGTGGTTCAATCCACCAGTGGGGAGTGTCCCGTGTCCGCAGAGTCCGTGAGCGCCGAGGGATTCGCGCGCGAGAGCCTGGCCGTCCTGCACCGCGTCACCGAGTCCGCCCGCGACGACGTGGCGCGCGCCGCCGAGCTGATCGCCGAATGCGTGCGCTCGGACGGTGTCGTCCAGGCCTTCGGCACCGGTCACTCCCAGGCCATCGTCCTGGAACTCGCGGGCCGCGCGGGCGGCTTCGTGCCCACCAACAGGCTCAGCATCGCCGACCTCGTACTGTACGGCGCCGCCGCCCCAAGCGCCCTGGACGACCCGCTGCTGGAGCGCGAGCCCGGGGTGGCGGCGCGGATCTACGACCTCGCCGCGCCCCGCCCCCAGGACCTCTTCGTCATCATCTCCAACTCCGGCGTCAACAACGTGATCGTCGAGATGGCCCAGCACGCCAAGGAACGCGGCCACCGCGTCCTGGCCATCACCTCCCTCACCCACACCCGCGCCGTCCCCGCCGGTCACCCCAGCGGGAAGAAACTGGCCGACATCGCCGACGTCGTCCTCGACAACGCCGCCCCGCGCGGCGACGCCCTCCTCGACCTGCCCGGCGGCGGCGCGGTGTGCGCCCTGTCCACGCTCACCGGCGTCATGCTCGTCCAGATGACCGTCGCCGAGGCCGCCGCCCGGCTGGTCGCCGCCGGTGAGCGCCCGCCGGTGTACGTCTCGGCCAACGTGCCCGGCGGCTTCGAGGGCAACCTGGAGCTGGAGAAGCGGTACGAGGGCCGGATCCGCCGCACCGCGAGCTGAGCGGTCACTCCACGGGTACGGGCGTCAGGCGGCGTGGAAGGCGCCGGTGGTGTCGGCGCCGGACAGGGCGAGACCGGTACTGCCGTCGCGCCGGCCGGATGCCACGACGTAGCCGCGGCTTCCACGACCCGGTCCGGGGCCGTGAACCGGGCGGGGCCCGTGTGCAGGTTCTTGGGTGCCGGCCACACCCGGGCAGCGCCGGTGCGGTGGCGGCCGTCGCCTTCGGGAAGGACCTCCGAGGTCCGATATTGTGATTCGCATCACATGAGGGCTACTGTGGGGATCACTTGGAGGGTCCGCCGGAGGGCGAGCCGAGTGGCGGCGCGCTACCGGGCCCGCCTCCAGGTGAGGGAAGTGATCCCGTTGTCCGTCGCCTGGGACGACATCGGCGGGCTCGTCGCTGCCCACGAACGTTTTCTGGCCGGGGCGCGCGTCGACGCCGACGTACGGGGTCCGGTGCTGGACTCCTGGAAGCGGTGCAGGCTGGTGGGTGTGGAGCCGCACCAGCTGCTGGTCCGCTACACCCCGGATCTCGCCCTGGACGACCGGTTCCTGCGCGCGGCCGACCCCGTGCTGAAGCAGCTGTCCGTCTCCCTCACCGGCGTCGGCATGACCATCGCGCTGTGCGATGCGCAGGGCCGTATGGTCCAGCGGCTCGGCGGCGGCCGGTCCCTGCGCGTCAGCCTCGACGACGTGAACTTCGCGCCCGGCTTCGACGCCTCCGAACGCGCCGTGGGCACCAACGGCGTCGGCACGGCGCTCGCCGAGCGCGGCCCCGTCTACGTCGCCGGGCGCGAGCACTTCGCCGACTGCCTGCAGCCCTTCGCCTGCGCCGGAGCGCCGGTCCGCGATCCGCTCAGCGGGCGCATCGAGGCCATCCTCGACCTGACCTGCCTGCGCGGCGACGGCGACCCGGCCATGGTGCGGCTGGTGCGCGAGGCCGCGCAGAGCATCGAGGCGCGGCTGCTGGAGCAGTCCACGCAGCGGGAGCGGGCGCTGCTGTCCGCGTACCGGCGGGCCGGCGGCGCGGGCATGGGCGGCTGGCCGCGCCAGCCCGCGCATCCGGCGGTCGGCGAGGGCAGCGGCCTCGGCCGGATCGACCTGGCCGTGCTGCGCGAGAAGGCCGAGGAACTCCTGGCCTCACCGCACCGCACCCTCGACGAGGTCGCGCTCCCCGGCGGCCGGGTCGCCACGCTGCTGCGCCGCCCGGTCATCGGCCCGGACGGCGAACTCGGCGTGGCGGTCGAGGCGCGGATCATGGGCGGCCCGCGGCTGCGGCACATGCGGTCTGCGGGGCCGGGAGCGGGAGCGGCGGTGCCGGAGGCGTCGGGTCTTTCGTCGGCCGGTTCGGCCGGGGGCGCGGCGAGGCGGGTGCCTGGTGGGGTCACGTCGAGGGCGGAGCCGGGTGGTTCCGTGGGCGGGCCCCTGCCGGGGTCCGTGGGTGGTTCGGTGCTGGGGTCTTCGCCGGGTTCCGCGGATGGGACCGTGCCGGACAGGACCGTGCAGGACGGGACCGCACCGGAGGGAACGGCACCGGAGGGAACGGCACTGGAGGGAACGGCACCGAACGGAACTGCCCCCACACAGCCGACCCCCCCGACCGCCACCGCGCCGATGGCCACGGCTGTCGTCGACGCGCCGCCTGCCACCGTCCCGCCCGCGCCCCCGCCGGCGCCGCCCGCCACCGCATCGCCGTCCGTGACGACCGCGCCGGGCTCGTCCGCCGACGCACCCCCCGCCGCCCTGCGCACCGTCGTACCGGCATCCCCGGAGAACGGACCGAAGACGCCGGAGTCCACGGAACCCCGGCCGTCGGAGCAGCAGCCGGAGCCCCCTGCCGCGGAGCCCGCGGCGCCCTCGGATCCGTCGCAGCGGCCGGTGTCCTCGGAGCCGTCCGAGCCTTCCTGGCCGTTCGGGCCGGACGCGTCCGTCTCCGAGCTGCCGGAGCCCGCGGCCCCCGGTGCCGACGGTGACGGCGAAGCCGCAGGCGAGGGGCTGTTGCTCGTCGGTGAGCCCGGAGTCGGGCGGCTCGCCGTCCTCGCGCGCCGGCGCCTGGAACTGCTGCACGACGCCGGCGTCCGCATCGGCACCAGCCTCGACGTGACGCGAACAGCCGAGGAGCTGGCCGAGGTCACCGTCCCCCGGTTCGCGGACTTCGCCGCCGTCGACCTGCCCGACACGGTGCTGCGGGGCGAGGAGCCGGGACCGCTCGGCGTGGACACCCCGATGCGCCGGGTCGCCCTGGGCGCCGTGCACGAGGAGTCGCAGCTGTACGGCGTCGGCGACCTGCTCCAGTACGTGCCGTCCACGCCGCAGGCACGCTGCCTGGAGACACGGCGGTCGGTGCTCGAACCCGTACTCGCCGAGGCCGGCGGCTGGCTCGCGCAGGACCCGCCCCGGCTGGAACGCGCACTCGCGGTCGGCATCCACTCCCTGATCACCGTGCCGCTGCGGGCGCGCGGCACCACCCTCGGCGTGGTCAGCTTCTACCGCTCCGAGAAGCCCACGCCGTTCGAGGACGACGACCTGTCCCTGGCCCAGGAGCTGGTCGGCCGCGCCGCGATCTGCATCGACAACGCCCGCCGCTACACGCGCGAGCACAACACCGCCCTCGCCCTCCAGCGCAGCCTGCTGCCCAGGGGCCGCCCCGAGCAGTCCGCCGTCGAGGTCGCCTACCGCTACCTGCCGGCGTCCGGCGGGGTCGGCGGTGACTGGTTCGACGTGATCCCGCTGTCCGGTGCCCGGGTGGCGCTGGTCGTCGGCGACGTCGTCGGCCACGGGCTGCACGCCGCCGCCACCATGGGCCGGCTGCGCACCGCCGTACACAACTTCTGCTCCCTGGACCTGCCCCCCGACGACCTCCTGACCCACCTCGACGACCTGGTCGGCCGCCTCGACCGGGGCGAGGGCTGGGCGGCGGAGAACAGCCCCGACTCCGGCATCGTCGGAGCCACGTGCCTCTACGCCGTCTACGATCCGGTGTCCCGGCGCTGCACCCTCACCCGCGCCGGGCACCCCAGCCCCGCGGTCGTCGCGCCCAACGGCACCGTGGAGTTCATCGACCTGCCCTCCGGGCCGCCACTCGGCCTCGGCGGCATGCCCTACGAGACCGCCGAGCTGGAGCTGGCCGAGGGCAGCCAACTCGTGCTGTACACCGACGGGCTGATCGAGGACCGGATGCGGGACATCGACACCGGCCTTGACGTGCTGCGCTCCGTGCTGGCCTGCCCCGACCGGGCGCCGGAGGAGACCTGCGAGGCGGTTCTGGACGCGTTGCTGCCGGCCCGCCCGTGCGACGACGTGGCCCTGCTGGTCGCCCGTACGCACGCGCTGGGCTCCGAGCACGTCGCCCAGTGGGAGCTGCCCAGCGACCCGGCGGTCGTCTCCCGCTCCCGCGCGGCCGTCACCGAACAGCTCGCCGCCTGGGGCATGGACGAACTGGCCTTCACCACCGAACTCGTCGCCAGCGAACTGGTCACCAACGCCATCCGCCACGCCCACGGCCCGGTCCAGCTCCGCCTGCTCCGCGACCGCGCCCTGATCTGCGAGGTCTCCGACGGCAGCAGCACCTCGCCCCGGCTGCGCCGCGCCCGCACCGAGGACGAGGGCGGCCGCGGACTGTTCCTGGTCGCCCAGCTCACCGAACGCTGGGGCACCCGTTACACCCCCTACGGCAAAGTCATCTGGGCGGAACAGCCCCTGCCCTGAGGTCCGTACGCGTTCGCAACTTTCTCGATGCCGTCCAGAGCGTAGACGCGGTCCCGACGTCCCGTCACTTGCGTGACTACGTGGTCATGGCGGTTAAGCTCGTGCGCGTGCCGTCGTTGACTGCGTAGCCGAGTCCCGCCGGAGGCCCGCGCCCTGCTGACCTGGGCCGCCCCGGCGGACACCTGGCGCCCCGCCCACCCCGGCGTCACCGCGACCTCGGCCGTCAACCGGGACGGCCACCGGGTCCGCTTCCTGCACAACTGGTCGTGGGGGCCGGTCACCGTGCCGGTGCCCGAGCCGCTGCGGGACGCGCTGTCGGGCGAGGCGTACGAGGAGGCGGTCCCGCTCGGGCCGCGGGACGTGAAGGTGCTGCGCTCTCAGCGGGCTTGTGGCGGTTCACCAGCCGGTCACCAGGAGGTGGTTGATCAGCAGGGCGAGCCCGGCCTGACCGGCCAGCCAGGCCCGCGGGCCGGTCAGGAAGGCGCAGGCCGGCAGCAGCCACACCACGAACGGTAGCCAGATCCGCTCCGTCTCCGCCTTGCTCATCCCGGACAGGTCGGCGATCAGGAGGGCGAGCAGCGCGCAGGCCACGAGCAGGACGAGGCGGGGCGCGGGGGCCGTGGGGCTGGAAAGGCCGGTGCCCTTGAGCCTCGGGAAGCCCGCGACCCGGGGCCTTGGGAGGCTCGCGCCGCACCTGCGCAGCCCCGCCACCGTCGCCGGGCCCGCGATCAGGACTGTGCACGCCAGGTTCGCCCACACCCAGTACTGGTACGGCCGGACGCCGCCCGCGCCCTGGTGGTAGCGGGTGACCAGCAGCCGGTACGCCTCCCACCAGTCGAAGCCGAGCGCCGTGAACACCGCCGGGACGACGGCGACCCCGGCCAGCAGGAAGGGCAGCGGCCGGGTGCGGTGGCCGCCCAGCAGGACGACGGCGGCGCCGATCACGGCGATCAGGGTCAGGCCGTACGACAGGTAGAAGGTCAGCCCGAACAGCAGCCCTGACGCGAGGCCCGTCCACGCCGGCCGGTGTCCCGTCACGGCGAGGGCGAGGAACGCCACCGCCCAGGCCGCGACCGCCGAGAAGTACCCGTCGGCCGACGTGCCCACCCACACCGCGGCCGGGGCCAGCACCAGGAAGGGCGCGGCGCGGCGGGCGAGCGCCTCGTCGGCCAGGGTCCGTACGGCGACCAGGGCCGCGACCGCCGCGGTCGTGCCGACGGTGATGCAGAAGACGCCGGCCCAGCCCCCGCCGCCCAGCCCGATCCGGTCCAGCAGCACGAACGTGACGGTGGCCGCCGGGGGGTGCCCGGCGACGTGCGCCCCCCAGTTGTCCGGGGATTCGAGCAGGATGTGCCCGGTGAAACCGCGCAGGGCGGCCGGGATGTCGTGGAAGCGGCCGATGGCCCGCAGATACTCGTGCGTGGTGGTCAACTGCTCGGCGATGCCGCGGTGCCAGCCGTCGATGAGGGCGAGTGAGAACGTCCAGGCCATGCCCGTCGCCCAGGCCGTGACCAGCAGTGGTCGCCAGGGCAGGCGGGCGGCGAGGGCGGGGCCGTACGCCACCACCGCGACCGCCACGGCGAGCGCGGCCGGGGTACCGGGGCCGACGTGTGGCTCCCAGCTGGCCAGCAGCGGCGGCCAGTCGACGCGGAGCGTGCCGTCACGGCGTTCGATCACCTGGCCGACGACGATGGCGGCCACCACGAGCAGGGCGGCGCAGGCGGCCGCGTACAGGTCGCGGCACCGGTCACGGCGGCACGGGGAGGCGGAGGAAGGGGAACGGACGGAGTCGGGATCGGGGCGGTCGCGGCACACGGCGCGGGGAAGGACTGGGTTCACGCTCGCACGCTAGGCCGCGGGAGGCCGCCGCGGGCCCCCGACGTGCGTGAATGTCAGCGTTTCGTCATGGTTGGCGGAGCCTCTTCGGGCAGCCGCGCGCCTACCGTCGAGGCATGGCACGGACTCCCTTCTCACCCGCCTTCTGGCGCAGCCCTCTGCGCGGACCCCGGTTCACGTCGGTGCTCGGCGTCGTCCTGCTCGGCGGGATCACGGTGCTGTTCGTCACCGGGCTCGTCTCGTACGCGGCCTACAACCCGGACCTGTCGCCGGTGAACGACAAGACCCCGGACAAGGGGATCCTCGGCTTCTACCTCTTCGCCTGGCCGACGAACCCGCAATGGCTGTACCGGCTCAACCAGGGCGTCCACGTCACCCTCGGCATCACGCTCGTCCCGGTCCTGCTCGCCAAGCTGTGGTCGGTGATCCCGAAGCTGTTCACCCTGCCCCCGGCCCGCTCCCTCGCCCACGCCCTGGAGCGGATCTCGCTGCTGCTCCTGGTCGGGGGCGCGCTGTTCGAGTTCGTGACCGGGGTGCTCAACGTCCAGCTGGACTACATCTTCCCCGGCTCGTTCTACCCCCTGCACTTCTACGGGGCGTGGGTGTTCTTCGCCGCTTTCGTGGCGCACGTGGCGCTGAAGATGCCGGTGGCGCTGCGGAACCTGCGGGCGATGCGGGCGGAGAAGGGCCGGGAGGAGGACGGCGTCGGTGCCACCGAGGAGAGGGACGAGCTGGTGTCGCCGCGCCCCGCCGAGCCGACCGTCTCGCGGCGCGGGGCCCTCGGTCTGGTGGGCGGCGGCTCGCTGCTGCTGTTCGCCACCTCGGCCGGGCGCAGCTTCGACGGACCGCTGCGGCAGACCGCCGTCCTCACCCCGCACGGCGGGCCCGAACCCGGCTCGGGGCCGGGCGGCTTCCAGATCAACAAGACGGCCGCGTACGTCGGCATCCGCCCGGCCGAGACCGGCGACGAGGCCTGGCGGCTGACCGTCGCCGGACGCACCGGAACCGTCCGGCTCAGCCGCGCCGACCTGCTCGAACTGCCGCTGCACAGCGCGGCGTTGCCCATCGCGTGCGTGGAGGGCTGGTCGACCTCCGACCAGTGGTGGCGGGGTGTACGGTTGCGCGATCTCGCGGCGCTCGTCGGGTACGACGAGCCGGCCGACGTGTTCGTGGAGTCGCTGCAACGCCGCGGCGCCTTCCGGCGGGCCGCCCTGCGGGACAACCAGGTCGCCGACCCGCGCTCGCTGCTCGCCCTGTTCGTCAACGGCGAGGAACTGACCCCCGACCACGGCCACCCGGCACGGATCATCGTGCCGGCCGCGCCCGGTGTGCTGTGCACCAAGTGGGTGGCCGGGCTGACCTTCGGAGACCTGCCATGAGCACCCCGGCCGTGAAGCGTACCCCGGCTGTGAAGCGTCCCCCGATCGGGCGGCGCGTCCGGAGCGCGATGGGCAGCCCGCCGCAACTGCTTCTGCTCGCCTGCTCGTTCGCCCTCGTCGGCTATGCCGGGGTGCGGCTGCTGGACGGGGACTGGTTCGGGGTGACGCTGTGGTTCGTCGGCGCCGCGCTCCTGCACGACCTGGTGCTGCTGCCGCTGTACGCGGCGGCGGACCGGGCCCTCGTGCGGGTCGCGGGCCGCCGCCGCGCGTGGGCGGCGTACGTCAGGGCGCCCGCCGCCCTGTCCGGGCTGCTCCTGCTGGTCTGGTTCCCGCTGATCAGCGGGCGCGTCGCGGACCGCTACGCCGGGTCCGCCGGCCTGTCCGCGGACGGCTTCCTGGCCCGCTGGCTGCTGCTGACGGCCGCGCTGTTCGGGGGCTCGGCGGTGCTGTTCGTACTGCGGGTCCCCCCGCTCGAGCGAATTCGAGAGTGGGGGAGGCTGCGCAGGGCGACGAAGGAGCGCCCGCCCGCCGACCACTGACCCTCGCCGCGCCAGCCCGCGCGGTCCGCGTGCCCCAGCAGGGCCGGTGTGCCGAGCCGCGCCCACGGGAAGGGGTGGCCGGCCGCGCCGCGCGCGTCGGTGACATGCACCAGCACCCGCTCGTCGACATCCACGTGGGGCACCGTCTCGGCGATCAACAGCCCTCCGGAGGTGAGGAGTTGGGTCATCCGGTCGAGCAGGGCGCGCGGGTCGCCGCCGATGCCGACGTTGCCGTCCATGAGCAGGGCGGTGTCCCAGCGGCCCTCGCCGGGCAGCCGCTCGAAGACGGAGCGGCGCAGGGCCTGCCCGCCGTACCGCTCGGTGCGCGCGACGGCCGCCGCGCTCACGTCGATGCCGAGGACACGGCGCCCCTGCGCGGCGAGCGCCGCCACGAGCCGCCCCGGCCCGCAGCCGACGTCCAGCACCGCGCCCTCGCACCGCCGCAGCACCTCCAGGTCCGCCGCGTCGGCGCCCGCACACCAGCGCTCCACGTCCAACGGCAGCAGCCACCCGTCGGAGCGCCGCAGGAACAGTGGACCCTGCCCGGTGCGCAGGGCGTCGGAGTAGGGGTCGGCGGACCAGGCGTGCGCCTCGGGGCCGGTGTCCGTGGGGTGCGGTGACCGGACGCCGGGGGCGACGGTGCCGCCTCGGGGCCGGGCGTGGGTACCGAGGTCGGCAGGGCTGCTCGGTGGTCGGGGGCCGGGGTTGACGGTGGAGTCCAGGGGCTGGGTGTCGGTGCCGGTGGCCGGGCGCGGGGTGTCGACGTCTGTGGAGAGGGAGCCGGTCGTCGGGCGCGGGCTGTCGAGGTCGGTGGGCAGGGAGTCGGTGGTCCGCCGGCGCACGATCCGTGCCGTCGCCTCCCGTACGCCGCCGCTCATCGGGTCGCCGCCGTCAGGGACGCCAGCCGTGCGGCGAACCGCCCGCCGGGCGCCGCGCCGGCGACCAGGCCGGCGTCGTACCCCGTGTCCACGTCCCGCAGCCGCGGCAGCTCCCGTACCCGCAGATGCGCGAGCCGAGCCCGCTGGGCGGCACCGGTGTGCGCCGTGGACATCGGGACCCCGCGCAGCAGGCCGGGGTCGGGCTCGGCCAGGCCCAGCGCCCAGAAGCCGCCGTCCTCGGCCGGGCCGAAGTACGCGTCGCAGTCCGCGAAGTCCACGGTGAGCAGCTCCGGCGTCACCTGCGGGGTGTCCATGCCGATGAGCAGAGCCGGCCCGTCGCAGCCCGCGAAGGCCGCCGCCAGCCGTTCGTCGAGCCCGCCCGCGCACTGCGGTACGACCTCGAAGCCGCGCGGCAGCCAGGGCCCGGGCTCGCCGTCCAGCACCAGCACCCGGCGCCGCCCGGGTGTCCGCGCCACCACGTCCAGGGTGTCCACGAGCGCGGCCTGCGCCAGCTGGGCCGCTTCCTGCGGTGTGAACGGCGGCGTCAGCCGGGTCTTCACCCGGCCAGGGCGGGGCTCCTTGGCGATCACGAGGAGAGTGGTCCCGGGTGTCGTCACCGGCGTGCTTCCTTCCGGGCGGGGGCGTCGAGCGGGGCGTCGAACGGGGCGTCAGCGGACTTCGCGGACGGGTCCGGTGGCTTCGGGGCCGTGCGGGAGGCGGTCGGTGATTTCGCGCCTGCGCCGGACGAGGCCGGTGTTTTTTTCGCGCCCCTGCCGGGCCCCGTCGGCGGCTTCCCAGCCGCGCCCGGCCCGGTCGGCGGTGCCGCGGCGCCGTGGCCGGGATCCGGTCTCGTCTCGGCCAGCACCCGGCTCATGTCCCGTACCGCATGCCACGTGCCGCGCCACGTGCCGGTGACCTTGGAGGCGCCGGTGCGGGGGCGGTACGGGACGTCGTGTTCGGTGACGCGCCAGCCGGCGTCGGCGGCGCGGACCACCATCTGGAGCGGGTAGCCGCTGCGGCGGTCGGTCAGGTCGAGGGAGAGCAGGCCGGCACGGCGGGCAGCGCGCAGGGGGCCGAGGTCGTGCAGGCGAAGGCCCGTACGGCGGCGCAGCATGCGGGCCAGCGCCAGGTTGCCCGCCCGGGCGTGCGGCGGCCACGCGCCCCGGCCCTGCGGGCGGCGCCGGCCCAGTACCAGGTCGGCCCGGCCGCCTTGGACCTCCCGGACGAACGGCACCAGTTCGCCGGGGTCCAGGGAGGCGTCGCAGTCGCAGAAGCACACGATGTCGGCCGTGGCGGCGGTCAGCCCCGCGTGGCAGGCGGCGCCGAAACCGCGCCGCTCCTCGTGCACGACGGTCGCGCCGAGGTCGCGGGCGATGCGGGCCGAGCCGTCCGTGGAGCCGTTGTCCACGACGAGCGCGCGCCAGCCGGGCGGGATGCGCTCCAGCACCCAGGGCAGCGCCTCGGCCTCGTCGAGACAGGGGAGTACGACGTCCACGGACGCCGCGTCCGGTTCACCATGGCTTGCGGAAGAGGTCGTCACAGCTTTCACCCTACGAACACGAAAAGGGCAAAACGGACTCCCGCTCCTTACGAAACAAGGACATCAGCCGCCGACGGGGGCGTACGCGCGCGCGTGATGCGAGGCTGGCGGCATGGAGCAGCAGCCGCACGCACAGGCCGGCACCCGGGTCCTCGTCGTCGACGACGACCCGACCGTCGCGGAGATCGTCACCGGATACCTCGACCGGGCCGGATACGTCGTGGACCGGGCCGGCGACGGCCCCGACGCCCTTGCCCGGGCCGCCGCCCACTGGCCGGACCTGGTCGTCCTGGACCTGATGCTGCCCGGCATGGACGGCCTGGAGGTGTGCCGCCGGATGCGCGGGCACGGACCCGTGCCGGTCATCATGCTGACCGCCCGCGGCGACGAGGACGACCGCATCCTCGGCCTGGAGGTCGGCGCCGACGACTACGTCACCAAACCCTTCAGCCCCCGCGAACTCGTCCTGCGCGTCGAGTCCGTGCTGCGCCGCGCCCGCCCCGCCCGCGCCCCGGCCGGCCTCCTGCACGCCGCCGGTCTCGCGGTCGACCCGGCGGCCCGTCGCGCCACCAAGAGCGGCTCCGAACTCGCCCTCACCATCCGCGAGTTCGACCTCCTTGCCTTCCTGCTGCGCAACCCCGGCCGCGCCTACAGCCGGGAGGAGCTGATGCGCGAGGTGTGGGGCTGGGACTTCGGTGACCTGTCGACCGTCACCGTCCACGTCCGCCGGCTGCGCGGCAAGGTCGAGGACGACCCGGCGCGGCCCCGGCTCATCCAGACCGTGTGGGGCGTCGGCTACCGCTTCGAACCCGCCGGCGCCGGAGAGGAGTGACGGCCGTGCGCGACACCCTGCTCATCGCCCTGTTCGCCTTGCTCGGCGCCACCGGGGCTGGCCTGCTCGGCGCGCTCGTGCTGCTGCTGATCCGGCGCCGGTCCCTCGTCGCCTCGCTCACCGTGGTCGCCGCCGTCGCCGTCACCGCGATGCTCGCGGGCACGCTGGCGGTCGCCCAGGCGATGTTCCTGTCCGCGCACGACCTGACGGTGGTGACGACGGTCGTCGCCATGGCCGCGGTCGTCTCCCTGGCCACCGCACTCCTGCTGGGCCGCTGGGTCGTGGCCCGCAGCCGTGCCCTCGCCCTCGCCGCCCGCTCCTTCGGCGACGGCGGTGCCTACTCCGCCCCCGCCGGGCCGTCCACCGCCGAACTCTCCGCGCTCAGCCGCGAGTTGGAGATGACCAGCAGCAAGCTCGCCGAGTCCCGCGACCGCGAACGCGCCCTGGAGTCCTCCCGGCGCGAACTCGTCGCCTGGATCTCGCACGACCTGCGCACCCCGCTGGCCGGACTGCGCGCCATGGCCGAGGCGCTGGAGGACGGCATGGCCGCCGACCCCGGCCGCTACCTCCGGCAGATCCGCACCGAGGTGGAACGCCTCAACGGCATGGTCGGCGACCTCTTCGAGCTGTCCCGCATCCACGCGGGCACCCTCACCCTGTCGCTGTCCCGGATGTCCCTGTACGACCTGATCGGCGACGCCCTCGCGGGCGCCTATCCGCTGGCCAGCGAGAACGGCGTACGGCTCGTCGGCGACCACGTCGAACCGGTGCCGGTCGAGGTGGACGGCAAGGAGATGAGCCGGGTCCTCGGCAACCTCCTGGTGAACGCGATCCGCCGTACCCCGGCCGACGGCACGGTCGCGGTGGCCGCCGAGCGCAGGCCCGAGGGCGTGGTCCTCTCCGTGACCGACAGCTGCGGCGGCATCCCCGATGAGGACCTGCCCCGCGTCTTCGACACCGGCTGGCGCGGTACCCACGCCCGCACCCCGCCCGCGGGCGCCGGCCTCGGCCTCGCCATCGTCCGTGGCATCGTCGAGGCCCACCGCGGGCACGCCACCGTCCGCAACGTCACGGGCGGCTGCCGCTTCGAGGTGATCCTGCCGCTGGCCGACATCTGAACCTGGTGCCACGCAGCGCACGGGGCCGGGTACGACAGGGACCACGCGGCTGTCACGAGGGCGCGGCGCCGCCCCGGAGCCGACGCGGCCCGCTCACTCCTCCCGCAACCCGGCCCCCGCGAACTCCCGCATCCCCTCCTCGAAGCCGACCTCCGGCTTCCAGCTCAGCTCGGTCCGCAGACGGGACGAGTCGGCGGTGATGTGGCGGACGTCGCCGAGGCGGTACTCGGCGGTGACGACCGGGTCCGGGCCGCCGTACGCGAAGGCGAGGACGCGGGCCATCTCGCCGACCGTGCGGGGGTCGCCGCTGCCGGTGTTGTACGCGGTCAGCCCACCCCGCGCCGCGTCCGCCTCCAGCGCCGCCACATTGGCCGCGGCCACGTCCCTGACGTGCACGAAGTCCCGCCGCTGGCGGCCGTCCTCGAACACGCGCGGGGCCTCGCCGCGGGCGAGCGCGGAGCGGAAGAAGGAGGCGACGCCGGCGTACGGGGTGTCGCGGGGCATGCGGGGGCCGTAGACGTTGTGGTAGCGCAGCGACACCGCAGAGCCGCCCGTCGACCTCGCCCAGGACGCGGCCAGGTGCTCCTGGGCCAGCTTGGTCGTCGCGTACACGTTGCGCGGATCCGCCGGCGCGTCCTCGCCGACCAGGCCGGGCGCCAGTTCCGCCCTGCAGTCCGGGCACGTCGGCTCGAAGCGGCCGGCGTTCAGGTCGGCCACGGCGCGCGGTCCCGGCCGGACGGTTCCGTGCCGGGCGCAGGTGTACCGGCCCTCGCCGTACACCACCATCGACCCGGCCAGCACCAGGTGCCGTACGCCCGCGTCGGTCATCGCGGCCAGCAGTACGGCCGTGCCCAGGTCGTTGTGGGAGACGTACTCCGCCGCATCGCCGAAGCCGGTGCCCAGGCCGACCATCGCCGCCTGGTGGCACACGGCGTGCACGCCGTCCAGGGCGCGGTGCACGGCGTCCGGGTTGCGTACGTCCGCGCCCGGGTCGGTGCGGACGTCATAGACCACGGGTTCGTGACCGTGCGCGGTGAGCGCCTCGACGACATGGGACCCGATGAAGCCGGCACCGCCGGTGACCAGTACGCGCATGTGTCCACGCTAGGGCGGTCGGCCGGGGTTCCGGTTGTACGGCGCCGGTCATGTCACTGGTCCGTAAGACCCACCGGCAACCCCGCCGTCCGGAACAACCGTCGGTCCTCCAGCACCGCGTACACCTCGCACCCCTCTGCGCCGCCGCCCACTCGACGCCCTCCGCGCCCAGTGCGAACGCCGCCGTGGCGATGGTGTCCGCGTCCGTCAGCAAAGGGGCCACGATCGTCATGCTCAGCAGTCCGGTCGGCGGGCGGCCGGTGCGGGCGTCGAGGATGTGGGCGCCGCGTTCGTAGCTCGCGGAGGTGGCGACCGCGGTGTCGGTGAGTTCCAGGACCGTGCAGAGGCGGTCGGCGTGTTCGGGGTGGCGGATGCCCGCGCGCCAGGGGCCGCCGGCGGTCACGACGTCGCCGCCGGCGTTGAGGCAGAAGCGGGTGGCGCCGGCCGCCGTCAGCAGGTCGGCCGCCTTCTGGATGAACCAGCCCTTCACGACCGCACAGGGGTCCAGGCACCGGCCGGGCAGTCGTACGTCGAAGGCGCCGCCGGTCGAGGCGCGGTAGTGGTCGTAGACGGCCAGGATCTCGCGCAAGTCCTCGCTGATGCCGGTGATCTCACCCCGGTCCAGGCGGACACCTCGCTGTCCGGTCTGAAGGGGCTGAAGCGGGCGTCGACCTCGTGCAGCCAGGCGAACAGGGCGTCCACGGCTTGGGCGTAGTCCCCGGTGTCGTCGATGCGGACGGACACCGGGAAGCCCATCACGTGCTCGACCCGGCGCATGTCAGGTGCCCTTCGCGTCGATGGCGGCCTGGAGGGACTCCTTGTAGCCGTCGCTGGTGATGGTGGCGCCGGAGACCGTGTCGATGTCGGCGCTCTGCGCCTGGAGGGTCTCCTCGATGAGCTTCGGGACGGCGGCCGTCGTCTGGGGGTGGTTCGGCTGCTGGAGCATCCGGACGGACGCGATCGTGTCGCCGTCGAAGGTGACCTCCACCCGCACGGGGCCCTTCTCGGTGTCGACGGTGGGGCCCGCCACCACCTTGGAGGAGCCGGAGGAGGAGACGGACGGGGTCGTCGGGGCGGGCTGCACGGCTGCTTCCGCCGACGGCGTGCCGCCCAGCGAGGGCTCGTAGCGGAAGACCGGGATCAGGCCCGCGACGCTCAGGACGAGGACGGGTATGGCTCGCTTCGCGGCCGGTGACGTAGACGGAGACGACGTTGTCGCTCTCGGGGACGACGGCCGTCACGCCTGGGACACCGAGCTTGTCCGCAGGGAGCTGTCGAAGACCTGTCGCCCATCTTTCAGGTTTTTATCGATCTACGACCAGGGGGGCGGGCGGCCATGCGCCGCGCGGCCGGTGCAGCACTATGAGGGCGTGGAAAAAGTACGACTTCTCGTCGTGGACGACGACCCGCCCATCGCCGACCTCATCGCGACGGTCGCCCGCTACGAGGGCTGGGAGGCGGTCACGGCGTACTCCGGTGACGAGGCGCTGCGCCGCGCCGCCGAGTTCCCCCCGGACATCGTCGTGCTCGACCTGATGCTGCCGGACATCGACGGCTTCGGCGTGCTGGACCGGCTGCGGCGGTCCGGGACGATGGTGCCGGTGGTGTTCCTCACCGCCCGGGACGGTGTCGCCGACCGGGTGGCGGGGCTGACCCGGGGCGGCGACGACTACCTGGTCAAGCCGTTCGCGGTGGAGGAGCTGATGGCCCGGCTGCGGACCGTGCTGCGGCGCAGCGCGGGGCCAGGGTTCCAGCGCTCGGTGCTGCGGGTGGCGGACCTGACGATGGACGAGGACACCCGCGAGGTGCGGCGCGGCGAGAAGCTGCTGTCGCTCACCCCGACCGAGTACGAGGTGCTGCGCTATCTGATGCGCAAGTCGCCGACCGTTCTGACCAAGGCGCAGATCCTGGACCACGTGTGGGAGTACGGCTTCGGGGGCCGCTCCAACGTCGTCGAGCTGGTCATCAGCCGGCTGCGCCGCAAGCTGGACGAGTCCGATGACGGCAGGGTGCCGCTGATCCACACCGTGCGCGGGTTCGGGTACGTGATCCGGCAGGCCGGAGAGTGATCCGGCACCTGAAGTCGTCGTACCGGCGGATGCGGCTGGGCACCCGGCTGGCGCTCGGGCTCGGGGTGCTGGCGCTGGTGGTGTTCGCGGTGGTCGGCACGGCCCTGACGACATACATGCGGGACTACCTGTCGAACCAGCTCGACGATCAGCTGAAGCTCGCCCAGCTCGCCCAGTCCAAGAGCATCGCGGACCACGGCACGCTCCAGGGGAAGAAGTACTACCGCTGGTACTACGCCGTGTACGACGTCAGGGGCGGCGACGCCGAGCTGCGCAGGCCCGAGGACCCCGGCGACCTGCCGAAGGACGTGGACGACTTCACCGCCCTGGCCCGGGCGCAGATCACGTCGCCCGACGAGCTGCTGCACACCGATCACCTCAAGGGCGCGGGCACTTACCGGCTGCGCGCCTGCGAAGTCGAACCGGGGGTGGTGCTGGTGAGCGCCGCGCCCATGGACGACATCGAGGAGACCGTCAGGCGGCTGATCACGATCCAGGCCGTCACGTTCGTGCTGGCGCTGGCGGCGCTGGTGTTCTTCGGCCGCAGGATGCTGCGGCGCGGGCTGCAGCCGCTGAGCGACATGGCGTACACGGCGAACGGCATCGCCTCGCACGACCTGACCGAGTCGGCGTCCCGGCTGCCGCTGCGCGCCGACGGCCGGGACGGCGGGCAGGAGGTCGAGGAACTCCGTACGGCCTTCAACACCATGCTGGAGCACATCGACGACTCGCTCGCCGTGCGCGCGGAGGCGGAACAGCGGCTGCGCCGGTTCGTCGCGGATGCCTCGCACGAACTGCGCACGCCGCTGATGTCCGTACGGGGCTACGCGGACCTCTTCCAGTACGCCGCCGCCAACGCGCCCGAGGAGCGGGACAAGCACCTGGCGCGGCTGCGCGCCGAGGCCGCCCGGATGGGGGTGCTCCTGGACGACCTGCTGCTGCTCGCCCGCCTGGACGCGGCCGAGGTGGAGGCGCCGCTGCGGGCGAGCGAGGCGGACCTGGTGGAGCTGGTCGAGCAGGCGGCGGACGCCTTCCGGGTCAGCCACCCGGACCACCCGCTGACGGTGGCGCCCGGCCCCGGGTTCCTGAAGCTTTGCCTGGACCCGCAGCGCATCCGTCAGGTCCTGGACAACCTGCTCACCAACGCGGCCGTGCACACCCCGGCCGGCACGAAGGTCTCCGTGGCGGTGTCCGTCGCGCACGGCACGGCCCGGGTGCAGGTCGCGGACGCGGGCCCCGGCATCCCGCCCGGCGACCGCGAGCGGGTCTTCGACCGCTTCTACCGCGTCGACAAGGCCCGCAGCCGCGACCGGGGCGGCAGCGGGCTGGGCCTGGCGGTCGCACGGTCACTGATCCGGGCCCACAGCGGCGAGATCGAGCTGAGCAGCGGGCCGGGGGCGACGGAGTTCACGGTCACGATTCCGCTGGCGGTGGACCGGGCGCGGGAGGCTGCTGCGGGCCGGTAGGCAGGGCCGAGGGAGTCACGGGTCTTTCCGGGTCTTCTCGAGTCCAGTTTCTTGGCCGACCCGAGTCGGGTGATGGGTGGGCAATGCCCCCAACCGCGAGAGTCAGGCTCGCGGTTGGGGGCATTGCCCGTCCCGGTCCCCCACCGGGACGGGGGCCGCCATAAGTTGTGACCTGTCTGGTACGTCGTCACAAACATTCATGATCGCGGGGGTCGTCGGCTACGTCGAACTGCGATGCGACGGCCCCTTGATCCGGTCCCTCCAGCGTGAGGCGGGCCGCCGGGCGAGGTGACAGCGGAGCTGTTCCTTTTCCCAGCGGCCTCCTCCCGAACCCGCCGACAGCATTCGCCTCAGGGAGTTGACCCTGCTGGCGTCGGTCTCCCACCGGGGCCGGGAGATCACGGCCCCCCTCCTACGCGCACTGCTCGCCCTACTGGCGACAGACCTCCGCACGGGCTGGACGCCGCTTCTTGACGGCAAACGTTGCCTGTCGGGGCACTAGACTCGACCGGCAACAGCCCGTACGACCCCTGGCCAGAAGCTTCCGCCAACCCGAAGGGTGCTCGGCGTCTTGATACGGATGGATTCAGTCACCAAGCGGTACCCGGACGGCACGGTGGCGGTCGACCGGCTGTCCCTGGAGATACCCGACCACTCGATCACCGTGCTCGTCGGCCCCTCCGGCTGCGGCAAGACCACCACCCTGCGCATGATCAACAGAATGGTCGAGCCGAGCGAGGGTGCCATCCTGCTCGACGGCGTGGACATCCAGCAGCAGCCCGTCAACACCCTGCGCCGGTCCATGGGGTACGTCATCCAGAACGCCGGCCTCTTCCAGCACCGCACGATCGTCGACAACATCGCCACCGTGCCCCGCATGCTCGGCTGGGGCAAGCAGCGCGCCCGCGCCCGGGCGGCGGAGCTGATGGAGCGCGTGGGGCTCGACGCCGCCCTCGCCAAGCGGTACCCCTACCAGCTGTCCGGCGGCCAGCAGCAGCGCGTCGGCGTGGCCCGGGCGCTGGCCGCGGACCCGCCGGTGCTGCTCATGGACGAGCCGTTCTCGGCCGTCGACCCGGTGGTACGCAAAGGCCTGCAGGACGAACTGCTGCGGATCCAGGCCGAATTGGGCAAGACCATCGTCTTCGTCACGCACGACATCGACGAGGCGATCAAGCTGGGCACGATGGTCGCCGTGATGCGCGAGGGCGGTCACCTCGCCCAGTACGCACCGCCCGCCGAGCTGCTGTCCGGCCCCGCGGACTCCTTCGTCGAGGACTTCCTCGGCGCGGACCGCGGCATCCGGCGGCTGTCCTTCTTCCCGTCCACCGAGCTGGAGCTGACCATGGCCCCGGTGATGGCGGCCGACGCCACCGCGGAGCAGATCGCCGCGCCCGACGCTCCGTACCTGCTGGTGACCGACGCGGACGGCAGGCCGCTCGGCTGGGCCGAGCCGCAGGACCTGACCGCCGGGGACAGCGACCCGGACGGGCTGCTGTCGTACGGGCGGCCCTTCGTCCCCGGCACCGACTCGCTGCGCGACGCCCTCGACGGCGCCGTGCTCTCGCCCACCGGCTGGGCCGTCGCCGTGGACGCGTCCGGCACGGTCACCGGCGTCGTCTCGCAGCAGACCATCGGCGAGGCGATCCGCGCCGCCCACGCCCGGGGGCACGAGGAAGAAGACCAGAAGGTCGCGACATGAACGGCTTCTTCGACATCCCCAGCGACCTCCAGAACACCTACTTCGGGCTGATCGGGCTCCACCTGAGGGAGGCCCTGCTGCCCGTCCTCGCGGGGCTGGTGCTCGCACTGCCGCTGGCCCAGCTGTGCGTACGGTTCCGCTGGCTGTACCCGCCCGTGCTCGGGGTGACGACCGTGCTGTACGCCATCCCGTCGCTGGCGTTCTTCGTCGTCCTGATCGACTACACCGGCCAGACCGAGCTGACCGTGATGATCCCGCTGGCCGTATACAGCCTGGTGGTGCTGGTCCCGGCGATCGTCGACGGGGTCCGCTCGGTGCCGCCGGAGACGCTGGCCGCGGCCACCGCCATGGGCCTCGGGCCCGTACGGCGCTACGTCCAGGTGCAGCTGCCGATCGCGGTGCCCGCCATCATCGCCGGGCTCAGGGTGGCGACCGTGTCGAGCATTTCCCTTGTCAGCGTCGGCGCGCTGATCGGCAACCAGGGCGCCCTCGGCAACCTGCTCACGGACGCGCTGATCTACCATCGGCCCGTACTGGCCTGGAACTCCGTGATCACCACGGCGGTCCTGGCGATCCTGTGCGACGCGCTGCTGGTCCTCGTCCGCGTCCTGCTGACCCCGTGGGTGCCGCGCCGCACCCGCCGCGCGCCGAAGGCCGAGCAGCCCGACGCGGCCGCTCTCGCCCTGGAGGACACGGCCCGGTGAACTTACTGCACTTCATCAACGCGTTCTTCAGCGACAGCGCGCACTGGCGGGGCTACGACGGGATCCCGCAGCGCCTGTTCGAGCACGTCCAGTACTCGCTGCTGGCCCTCGCCGTCGCCGCCGCCATCGGGCTGCCGGTCGGCCTGCTGACCGGGCACACCGGGCGCGGCGGCAACGCGCTCGCGTTCATCGCCACGGCGGCCCGCGCGCTGCCCAGCTTCGGCCTGCTGGTGCTGATGTTCGTGCTGTTCGACCTGGGCCTGCTGCCGGTGATGATCCCGCTCGTGGTGCTCGCGATCCCGCCGATCCTGGTGACCACGTACGAGGCGGTGCGCTCCGTCGACCCCTCGCCGGTGGACGCCGCCCGCGGCATGGGCATGCGCGAGTCGCGCATCCTCTTCCAGGTCGAACTGCCCGTCGCCCTGCCGCTGATCCTGAGCGGCCTGCGCTCGGCGGCGATCCAGATCGTGTCGACGGCCACCATCGCCGCGTACGTCAGCCTCGGCGGCCTCGGCCGGTACATCGTGGACGGCCTCTACCAGCGCAACTACGAGAAGGTGGTGGGCGGCGCCACGCTGGTCGCCGTGATGGCGCTGGTCACGCTCGCGGCGTTCTGGGCGGTGGGGCGGCTCACGGTGTCGCCGGGAGTACGCAGGCGGTGAGCCCGGTGGCTGACGGTCCGTCACGCAACCGCAAGCGGTCCGACTTCGACGCCAATTGGTGACCAGGTCGCACTTGACTGATCGAGAAGTGGCTGGCTTGGATCGGTGGGTGACTACTTCCGTGAAGAGCAGCAGCCGTACCAGGACGAGCCGGACGAAGACGAGGCGTACGGCCGTGTCCGCCGTCGCGTTCGCCGCGATGGCGGCGCTGCTCGCGGGCTGCGGCTCCGGCGGCGACACGTCCGACCCGCTCGCGGAGGGCGGCGGGGACGGTGACACCGTCGTCGTCGGCTCGAACAACTTCGCCGAGAGCATCCTGCTCGCCGACATCTACGGCGAGGCTCTCAAGGCCAAGGACATCAAGGTCACCTACAAGCCCAACATCGGCAGCCGCGAGACGACGTACGGCCTGATGAAGAACGGCTCGGTCACCGTGCTTCCCGAGTACAACGGGTCGCTGCTGGCCTACCTGGACGCCAAGGGCACGCCGCCGAAGACGGTGGCGGAGACGACCACCGCCATCGAGGCGAAGCTCGATCCCAAGCTGACGCTGCTCGAACCGTCGTCCGCACAGAACAAGGACTCGGTCACCGTCAACGCCGAGACCGCGAAGAAGTACGGCCTCACCGCCCAGTCCAGCATCGCCGACCTCAAGGACGCCGCCCCGGACCTGGTCTTCGGCGGCTCTCCGGAGTTCCAGACCCGGCAGCAGGGCCTGGTGGGCCTGAAGTCGCTGTACGGGCTGGAGTTCAAGTCGTTCAAGGCTCTCGACGCGGGCGGCCCGCTGACCCAGACGGCGCTGAAGAAGAACACCGTGCAGGCCGCGGACGTCTTCACCACGGATCCGACCATCGCCCAGGAGAAGTTCGTCGTCCTCAAGGACACCAAGAACCTGTTCGGCTTCCAGAACGTCCAGCCCCTGGTCCACAAGGACGGGCTGCCCCAGAAGGGCGTCGACGCGCTCAACGCCGTCTCCGCCAAGCTGGACACGAAGACGCTGCTCGACCTGGACGCCCAGGTGCAGCTGGAGAAGAAGGACCCGCTGGACGTGGCCAGGACGTGGCTGAAGTCGGCGGGCCTGGGCTGAAACCGGCGGTCCTGACCGCGGCCGACTGACTACGGGCCCGGGCTGATGCCCGGGCCACAGCCGCGCCGGCCACTCAGCGGCCCGGGCGAGCCAGCCGGGCCGACTTGCCTCCCGCCTGGGCCACCTCCGCGATCAACTGGTCGATCAGCGCGATCAGTACGTCTCGGCACGACTCCCGCTCCCGCGCGTCGCACAGCAGCACCGGCACGCCCTCCGGCAGCGCGAGCGCGTCCCGGATGTCCTCCGCCGGGTAGGGATGCTCGCCGTAGAAGCCGTTGACGCCGACGACGAATGGGATGCGGCGGCGCTCGAAGAAGTCGATCGCGGCGAAGCTGGACTCGGGTCTGCGCACGTCGACCAGTACCACGGCGCCCAGGGCGCCGACGGCGAGGTCGTTCCACATGAACCAGAACCGCTGCTGTCCGGGCGTGCCGAACAGATACAGCACCAGGTCCTGGCTGATGGTGATCCGGCCGAAGTCCAGGGCCACCGTGGTGGCCCGCTTCTCCTCGATGCCCTCGAGGTCGTCGACGCCGAGACTCGCCATGGTCAGGGGTTCCTCGGTGCGCAGCGGGACGATCTCGCTGACCGAGCCGACCAGCGTGGTCTTGCCGACGCCGAAACCACCGGCGATGAGGATCTTGACGGTGTCGGGTGCCGAAACCGCGTGGGGGGAAGCCGTTTCGGAGGCGGTGTCAGAGCCGGCCAAGGCCGTCCCTCACTTTCTGCAGCAGGTCCAGGTCCGCAATTCCGCAGACGGGGTGTGGGGGGTGGACGGTGATCCGCCCCGCCTCCAGCAGGTCGCACAGCATGATGACGACCACACTCACCGGCAGGTCGAGGTGCGCCGCGACCTCCGCCACCGCGACCGGCTCCGTGCACAGCCGGAGGATCCGGGTCTGCTCGGGCTGCGGCCGGGTGACCGCGTCGGGCTGCGGATCGACCGCGGTCACGGTCGTGATGAGCGTGAAGTCGGCGCGGCTGGGCCGGGTCCGTCCGCCGGTCAGGGCGAAGGGCCGTACGAGCCGGCCGGCCGTGTCGCCTCCGCTCACCTCACGCGCCGGAGCCGGGCAGCGGACCGCCGGCGCCCCGCGGCGCGGCGCTCAGATGCTCGCCGATCTTCTTGACCAGCATGTTCATCTGATACGCCACCACGCCGACGTCCGCGCCCGGCCCGGTCAGCACGACGAGGTGGGCGCCGGGCCCCGCCGAGGTCAGGATCAGATAGCTGTTGGCCATCTCGATCAGCGCCTGCCGTACCGGGCCGCCGCGGAAGTCCATGCTGACGCCCTTGCTGAGGCTCATCAGCCCGGAGGCGGTCGCGGCCAGCCGTTCGGCGTCGTCGCGAAGGAACCCGGTGGACTTGGAGACGACCAGACCGTCGTCGGAGAGCACCACGGCCTGGTTCACGTCGGCGACCCGCTCCACGAGTCCGGTCAGCAACTGGTCCAGCTGGGTGTGCGTGGCGGGGATGGGGCCTGTCATTGCGGTGTCCTTCGTCAGCGGTCGGCGGGCGGAGTCGAGAGCTTGGGGGTGTCCGCGTCGGCGGGGCCCTCCGGTACGGCTGCGGCCGCCAGGTCGTACGGAGCCTCGGCGTCGTCGTCTCGCGCGCGGAACGTGCCGCGCTGGAATCCGGCCAGCGAGGAGGCGGCGGCCTCTGCGGTGTAGTCCTCGGGGCGGGCGGCGTCCTCGGCGGGCGGGGCCTCCTCCCGCAGTTCGGCGGCGAGGCTGGTCTGCGGCACCCGGCGGGGCAGCGGGGCGAGCCCGTCCCGGCGGGGCTTGGGGGCCGGTACGACGGCGGAGCGGACCGGGACGACGGGCCGCGGCTGCCGGGTGGGCTCCGCGGCCTCGGTGCCGCGCGCGTGCTCGGTCTCCACGGTCTGCCCGGCCCCCTCGGCGCACCCGGCGTTCGCCGCGTCCTTCGGGTCCTTCGGGTCCTTGGGATCCGCGTCGCCCGTGGCGGGGACCTCCAGCACCACGATGTCGTGCGGGATCAGCACGATCGCCGTGGTCCCGCCGTACGGCGAGGAGCGCAGCGTGACCGCGATGCCGTGCCGGTGGGCGAGCTGCGCGACCACGAACATGCCGAGCCGCAGGTCGTCGGCGAGCGCCACCACGTCGAACTGCGGGTCCACGCCCAGCTGGGCGTTGAAGGCGAGGTAGTCCTCCTCGGACATGCCCAGGCCGCGGTCCTCGATCTCCACGGCCAGGCCCTTGGCCACCATCGCGGCGCGCACCCCGACCGGGCTCGGCGCCGGCGAGTACGAGGTCGCGTTGTCGATCAGCTCGGCCAGCAGATGGATCACGTCCGCCACCGCGGGCGGCGCCAGGTACACCTCCTCGTCGGTGTGCACCTCCACCCGCTGGTACTCGGCGACCTCGCCGACGGCGCTGCGCAGGATGTCGATCAGCGCGACCGGCTCGGACCAGCTGCGACCGGGCCGCTCACCGCTGACGATGACGAGGTTCTCCTCGTAGCGGCGCAACTGGCTGGCCGTGGAGTCCAGTTCGTACAGGCCCTTGAGCACGTCCGGGTCGGAGTGCTGGCGCTCCAGCGCGTCCAGCTTGCTGAGCTGGAGGTTGACCAGGTTCTGGCTCTGCCGCGCGATGCCCAGGATCACCTTCTGGAAGCCGCGCCGGGTGTCGGCGAGTTCGACCGCCGTGTGCACCGCGGTGCGCTGCGCGGTGTTGAACGCCGTGGCCACCTGGCCCAGTTCGTCGCGGCCGTAGTCCAGCGGCGGGGTCGCCGACTCCACGTCGACCTTCTCGCCCCGGTCCAGCTGCGCCACCACCTCGGGCAGCCGCTCCTGCGCGAGGCTGAGCGTGGCCTCCCTGAGGCCCCGCAGCCGCCGGGACAGGGAGCGGGTGATCCGCCAGGACATGCCGACGCACAGCAGCAGCGCGACCAGCCCGCCCGCGCTGAGCGACCCGGCCTTGAACAGCAGGTTGTCGGCTTCGGCGCCGCTCTGGTCGAGCAGTCCCGAGGTCTGCTGCCGGATCATCGTCGAGTACTGGTCGGACACCTCGTTCAGGGACGCGTTCCACTGCTTCTGCGCGTCCGGCAGGCGGATCGTGCCGCCGCTGTCCGAGGCGCGGGCCGCGAGCACCCGGTCCTCGATGGACACCAGGGTCTTCCACTGAGGGCTCGCCATGATCCGCTCGGTCTGGGTCTTCGCGCTGCCGCGCAGCATCGGCAGGACCTGGTCCTGCACGAGCCAGCGGCGGGAGTTGACCAGCTCTGCGAACTCGGTCCAGGCCTTGTCGTCCAGCCGGCCGGACGGCCAGGCCAGGGTGAGCCGGGCGTCCTCCTGGGAGACCAGCTCCGCCGCGTGCTCCAGGGCCACCAGCGGGCCGGCCTGCGAGGTGAGGTCACCGTCGTCGACCTGGGACAGCTCCTGGAAGGCGTGGATCTGGTCGTCGATGATCGACGTGTACTGGCCCAGCGCCTGCTCGGAGGTGATCTCGGAAGGGTCGTCCACCTGGCCGCGGTAGTACTCCAGGCTGCCCAGCGATCCGAGGACCGAGTACAGCCGGTCCGAGATGCGAGCGGGGGCCTTCTGGATCGCGTCCGACTGCCGGACCAGCTTCGCGACCTCCACGTCGGTCTTCTGGCGCTGCGCGTCCAGGGCGGCCCGGGAGCCGTTCGGCGAGGCCAGCCAGGCGGCCGACAGGCTGCGCTCACGTTGCAGCGCGAGCGTCGCGTCGGTGCCCATGGCCCCGGTCGACCGGCTGAGCTCCGTCTGGGAGCGCAGCCGCAGCCCCTCCGAGAACATCTGGATGGTCGTCACGCTCCACATGGCGGCGAGGGTGATGCTGGTGACCAGGGCCAGGAGGATCAGGGAGAGACGTATGGAGCCGAAACGGCGGCGCCGGGCACCTGTCCGTGGAGACATCGTCATCCTAGGGCGATCTACGGGGCAGCTGAGCGGAGGGGAGCGGGCGAACGGGCGGTTCGGAGAGGCGGGGGCGGGCGGGGGACGAGCGGTGGGGGTGACTGCGCGTCCGGTACGGCACAGGGGATGCGGAGGATGCTATCCGGACAAGTGACCGCACGGGACGGTGGGTAACGGAATCTTTGAGGACATCGGCGCACGAAGTGTCCGCTCAGCGGGTTCCCTTCGCGGCGAGCTTCGCGACCGAGGCGATGTTCTCCCGGGTCACGAACGCGGGACCGGTCAGCACGGGAGCCGTCCCGCCTCCGCTGATGTTGCCGTTCGTCCTGTACAGCCACAGCGCGTCGACGGCGAGATACCCCTGCAGGTAGGGCTGCTGGTCCACGGCGAACTGCACGTCTGCCCGCTCCACCGCCCCGACCATGTCCTTGTTGAGGTCGAACGTCGCGACCTTGGCCTTGCTGCCCGCCTGCTTCACGGAGTTGACCGCGGCCAGCGCGAACTGCGCGCCCAGTGTGACCACTTCGTCGATGGACGGGTCCTGCCGCAGTCGGGACGTGATCTGGGCGTTCACCATGTCCATGTCGGTGCCCCGCACGTAGAGGTTGTCGGTGTCGCCGCGGAAGGCCTTCTTCACCCCGGCGCAGCGGGCCTCCAGGGAGACGTTGCCCCGTTCGTGGATCACGCACAGCGCGTGCCTGGCGCGCAGGGCGTTGAGCTTGTCGCCGACCGCCTGGCCGGCGAGGCTCTCGTCCTGGCCGAAGTACTCCAGGAGCCCCGCGGGCTTCCAGGCGTCCATGCCGGAGTTCAGGCCGACCACCGGTATGCCCGCCGCCTGGGCCCGGGCGACCGGGCCTCTCATCTCCAGCGGTTTGGCCAGGGTCACCGCGAGGCCGTCCACCTTGTCTCGTACGGCGTCCCGCACCAGGTCGGCCTGCCCCGTCGCGTCGGCGTCGCTGGTGTACGTCAGGGCGATGTCGTCCTTGGCGGCCGCGTCCTCGGCGCCCTTCTTCACCAGGTCCCAGAACGCGTCGCCCTTGCCGCCGTGGGTGACCATGGCGACCCGCAACCCGCCGCCGGCCCGGCCCGCCGGCTCCGGGCCCGACGCGTCGTCGGCCGTGCGCAGGGCGGAGCAGCCGGACATCAGCAGACAGACGGCGGCGGCGAGCGCCGCGGCACGGGGGAGTCTTGGGAAGCGGTGAGGCGGAGGAGAGGGGGTCATGAGGGTGCGGTACCTCGCTGAGCGGCCGAGCAAGAGCATGGGGAGAGCGCGGGGCGGAGCCGCGTGACGTGCACCGACCTGGTGACTCTCGCTGAGCGGGAGCCAATCGCGTGTTGCCTGTGGTCGTCAAGTGAGCGACCACCTGCAGTGAGTTGATGCTGCCGCATCGTGATGATCCGTCCGACGGGTCGAACGAAGCGGTGGCTCGCCGGTGTTACGGCTCGCTGACCGGGGTATTGCGGCTGCCCGGGGGGAGTTACGGCTGCCGGGGGATCACGGCTTCCGCGCCATCGCCCGTACATCGCGGTGTCCTCATCCCGGATCACCTCGGTGCCGGTGCCGTCCGGATGCCAGTGGCGGGGCGCGTATCTCCGGCAGGCTCCCGGCTCCTCCCAACAGATATCGAGCCTCCGCCACCCTCCCGCGGATCCCCGGCCGGCCCTCCCGCGCCACCCCGCCCCCGGCCGCACCGGCTGCGACCATCCCCCGACCACACCGCCCGCCGGCGGTCCCCACCCGCCGACCGCCTCAGCAACCACTCGGGACGGAACACCTACACTGGTCCGGTTCGTACGGCGTGGCGTGCGGCGGGACGGCGTTGCGGCGCCCTGGACAGGAGGCGGCGACGGTGGCGGCAGCCGGTGGTGGCTTCGAGGATCCGTCCGTCGAGGTGTTCACCGAGGCGGCCGCGGCCTTCGGGCTGCTCGCCTCGCCTGCCCGGCTGCACATTGTGTGGGCGCTGATCCGCGGTGAGAGCGACGTGACCGGGCTCGCCGAGCGGGTCGGCGGCGCGCTGCCCGCGGTCAGCCAGCACCTGACCAAGCTCAAGCTCGCCGGGCTCGTCCGCTCCCGCCGCGAGGGCCGCCGCCAGGTGTACTACGTCGACGCCCACGAGCAGGCGGCCGTGGTGGACGTGGTGCGGCTGATGGTGGACCGGCTCGGCGACCGCGCGGCCCCCGCGCGCCGCCTCCATGGCCTCTGAGACCGCCGACGGCACCTGGCTGCAGGTGCTGCGGCGGCTGGACACCGGCCCGAGCGGACTCACCGAGGACGAGGCCCGGCGGCGGCTGACGGCGGCGGGCGAGAACACGCTGCCGCAGCGCCGTACGCCCTCCTGGGCCCGCCGGTGCGTGCGGGGGCTGCGGGACCCGTTCACGGCCGTCCTGCTGTGTCTGGGCCTGGTCTCCGCGGCCGTCGCCTCCTGGGGCACGGCCGCCGTCATCCTTGCCCTCGTCGCCGTCAGTTGCGTGCTGCGCGCGAGCGGGGAGCACCGCGCCGACCGGTCCATGGCCGCGCTGCGCGAGCTGGTCGCGGGCACGGCGACCGTGCTGCGCCGCGCGGGGGACGGCGAGCCGCCGCGCGCCCGCGAGGTACCGGTCGCCGAGCTGGTGCCGGGCGACGTGCTGCGGCTCGGGCCGGGGGACCTCGTACCCGCGGACGTACGGCTGCTGCGCGCCCGCGGCCTCACCGTGCACCAGGCCGCGCTGACCGGTGAGTCCACGCCGGTCCCCAAGGACGCCGTCGAGGAACCCGGCACGGCCGGCGAGGACCCCTTCGCCCAGCCCCATCTCTGCTTCCAGGGCAGCGCGGTCGCCTCCGGCAGCGCCAGCGCGGTGGTGCTCGCGACGGGCGTGCGGACCCGGCTCGCCGCCGCCCACGGACCGCCCGCGCGGCGCGAGCCCGGCGCCTTCGACCGGTCCGTGCACGGCATCTCCTGGGTGCTCATCCGGTTCATGCTGCTGACGCCGCCGCTGGTCCTCATGGCGGGCGCCGCCCTGCGCGGGCGCGGCCTGGAGACGCTGCCGTTCGCCGTCGCGGTCGCCGTCGGGCTGACCCCCGAGATGCTTCCGGTGATCGTCACCACCTGTCTGGCCCGCGGCGCCGCGCTCCTCGCCCGCGCCCACGGCGTGATCGTCACCCGGCTGCCCGCACTGCACGACCTCGGCGCGGTCGACGTGCTGTGCGTCGACAAGACCGGCACCCTCACCCAGGACCGGCCCGTCGTCGAACGCTCCCTCGACGCGGCCGGACGGGACGACCCGGAGGCGCTGCACTGGGCCGCCGTCGCCGCCTGGTGGACCCTCCAGCTCGCCGAACTGCCCGCACCGGACGCCCTCGACGAGGCCCTGCTGGAGGCGGCGGGCTCGGTCGGCGAGGAGTACGACGGCGTCGACGCCGCACCCTTCGACCCGGAACGGCGCCTCGCCACCGCCGTCCTGCGCGGCTCCCTCGGACGGCACATCCACGTCGTCAAGGGCGCCGTCGAGGCCGTCCTGGACCGCTGCGCACTGGAGCCCGGCGAACGCGAGCGACTCCTCTCCCTCGCCGCCCGCGAGGCGGACACCGGCCTGCGCCTCCTGGCCGTCGCCACCACCGACCTCCCCCACGCTCGAACCCACTCGCGCGGGGGGACCCCCATCGCCTGCGCCGACCGCCCCGGCGGCACCCGCACCGGCGGCCCCGCCGACGCACGCGGCCTGACCTTCCGCGGCCTGGTCACCTTCCGCGACACCCTCACCCCGACCGCCACCGAGGCCCTGCGTGCCCTGACCGCCAGCGGCATCACCGTCAAGGTCCTCACGGGCGACCACCCGTCGACGGCGGCCCGCGTGTGCCGGGAACTGGGGCTGGAACTCGGGGACGTAAGGGTGGCGGGCGAGGGATTCGCGGAGGCCGCGCGGGACGGTCGTACCGGAGCCGTCCTGGACAGCCGCACGGAAAGCGCCCGGGGCCGCCGCGCGCCGGCGGCCGGGACCACCCCCGCCGGTGACGGCCTCGGCCGCACCACCGTCGTCGCCCGCTGCACACCCGAGGACAAGGCCCGGGTCGTCGCAGCGCTGCGGGCCGCCGGGCACACCGTCGGGTTTCTTGGGGACGGGGTCAACGACGTGCCCGCGCTGCGGGCCGCGGACGTCGGGATCGCGCCGCGGTCCGCCGTGGACGTGGCGCGGGAGAGCGCCGACGTCGTGCTCGCCGACAAGGACCTCACGGCGATCGGGCACGCCGTCACCGCCGGCCGGCACGCGAGCGGCAACATCGCCTCCTACCTGCGGGTCACGCTCTCCTCGAACCTCGGCAACGTCATCGCCATGCTCGCCGCCGGCCTGCTGCTGCCGTTCCTGCCGATGCTCCCGGCCCAGGTGCTGGTGCAGAACCTGTGCTTCGACGCGGCCCAGCTCGCCTTCGCCCACGACCGCCCCGACGCGGCGGCGCTGCGCCGCCCGGCCGTGCTGCGCCCGCGCTCCTTCCTGCGCTTCATCACCGGCTTCGGCCTGCTCAACGCGGTCGCCGACCTCGCCACCTTCGCCGTCCTCGGCCTCGCCCTCGACGGCGCCGGCGACGCCGTACGCGACCAGTCCCTGTTCCACGCGGCGTGGTTCACCGAGAACCTGCTCACCCAGGCCCTGGTGATGCTGCTCCTGCGCAGCGGCCGCCGGCTCGCCGAGGGCAGGGGGCCGGGACCCGTCGGCCGGGCTGCCACCGGCCTCGCCGTCGTCGGCCTGCTGCTGCCGCCGAGCCCGCTGGGCGCCCCGCTCGGCATGACGCCCCTGCCCGCCGCGTACTACGCGCTGCTCGCCGCCGTCCTCGGCCTGTACGCGCTCGCCCTGACGGCGGCACGCGCCCGGCTCGGCCGCAGGCTCAGCCGTAGGTGAGGTTCGAGCAGGGGTTGTCGTCCGCCGAGCGCGCCCCTTCGGCGACCGCCGAGGGCACGGCGGCCGGGGCCGGGGACGCGGAGGCCGCGGGTGTGGCGGCGTACGACTGGCCGAGGACGACGTTGATCCCGGTGCCGGTCACCGGCTGGAGTTCGGCGCCGGGGAACACCCGGGCGACCGTGCGGGCCTTGTCCTCCAGGCCGGGGCCGTACTCGACGAGCGTGGTGGTGTGGTCCTGGGCGCTCGCGGTCGCCGTGCCGGTGACGGTGAAGCCGTCGGCGGTGAGCTGGGCGGCGCCGCGGGCGGCGAGGCCGGTGGCGGTGGTGCCGTTGTAGACGGCCACGTCGATGCCGGCACCGGAGACGGCCGTGGCGGACGGAGCGGGCTTTGCCGTCCCGTGCTTCTTGCCCCCGGCGTACTTGCCGTCGATCGTGCGGTCGTCCTTCAGCGCGGCGAAGAGCGCGTCGGCGTCCGGCTGCACCACCGCCACGCGCGACCCCTCGTACCGCCACGGCAGCGTGACGAACTTCGTGTTGTGCAGGTCGATGTCCTTCAGCGACATCGCGAAGGAGATGAGCTTCCCGGCCGAACCGAGGCCCGGGTCCACGGTCAGCGACTTCGTGGCGGCCTCGGCCAGCGGCAGCAGCTTCGCCGGGGTGAAGCCGTTGCTCTTCACCTCCTTCAACAGGCTGGCCACGAACGCCTGCTGGCGCTTGATACGGCCGATGTCGGAGCCGTCGCCGATACCGTGCCGGATGCGGACGTAGTCCAGGGCCCGCTGCCCGGAGACGGTCTGCTCGCCCTTGCGGAACAGCAGCCGGCCCGGCGAGGTGAGGTGCGGGTTGAGATCGTTCTCGTACACGTTCTGCGGCAGGCACACCTTGACGCCGCCCACCACCTCCGTCAGCCGGGCGAAGCCCTTGAAGTCGACGACGACGGTGTGATCGACCCGCAGCCCGGTGAGCTGCTCGACGGTGTTCTGCGTGCAGGCCGGGTTGCCCTTGGCCGTCTGTCCGACGGAGTAGGCCGCGTTGAACATCGTCTGCGGCTGCGCCTTCGTCCAGGTGCCGTCGGGGAGCTTGCAGGGCGGGATCGTGACCAGGGTGTCGCGCGGGATGGAGACGGCGAGGGCGTGTTGGTGGTCGGCGTAGATGTGCAGCAGGAACGTCGTGTCGGAGCGGCCCACGTCGTTCTTGTCGCCGCCGCCCAGCTTGTTGTTGCCGTCGGTGCGCGTGTCGGAGCCGATGACCAGGACGTTCTCGCCCTTCGACGAGCCGGCGTCCGGGCGGTGGTCGGACAGGCCGCCCGCGTCGAACGTGCTGATGTTGCCGTCGAGCTTGAAGTACAGCCAGCCGGCCCCCGCCCCCGCCAGCACCAGCAGTGCCAGGCAGATGGTGAGCCCGACGCGTATCCGGCGACCGCGCCGCCGCCGACGGTCCCGGGCGGCGGACCGCCTGCCGCGGCCCTCGCCGCCGCTCCGATGCCGCGGGTGTGCTGACCTGCGGCTGCTGGTGACGGTCATGGGCGCCCTCTTGCTGTCTCGCTTTCGTTGTACAGTTGCGCAATGTAGCAACTGTGGGCAAGAGGAGGGCGCGGGCATGCTGCGTAACGGACTGGAACCCTGGCACCTGCTGGTCCTGGCGATCGTTGTGATCGTCCTGTTCGGCTCCAAGAAGCTCCCGGACACGGCCCGGGCACTCGGCCGCTCGATGCGCATCCTCAAGAGCGAGGCGAAGGCGATGAAGGAGGAGACCGGCACGGAGGACACGGCGCCGACGCCGGTGGAGCCGCCGCCCGCCACAAGGGGATGACGGCGCAGTGCGCGCCCAGGACGTGGACGCGCACCGGCATGCAGGGGAGGCGCCCAGCGCCCGGATTCAGGCCGCGCCGCTCGCGCCCCGCTCCACCGATCCCGGTACGGCCCGTGACTCCACCGACCCCGCTACGTCCCGCGCCGCCCGCGCCCGCTTGCGCCGCTGCCGCCGGCTCACGCGCGGCTCCTGGTTCGGGAGCCAGCCGAAGGCCAGGCAGCTGCCGACGCAGCCCAGGAGGAGGCCGAGGAAGAAGCCGCCCACGTTCGAGGTGATCCAGGTCCCGAGGGAGACCAGGACACCGGTGATCGAGTAGAACAGGCGCTGCGCGGGGTTGAAGAGGACCAGCAGCCCGCACAGCACCATCAGGGCCGGCAGCAGATAGCCCGCCAGACCCTGCATGCCGACGTGCAGCACCACCCTCAGCGACGCCTTCTGTGTGAGCAGGATCTCCGCCCCGCCCAGCGCGAGCAGCAGCCCGCCCCAGAACGGCCGGGCGGCCCGCCACCCGCGGAAGGCGGACCGCACTCCTTGTCGTGGCCGGTCCGGCATCAGCAACCCGACTCGCTGAAGCGGAGTTTCAGACCCGGAAGCTTGAACACGCCAGCCGTAGTGGCGTAGTTGGTCTGCCGCAGGTTGGCGATGCGCACGGTGTCGGACTGCTGGCTGAACACGCCCTTCGGGCCGCGGCCCAGCGGCCCGGCCTTGTTCAGTTCGCTGGCGTCGTTGCCGATCTCGATGTCGGTGAACGCGGCGTTGCCGGACAGCTCCGTCGAGTCGGTGACCAGGTCGTTCGCCCTCACCTTCTGCGCCCCGCCGCCCGCCCTGATCACCAGGTTGGTGCCGCCGAGGTCCACGCTCTGGCACAGCTTGGTGAGCGTCGCGTCCTTGATCACGGAGGTGACGACCAGCACCTGCCCACCGGTGTCACCCGCGTTCGGGCTGCCCTCGGCCATGTTGTCGAGCCCGCCGAACTGCGCGAAGCCGGTGCCCTTGAGCTCGGTCGCGGTGACCGTGAAGGGCATGCCGGAGATCGCGAACTGCACGCCCAGCGCCCCCTGCGCGGTGAGGATCGCGAGCCCCGCGGTGATCGCGGCGGCCGGCACCGCCGGCACCGCGGCCCGCCGCATCCGCACCCGCCCGCGTCTTTGCGAGCCATCGGGGGTCTCGGGGGTGGCATGGGTCTGCGAGGTCTCCGCGTGCGCGGAATCGCTTTCCGGATGCCCGGGGGTGTGGCCGGCGGGCGGGCTGAGGTCCGAGGATGAAGCCATGTCTGCTCCAGGTGCATAGAAACGCTGGTCGGGCTCTGATAGCAGGCTGTCCTGGCGCGGACACCGGCTGCGGGCACGCCGGCTCGCAACTCCCGGCGGTTTTAAGGGGTTTCTCGTTACGCCGCAGTAGCCGCCGAGGAAGTTACCGGTGGTTACAACCAAGGGTCAAGGGAAGTGTGAACAAAAAGTGTTGGTTGTGCGTCAGCTGTGACCCGTCCGTCATCCGGGCCTCACCAAAGCCTCACTGATACCAGCAACTTCCTTGCAACACCTTGACGTTGAATCTCTCTCCGGCCTACAACTCTCCCTGGTCTCACCGGATCCGTGGCGCCGGATCCGTCCCGCGGCACCGTCCGCGTCCTCCCGGACCGCCCGTCGTTCCGCACGGGTTCTTCACCGTCAGAGTCCGACCCCGCACGCCCGACCCTCCACGGCTCCGGCACGACGCTTCCCCCTCGAACCGGGCCCCGGCCACCCCCGACCGGTCCGGCCGGAGGTCTCTCCCCGGGGCCTCCGGCCGCTCACCGGCCTGCCGTTGCCGGTCCGTCACGTACGGAGAAGGCGTCACGGGCCGGCAACGGCATCCACTCGACCACCCCCGGGGCACCGCGCCCGTCGCCCCACTCCGCAAGACGCCCAAAGAAAGAGGTACACCCGCATGCGCACTCGCACCCTCCTCACGCTCGCCGCCTCCGCCGCCGCCCTCACCCTCCCGGCCGCCGTCCCCGCCTCCGCCGCCGACACCCCGGTGCTGACCACCGCCGACGGCACCGCCGTCGCGGTCGGCGACGTCCTCAACGCCTCCCTGGCCAGTGGCACCGCCGCGACGTTCTACTCCAGCGCGACCGGCACCAGCGGCATCTCCTGCACCTCGTCGGCGTTCTCCGCCACCGTCACCGACAACCCCACCGCTCCCGGCACCGCGACCGAGTCGCTGGCCTCGCACACGTTCGACACCAGCGGCTGCACCGCCAACGTCACCGGGGTGCTCGGCGTCAGCGGCATCACGGTCGACAACCTGCCCTACACCACCAGCGTGTCCTCCGACGGCACCGTGACCGTGACCCCGGCCACGGGCTCCGCCATCCAGTCCACGGTCAGACTGCGCACCCTGCTCGGCACCATCACCTGCGTCTACCAGGCGCCCAGCCTGTCCGGCACAGCGAGCAACGCCGACCACAGCATCGCCTTCTCCAACCAGCAGTTCACCAAGACGTCCGGCTCGTCGCTGTGCTTCAGCAACGCCTTCTTCACCGCCAAGTACGCGCCGGTGACCGCCGCGGGCGCGGCCGTCAACGTCAACTGACCGACTGACGAAGGCAGTTCATCGCCGACGCAGATGCACCACCAGGGCGGCGCCGCGGGTGAGCGCCAGCACCGCGGCGGCGCCGCCGCGGTGCTGGCGCGGACGGTCCCCAGCCGGTGTCGTCCGTGGCGGCGGCTTCCGGGGTGCTGTCGTCTCCGGGCGGCGACGCCTGCTGCGCCGTACGCGGCCGGGCCGTCGCCCTCATCCGGTACGCGCGGTCCGTCAGGGCCGGGTCCGTCACCTCGGCGGACGACTGCTCCGGCAGGTCGGACCAGGTGAGCGGCCGCGGCGGGTCGTAGCCGGGGTTGGTCAGGTACATCCGGAACGTGCCAGTGTGCGGGATCGTCGAGGCCCCGGTGCGCGGGCAGCCGTCCGCCGCGCAGCTGCCCGTCGGGGATCACCCGCCGGTCCCGCCCGTTCACGTTCGCCACCCGCAGGTTGTCCCACGCCGTGAAGGGAGCGCCGTTCGCGGCGACGACCGCCCGGCAGGCCGCCGAGCGCGCCGGCGCCGCGCTCGGGCGAGCAGGCGTACACCCGGCTCACCGGGTCAGCGCGCCGTGCGCGTGCGCCGGTGCCGCCGCCCACAGCGGCAGCAGGGCCGGGGTCACGAGGGCGGCCACGAGGGCGACGCGGTGCACGGTCATCGGGAACGTCTCCTCGGCGGGACGGGAACGGTGGGCACCCGTCCCACAGGGACGAACGGTGCGGCACGTTCAGTGCCCGGCGACCCGCTCGAAAACGGACCATTCCCGGTCAACCGCCCTGCGCGCAGCGGCGGTTCCCGACCAGATAGAGGGTTTCCCCCCATACCCCTATGACCTCCTCTTTGCCTATTGTTCGAGCACAGCTGACCCACAGGTAACCCCGAACGGGTCGCAGCTCGCGCATGGCCGGCCGCCGCGCCGCTTTTCGCACCACCCCCCGCCGCTTCGACGACGAAGCGTTTCCCCGCCACTCCGCGCTGCCCGCTGTCCGGAGTACGGCACGAAAGGCAAGCCCTTGCGTATCTCCAATTCCCCGAGCACCCCTTCCAGACGGAAGCTCATATCCGCCGCCGCGGTCTCCGCGGCCCTGCTGACCGCCGCCACCGCCCAGGTCGCCGTCGCCCAGGACACCGCGACCCGGGAGGCCGCCGTCCCGACGGCCCAGGCCGAGGCCGCCCCCGGCACCCCGGCCGAGCGGCTCATCGTCGGCTACAAGTCCGGTGCCGCCGAGGCCAGGTCGAACAAGGCCGCCGCCGACGACGCCGAGACCAAGGGCAAGGGGGCCGGCGAGAACGTCGACTTCCAGCGCCGCCTCGGCACCGGCGCCGCCCTCGTCGGCCTCGGCGAGAACCTCAGCCGGAAGGCTGTAGCCGGCGTCGTCGCCGAGTACGAGGCCGACCCGCAGGTCGCCTACGTCGTACCGGACCGACTGAACAAGCCGTTGGCCACGCCGAACGACACCGAGTACGCCAAGCAGTGGGACCTGTCCGAGGCCACGGCCGGTATGCGGGTGCCGGGCGCCTGGGACGTCGCCACCGGCACCGGCGTGACCGTCGCCGTCATCGACACCGGCTACGTCACCCACTCCGACCTCGCCGCGAACATTGTCGGCGGGTACGACTTCATCTCCGACGCCGGCGTCGCCGTCGACGGCAACGGCCGCGACAGCGACCCGGCCGACCCGGGCGACTGGTACAACGCCAACGAGTGCGGTCCGGGCATCCCCGCCAGCGACTCCTCCTGGCACGGCACCCACGTCGCGGGCACCATCGCCGCCGTCACCAACAACAACAAGGGCGTCGCCGGTATCGCGTACAACGCGAAGATCTCCCCGGTGCGCGTCCTCGGCAAGTGCGGCGGCTACGACTCCGACATCATCGACGCCATCACCTGGGCGTCCGGCGGCACAGTCTCCGGCGTGCCCGCCAACACCGACGTCGCCAAGGTCATCAACATGAGCCTCGGCGGGGGCGGCGCCTGCTCCACCGCGACCCAGAACGCCATCAACGCCGCCGTGAACCGCGGCACGACGGTCGTCGTCGCGGCCGGCAACGCGAACCAGGACGCCGCCAACTCCTCCCCGGCGAACTGCAACAACGTCGTCACCGTCGCCGCGACCAACCGTGCCGGCAGCCGCGCGTTCTACTCCAACTACGGCTCGGCCGTGGACATCGCCGCCCCGGGCGGTGAGACCCGGACCACCACCTCCAACGGCATCCTGTCCACGCTGAACTCCGGCACCCGGACCCCGGCCACCGAGAACTACTCCTACTACCAGGGCACCAGCATGGCCGCCCCGCACATCGCGGGCCTGGCCGCGCTCGCGAAGTCGGCGAACTTTGCCCTGACCCCGGCCCAGATCGAATCGGCGATCAAGTCCAACGCGCGTCCCCTGCCCGGCACCTGCTCCGGCGGCTGCGGCGCGGGCCTCGCGGACGCCGCGAAGACGGTCCAGGCCGTCAAGGGCGGGGCGAGCACGGGGACCACGTTCTCCAGCACCGCCGCCGTCGCCATCCCGGACGACGGCCCGGCGGTCGAGTCCCCGGTCACCGTCAGCGGCCGCAGCGGCAACGCGCCCTCGGCGCTTCAGGTCGGCGTGGACATCACCCACACCTACCGCGGTGACCTGGTCATCGACCTGGTCGCGCCGGACGGTTCGGCGTACCGCCTGAAGTCCGCCTCCTGGGACTCCGCGGACAACGTGAACACCACCTACACGGTCAACGCCTCCGGCGAGAGTGCGAACGGCACCTGGAAGCTGCGTGTCCAGGACACCGCGGCCCAGGACACGGGCACGCTCAACGGCTGGAAGCTCACCTTCTGAGCCGACCGGATTCCAGCGGCCAACAGCGGGCGGGCCGGCCGGTGCCTCATCGGCACCGGCCG
>NZ_JACTVI010000189.1 GCF_014495685.1 Streptomyces sp. TRM68367 | reverse complement strand
CCACCTCCTCGAACTCCTCGGCATCGAAGTCACACGAACCCGCTGGCCACAGACCTGAATCAGTGACCCGCGAAGTACGGGGCTAGTGAGCCACGCGCGACAACAGGAGAAGCCTGGTGCGACCCTGTGCCTCCCGCCCTGCCCGTGACGGTGACTTCGCCGCCTCCCGCACCCGGCTGGAGGACATGGTCGAAACCCTGTCCGCACCGATGATGATGGCCGCCTCCCAGGCGACGCTGGAGGAATACGTCACCGAGGCCGGCCGTGAGTTGCAACGGCAGCTGATGCAAGACCAGCTCGACGCCCGAGCCCGTGCAGAGGAACGCCGGCCGGTGGTGAGAGGCAGTGAGGGGATCACCCGCACCCGGGCCGAGTCGGGACACCGCCGGATGATCGCCACCACGGTGGGCCGCGTCGAGACCGAACGCATCGCCTACCGCGCCGAAGGCAAAGGCGTGGGCAACCTGCACCCGGCCGACGCCGTCCTCGAACTCCCCGCCCGGCTCTACTCCCAGCCCCTGCGCAAACTGATCGCCGTTGAGGTGGCCCGCTCCCCGGCCCGGCAGGCCGCCCAGAGCGTGTCCCGGATCACCGGACAACACCTGGGCACCCGCCAGTTGATGGCCACCGTCCAGCACGCCGCCGCCGACATCCTCGACTTCTACACCCCCGCCCTGAACCCGGACACAGCCGGCTCGACGGGCTCGACGGGCTCGACGGGGCAAGATCTGCTGGTCATGAGTATCGACGCGACCGGTGTCGCCATGATTCCCGCCGCGTTGCGCGAGGCGACCCGGGCCGCGGCGAAGGAGGCGGCCGGGACAGCCGCCGGGCAGGCTCCCTCCGCCCAGCTCAGCCGCCGGGACCGGGCCGGCCGGACCCGGATGGCGTCGGTCACCGCCGTCTACGACGCCGCTCCGGTGAAGCGTTCACCGGCCGACATCCTGCCCGTGACCCGCGCCGAGCGCGAACAACGCCGCGAGGGCCCCCACGCCCGCGGCCGACAGTTGGACGCCTCCCTCGAACGCTCCACCAAGGCCATGGTGAAGGCCATGTTCGACACCGCCCAGCAAAGCGATCCCGACCACCGACGCCGGTGCATCGTCCTGGTCGACGGCGCCAACCACCAACTCGACTGCATCAACGCAGAAGCCGAACGCCGCGGTGTGAAGACGACGTCATCGTCGACTTCGTCCACGTCATCGAGTACTTGTGGCGGGCCGCCGACGAACTCCACCCCGCGAAACCCACCCGCACGGCCTGGGTCGCCACCGCAGCCCGCGCCGTCCTGGAAGGCCACAGCGCCCGCATCGTCTCCGACATCCGCGCCCACATCCGCCGCATCCACGAAACTCCCGGCCACCGGGGCACCGAGGCAGCCACCCGCGCCGCGGCCTACATCGAGGCCAAGGAGCCCTACCTCGTCTACCACCTCGCTCTCGCCCTGGGCTGGCCGATCGCGACCGGTGTGATCGAGGGAACGTGCCGGCACCTCGTGAAGAACCATCTCGACCTCGCGGGAGCCAGATGGGACCTGCCCAGCGCCGACGCCGTCCTCCTCCTGCGAGCCGTCATCGACAACGGCGACTTCGAGGACTACTGGGCGTATCACCAGCAACGTGAGTACCTCCGCGACCACGCCACCCGCTACAGCGACGAACTCGCCCTCGCCGCATGACCCGCATCCGGCGGCGCCGGAGTCGCTTGTACTTCTGCATGGCCCACCGCATCAGGTAGTGATTGATGCCTTTGAGACTCTTGACCAGCTCGGACGGGTAGAACCGCCCGTAATAGTTGATCCAGCCCCGCACGATCGGATTGATCTCCCGCGCGAGGTCTGCCAGGGACGAGCCACTGCGCAGGTGCAGCCGCCAGGACCGGATCTGCGCCCGGATCCGCTTGGCGGCCTCGTCGCTGATGGCCGGGTTGAAGCCGAAGAAGTAACTCCCACTCCGTGTCCGGACCTTCCGCGACCGGAATGTGTACCCCAGGAACGTGAACGACGTGTGTTCGTACGAGCCACGCCTCTTACCGTCCCTGCAGTACACGATGCGGGTCTTGTCAGGATGCAGCTGCAATCCCCCGCACTGCACCAGCCGCTCGCCGATCGCCTGACGCACCCGGTGCGCCTCGACCTCGGTACGGCAATGGACCACCATGTCATCGCAGTACCGCTCGAACGCGACGACCGGGAAGGTCCGGCTCATCCACGCATCGAACGCGTAGTGCATGAACAGGTTCGCCAACAAAGGTGAGATCGCCGAGCCCTGCGGGCTCCCGCGATCCCGCGCGACCAGCACGCCACCGTCCTGCTGGAGTGGGGCCTTCAGCCAGCGCTCCACATACAGCAGGATCCACCGCTGATCGGTGTGGTGGGCCACCGCCTTGAGGACCAGGTCATGGTCGAGGTTGTCGAAGAAGCCGCGGATGTCGATGTCGACCACCCAGTCGCTTCTCCAGCACCTCTCCCGGCACACCGCGAGCGCGTCCAGCGCACTGCGGCGGGGCCGATAGCCGTAGGAGTCGGGATGGAACAGCGATTCCACCTCCGGCTCCAGGACCATGGCCACCACCGTCTGCGCGATCCTGTCCGCGACCGTCGGCACGCCGAGCACCCTGACCCCTCGCCCTCCCGGCTTGGGGATCTCCACCATCCGTACCGGCTGCCCGACGACATGCGATTCCACAGCTTGTAGAGGTTGCCCTTCAGGTCCACCTCGAACTGCTCGATCGACTCGCCGTCGACGCCGGCCGCTCCCCGGTTCGCCTTGACCCTGAGATACGCCTCCCAGACGACATGCTTCGAGATCTCGAACGACTTCGACCCGCTCACCCGGCTCCTCCCGGCACAGCCGGTTGGCCGCCAAGCAGGCCAGGATGATCCGTCCCCTTCGCTCCACCCGCATTTACCGGGCTTCATCACTACTACGAGACAGTCCGTCCCCGTGCCCCGCATCGGTACTCGGCCCCTTTGCGGTGATGGCCGCTTGAGGTTCTCCCTCCCGCCACAGAGCTGGCTGCCCGGCGGCCGTAGAGGAATAGTCAAGACCTGTGGATCAAGATCTTGTCGCATGAGTGATCTGGTGGTCAGATGTCGTGGGTGTTGGGGCGGGGGACGGCGGCTTCGACGAACAGCCGGCGATAGAAGGGGCCAAGCCCCTTGGGGATGGCCAGGGACTGGAACGCCTCCTCCGCCGGCAGGAGCCGGCGGTGGGCCATCTCGAAGCGTGGGTCCCACGGAGCCAGACGCACCTCTGCTCGCCACATCGACCGGACCAGCACCAGCCCTTCCTGCGGACCTCGCACGCAGATGCCCCGGCTGAACCCGAGCAGCCGGCAGTCCATCACCTCGGCGCAGGCTTCCTCACGGACCTCCCGGCGCATCGTGTCGACCCACTGCTCATGCCGCTCGGGGCGACCGGCGGGCAGGCCCCACTGCTGTCCGTCTGTGCTGACCACGACGATCCGGTCGCCAGCGACGCACACCGCCTCCGCGCCGTGTGGCGTGCCCGACGGTGGGTCAGGTGGTGGATACCACGCAACGTGCCATTCCTGACCGTTGATGGATGCGGCGAAGTCGGTGCCATTCCCAGCGATGTCGTTCATGGTTTCGCTCCAGCGAAAGGATCAAGCGGCTGTGGGGACGGGGTCTTCGTCGGGACGTTCGACGAGGTGGCCGCGTTCGAAGCGGGCTCCGGCACGGACGGGGGCGACGAGGTGGGGTGCGTTCACGGACCGCCACCGCTGCTGGGCGGACTCGACAAGCTTGAAGACCATGGCGAGGGCGGCGGCCGCGCTGCCGGCACCCTTGGTCACCTTGGTGCGGAGCCGCACCGTGGCGAAGGTCGACTCGATGGGGTTCGTGGTGTGCAGGTGGATCCAGTGCTCGGCGGGGAAGTCATAGAACGCCAACAGCTCGTCGACATCATCGGTGATCTTCTTGACGGCCTTGGGCCACTTCGCGCCGTACGCCTTCTCGAACGCGGCGACGGCCTTGAGGGCATGCTCCTTGTCCTCGGCGTTGTAGATCTCCTGCAGGGCCTTCTTCGCGCTGGGCTGGATGGACTTCGGCAGGGAGTCGATGACGTTGGCGGTCTTGTGGGCTCGCAGAGAAACAACATGCGTACGAGCAGCGCGCCGACCTGGGACATCAAGTCTCAGAACCCACAAGTTAATTCTCTGCGACCCCTGTGAACCCAGCACCGCTGGTGGCGGGCCTCGGGGAAGACCTCGGCGAGGGCCTTCCAGAAACCCAGGGCGCCGTCGCCGACCGCGAGGACAGGAGCGCGCATGCCGCGCCGCTGGCAGTCATGCAGCAGGTCGGCCCAGGAGTCGCGGGATTCACGGTAGCCGTCGGCCATGGCGATCAGTTCCTTGGTGCCGTCCGCGCGCACGCCCATCAGCACGAGCACGCACGACTTGGCCTGCGTGAGGCGTATGCGCAGGTGGATGCCGTCAGCCCAGACGTAGACGTAGTCGGTGGCGGACAGGTCTCGCTGACCGAACGCGGTGTGGTCTGCCTGCCACTGCGTGGTCAGCCTGGTGACTGTGGCCGGCGAGAGCCCGGCCGTGGAGCCGAGGAACTGCTCGAGGGCGGGCACGAAGTCACCTGAGGACAGTCCGTGCAGGTAGAGCAGGGGCAGAACCTCGCTGATCTTCGGAGACTTCCGGCACCAGGGCGGCAGGATGGCTGAGGAGAACCGCTTGCGCTCACCGGTCGTCTCGTCGAGGCGCCTGTCGTTCACGCGCGGAGCCTTAACCTCCACAACTCCGGCCGCGGTAGTGACCTTCCGCGACTGGTGGTAGCCGTTGCGGACCACGAGCCGACGTCCCTGCTCGTCGCACTGGTCGGCCAACTCGGCGATGTAGGCGTTGACTTCAGCCTCCAGCGCGGCCGCGAGCATCTGCCTCGCGCCCTCGCGGACAATCTCGTCGATCAGAGAACCGTCCGCGGTGGTGCCGTCGGCGTTGACTACGCTGAGCAGTCGGGTAGCTCCGGAGGATTGCTGCGCCGGAGCCCCCTCAGAACCGGACATGCGAGTCATCCTCGCATCCGGCTCAAGCTAGCCTGTGGCTGCCTGCTGGGTGTCACGCTTCCGGTCGCCAGCGTGTACCTGGCGATGACATGCCGTGTGGATCAGCTCCAGGTTGCTTGGGTGGTCGCTGCCGCCCTTGCTGCGGTAGGTCAGGTGATGCACGTGGATCGCCCGGAGGCTCCCCGTGAACCACTTGGCCCAGTCCTGAACGTCGTCCGGGTCGAACCCAGCTCCGTCGATCAGATCCAGTCCGCACCTGGGACAGAGCCCCTGCTGACGGTAGGCGAGGGAGAGGATCTTCTTGGGCTCTCCCACTGCCTGCACCCGCTTGCGTCGACGGTTCCTCCAGTACTCTTCCAGCTCCGGGTCATCGGGGGACGCATCGTCCTTGACCAAGGTGTGTCGCTGGATCGGCATCCAGGAGGCTTGCTGCAAGTAATGCTCGGGAGTGCCGAACACCCACTTGCTGGACCTGCCTGGCTGAAACTTGCCCCAGTACCTTCGCTTGATCCATCCCCAGGGCTTGCGGCGATGTCGCCGCATAGCCCAACGCTTCAGGATCTCGAAGGTGTGGGCGTCCAGTAGGTTGAAGGTCTCCTTCGAACAGACAGTCCGGTAGTACGTGGACCAGCCACGTACAAACGGTGACAGTGTCCTGACCAGGTTTTCAGTGGGCGAGCCGCTGTTCTCCCTGGCCGTGGTACCGATCCTCTTCCGGGCTCTCTGTAGGGCATCCCGGCTCGGCTTGATGATCAGTTTCTCGCGGAACCTGCCGACGTTGAACCCGAGGAAGTCAACCCCATTGGAGAGGTGAACCACCCTGGTCTTTTCCTCGTTGAAGGATAGACCCCGGGGTTCGAGCCATGCGGCGAGGTCCTGCTTGGCCTTCATCGCCTCTTCCTCCGTAGTGCAGAACACCACGAGGTGAGTCGGCGGCGGGAATCTCACCCGCCGCCGCTCGCAGAACCGTGCGGGAGCCTCTCGGCTCACACGGCTCCCATCGCCCAGCCA
>NZ_JACTVI010000188.1 GCF_014495685.1 Streptomyces sp. TRM68367 | reverse complement strand
AGCAGTGCGATCGAGTCCGGTGGGCCGAACCGTTCCCAGCTCAGACCGCTACCGGCGAAGAAGAGCCACAGGTGCCGGAGGTCGTAGGCGTAGGAGAACAGCGTGTTCGGTGAGCAGTCCCGAGCCGCGAGGAACCGCAGGAAACCGGAGACTACCTCGACCGGTTCGCCGTTCTCGTCGAGCAACTCGACGCGGGGTGAACCGTTTTCCTGGCCTTCTCGTACCCGCATGGACGCCTCCGCCACCGTCGCGTGCGACGGCTCGGACAGCCGCCCCTGCCCCTCAACGAGAGGCAAGGTGTCCATGTAACTAAATAGGAGGCGTTGTCGGTGGCGACCATCTCCGGCTTCACCCCGCCATCCAGATTGAGCAGGGCGTCCAGGATGAACAGGGAGTCGCGTGGGGTGCGGGGCACCACCATCTGCCCGATGCCGATCACCTGGTCGTTAATGGCGTTCAGCCGGGTGATGCCCTTCTTCTTCGCGAAGTACTTGGGGCTCGGGGCGGCGTTGATGGTGCGGACGGGGACGCGAAGCGCAGGCCGTCGACGGAGGCGAGCAGGCCCTTGCCCCAGAACTGCACGATCGGCACCCGGGCCTGGGCCTCGATCGGGGCGGCGTTCGCCGCGGCGATGGTGTCGCCGCGCAGGTAGTACTGGCCGACGTGGACCAGCCGGGCGCGGGTGAGCGCCTCGTAGTTCGGGTTGATGACCGGGGTCATGCCGATGTTGCACGCCTCGCTCACGAGCAGGTGGTCAGGTCCTTCATGCGGGTCCTGCCGTCGCCCAGGTGCACGAAGGCGTCCAGGAATCCGGTCCAGGAGTACACCTCGAACAGCAGGTCCGGCAGGTCGATCTTCGGGAGCATCTTCTCGACCCTGCCGCGCAGCCACGCCAACGACTTCGGCTCGCCGAGCGCGTGGAGCTTCTCCACGTTCAGCTTAGTGGTGTGAGCCGTAAGTCCTTCGGGGTTGATCAAGCTGCCGGTGCGGTGGAGCATTCTTCCTGGTGATCGGCGGTGCGCCGGTCGAGTTTGGCCAGCAGATCGTCCAGGTCGGTGGTGGTGAACCTCCACTGGAATGGCTGTGCCGTGGCGTTGTAGCGGTCTTCGAAGGCTCGGAGCCGGTCCCGGACCTGGTTGAGGTCCGTGAAGTCGCTGGGCGAGACCACCTTGCGTTGGACGATGGAGAAGAAGATCTCTATCTGGTTCGTCCAGGACGCGTGCACGGGGGTGTGGATCATGACCGCGTTAGGGAACGCCGTGGTCAGGCGGTCGATGGCCCTCTGGCCCCGATGGGAGGAGCCGTTGTCGACGATCCAGAAGACGCGTTTCGCGCTGGCGTAGGGCTCGGTGGTCATAACCTGGGTGACCAGGTTCATGAAGGGCACGATGCCGGTCCTGGGTTCGCAGCGACCGACGGCTCGGGCACGGTGGACGTCGTAGGCGGCCAGGTAGGCCAGGGCGCCGCCGCGCTGGTACTCGTGGTTGACGCGCATCGCTCGGGCCTGCCCCGGCGCCAGGGTCGGGTGGCAGCGGCAGCGCGCCTGGATGGAGGTCTTCTCATCGGCGGAGACGACGTATTCATCGTCGCCCAGCGATTCGCCGTCGAAGGTGCGGGCATACAGGTCCAGGACTCGCTGAGCCTTCGCGCGGAAGTCCGGATCGCGTGGGAAGATCCAGGACCGGTACTGCCAGGGCCTGAGCGTGTCCTGGCGCAGCCAGCGGCGTACCGTGGACGCCGAGACGGTGTCGGTGATGCCGCGCGCGGTCAGCTCGGCGGCCAGTTCCGGGCACGACCACCGCGACAGCGGTGCGCCGGTCTCGGCGGGCAGTTGGCAGGCCAGTGCCTTGGCCTCGGCGACCTGCACGGGGGTGAAGCGGGCAGGGCGCCCGCTGCGCTTGCGGTCGGCCAGGCCGACCAGGCCCTGCTCGGCGAACCGGCCGCGCCAGGTCCGCACGGTGTCTATGTGCAGACCGGTCTCGCGGGTGATGCGTGCTTTGGAGTACCCGCAGGCCGCATGCAGCACGACCTGCGCGCGCACCCGGGTTTGGTGCTCGGTCTTGTGACCGTGGGCCGCCTTCTTCAGCCGGTGCCGCTCGCAGGCGGTCAGGACGATTTGACGGGCGGCGGCAACGGGCATGCAGACGGGCCGATCACGAGAAGTGGATCACGACGGGTCGTAGTCTGCGGCCCTTGGTCCTGCGAGCGTCGGGCAGGATGGCGGCCATGCCCACGGCCTCAACTTCAGCGGCACTTCAACAAGGGGGGCTCTCGGCTTTGGTGAGTTCCTGGCTCGCCTGCCACAGGCGCAGTCGGTCCTCGTTGTCGTATGCCTGGGAATGAGCGCGGGTGTCGCGGGTGCGGTCGTAGAACCGTCCGGTGGTACCGGCGAGTGCCGGATCGGTGACGAGCCAGCGGGTGGCGGTCACTCCTTGTTCCAGCGTGTCGATGCTGTGTCCGATCTCAGCGAGGACGATCTTGGTCGGCATATAGGTGGCGGGGTGCAGGCTGTTGACCGTTACCTCGTCGGCGGGCAGGCGTGCGGCGAGTTCGAAGCCGTACGTGATCTGGGCTAGCTTGCTCTGGCCGTAGGCCCGGACGCCGTCGTAGTCGCGTTCCAGCATCAGATTCTCGAAGTCGAGCGGGTGCTGGCCGATGGAGGCGACGTTGACAATGCGGGCCGGCGCTGACGCGCGCAGCAACGGCAGGAGTTCGAGGGTGAGCAGGAAGCCGGCGAGGTAGTTGACGGCGAAGCGCAGCTCGTAGCCGTCGGCGCTGGTGCGGCGGGTTCGGCCGTCCGGTTGCCCTGCGCCGATGCCGGCGTTGTTCACCAGGACGTCGAGTCGGTCCACCGATGCGCGAATCTCAGCGGCCATGCGGCGGACCTGGTCGAGGTCGGCGAGATCCGCGGTCACGGTCCGGGGCCTGGATACGCCGCGGGCCGCGAACTGGTCTGCGATGCGGTCGAGGTTGGCCTGGTTGCGGCCGTGCAGGATCAGGTCGGAACCGTCGGCTGCCAGGCGTTCGGCCAGGGCCAGGCCGAGGCCGTCGGTGGCGCCGGTGATGAGGATGGCGCGGGAAAGGGTCATTGTGGTCTCCCAGGTCGATCGCTGTGGTGGTCAGGGGTGTGCGGCCTGCGTGAGGGTGGCCGTGAGCTCCTCGACGAGGTCGTCGCCCATGGGCTGGCGCGTGGCCAGCAGGCGGTACCACAAGGTGCCGAACACGATGTCCAAGACGGTGGACGCGGCAGGGCTGGGCGGCAGGTCGCCCCGCGTCCGGGCCCGATCGAGGACCACCTGGAGCGCGTCGCGCCGACGCTGCAGAAAGGCGCTGCGGAAGAGTTGGCCGAACTCCTCGTTGATCTGGGCCTCCGCCATCAGGACGCGCAGGATGTCGATGACGCGCTGCTGGCGGCCGAGCCGGAAGGTGTCCGCCAGGAAGGCCCGTAGGTCGTCGGTATAGGAGCCGTGGTCGGCGTTCGTGACGTACAGATCGGCTTTCACTGCGAGTGCTTCGAGGAGAACGTGGGCCCTGGAGGGCCACCAGCGGTAGATCGTCTGTTTGCCGCATCCGGCGCGGTTGGCGATTCCTTCGATCGTCAGGCCCGCATAGCCGACCTCGCCGACCAGTTCGAACGCCGCGACCAGGATCGCCATCCGGCTCTCCTCGCTGCGCTTGCGTCCCGGGCGTGACTCCGAAGGGGGTTGCTTGTCCATGACCATGGAGGCTAGCTTAATTCGAGACGCGACGGTTCGAAATGAGGAGACGCCATGTCCCAGCGCACTGCCCTCGTAGTCGGGGGAACGTCCGGTATCGGGCTCGCAACGGCCCGCCTGCTCCAGGCACGTGGTGCCACGGTGCACATCGCCGGCCGCAGCAAGGAGCGCCTTGACGACCTTGCCGTCACCGACGCCGGGCTGGTCGGGCACCGGGCCGACGCCGGAAACCCTGACGAGATGAGCGCTCTCGCCGAGGCGACCGGCAGCGTCGACTGGCTGGTCCTGGCGGCCAGCGGAAGCGAGGGGCCGGGGCCGGTAGCCGATCTGGACCTGACGATGCTGCGACGCGCGTTCGAGGCCAAGTTCTGGCCGCACGTCACCACGATCCAGGCGGTCCTGCCGCAACTCGCACCGGACGGGTCTATCACCCTGCTCAGTGCCATCACCGCGCGGACCGGCATGCCGGGCACCGCCGGCATCGCCGCCCTCAACGGCGCCGTCGAGGCACTGGTCAGGCCGCTGGCCGCGGAACTCGCTCCGATACGGGTGAACGCCGTCTCTCCCGGGCTCGTCGACACGCCCTGGTGGAACGGCCTGCCGGAAGACGCCAAGCGCGAGTACTTCGCACAAACGGCCGCCACTCTGCCGGTCCGCCACATCGCCTCGGCACAGGAGATCGCCGAGGTGGTGGCCCTGGCCGCCACCAATACCAACCTCACCGGCACCATCATCGAGACCGACGGGGGCGCGCGTCTGGTCTCGCTCGGCTGACCCGCTCACCGCGCCGTCGCGGTCCACCGCCCCTTGGGGCAGCTCGGCGTTCGCGTACACGGCCTTGCGCCAGTGCGCCGGCACCAGCTTGTCGTCGACCTCCCGCGGCAGCAGCGGCTTCTCGCCCACCTTCCGCCGCGACAGCGCGGGCAGCCTCTTCACCCCGGCAAGGATGCGCGTCCCGCCGGTCGCAGCCCCCAGCGCCGAGGTCTCGCCCAGTAGCGACAGGAACGGCTTGACGGTGTTGTAGCGCAGCGCCGGCGCCCCGCGCAGCGCCGTCTCCGCCGAGTCGTCGTCCTCAGGCCCCAGGCTCACCACCGTGACCGCCGCGCTGGGCAGTGCCGCACGGGGCGCGACCTCCTCCAGCGCCCGCCACAACGCGGCCACGTCCACATCGCAGCCGGTCTCCTCGATGAGCTCCAGCTCCTCAATGAACACCGTCGCCGCCCTGGCCACGATCCGGGATGCCTTCCCAGCTGCGGCAGCGTGGACAGCCGCTGCTTGTCCGTGGACCGCTTCGCGGTGCTGATCAGCCTCGTCGCCATCAGGATCTCGAACAGGTCCAGGGCGTCGTCGATCGCCTTGGCCTCCAGGTGGCGCATCACCGCAGTGAGCATCGCCGTCCGCTTGGGCTCCGGGGTCCGCTCCAGCTTCGGGGCCTTGGTGCCCAGCCCGTACCGGGCCAGCGCGGACAGCCGGTTCGGCGGGATCTGCTCCAGCTTCACCCGTCCCAGCTGGAAGGCAGCGATGTCCTCGACCCGCTGCAACGCGCCCTTCATCGCGGTACCGGTGGTCCGCGTCGGGGGCTGGCGCATCCGCTCCAGCTCCGAGTACCGCTTGCCCGCAGGCGTCTTCAGCGTGGCAACCAGGTCGCCGGGCAGCGCCGGGTCCGCCCGCCGGGCGGCCTTCGCGACCGTGGTGTGCAGCCGCTTCTCCGCGATGGTGCGGACCAACTACCGGCGAGGAGGCACCCATCAACCTGGCCGCCCGCCGACCCACACGGGTCCGGCTAACGCCCGAGGCGTGAGCGATGACTCCTGAGGAATACGAGCGGTGGCACGTCCGGACCTGCGCACCGCTGTGGACGTCGGGCGGCGAAGTCGGCACAGTGGTCTGACGGTCCGGTCTGCCGGACCTGCTACGAACGCGCGATGCGCGTCCACGGCCGCTGCCCAAGCTGCCGAGCCGACCGGCTGCTGCCCGGACTGGACACCGCCGGCACGCCGATCTGTCGCGACTGCGCGGGCATCACCCGCGACTTCTTCTGCGACCGGTGTGGCTCGAAGGACTCCTGCTCGGCGGGGGTCTCTGCGAACGCTGCACCCTGGCCGACACCCTCGGCCGGCTCCTCGACGACGGCGCCGGCTGTGTTGCCCCTTCACTGGAACCACTGATCACCTCCCTGCTGGAGATGGACCGGCCCAAGTGCCGACTGATCTGGCTCCGCAATCCCAACGTCGTCCGTCTCCTGCGGGGCCTGGCCACCGGCAGCATCCCGCTCACCCACGAAGGGCTGCACCAGGAGGGCCCCGGCCCCCGTCATCGCGAAGGCACTCGGATATCACGACAAGACCGCCACCCCGCTGGTTACCGAGGCTGGCGGAACCTGGAGCCGATACGCCCCTGGCGACCACAATCGGTGACTGCCGGAGGACGGAAACTCAGGCAACCGAGGCCCTGAAAGGATCGGTGGGGATGATCTCTGCCTTGTCGAAGAGCTGCTCCAACGCCTCGTGCCCGTGACGCCTGCGGAACTCGATCTCGGCTGTCGTTACGGGCAGGGTCCACAGGATGCGGGCGTGGCCCCCGGGAACGGGACAGTGTTCAAGGTCTGGTCCGTGGAGATAGGGCAGGCTGACCAGCAGGTGATCGCAGGTTGACGCCGGCACCCACGGTTCACCGATCGGCATGCTGTGCTCCAGGTCGAGCTGATGTCCTCCGCAGTGGTAGTAGGCGATCATCGCCATGAGCTCGATGAACCGCTGGTCGCGGACGTGGGCGGTCATGACGAACTCAAGGCCGTGACCGTCCTTCTCCATCGCGGCCCAGCACCCGGCGGTCACATAGGCCCAGCTGTCGCTGCAGGGACCGGGCCCCACAACGAGAACTCGCAGATCGGGCACCGCGTCTCGCCGTTCCGGCTGTGAGCGATCACGAAATTCCCCAGGTGGAGCGGGTTCCGCGTCACGTAATTCCCCACCCCCGCGGTCACGTAATTCCCCATGGG
>NZ_JACTVI010000187.1 GCF_014495685.1 Streptomyces sp. TRM68367 | reverse complement strand
AGGTGGACTGGCAGTTCACCACCCACGATGCACGCATCAAACTGCGTCACCTTTATCCCAAATATTAGCCGCGACAGTCTACTAGTGCTCCGGCTGGCAACGTTTGCCCGTCAAGGAGCGGCGTCCGGTGCGTGCACTCGGCGTGCCGGCCGGAAGTCCTCGTACTGGATGTACTTGGGCTTTCGGCCGGTGCGGCGAGAGGGCGTGCCGGGCGTCGCGACGGGGCGAACGTTGCCTGCCGGGCACTGGGCCGGGACCCGGCCGCTCGTGAGCGACGGCGGTCCGTCCTCTCCCCCGAGCGGGGACGGGCCGCCGTCGGCATCCACCCTCCGGCACGGTGAGCGGGCTGTTCAACGGCTGTCAGGGCGCTGTGGCACGGAAGTGACCGTTCCGGCACGTGGGGGGGGTGTGCGGGGCGTGTGCGCCTGGCGTGACCGTACATGTACGTTCTGTGTGTCGATGTCTTGACAAGTTCGCGGATCTGCCGCGAAGTGGTTCAAGGGCAGGGCTGGCGTGGGCAATCGGGACGTCCGGGGCGTCCCGACTGCCATGATGCTCCCGTGCGCCCCCCCGGGAACTGAGATCCTTGTCGGGCGCATCCCTGTGGGTAGCCGAGAAGGGGATCGGCCACGGGCACCATGCGCGGGCGAAATACCAGCACGACCGGGGGAATGAGGGGGGAAGCAATGCCTCGTTGGAGGGCCTTGCCCGATGAACTCGATCCGCAGATCGAGGAGTTCACGACCGCGCTGCGGCGGCTCGTGGACCGCAGCGAGCTGAGCATCGCCGCGATGGCGGACGCCACGGGTTACAGCAAGACGTCCTGGGAGCGGTATCTCAACGGCCGGCTGCTCGCGCCCAAGGGGGCGATCGTGGCGCTGGCCGAGGTCACCGGGACCAATCCCGTGCATCTGACCACGCTGTGGGAGCTGGCCGAGCGCTCGTGGAGCCGGTCGGAGATGCGGCACGACATGACCATGGAGGCCATCCGGATCTCCCAGGCGCGTGCCGCGCTCGGGGAGCTGGGGGGCTCGCAGGCCGACGGCAAGGGCGGGCGGGCCGCCGCGCGCAAGGGGGGCCGCAGCGCCGCCGCGGTCACGCCCGGGATCGCCGGGCCGGCGGGGGTGGCTCCGACGGTGCCGCCACAGCCGACGGCTCCGGAGGTGCGGGATGCAGTCGTTCGGGATACCGGGGTGGACGGGGCGCGGGACGGGGCTGCGTCGTCCGGTAACTCCTGGGGGGTGGCCGCGTATCACGGGGCGGCGGGTGGTGCCTTGGGTGCCCCTGGCTCCGGCGTTCCGGGTCCCGGCGGTCCTGGCCGTACGCCGGCGCCTGTCGGGTCGTATGGCGAACCGCCGTTGCGGGATGCCCGGCCCTCGCGTGGCGGTGACTCGGGTGGGAAGCGGCGCGCGGCGACGTTTCTCGCGGCGGCCGTCGGTGTGCTGGTGGTGATCGCGGGGGCCTTCTACCTCACCGACGTCGGCGGGGACGACAACAAGGGCGCCGCTGCGCCGCCCTCACCCTCCGTCAGCAGCAATCCCGACCTTCCGGCCGGGGTGAAGTGCAGTGGTGAGAGCTGCACGGGCAAGGACGCGGAGAGCATGGGGTGCAGTGGTGACCTGGTGACCACGGCCAAGACCGGGACGGTGGGGACGGCCGTGGTGGAGGTGCGGTACAGCGAGACCTGCCGGGCGGCCTGGGGGCGGATCACCGGGGCGGCGCAGGGGGATGCGGTGCAGGTGACGGCCGGTAAGGCGAAGCAGGACGCGAGCATCAGCGCTGCGGGCGACACGATTGCGTACACGCCGATGGTGGCCGTGAAGGGTGCGGGCGAGGCGAAGGCGTGTGCGGCGTTGGCGTCCGGGGAGAAGGGGTGCACGGAGTGAGGGCGGTGCCGGTGCGGTAGCCCTCCGGTGGGTGGGTGTCGCCTGCCCGCGCCGGCGGGGTGCGGGTTGACTGCGTCGGCTGGGCCGCGTTTGCCGGTTGCCCGGTGTTGGGGCTGGCCGGGGGTGGGTGTGCTCGCCGGCGCTGGTGGGGTGCCGCTGCGCCCACCCGTGCCGCCATAGCGGCACGACTGCCCGCAGCTATGGCGGCTGTGCGTGCCCGCGGCTGGGGACATTTCCGGGGGTGCCGACGCATGGGTGGCCGAGAGTCGGGCACGCGACTGGTACCCCCACGGGAGTCCGGCTTGGTCGGTACCCCACCTGGCGGTCGCCCTGATCCCCCTCTCCCGGACGGGCGGCCGCCTCTTTCGCAGGTCATCGGGGTGGGGCGGGGTGGGGCTGTGGGGCGGGCCACACCGCCCCGGCCGTGCGGGGCGGCGGAGGCGCGATAGCCTGACCGCTGGATCTCTCTTGACGCCAAGAGATCGATCATCCGCCCGGGGCAGGGACGCCCCACCGCCAGCTGTCATACGGAGAACGCCATGACCCGCACTCCCGTGAACGTCACCGTCACCGGCGCGGCCGGCCAGATCGGTTACGCCCTGCTCTTCCGCATCGCCTCCGGCCAGCTGCTCGGCGCGGACGTGCCGGTCAGGCTGCGGCTGCTGGAGATCACGCCCGCGCTGAAGGCGGCCGAGGGCACGGCCATGGAACTCGACGACTGCGCGTTCCCGCTGCTCCAGGGCATCGACATCACCGACGACCCGAACGTGGCCTTCGACGGCGCCAACGTCGCGCTGCTCGTGGGTGCCCGGCCCCGTACCAAGGGCATGGAGCGCGGCGACCTGCTGGAGGCCAACGGCGGCATCTTCAAGCCGCAGGGCCAGGCCATCAACGCCCACGCCGCGGACGACATCAAGGTCCTGGTCGTCGGCAACCCGGCCAACACCAACGCGCTCATCGCGCAGGCCGCCGCCCCCGACGTACCGGCCGAGCGGTTCACCGCGATGACCCGCCTGGACCACAACCGCGCGCTGACCCAGCTGGCGAAGAAGACCGGTTCGAGCGTCTCCGACATCAAGCGGCTCACCATCTGGGGCAACCACTCCGCCACCCAGTACCCGGACATCTTCCACGCCTCCGTCGCCGGCAAGAACGCCGCCGAGGTCGTGAGCGACGAGAAGTGGCTCGCCGAGGACTTCATCCCGACCGTCGCCAAGCGCGGCGCGGCGATCATCGAGGCCCGTGGCGCGTCGTCGGCCGCGTCCGCCGCCAACGCCGCCATCGACCACGTCTACTCCTGGGTCAACGGCACCGCGGAGGGCGACTGGGTCTCCATGGGCATCCCGTCGGACGGTTCGTACGGCGTCGCGGAGGGGCTCATCTCCTCCTTCCCGGTCACCTGCAAGGACGGCAAGTACGAGATCGTCCAGGGCCTGGAGATCAACGAGTTCTCCCGCGCCCGTATCGACGCCTCCGTCAAGGAGCTCGAGGAGGAGCGCGAGGCCGTGCGCGGCCTCGGCCTCATCTGAGCCCACTCCGGCCTCCGCAGGGCCCCGCACCGCTCGCGCCGGTGCGGGGCCCTGCGCGTGCCGATGGAAAGGAAACTCACCCGTACGGCTGAACCACGACCATCCGGTTCTGCCGGAACGTGCTCGTCCGCTATGCTGACGCACCTTCAACTCGGCTTTGCTCAGGGACATTTCACGCATCGGGGGAGTGGCGTGAGTACCGCATACGTGCCGCAGCAACCACAGCACACGGGCGCGACACCGCCCGACCTCCCGCCCACGCCACCGCACGCCAGTGAGGCCACCCGGCTGCTGTGCGCGGGCGCCTATCTCGATTCCGGTTACCGCGACCGCGTCATCGAGCAGCTCTACCTCAACGAACAGCGCGTCGTCGCGCCGTCGCTCGGCTTCGACGCGGCCCGGGTGCTCGCGCACGCGCTGCGCGCCCGGCGCCAGGAACTGCAGTGGTCGGCGGCCATCATCGGCCTGTGGGTGATCGGGGCGCCGCTCAGCGGCGGGCTGCTCGCCGGGCTGCTGTGGCCGAGCCTGCTGCTCGCCGTCGCGCCCCTGATCCGGGGCCGTGCCGCCCAGCCGCCCTGGTACCGGGGGCTCCTCGCGTTCCTCGTGCGCTGGTGGGGCCGTGTCCTCGTGGCGATCGTCCTGGCCGGACTGGTCGCGGCCGCGTTCGGCGGCGCGGGCGACGATTCCTCCTACGACTACGGATATGGGTCCTCGTACGACCCTTACGGTTCCGCCGACTCCGGCACGGGCTTCCTCGGCGAGCTGCTGGAGTCGCTCCGGGACGCATTCGCGGCCGCGGTCGAGCCGTGGCAGGCCTGGCTCGGTCTCGCGGTGCTGGCGCTCATCGGACTCTGCGCGAGTGCGCAGCGCACCCAGTTCACCCGCGCGCTCGCCGGCGAGCTGTCCCCGCAGCGCTTCCCGGACGCGACGAGCGACCCGGCGGAGCAGGGCGGGGGGGAGCGGTTCCGGCGGCTGATGCAGCGCATCCGGCTGGAACAGCACGCGCCGCTGGTCATGTACCACGAGGCGCGTCCGTTCTGCGGGGCGGGCGCGGAGGTCGAGACCTGGGTGCTCGCCGTCGAACTCCGGCCGGACGAGGAGAAGAAGCAGCAGCCGCTCAGCAACCGCGTGATCCTGGACCGGATCCGGCCCCTGCTCGATCAGCTGCGGGTGCCCGCCGAGTACGCCGGCCCCGGCGTGCGCGACCGGCTGCGCCGCCTGGAGATCGACGAGTGTGTGTTCCTGCCCGTCGAAGGGCTCCTCTCCCGCGACCAGGCGCCCTACAGCCCGGCGGCGTTCGAGGAGCACCGGGCGCGCGCCGTCGAGGAGGGCGGCGAGAAGCGCCGGCACTTCCTGCGCATCCGCGTCGGCGGCTGGGAGGAGGAGCTGGTCGTCACCGTCTTCGTGCGCCTGCACACGCAGGGCCGGATGCTGGTGCTGGAGATCGCCCCGCACGTCCTGACCCCGGTCCGCGCGGACTTCAAGGACGCCGACCGTACCTCGCACCGGTTCCGCACCAGCAACCTGGTCGGCAAGGTGGCCGGCGCGGCCGCCCTGGTGCCGGGGTCCGCAGGCCGGTCCCTCGTCTCGCTCGGCCGGGGCGCGGTCCACGTGTGGCGGCTGCTGACCGGCGGCTACACGGGCGCGCTGCCCGACGGTCCGGCCCTCTCGGTGCGGGAACTGGCCTCGGTGCCGGCCGGGTCCACCTTCCAGGAGATGGACGTCGCCCGGTACCTGCGGAGCATCCAGGACCGCATCGGGCGCGGCGTGCGGCTGGCACTGGCCGACGCGGGCTACGAGACCGGCGAGTTCGTGCAGAAGATCGTGAACATCAGCAACGGCGCCGTGCACATCGGCCGGGCCGACAACTCCTCCTTCGCCTTCGGTGCGGGCGCCCGCGCCGAGACCACGACCGGCGGCTCCGAGCCGCGGAAGGGATCCGACTAGCGATGGCACCCGACGAGCCCAGGGTCAGCATCGGCCGGGCCGACAACTCCGCTTTCGCCTTCGGCGCGAACGCCCGCGCCGAGACCCGTAACGCCGCCCCGGCGGGGCGCGACGAGGCCGCCGAGGAACTGCTGACGGCCGTTCGGGAACTGCGTGCCGATCTGGCCCGGCTGCAGCAGAGCGAGCAGACCACGCAGCTCGACGCCGCCCTCGCGGAGACCGAGGGCGAGATCACCCGGACCGGCGCGGCCGGTGAGGGACGGCTCCAGCGGCTGCGGGCGGTGCTCACCGACGCCCAGAGCATCGTGACGCTGTTCGCGTCGGCCGGGACCGTCGCCGGACTGCTGGGAATGTGAGAGGGACGCGATGAACGGGGGACCGCGGTACTGGAACGAGGACACCCAGCGCTGGGAGGACGGCACCGGCGGCACCGCTCCGGTCACACCGCCGCCCCCGCCACGCCCGCAGTTCCTGCCGCCGGTCCCGGACGGGCGGCAGGACAGCGGGACGCCGACCCAGGGTGAGCAGGCCGGTGCGGGGTACGACACCTGGTCCAACCCTGAGCTGCCGAACGGCGGGGTCTGGCCGCCCGCGGATCCGACGGCGCCCGTGACGCGGGGACCGGGCCGCCGGCTCGTGTGGTCCGTGCTGGGCGGGGCCGTCGCGGTCGGGGTCGCCGTGGCGCTGGTGCTGACGCAGGTGGTCGGGGACGACGGCGAGGACGGCGGCTCCGGTGACGACAGGGCGGCCTCCGTCAGCGCGTCGCCGAGCGGCGGCGTGCCGTCCGGCGCGACGGAGACCGGCACGGGCAGCGCCGGACCGGCCGACGGCGCCTCCGCCTCCCCGTCCGACCAGGTGTCCGGCCTCCCCGCCGGCTACGAGCTCCACACGGACGCCGAGGGCTTCACCATCGCCCTGCCGCTGGGCTGGACACGCGAGTCGGTGGCCTCCCAGTACGGCATGGACGTGGTCAACTACCGCAGCGCCGACGGGTACCGCCGCCTCCAGGTGTACGAGGTGGCGGAGGCCTCGCCGGAGGAGTCCTTCGACCTGTTCCTCTCCGACGGGACGCCGAAGGCCGACGGCTTCGAGCAGGTCGCCCTGGAGCCGTTCGACGACGGCGGCGTCACCGGCATGCGGCTGGAGTACCGCGCCGACGCCTTCCGGGGCGAACCGGAGGTCGGCAGCTGGCACGTCCAGGACGTGCGCTTCACGGCGCCGAGCGACGGCAAGGTGTACGCGATCGCCGCCTACGGCCCCGCCGGCGACGGCGTCGACCCCGAACTCGGCCTGGTGCTGACGGCCGTGGCCCACTTCTGCCCTCCGGACACGATCTGTGACTAGTGCCCCGGCAGGCAACGTTCGCCCCGTCGCGACGCCCGGCACGCCCTCTCGCCGCACCGGCCGAAAGCCCAAGTACGTCCAGTACGAGGGCTTCCGGCCGGCACGCCGAGAGCACGCACCGGACGCCGCTCTTGACGGGCAAACGTTGCCTGTCGCGGCACTAGTGGTGTGTCGCTGCTTAATTACGGTGTGTCTGGTTGGGAGGTTGGTGTCTGGCAGATTCCTTCCCCTTTGCCAGACAGGG
>NZ_JACTVI010000186.1 GCF_014495685.1 Streptomyces sp. TRM68367 | reverse complement strand
CCACGTCGATGTCGCTCTGCGCGGACAGCAGCGCGGCGAAGCCCGAGCGGACCATGTCCTGGTCGTCCACCACGACCACACGGATGACGGTCATGCGCGTTCGTCCCCTCCCCTCGTCCCGCGGCTCAGCCCACGGACGCGGCGGCGTGCAGCGCCGGCCGCGCGGGCGGGTTCGGGCCTGCGGCGTGGGACTGCTGCGCGGTCAGCGCGAGCAGCCACGAGGCGATCAGCGCGACCACGGCCAGGACGGCGGTCCGTGTCAGGTGCGCACCCGCCCGCGCGTCGCCGCCGTCCGCACCCGGCCCGTCCGTCCAACCGGCACCTCCCGCGTGCTCTGCCATGGTCGAATCCCTCTTCGCTCGTGTTCGCGGCCGAAGCCCCGGCCTGCGATCCGGCCGGGGCTTCGGCTGACGACCCGGCCGAAGATCCGGCGACGTCCAATCTCCCGCGCGGCAGGGGCGGACCACCTCGGCCGAATGGCCATCCCTGACGGGCTTCGTGAGCACCGGCCCTCGGCCGAACGGCGGAGACCGGCAGTCCCCGTAGACCACCCCCTACCCGGGTTTCACAGGGAGTTGGCTCCCCGGTGTGACGCCCGGCGCCGCACCGTCTCCCTACGTTTCCGCCGACCAGGTCGCCGCCCGGGCGGCCGACGGAACCAGGGAGACACACCATGCGGCGCTTCAAGCGCGCTCTGACCGCCTGCGCGCTCGTCCTCGCGGCGGCCGCGGGGACGGTGGGCTGGGCATGGGGCGAGGTACAGCCCGCGGTCACCGGACCGCCGCCCGGTGCCGCCGCGTGGACCGCCGACCACGTGTTCGGCAGGCCGCTGCCCGACCCGGCGACGGCCTCTCCGGCCCGCGTCGCACGGTTCTTCGCCGGGCTGACCGCGGACCAGCGCACCCGGCTGATCGCCCGTCACCCGCTCGTCGCCGGCAACCTCGACGGCGCACCGGCCGGCCTGCGCTACGCCGCCAACGCCCGCGCGCTCACCGCCGCCCGCGACGGCGAGCTGGCCCGCGCCGCCGACCCGGCACGGGACGCGGGTGACCGGCGGCGGGCCCGGGCCCGGGCCGCGGCGTACGGCGCGCTGCTGACGCCGGGCCGCAGGATCCTCGCCTTCGACCCGCGCGGGCGCGGACAGGTCGCCGAGGTGTACGGCGACCTCGGCACCGCACGGCGCGTGGCGGTCGTCGTACCCGGTTCGGACACCGATCTGGTCTCGTACGGCGCCACGGCCCGGATGGCACGGAACCTGCGCGACGAGATGGCCCGGCAGTCGCCCCGTACCAACCGCGCGGTGATCGCCTGGGTCGGCTACACCACGCCGGTCGGGGTCGGCTACGACGCCGCCACCGGCCGCCTCGCGGAGAAGGGGGCGCCCCGGCTCGAGCGGTTCCTCGACGGGCTGGCCGCCACGACCCGCACCTCGGTCCCGCCCGCCGTGTTCTGCCACAGCTACGGCTCGGTCCTGTGCGGCATCGCGGCCCACCGGCTGACCGGGCGGCAGGTGTCCGACCTCGTGGTCGCGGCCTCGCCCGGCATGCGCACCGACAACGCCGGCCAGCTGCGCCTCGGGACACGGCTGTGGGCGACCGCCCGCGACACCACCGACTGGGTGCGGCGCGTGCCCGCCGTCGAGCTCTTCGGCCTCGGCCACGGCACGGACCCCGCCGATTCCGGCTTCGGCGCCCGTGTCGTGTCCTCCGACCGGGCCGAGGGCCACACCGGCTACTTCGAACCCGGCACCGGCTCCCTGCGCAACTTCGCCGACATCGCACTCGGCCACTACCGCGCCGTCAGCTGCGCCCACCCCACCCCGCAGCCCTCGGAGGACTGCCGCCATGACCTTCTCTGACCTTCCCACCTCGACGCCTGCGGCCACCGGCCGTCTGTCCGCGGGCGCCGGTCCGACGCCCGTACTCGACCACGCGCGGACGGACGCCCAACTGGCGCCGCAGCCGGTCTGGGCGTCTGCTGGGGCGGGGGACGGCTCGGCAGACCCACGGCACGGCTGCTGCTCGGCGGCGGCGCCCTGTTCGCCGTACTCCTGCTGGTCTTCCACTACCCGGCCAGCATGGTCGGCGTGCCCGGCACGGACCGCACCAACTCCCATCCGCCGTCGCTGCTCGTGCTCGCCCTGGCCGCGGTGCAGTGCGGGGCGGCGGTCCTGCTACGGGACCGGCTGGACGCGCTGCTGCGGCGCCGGCACCGGCTGTGGGCGGCGGTCGTGGCCGTCAACCTGGGCGCGATGACGGTCTTCTGCTGGCACCAGAGCGCCCTGCTCGCTCTCGCGGTCCCCGGCTCGCTCGTCGGTCCCCTGGTTCTGGGCCTCACCACTCCCCCGGACACCCTCGCCTGGATCCTCGCCCGGATCGCCTGGCTGCCGCTGCTCGCCCTCGCCCTGCTCGGCATCGGCCGCCTCACCCACCGCTTCGAAGCGCCCTGGACCAGCATCCGAGGGCCCGGCCGCGCGGCGCTCGGCGTACTGGCCGCGGCCTTCGCCAGCTACGCCCTCGGGGTCGTCTGACCCGGCACGTCATACCCCGGTACGGGCCCGGAGTTGGCTCTCCGGTGTGACGTGCGGGCCGGTGCCGCCTTTGTAGCGTCACCGCGCCCTGATCACCGACCGGCACCGCACGGAGCGCGACACATGGACCAGCAGATCGACTTCGACCACATCAGTCACCTCTACCGCACCTACGCCGAGGACCTCGACCGGGCCCGCGAACGGCAGCGCGAGCTGCTCGGCCCGCCGGCGTCGATGAAGGCCCAGCTCGACGACATCGAGGCGGAGATCACCTACCTGCTGCTGCGGGAGACCCGCCCCGAGACGGTCGTGGAGATCGGCACGTTCCACGGCTGGTCCACCACCTGGATACTGCGCGCGCTGCACGACAACGGCACCGGCCACCTCTACTCGTACGACATCGTGGACCACGTCGTCCGGGAGGTCCCGCAGCAGCTGGCCGCGGGCCACTGGACCTTCACGCAGGGCGACGCGCGGGAGAACCTGCCGAAGATCCCGGACACCGCGGACTTCCTGTTCATCGACGCGGCCCACTCCGCGCGCTTCGCCCGCTGGTACATCCAGCACCTGCTGCCCCGGATGACGCCGGGCATCCCGGTCTGCGTCCACGACGTCTTCCACGGCCGGCGGGCGCTGCCGTTCACCGAGGGCGCGGTGGTGCTGCGCTGGCTGGCCGAGCGGCGGCAGCCCTACTTCACCGCCTCCCGCGCGCGGGAAACGGAGATCCACGACCGGCTGGGCGACGTCAAGCGCTCGCTGGCCCTGGGCCGCCCGCTCCGGGACAGCCGGGACAACCCGATGATCTTCTTCAGGCTCCCGTGACCGACCACCTGTGCCGGCGAGCGCGCGGCGGGTCAGGGCTTGCGCAGCGGGAACACGGCCCGCACCTGCCAGCCGTGCCCGTCGCGCGGGCCCGCGCGCAGCTCGCCGCCCAGCGCGGTGACCCGCTCGGTGAGCCCGACGAGGCCGAAGCCGCCGCCGCGGGCGGCCTCCGGGAGCCGGGTGCCGCCGCGGCCGTCGTCCGTGACCGACACCTCCAGGTACCGGCCCTCGCGCCGCAGGTACACGATGATCTCGTCGGCGTCGGCGGCGTGCCGCCGTACGTTCGTCAGGGCCTCCTGCACGACGCGGAAGGCGGCGGCCTGCACCTCGTGCGGCAGGTCGTCGAGCGGGGCGGGAGCGAGGTGCAGGACGACGCTCTGGCCGGGGACCGCGAAGCCCTCGGTGAGGTCGCGGATGCCGGCCAGGTCGCCGACCGGGTGGCGACCGGCGATCTCGGGACCGGTGTCGCGCAGCACGCCCACGGTGCGGCGCATGGAGGCCAGGGCCTCGGTCGCGGCGCGCTCGATGCCGGCCAGGACCGGGTCGAGTTCGTCGGGCCGGGTGGCGGCCATCATGCGTGCCATCTGGGTCTGCACGAGGATGCCGGTGACGTGGTGGGCGACGAAGTCGTGCAGGTCGGCGGCGATGGCCAGGCGCTCGGCGCGGCGGGTCTCGCCGACGGCGACGGTGCGGCGGTAGTCCAGCGAGCGCAGGTAGGCCGCGAGCCCGGCGGTGGCGCCGCCCAGGACCAGGGCCACCTGCATCACCGACGTCTGCTCCGCGAAGTACGTGAAGGAGCGCACGGGCAGCAGGAGAAGCGCTCCGCCGGTCGCCAGCCCGCAGGTCAGGGCCGAGCGCGCCGGGCAGTGCCGTACGGCGACGAACAGCAGGGACAGCAGGATCAGCGTCTCGCCGGGGCCGAACCGGGCATGCCAGCCGGCCACGACCGAGGTCACCGAGTAGAGCACCGAGGCCAGTGCGGGCACCGCGGTGCGCCGTTTCTCGGTGAGCCACTCGGGGCGGCGGGCGGGCGGCCACAGCACGGCGGCGAGACCGACGGCCAGCACGACGACGGTGGGCCATAGCGGGCCGGTCATGTCGATCGTGTACAGCAGATCGATCACGGTCGCCATCAGCAGGACGCCGACGGCGCCACCCCGTGCGCACCCGCCAGGGGAAGCGGTTCTCATGCGGATCACCGTATGCGCGGGTGCAAGGGGCCGGATCGGCCGATCGGCCGAGGGAGGTGAGGGGCCGCCGCGGACTCATGGCCATATGGCCGAGGCGCGTCCCCGGTCCACGCGCGATGCTGGAGCCGCTTCCTGTCCCTGGCCCCCGGAGCACGCGATGCAGCACAGCAGGTTCGTCCTCGGCGTCGTCGGCGGCGCGACCGCCATGGCCGCCGTGGCCGGCGTCATCACCTATGTCCTCGCGGGCAAGGACCTGCAGCACACCACGCTCGACCGCCTCGGCCTGAAGGTGAAGGTGGACGGCCACCCGGCCGTCGACCGCACCATCCTGGAGGCCCGTATCGAGGGCTGGTACAACCCGCTGCCCTGGATCGGCCGGAAGATCCACGACGTGTCCTGCCCGGCCCACCTCAAGGCCGTCGTGGGCACGGAGGAGATGTGCACGGCGCGCACCGACGACGGGCGGGTCTCGATCCCGGTCCGCGTGGTCAGGATCGAGGGGGATCCCACGAAGGTGAAGGTCTTCTGGAAGTTCGAGCGCTGACCCCTCGAACGCCCGGGGCCGCACCGGCCGTACACCCCGGCTGCCCATGGGGTCGTGAAGGTCAACAGCTATGGTGACGAGGCGAATGAAGGGCGCCGAACGGGCACAGAGGGAACGGTGGCACAGTGTCGGACGAGGGACGGCTGATCGCCGGGCGCTACCGGCTCGCCGAGCAGGTCGGCCAGGGCGGCATGGGCACGGTATGGGTCGCCGAGGACGAGGTGCTGGGCCGCCGGGTCGCGCTCAAGCAGCTGCACACCCAGCCGCAGCTGTCCTCCGACGAGCTCGACACGCTGTACGAGCGCACGCGCCGCGAGGCCCGCAGCGCCGCCCGCGTCACCCACCCGAACGTCATCGTCGTACACGACGTCGTGGACGACGACGGCCGGCCCTGCATCGTCATGGAGTACGTCACCGGCAGCACCCTCGGCGATCTCCTCCAGGGCGGTACGGCCGTGCCGCCCGGGGAGGCCGCCCGCATCGGCCTGGGCATGATCGCCGCCCTGCGCGCCGCGCACACCGCCGGTGTCCTGCACCGCGACGTCAAGCCGGGCAACGTGCTGCTCGGCGCCGAGGACCGGGTGGTGCTCACGGACTTCGGCATCGCGATGACGGTCGGGGCGTCCACGCTCACCAAGACCGGCGAGATGGTCGGCTCCATCGACTACATGGCGCCGGAGCGGATACGCGGGCAGCAGCCCGGCCCGGCCTCCGACCTGTGGTCCCTGGGCGCGACGCTGTACCAGGCCGTCGAGGGCCGGCCGCCGTTCCGCCGGGACACGGCGGTGGAGACGGCGTACGCCATCGCCGTGGACCCACTGGAGCCGATGAAGCAGGCCGGGCCACTGGAGCCGCTCATCGAGACCCTGCTGTCCAAGAGCCCCGACGAGCGGCCGTCCGCGGAGCAGACGGAGCGGGCCCTGCGCGCGGTGCGGGCCGGGGAGACGACGGCCGCCCTGCCCACGGCGTCCGGGCCCGGCTCGACCAGCCGGCTCGGCACGGAGTCCGGATCGGCCGGGCGGCCCGGCACGGCGTCCGGTCACGTGCCCGAGGGCAGGTCCGGGGACGGTCCCTCCAGCGGCTCGGGACCGGGACCCGCCGACGGTGACCGGCGCGGTGGCCGGGGCAAGCTCCGGGGCGGCCCGGGTGCCGTCGCGGTTGCGGCGGCCACGGTCGTGGCGCTGGCCGCGGGAACCGTGTTCTACGTGATGACGCAGCACGGCCGCCCGGACGCCGCCCGTGCCCACGGCGAGCGGACCGCCGCCAAGCTGTCGTCCGCGCCCTCTCCCGTGCCCGCGGGCTACCGCCTGGTCCGCGACAAGCAACTCGGTGTCGCCTTCCCCGTGCCGGACGGCTGGAAGGTTTCCTCACGGACCGCCGAGGAAGTCGTCTGTATCGACCCGACCGGCCTGATCCGGCTCGCGATCGGCACCGTGTCTCCTGCGGGGGCCAACCCCGTGTACCACTTCAAGGACATCGAGGCCAACACGAAGGTCAACTACCCCACCTCGTACCGCCGGCTGCGCATGCAGGAGACCACCTTCCGCGGGCGGCCCGCCGCCGTGTGGGAGTTCACCTTCCACGGCCGCGCCCGCCCCTTCCGCGCCATCGACCTCGGCTTCGGCCGCGACGGCGGCCAGGAGTACGACATCTATCTCTCCGCCCCCGAAGCGAAGTGGGACACCTACCGTCCCGCCTTCGACGTGGTCAGGGACGGCTTCAGAACGACCGCCGGCTGACCGGCCGGAACCGGCAACCGCCGGAGACCGGCAGAAATCGCGCCCCCACGGTGCCCTGCGCACGATTTGTTAAAGACGCGTCAAGAGCGGATAGTGTTCCGGCTCGGTGTGCCGGGAAGCCTGGTCGGCGAGCAAGTGATCCGTCTCTCCGATCGGGGGCCCGCAGCATCGTGAACGACTGGCACAGCTGGGCCGCGGTCCTCGTCTTCGTCGGCGCCTACGCCCTGATCATCAGCGAGAAGATCCACCGCGTCGCCGTCGCCCTCGGCGGCGCCGGCCTGATGCTCGCGATCAGGGCCACCGACGACAAGTCCGCCTTCTACTCCGAGCACTCCGGCGTCGACTGGAACGTCATCTTCCTGCTCG
>NZ_JACTVI010000185.1 GCF_014495685.1 Streptomyces sp. TRM68367 | reverse complement strand
GGGGCTGGTGGGGGTGTGCCCGCGGAGGGTGAGGTCTCGCCGGTGGGCGGGACGGCCGCGGGTGGTCCTGGTCTGGATCTGCCTGGTGGGTTGAAATCGCCGTCTCTTGGTTCTCCGTCGGCGTTGCCGCCTGGTGAGTTGGGCGGGGGTGCCGGTGGGGTGTCGTTGCCTGGTGGTGCCGATGGTGCTGGTGGGTTGAAATCGCCGTCTCTTGGTTCTCCGTCGGCGTTGCCATCCGGTGAGTTGGGCGGGGGTGTCGGTGGGGCGTCGCCGGCGGTTGGTGCTGGTGGTGTGCCGATGATGCCGATGTCGCCGATGTCGTCGGGTGCTGGTGCTGGTGCGTTGAAGGAGGGGCAGCCGTCGGATGCGTCCGGTTTGTTGTCGGGCGGGGTGACGCCGTGGTCGGAGGGCGACGGGGAGGTGCCCGCGGAGGGTGAGGTCTCGCCGGTGGGCGGGGCGGCCGCGGGTGGTCCTGGTCTGGCAGCCCCCGGCGATGGTGAAGCGATGCCGCCGACCGTTGCTCATGGCGGTGGGATCGCGCCCGTATCGACGGATGCCAAGAACCACGACCCCTCCATGGCTCCGGTTCTGGCTCCTATCCTGTTTCCGACCCCGGGTTCGGTGCCGTCGGCGGCCTCAGGGAACGGTGGTGGCGACCGAGCCTCCGTGCGGCCAGGCACTGGTGTCAGTGAGCCCGGTGAGGCCGGTGAGGCCGGTGCCGGCGAGACGGCGGCTGCCGGGGAAGCGGGTTCCGCAGGTGGCGCCATGCCGCCGCTCGGTACGCCCGGCGGTGCCTCCAACCGCGGCGAGGAGCGGTCGGACTCTTCGGGGCTGCTGTCGGGTAACGAGACGTCCTGGGCCGATCCTGACAACGGGGATCTGCCGAGCGAGACCCAGGGCACCGCGCCCGGCGGGGCATCCCTCCCCGGCGCGGAGTCCGGTGCGGGCTGGGTGCCGGACGAGCAGCCGGAGGACCGCGTCGCGGTCGTTCCCAGCACCGCCGCGGAGGACACCAGCGCCTGGGAGGCCGCTGACCCAGCTCTGTTGTGGCCGTGCAGCGGTCGCGGCAGCGAGGACGAGGAGGAGGACGAGTACCTGCCCAAGTACGTCCTCAGCGACGAGGACGGGTGGGCCGACGAGGACGGCGCGGTGTCCGCGGCCGGAATCGGTGGCGACGAGGACGGGCGAACCGACGAGGCCGCTACGGTGTCCGTGGCCGACGAAGAGGGGTGGGCGGCCGACGAGGACGGCGCGGTCCTCGCCGCCGGACTGGGGCTGCTGCCGCACTCCCGGGTGGAGGCCGAGGCGTCTGCCGAGCTCGTCGCCGGCCCCGGCCTGGCCACCTGGCGGCCCGACCGCTCCGCTGCCAAGGAGGCTTCCGCCGATGCGATACCGATGGCCGAGGGATACGCAGGAATGCTCTGCGGGGAGGGCGTTGCGACCCCGGAGGCGGACGAAGCCGGCTCCGTGAACGACACGCGCCCGATGGCGGGGGCGGACCGAGGGGAGGACGACGAGGAGGAGAAGAGCCGCGGCATCGCCGATCTGCTGAAGGAGGGGCCCGATCTGTGGGGCGCTGGTGACGATTTCTCCGACTTCCTCGGCTGACCGTCCAGCGGTGGCCCGAGGCTGATATCTCTCGGGCTGGGTCGGTTTCTCAGAAGCTCCTTGCCGCGTACGGGCTTGACACCCGTGCAGCGGCAGGGAGCTTCGTCGTGTTCGGCCCACAAAGCCGGGATGCTCGGCGACCGTGCCCTACAACCGACCAGGCCATGGCACGACATCGCTCAAGGCGGCTGCCGGACGGTGAAGCAAGCCACCGCTGTCTTTGTTCGTTCGGGCAGATCTGGATGTTCGCTGGGTCAAGACCGGCCGACGGCCGTTTCGCGGGGCTCGCAGAAGCTGCTTCTCTGACTCCGATGACTCTGCTCTGCGTGATGCGGGCGCGGTTGCGCTCCACAGCGGGCCGGGTGTGAGAGGAGGCAAGGTGTCCACTCCGTACGACCAGCACATCGAAGAGCTGCTGGGCGCCTATCGCAGGGAGCGGGCGCAAGTCGGCGAGCTGCAGGCCAGGATGCGCGAGGTCAAGGCGAGTGTGACAGCGCCCCGGCAGGCTCTGAAGGTCACCGTCAACGCGCAGGGCGAGGTGACCGAGATCGCGTTCCCCACGGGCGCGTACAAGCGGATGGCTCCGGTGGAGTTGTCCCAGCTGCTCTTGACGACCATCCAGAAGGCGCGGAGCAAGGCCACGGCGGATGTGGCCGAGGTGCTGTCAGGGCACCTCCCGGAGGGAATCGCGGCCGGCGATCTCCTGCAGGGCAAGGCCGACCTCGGTGGTCTGCTGCCGGATGCCCCGCCGATGCCGGACGAGGTCCGAGAGTACATCGAGCACGGCCGTCCCGGTCGGGGGGCGGGCGGTCCGCGGATCGGCCGACCCCCGATCGCCTGAGGGATCCTCCTCAAGCCTTCTTCCCTGTAAAGCACGACGTGAGAATGAGGTCTGACGATGTCCGACTACTTCGCGGTCGACCCTGAATCGCTGGCGAGAAACGCTCCCCATGTGCGTGCGTACTCCGACCAGTTCAGGGAGTTTGTCGGTCGGCTGCAGTCGGGACTGGACTCGTGCGGGGAGTGCTGGGGAGACGACCCGATGGGGAAGGCATTCGCAAGCCAGTACCTCAACCCGCGCGACGAGATGTTGAAAGGCCTCAACGGGACTGTCGACGTGCTGGACAGCACGGGCGACGGCCTGGAGACCATGGCGAAGGGGTTCGCTCAGACCGAGGACCAGAACGTGGCCAATGCCCGTCGCTTGGGTGGTTCGGGCGACACCTATACGGGCCCTTCCGAGGAGACGAGAACGCCCGGCGGCTCGCACGGCACCCCGCGGCCCTGAGCTCTCGTGTGTCGGTGGAAGGCGTGTGAGCCATGGCCATCATGATTCCGCCGGAGCTAGAGCCGATTGCCCAGATCACCGTCGGGCAGGACTTTCCGCAGGGGAACGAGGACAAGCTCGCCCAACTCGGCGCGGTCTGGGATCAGGCGGTGCAGGAGATCAACCAGCTCGCCGGTGATCTCGATTCGGCGACCTCTGACACGTACGAGAGCCTGGCAGGGGCTCCGGCGGAGCAGTTCTCGGAGTTCGTCGACCAGTTGAGATCGACGCTCCCCGTCATGTCGGACTCGGCTCAGCAGCTCGCCACCCTGGCAGAGAACGTGGCGCTGGAGATCGAGTACGCGAAGTACATGATCATCCTGCAACTGGCGTGGATGGCTGCCGAGATCGCGTATCTGACGGCGACCCTGTACGGTTCTGCGGCGATTCCCGCAGTGATCACTGCCGGCCGTTTCGCCATCCAGACGATCCTGCGAGAGCTGTTCAACGCGGTCCTGTCGTCCGTGGTGATGATGGTCGGGATGGACGCGGCGGCCCAGACCCTGCAGTTCCTCAAGGGTGACCGTAAGCACTGGGATGCGAAGTCCACCGTGAGCGCGCTCGAGATGGGCGCGCTCGGCGGGGCGCTCGGCGGGGCGCTGTCGCGCGGCATGCGGCTGGTGGCCCCGAAGTTCGCCACGTCCCTCATCGGCAACGTCACCACCGGTGCTCTCACCGGCCTGGGCGCGACCGAACTGAACAACCTCATCTTCAACGCCGGGCAGAACCTCGGACTGGGCACCGCCGCAGGCGCGCTGGGCGGTGCGATCGGCCACGGGCACAGCCTGCACGGCGAGGGTGGCACGGAGCACATCAATGTGCCCGACATGGACATCAAGCCGTTCACCCCCGAGATGATGAAGCGCGCGCTGTCGGGGGACCCAGGTGATTTCCACCTTCCCGAGGTGCCGGAGTCGAAGCCGGGCGAGCGTCCGACCGAGGGGGAGCATCTCACCGAGGGGGAGCGTCCGACCGAGAGCGGGCTTCGTACGGAGGGCGGGCCTCCCACCGAGGGGGGGCGTCCATCGGAGGAGGAGCGTCCGTCGGAGGAGGAGCAGCTCGACCTGCCGGATGCTCCGAGGGCGTTCGACGAATCGCAGTATCCTGACCCGTCGCCAGCGGCGCTGTTCAGGGACCTTCCGTCAGCGCAGGCTGGGAAGCCGCCCTCGCCGGGGCAGCAAGTGCAGCGGCGTGTCGATGAGCTCAGCAAGATGGCGCGGAATGCCGGGCTGCCGGAGGAGCAACGGCGGCCGCTGGCGGAGTCGGTGCGAGAGGCGGCCGACAAGGGTGACTGGGGGCGGACTGCTCAGCGGCTGGAGGATTTCCGGACGTCGGTGGAGAACAAGCTGCTCGATCAGCGGGTGGCGGACTTCCGAGCCCATGTGCAGAACGGGTTCTCGCGTCTGGGTGAGCTGGGGGTCCGCGAGGATGCCTGGCACGCAAGGGTGGACGCGGTCGAGCATGCCCAGCGCACGGGCAACCCGGTACTGCTGGACAGCGCGCTCAAGGAGTACACCGACTTCGTAGAGCGTCACCTTCCGGTGGAGGCGCTCGCTGAGGAGAACACCCCACGGTTCTACGACGGGCGCGTGGAGCAGCTGCGCCGCGAGCTGGCCACGGTCAGTGACCCCGCCGCACGCCAAAGACTGCAGAGCGAACTGGACTTGCACCAGCAAGTGCAGGAGGACTACCACCGGCTGGCGCAGTCCGATCCCGAGTCCCTGATGCGCCGGCGGATCATCGCGCAGGAAGAGGAGGCTCGATCCCCCGAGGAGGCGCAGCAAGCCCGACAGTCGCAGCAGGACCGTGTGCGCGCGGAGACGGCCTTGGCCGATCTGGAACGGCGGCACAAGGCGTTGCGGGATCCGGTTGCACCGGATGCGCGCGGCCAGGAACTGCAGCAGCGGGTGGAGAACGCGGCGACTCCGGAGGAGCGGGAGCAGGCGTGGCGGGATCTGGCTGCGCAGTCAGAGGACCAGCAGCGGAACGCGGTGCGTGAGGAGCTGTTGCCTGCGAGCGATCCGCAGCGGGAGGAGCTGGTCCGGCGGATCGACAACGCCCAGAGCCCGGAGGAGCGACAGCAGGCCGACCAGGCACTCAAGGAATACACGGACCGTCAGATCGAGGAGCAGCAGCAGAAGTTCGCCGAACAGCTGCACGCCCGGGCGGATACTCAGGCGCAGACGGAGAGCGCGGCCCTGCAGCAGCGGGTCGTGTCGTTGCATGGCGGGACGCCGCAGGATCCGCGGGAGGCGGAACTGTGGAAGCGTCTCACGGCGGCGGCGAGCCCGCAGGAGCTGACGCAGGCGCTGCACGAGCTGAACGCGCACCAGCAGCAGCAACTGCATCAGCGCGTCGACAGCGCGGCGACCCCGGCGGAGCGGAAGCAGGCGCTCTACGCGCAGGCCAGGCTCAACAACTGGACGCCGCAGGAGCGGCAACTGGCCGAGCTGCAGATGAGGACGAAGGGGTTCGGCACGTCGGAGGCGGACCCGCGATTGGGCGAGCTCAAGCAGGCGGCCGCCAACGCTACGCCGGAGGAGCGCCACGAGGCGAACCAGGCGCTCAAGGAGTACCTGGATCGTCGGGCCCAGGAAGCGCAGCAGACCTACGCCGAGCAGCAGGCGGCGGTGGAGAGGAATACGGGCACCCCGGAGGACTTGCTGCAGCGGCTGGATGGGCTGCGCGAGAGGCGGCTTGAGGATCAGGCGCGCAATGAGCCCGCCGGTGATGTGCACAGCGATCCGCGCGAGGCCGAGCTGAAGCAGCAGTGGGAGGCCGCCGGTAACAACAGTCCGGAGGATGGGGCCAAGGCTCAGCAGGCCTTGCAGGAGTACCTCCACGCCCGGGAACAGCAGCAGCAAAAGCAGGAGCAGCAGCGGCTGGCGCAGGTCCATGTCCACGAGCAGGAGGTCACGCGGCTGCGCGCCCAGCTGACAGAGCAGCGCCGGACGGGTGCGACGGCTGACGCCGCACAGACTCAGCAGCGGCTGGAGCAGGCGCAGGAGCGCTTGGCCGCGGTGCGGAACCGCGACGAGAACATGGCCGCGCTGCGACGCGAACTGCAGCAACAGGTCGAGGGTCGGGATTCGGGGACGCACCGTCCGGGGGCAGGCTCGGGGTCGGACTCGGGATCCGGGGGCCGACTCGACCGGCTGGTCCAGGAGGGCCTTTCCAAACAGGGCGAGCAGGAACGGGCGCGCTTGCAGGAGTTCCAGGAGTTCCTCCGGCAGGAGCCCACTGAGCACGTCCAGTCCACGGACGACGACCTTGACGGGCTGCCTATCGTGCCCACCACCAGGCCCGAGGCGCCGCAGGGCATGCCCTCGATGACGCCCGCGGCCCCCTCCCACCTCGAGGACCTGCCTGCGGCGCACATGCCCGAGGAGACCGCGGACAGGAGCGCGGGCACGACCCAGGACCTTCCCAGTGCCCCCTCGGGCCCGTTGGCGAAGCCCGGCGACATGGCCGGCCCAGGACACACGGAGCTGTCTCCGCAGACGGGACCGACGCGCAGCGAGTCGCCCGCATCGCAGCCCGGCTCGGAGATCTCCCAACTCCAGCCCGAGCGCCCCCGCCCCGTGACGCCGCATGCGGACGACACCGGACTGTCGACAGCACCGCCCACCGACAGGCATGTTCAGGTGGCCTCGCGGGCTCCACGGCCCGAGAGTGTCGACGACCTTGTACGGTACCTCAGCGAGCTCGAAGACCAGGACACGGCGAGCGGCTCTGGCCACGATGTGGCGGCGCAGTCGCCGGAGGGGGATGGCGCGCGGCCGGGGTCGGGTACCGCGCAGTCCGGCTCCGAGGGAAGCCTGCTTCACCCGGAAGGCTCCCGACCCTCGGTGCCGTCTGCGGATGACAGCGGAGTGTCGCCGGTATCGCGCGCCGATACCCGCGTCGACACAGCGCCGACGGCCTCCCAGGTCCCGCAGGCCGATGACCTGGACAAGCCCCATGAGGAGGCGCCGCAGCCCACCGAACTCCCACAGCACGGCACGACGCCGGCGGAGCCCGTCCACGACACCCCGACGCAGCCGGCCGAGCACAACGACGCGCGGACCGAGCCGGTCACCGGGCCCCAGCACCCGTCGGCCCACACCGAGGAGCCCGCGGACCACCAGACACTGCGCGACACGGCCGCCACGCCCACGACGGACGACGTCGAGGAGACGCACCAGCCGTCTGGTGAGGAGCGGTTGGGGTCGGAGTTTGATGATCCGGCGGTGACGGCGGCGGTTCATGAGGATTTGGTGCGCCGGTTTGGGGC
>NZ_JACTVI010000184.1:4930-7235 GCF_014495685.1 Streptomyces sp. TRM68367 | reverse complement strand
GGCGGTGCGCACACGTGCGCACCGCCCACCGGGTTACTGCCGTGTTCGTCCCGTTTCCCCGGCAACTTTCCGAGGCCTTCCCGACGCCATGGACCCCACGTCGTCGACGGCGAACAGCTCGACCGTGCGCTGGCGGAAGACTACCGTCGGCCGCCGCTTCCTCCGGTGACGCGGAAGCCGCTGCGGCCACACATGAGAAACGGGCCCCTGCTTGCGCAGGGACCCGAAGTCGTGATGACAGCCGCTACGGCGGCTCTACAGCGCGTAGACCTGCCCGGTCTGGGCTCCCTCGACGGAACGCACGTAGGCCTGCGCCACGTCGGCGAGGTCGACCGGCGGCATGCCGGGGAAGAAGTCCCCGTACTTGGCCAGGCTCTCGGTGAACACCGTGGGGCTGACCGCGTTGATCCGCTGTGGGGCGATCTCGATGGCGGCGGCGCGCACGAACGCCTCCACCGCGCCGTTGGCCATGGAGGCGGCCGTGCCCGTGGGGATGGGCTCACGCGTCAGCACTCCGGTGATCAGGGTGAACGAGCCACGCTCGGCGATGCGCGGGATCCCCTGCCGCACCAGCTCGATCTGGCTGAGCGCCTTGCCGTGGAAGGCGCTCAGGTAGTCCTCGGGGGTCATCTCCGTGACCGGCTTGTACGGCACGGAACCGGCCGCGCTGACCACGGCGTCCACGCGGCCGGCCCGCTCGTACAGTTCCGTGGTCTGCGCCGGGTCGGTGATGTCGTAGCGCAGGTTGCCGCCGGTGCGGCCCACCGTGAGCAACTCGTGGCCGCGGGCGGTCAGGGTCGTGTGGACGGCCGTGCCGAGGGTGCCGGTGGCGCCGATGAGCAGAATCTTCAGAGGCCTCATGGCCGCGACGCTATGACCGGCCCACCGCGTGCGGGAAATATTTCTCGGGGAGCATTTATGCTTCAGGGTTATGAATGTGGAGCTGCGGCATCTGCGGGCGCTCGTCGCGATCGGCGACGAGGGCACCATCACGGGCGCCGCGGACGTGCTGCGGGTGAGCCAGCCCGCGCTCTCGCGCACCTTGGTGCAGTTGGAGAACCGGGTCGGGGGTGCGCCTGGTGGAACGCACGACCCGCCGCCTCGTGCTGACCGACGCGGGGCAACGGCTCTATGAACGCGCCCATATGATCCTCCATCAGCTGGAGGACGCGCTGACGGAGGCCACGGCGGGCGTACGACCGCTGCGCATCGGCTTCGCCTGGGCGGTGCTCGGCGACCGCACCGTGCCGCTGCTGCGCACCTGGCGCGAACGGCACCCCGGGATCCCCGTGGGCGTGCACCGCCGCGACGACCCGGAAGCGGCCCTGCGGCGCGGTGAGATCGACGCGGCGTTCCTGCGCTCGGCGCCCGCTCCGGGTGCCGGGCTGGAGGTCCGGTCGCTGTACCGGGAGCGGCGGCTGGCCGCCGTACCCGAGGGGGATCCGCTCGTCCGCCGGGAGGTCGTGCGCCTGGCCGATCTCGCCGACCGGCCGGTCGTCCTCTGCGCCACCGCCGCCACCACGGGCGGCCTCTGGCCCGACGGGCAGCGGCCCCGCACGTTCGAGGTGGCCAACGTCGACGAGTGGCTCACCCTGATCGCCACGGGGGACGCGGTCGGTGTCACCGCGGAAGCCACCGAGAACAGCCATCCGCACCCCGGCGTCCGCTACCTGCCCCTGGCGGACGCGCCCCCGGTCACCGTCCGCCTGGTCTGGCCGCGCACCGCCACGCATCCCGCCACCCTTGCCTTCCTCGACCACGTCCGGCGCATGACCGGCGGCCCAGGCGAGCTCGACGCCTCTCCCGACGGTGTCACCCGGCCGGTCTCCTAGACTGTGGTCTGGCAATCTGCGGAGGTTTCATGAGTGAGCACGCCACCCGGGCCGCCGGCCCCAGGCGGGTCAGCACCCAGACCCGACGGGACGCGGTGGTGGACGAACTGCGCAGGGCGATCATGGCCGGGGAGCTCGCGGCCGGCCAGCCCTTGCGGGAGGTGCACATCGCTCAGCGGCTCGGGGTCAGCCGCCCCACCCTCCGTGAGGCCATCTACCAGCTCATCCACGAAGGCCTCCTCGAACAGCAGCCGTACCGTGGCGTCGTCGTCACCGCGATCGACGAGAAGTTCATCACCGACACCGCGGCCGTCCGGGTCGCCCTGGAGACGCTCGCCGCGCGGGCGCTGGCCGGCGACCCCGACGGCTCCCGGAAGGCGAAACTGAGGAGCGCCTGGCAGGAGTACCGGGCCGCGCACCGGGTGCAGGACGCTGCGCGCCTCCATCAGGCCCACATCACCCTGCACCGCACT
>NZ_JACTVI010000184.1:0-4767 GCF_014495685.1 Streptomyces sp. TRM68367 | reverse complement strand
CACCGTCGACGAGAGCACCCGGTCCGACCCCGACCGGGCCCTGCACGTCCACGAACGGCTGATCGACGCCATTCTCGGCGGCGACCCCGAAACCATCGCGGCCGAGGTGGAACGCCACACCCGGGCCAGCGCCGAAGAGTTGCTCGAGATGATCGCCGAGCGGCAGCGCGCCGTAGGGGACACCCCGGCCTGATCGGCCCCGGCGCGCTGACCGGGTACGGGCGAACTCGTCGTGGTACGGGCCGGACGCGCCCTCGCCGACCAGGGGCCCGGCGGCCGGGGTCCGCCTCCGTCGGCCGAACCAGCGCGGCGAATCGCTCACTTCGGCTTCCCCTTCTTCGCCCCTCGATCGGCCTGCGTCGACGCCGCCTTCTGGCCGGCACCCGCTACCTGCCCTGCCGTGATGTTCTGGATGGGCGCGAGGTTGTCGCCGAAGACCGCGTCGAAGACGCAGGACTGGAGCAACATCACCAGGCGGCGCTCGTCGTCGCTCTGGTGCATGTCGGAGATCTTCGGCATCGAGAAGTGCTCCCGCACACTGACCGGGTCCTGCACGTTGGCGTGGTTGTCGGGCCGGCGGTACCAGGGCGCCAGCGCCCCGGTGACCGTGTCGCAGAGCGACTCCGTCAGGCCCGACAGCACTACCTGGTACAGCGGGACATCTCGCGCAGGACGTCCAGGATCAGCCGGTTGTGCAGCGGGGCCATCACGTGCGGGCGCAGGGTCAGGCGCAGCATGCCCGCCTCCAGCGCCACGTTGACGAACATCGTCACGGTTACCTGACCCTGCCAGCTCACGCACCGCGCCCGGAGGTACAGCCGCTCGGGGCGGCCGGAGGGGGCGTACCGGTGGTCGTGCAGACCGGGTTCCGGGTGCTTCGAGCCGCGCGCCCGGAGCAGCCACAAAGGCGCCTGGATGCCGACGACCTGGGCCACGGAGATGCCGGGCAGGGATCCGGTGAGCCCTTCGGCCTCCTCGATCCGGAGCAGGGCGGCGCCTATGTGCTCCAGCAGTTCGGCCTCGCCGAAGGGACGAACGGACCCGTCGGACGTGCCGCCGTTGTCGGCGCTGCTCGCCTTCAGCGACGAGGTGGGGACGGCCGGCTCCCAGTGCCCAGGCCGGCGCCGACGAACCGGTGGTGTGTGTTGTGGGGATGCTGCAGTGTCTCGTAGGGATGCTCCAGTCTCGTCTGCCCCTCGGCCAGCTCCGCGGCGCGGCGGTGCAGGTGGGGTCCGCAGGACGGGGTCCACACCTGCCCGTTTCCGGGCGTCCGCTGCGGTCCGTCGGCCGTGGCGGCCCCGGCGTCGGCGAGCAGGCGGTACACGCTGTGCCGCGCGATCATCCGGTCCGCGAAGTACACCGGCCAGGCGCAGAGCAGCCACACCAGCGGCTGTCACCGGTCGCGCTGCTCGGTGCGATTGAGGCCGCGGGCGATCTCCTGGAGGATCTCCTGCTCCGATTTTCCGGTCATCCGGGACATCTGCCGGAGCAGCAGCGCGCACAGGGCGGTGGCGCCGTCGGCGACCTGGTCCAGGTTCCCGTCCGACCTACGGCGCTCCGCCATGTAGTTCAGCATCAGGTCGTTGCCGGAGATGTAGGCGGTCATGGCCTCGATGCCGAGGCGGACACGGTCGTAGTCGTTCGTCGTCATCTGGCCACCGTTCCACGGACACGGGGCGGGGCGCCACTCGCGGTGATGAAGATCCTGTGCTGGTCAGGGCGCCGCGGGCCGCACCTCAGCGCAGGTCGAGCCGCATCAGGACCCGGGGGTGGCCTGCCAGCACCGAGGTGGTGTCGGCGGCGTGCACGAACCCGGCGCGTTCGAAGTTCTCGCGGAGCCCGGCGTACGCCATCGTCAGGTCGACCCTGGCGTCGCCGTTGTCGAGGGGGTAGGCCTCGATCACGGGGGCGCCGTGGGCGCGGGCGAAGTCGACCGCGCCGGCGATGAGGGCGTGCGAGATGCCCTGCTTGCGGTGGCCGGGCCGTACCCGGATGCACCACAGCGACCACACCGGCAGGTCGTCGACGTGCGGGATCTTGCGGTTGCGGGCGAACGAGGTGTCCGCGCGGGGCGCGACGGCGGCCCAGCCGACCGGCTCGTCACCGTCGTAGGCGAGCACACCGGGAGGGGGAGCGGTACGGCACAGCCCGGCGACGTACTCGCCGCGGGCGGGGCCGCGGAGCTCCTTGTTGAGCTTGGACGGGATCCGGTAGCTCAGGCACCAGCAGACGTTGGCCCCGGGCGACTTCGGTCCGAGTACGGCTCGGACGTCCCCGAAGGCCGAGGCCGGGCGCACCTCGATGGTCATGGCACCACGATGTCACGGGGCGCGCGGCGGCGCCCGGCCTGAGACGGCGAAACCCCGGCGCGGGCCGCCGCGCCGGGGTTCACCTGCCGCACTCAGTACCGGGTGGGGTACAGCGCGAGCTTGGCCTTGCCGCCGGAGACCGACTTCACCCAGATCTTCAGGTTGTTGAGCTTGACGACGCCGCCCGGGCTGGTGCTTCCGCTCAGCGACGTTCCGGCCGAGCCGGCCGAGAACTTCACGGACCGGGAGCTGACGTGCGTGACATTCAGGTTCCCGAACCCGAACTTCCTGCTGTTGACCTTGATGGTCTTGGGCGCCGACACGGTGGTGTTGCACCGGCCGTCGTAGCAGGGCCCCTGGGCGGCGTGCGCCACCGGCGTCATCAGGCCGAAGCCCAGCGCGCCGGCCATGGCCAGGGGCACGGCGGTCGTCGCGGCTCGGCGGTGAGTACCCGTACGCATCAGTTGGACCTCCTGCGGTCGTGGGGGGATTTCCCGCGCCGCTTTTGTAGCCCGGCGGCGCCGGGACCCCTCCCGTGGACGCAGGTGACCGGCCCTTTCGACGGTCCTGTCCGCACGGCCCTGGCGGGCCGCCGCGGTGCCGGTCGTGGACCGGGCCGCGTCTGCGACCCTCAGGACGGGGTGACCGCCAGGACGCGGTTGAGGGCGCTGCCGGGGCGGGCGGTGAGCTCGTCCCAGGTGCCCTCCTCGGCGACACGGCCCGCTTCGAGGACGGCGATGCGGTCGGCGCGGCGGATGGTGGCGGGGCGGTGCGCGATGACGATCGTGGTGCGGTCACCCTTGCCGAGCGCGGCGGCGAGCTCGGCGTCGCCGGTGTTCTCGAGGTGGGCGGTGGTCTCGTCCAGGACGAGGACGCCGGGCCCGCCCAGCAGGGCGCGGGCGAGCGCGATGCGGGCGCGCTGGCCGCCGGAGAGGGTGGCACCGCGCTCGCCGACGAGGGTGTCCATGGGGGCGATGCGGTCCACGCCGCACAGCCGGGCCGTCTCGGCGAGGAGACCGTCGTCGGCGTCGGGCGCGGCCAGGCGCAGGTTCTCGGCGAGGGTGCCGTGGAAGAGCGGCGTGTCCTGGCCGACCACGGCGACCGCGCGGCGCAGCTCGCCGTCGGCCAGGGCGCGCAGGTCCACCGGGTCGCCGCCGGCGGGCAGCAGCTGGACGGCGCCCGCCGACGGGTCCCAGAACCGGGCCAGCAGATGGGCGCAGGTCGACTTGCCCGCGCCCGAGGCGCCGACCAGGGCGAGGGTCCGCCCCGCCGGAACCGTCAACTCCACCCCGTCCAGCACCGGTCGGCCCCCGTAGTCGAAGCTCACCTGATGCAGCCGGACGCCCAGCGGCCCCGCCGGCAGCGGGCGGGGTGCGGCGGGCGCCGGAGCGAGCGCGGGCGCCTTGCCGGCCGCGTCGACCCGGGCGGCGGCGGCTCGCAGGGCCACCGCCTGGCTCAGCGCCCTGGCCGACTCGGCGACCGGGCCCAGCACGGACAGCGCCAGCGCCATCGCCGCCGGCGCCCACGCGCCGTGCAGCCGCCCGGACGTCACGGACTGCGCCGCGGCCGCCACCACACCCAGCACCGCGGCCACGATGAGCAGGTCGCGCACGGCAGCGGCCATGGCCTCCCAGCGCGCCTCGGCCCGCTGCGCCTCGCCCACCCTGTGGCCTTGCTCGGCGAGCAGGCGCCGCCGCTCGGCCAGCGCGCCGAAGGCGAGCAGCTCACGCAGCCCGTCGACGGCCTCCACGGTGTCCGCCGACAGCTTCGCCGCCGCCCCCCGGGTACGGGCCCCTCGCGCCGAACGCCCGCGTGCGTCGGCGAACGGCGCCGCCGCGAGCAGCGCGGCGACCGGCAGCACCGCCACCAGCAGCCACGGCTCCACCGTCGCCAGGGCTGCCGCCCCGCCGGTGAAGACCACACCGGAGGCGAGGAGCTGGGCGGTGGTGTGGGCGTAGAAGAACTCCAGCGCCTCCACGTCGGCCATCGCCGTGGCCGCCAGGTCCCCGCTGCGCCGGCCGGCCACCCGGGCCGGCGCGCTGCGGGCGAGCCCGTCGAAGACCCGCACCCGCAGCTCGGCCAGCACCCGGTAGGCCAGGTCGTGCGAGAGGTCCATCTCCCGCCAGGTCATCAGGGCCCGTACGGCGACCAGGACGACGAGCGCGGCGACGGTACCGCCGGAGGGGGCGCGGCCCTCGATGACGGCCGTGCCGACCGTGTACGCCGCCAGCGTCAGCAGCGTGACCAGCGAGCCCTGTTCGAGCAGGGCGGCGGCGCAGGTGCGGGCCATCATGACCCGGTGCCCGGCGAGGGCGGGCAGCAGCGCGCGCAGCGCACCCCGCGGGGGCGGGCCGGCCGCGGTGTCGGGGGTGCTGCTCATTAGAGGACCATCCCTTCTGCAGCCCTCACGAGTAGGGTTGTGACCTCTCGGTCCCGGTGGGTGCATGGCCAGTGATGC
>NZ_JACTVI010000183.1 GCF_014495685.1 Streptomyces sp. TRM68367 | reverse complement strand
CCCCGCCATCCACCAGGCCAACAGCAAGATCAACGCGCCCGCCGACACGCCCCAGGCGGCATAGAGGTTGACTCAGGAAACTCACGCACCCTCCTCTCTGATCGTCCCGCCCGGCTGTTCCCGCCGGAGCCGACTCCCGTCACCACCACTGCTGCAAAGCCGGTGCCGAATGGGTGAGTTCGACGAGGGGAAGGCCCTGGCCTTGGGGAGCGACGGCCCGTACGACAGTCACCTGTGCGCCCACCGGCACGACGACCGGTGCCGTCCCGGTGACCTGGCAGAGCAGGTTGAAGCCCTCGTCCATCGCGACGAACCACGTGTTGTGCTGGGCCTGGCCGTTGCGACGAACGACGACTCCAGCACCCGCGCTGCGTTCCCGGCTGAAGGTCATGGACCCGCAAGCACGGCAGAACGAGCGACGGTAGGCCGGAGTGCCGCACCAGAGGCAGCGCTGGAAGAAGAGTTCGCGACAGACCACCGGCAGGGTCGGCGCGCCGGTCGGTGTCGCGCCGGCGGCGGCCGCCTCGGGGGCTTCCTCGCGCTCGGTGTACTCGCGGGTTTCTGTCTGGAGCATCGCGGCCTCCTGCACGCAGTTCGGTGACCGGAAACAGGTGATCGGAATCCGATGTCCCCATCACCCTGGCCCTGCCGCGGTGCGCCGGTCAACGACGAGCTGACGCATCTTTGTGCGCGGAAAACGTTCCATCCGCCGAGGTCAGATGAAGTGCAGCAACCGGCTGCTGGTTGCGCTGGTGACAGTGGCCGGCTGCCGTCGGAGTTGTAGGCGAGCGTCTCGCTCCGTCCCCGCACGCCCGTGATCTTCGTGAGCTTCCAGGCCGATGCTGCCTGCTCACCGAAGGTGTACGTGATTCCCGACTTGTCAGCAGTGCTGTGAAGACGCCGGCGTCTGCTCGATGAACTTCCAATGGCCGCCGGTGAGTTGCCTACGCGTCACACCCAACGCCCTACTGGATCCAGCCGCCGTCCGGGAACAAAATCCGAAGCGTGATCACAACCTCCCGGGACAGAACACCTAGCCCGGCGGCTTCACCACGACGTCCGTCCGCAGCCGCAGATCCTTCGACGACGCCCCGACCCACACCGTGCGCCGGCCGGTGTTGACGGTGAAGCCGGCTTCGAGGCCGTCCCGGCGCCGGCGCCCCTCCGGATCTGCCACCCCGGTGGGGTGGCCCTTGATCAGTGGACGGTAGTGCCTGATCAGTGGAGGACGGCGCGGAGGCCCGGGACGGCGCCGGTCACGGTCGATGCGACGGGGTCGGCGGCGCCGACCGCGAGCGTACGGACGGCGTCGGCGGGGTCGGCCGAATCTGCGGGTTCGGTACCGGAGCCGACCTGCGCGAACCGCTTCTCGTACGTCTGCGACGGATCCTCGGGCGCCGGCCGGTGCGGCTCGTCCCCAAGAGGAGCGTCACCGCTGCGCTTCTGGGGGCGGCTCCCCTGCGGCGCCTCCTCTGCACGGCCCTGCTGCCCCGAGGTATCGCCCCGCTGCCCGAAGGTCTCCCCCGCGCCCTTCCCCGGCCCGCCCCCGCCGTTCGCGGAGTCTGTCTCCAGCAGCCACCGCTGCCCCTCGGAACCGTCCCGTCGCGTGACGACCACCTGCGTGCCGCCGGGAGCGACGACGAGGCCCTTGCCCCCGCGCAGCAGCAGCTCACCCCGGACGGTCAGGTCGTACCGGACGTGACCGGCGTGCACCAGGCAACCGGCCAGGCCGACCGTCCCGGCGTCGGCGTCGGAGGTGAGGCAGAGCGTGGGATCGGCGGCGCTGCGCAGCAGGCCGTCCTCCTGGTACGACCACTGCTGGGACCCGGCGGACGAGCATCCCGCGAGGACGACCGCCGCGCCCGCCTCAGCCCGGCCGTCGCGGGCGTCGAGGCACAGGCCGGAGGCGGAGTTGCGCAGCCGGCCGTGCGCGACCTCGGCGGAGTTGCCCGCGGGCGCCGCCGACGGGACCCCGCCGGATCTCGGTCCGGCCGGGTCGCCCGGGCGGACGGAGTTGCTCGCGGGCGCTCCCCAGGTGGCCCCAGGCGCAGCGGTGCCGCGCTCGTCGGACCAGCCGCGCGCGGCGAGCACGGTCGCGAGCAGGGCGAGGGACAGGCCGACGCCCAGGGCCACGGCCTTGGTGTGCCGCCGCGCCGGGGCGAGCAGGCGGCCGGCCGATGCGGGGCGGTGGCGTCCGCTGCCGCGGAGCCGGGCCATGCCGGACCCGGGAGGGCCCGGCTCGGTGCCGCCGCGGCCGGGCCGTGAGTCGAGGTAGCGGCGGGCACCCCAGCCGAGCACCGTCTCGGCGAGCAGGGCCTCGAGCCCGCCCTCGAAATAGCTGAGTTGTTCGGCGGCGTGGCGGCAGTACCGGCATGCCGCCAGATGCCGCCGCACATCCGGCAGCAGTGCCCCGCCCCGGCGCATCGGAACGTCGAGGAGACGGTTGTAGAAGCGGCATTCCGTACTGGGCGCGAGTTCCCGGTGGGCGCGCACACAGCCCACCCGGAATTGCTCGCGCGCCTGCTCAAGGGCGGCCGCCGCGGTGCCGTCGTCCACCCCCAGCAGACCGGCCGGTACGGATATGGGCTCGGCCTCCACCTCGGTGTGCCACAGCAGGCATTGCGAAGCCCCCGGAAGGCCCTCGAATGCGCGCTTTGCGAGCCGCCGCTTTTCGGGGGTCGCGGACCGCGCGGCGCGCAGTCCGCGGGCGCCGGTGGGTTTGCGGAGTTCCGGCAGGGCGCCGGAAATACTGTCGTCGTCGGCCCACTGCCCGACCATGTCCCGCACAGCCTGGAGCAGACGCGGCCGCAGGGCGCCGCCGGCCGGCCGGCCGAGCTCCCGGTGGAAGGCGGCGGTGACCGCCATCGGCGCCGAATCCGCAGTGGCGGCCAGGCAGATGACCGCGTACTCGTACACCGCCCGCCAGTGCCGCGCCAGCAGCAGCGCGACGGCGCGGGCACCGTCGCCGCCGTCGCCGGACCGGGCCAGGAGAGTGCCGTCGGATTCCCCGGGACTCACTCCGGGGCGGGGCGGATACGGAGGTCGTGGGGGGTAAGGGGATTGCACTGAACCATTTCCTTCCAAGCCGCAGGACGGCACACGGAACGCACGCCCGTCGGAAAGCAGGTGCCTGATTGGTGCATACCTACGCCGTGTCAGATCTATTGACCGGCTGTGAGGGCGCTCACTTTCGCACAAACGAACCGCAGGAAACAAGGAGCTCGAACGACCCAAGTTCAAGAAGCGGGAATTTCAGAAAGGTTACCAAGGGTATCCGCACCCACATTCGAAAAAACCCGTCGCGACCGCGCCAAGTTGTGTGCGCCCATGGACAGTTGGTACACGAAATCTCCAACCCCGAGGACCAGACCCACAGCCGGTTCTGACGATTCTCTCGGCCCGCCCCCGTCCGCGTGCGCCGGCACCGGCCGGCACAAGCGGGCCCGTCGAGGACCACTTCGACCACGCCTTCGAACTGGAACAGGCGCTCGCGGCCAAGGACGACACCGGCGATGCGGCGGACTGACGAGCGGTTCGCGGCCTGAGGCGGGGGCCCGGATCCTGGTAGTGGCTCACCGGGTCCCGGCCAGGGCATGCGCCTCGACGGGGGCCCGGAGCGCGATGGGCTCAGTTGCCCGAAGGGCTCAGTTGTCCGGGCGCAGGGTCCACACGACCGTCATCTCGCCGGTCACGGCGCCGTCCTCGCGGCGGATGGCGATGGACACCGGGAACTCGGGGCGCTGGCCGGCGTCCAGTTCGGCGACGACCTCGGCGGCCGGGCGGCCCAGCGTCGCGGTGGCGGTGACGGGGCCCATCGCCAGCTTCTTGTAGGAGATCTCGGCGCTCACCGCGAGCGGCACGGCGCGCGAGAGCTGCTCCCCGAACGCGGCCAGCACGATCGCCCCGCTCGCGGACTCGCCGAGCGTGAACATCGCCCCGGCGTGCGGCCCGCCCACGTGATTGTGGTACTCGCTCTGGTCCGGCAGGACCACCACGGCCTTGTCGGGCATGGTCTCCCGGAACTCGAGGTTCAGGGTCCGGGCCATGGGCACCGTGGCGGCGAGCATCTCGCCGACGGACATCTGGTCTGCGCTCATGGCGGCATGTTACCCATGAGTAGCCTCGGCTGGCCAGATCTGATCGGTCCATGCGGCGGGCATCACGCCCGAACCGCACCGAGTTGCTACGCCCCCGTCAAGCCGCAGTGACCGAATCGTGTCCCCGGCGCGGCTAGGGTGGCTGGTCATGTGGCCAGGAGAGCAGCCGCAGTGGGGCACGCCCGCTCCGATGGGCGCGCCGCAGCCGCCGCAGGGCGGGGGAGGCAGCCGGACCAAGCTGGTCGCGATCATCGCGGCCACCGCGGTGGTCGTGGCCGCCGGCGTGACCGGGTTCCTGGTGCTGGGCGGGGACAAGGACCACACGGCGGACGGCGGCAAGGACGGCAAGCCGTCCGCGAGCGCGACCACCGAGGCGACGCAGACCGAGGGGCCGACCCCGCCCGCCGGGGGCGACAACCCACGCGGCGGCGACGACGTGAAGGCGACCATTCCGGGCTGGAAGGTCGTCGTCAACCCGCGCTTCGGCACCATGTTCGACGTGCCCGCCGACAGGGAGATCGAGAAAACCGGCACGAGCGTGGGCTTCGAGTGGGAGGAGAAGGACGGCAAGATGGACCGCACCACCGTCACCGCTCCCGCCTACTTCAAGTCCAAGTGGTGCACGAGCGACGACGACAAGGACGGCCGCGAAGGAGGACACCTCCCTCGCCACCACCGGAACGCGCGGCGAGAGCGGCGCCAAGAACACGGACGAGGCGGCCGAGACCCGGGTCCCGTGGTGGATCTACGGCGGCTACACGCAGCCGGACAAGAAGAGCGTGAAGTACCAGAAGGCGAAGCCGTACACCACGACGTCCGGCATCAAGGGCAGCATCGCCATCGCGCACTCCGAGAACACCCCGCAGAAGGGCAGGTGCGCCAGCGACGGCAAGGCGATCACCTTCGCCTTCAAGAACACCGCGGGCGACTTCGTCACCTGGAACCTGTACGGCGCCAAGGGCGTCAAGGGCGAGATCCCGGAGGCAACCGTGCAGAAGATCCTGAGCACCGTACGCCTCACCAAGGAACCGCCCACCGAGTCGTAGCGCAGGCGCGCGGGGCCGGGTCCGGCACTCCGGCCCCGGTCAGCCGATGCCGAACGCCCCGCCGGGGGGCTCGGGCGACGGTACGGCGTCCGCGTCCCGGACCGGGCGCGCGCCGCCGATGAAGTCCCGTAGCGCGGGGCCGTGTTCGACCCGCGCCGGGAAGACGTCGGCGGCGGTGAGCCGGGCCAGGGCGGCCGTGTCGACGGGGCGGTGCGCGGCGACGAGCACCGCGTTGCCGAAGCGCCGGCCGCGCAGCACGGCCGGCTCGGCGATCAGCGCCAGCTCCTCGAACACCGTGGCGAAGGTGGCGAGTTGGGAGCGCAGGAACGCGAACGGCGCGGCGTCGGGCAGATTCGCCAGACAGACCCCGTGCGCGCGCAGCACCCGCTCCGCCTCGCGGGCGTACGTCACGGACGTCAGGTGCGCCGGGACGCGCGAGCCGCCGAAGACGTCGGCGACCAACACGTCCGCCGAGTCCGCGGGGGCACCCGCCAGCCAGGCCCGCGCGTCCGCCGTGTGCAGCGCGATGCCGGAACCGTCCGGCAGCGGCAGGTGCTCGACGACCATCTCCAGCAGCCCGCGGTCCGCCTCCACCACGTCCTGCCGGGAACCGGGCCGGGTCGCCGCCACATACCGCGGCAGCGTGAGTGCCCCGCCCCCGAGATGCACCACATCAAGCGCCCGCCCCGGCTCCGCCAGGGTGTCCAGCACATGCCCGAGCCGCCGCGCGTACTCGAACTCCAGATACGTCGGCTCATCCAGATCGACATACGACTGCGGCGCCCCGTCGACCGTCAACAACCACGCCCGCTTCCGATCGACGTCGGGCATCAGCTTGGCAGCGCCGTAATCGACGTCGCGACTCACGGGCATGGACTCGTTCACCTCCTCATTGTGCCTGGCTGCAGCGCGCCCCAAAGGGGCGCGCGACTGTATCGATATGCGGCTCCTCCGCGTGGGCGCGACCAGCCACGACGGTCCCGTAGCTCCCCACGACCTCTCACTCCACGGCGCTCACAGTCCCCGCCCCCACGGTCCGCCGACCCTCACGAATGGCAAACCCGAGCCCCGGCTCCAACGGCACCTCCCTCCCCAGCTCCACGCTCATCGCCACCGTCTCCCCCGGCCGCGCAACCGCAACCTCACCGAGATCGACGTCCCCGACGACATCCGCCGTACGGATGTAGAACTGCGGCCGGTACCCGGTCGACACCGGCGTCGTACGACCCCCCTCCCGCGCCGACAGCACATACACCTGCGCCGTGAACCGCCGCCGGGGCACCACACTCCCCGGCACCGCCACCACATGCCCGCGCCGCACGGCATCCCGCGGCACCCCGCGCAGCAGCACAGCCACGTTGTCCCCGGCCTGCGCCTCCTCCATGGGCTTCCCGAAGGTCTCCAGACCGGTGACGACCGTCTCCAACCCGGCCCCGAGCACTTCGACCCGGTCACCGACCCGGACCACGCCTCGCTCCACCGCACCGGTGACCACCGTCCCCCGGCCGGTGATCGTGAGCACGTTCTCCACCGGCAACAGGAACGGCGCGTCCAGATACCGCTCCGGCATCGGCACGTACGTGTCCACCGCGTCGAGCAGCGCCTCGACGGACGCCGTCCAGCGCGGGTCGCCCTCCAGCGCCCGCAGCCCGGAGACCCGTACGACGGGCACCGCGTCGCCGCCGTAGCCGTGCGCGGTGAGCAGGTCGCGGACCTCCAGCTCGACCAGGTCCGTCAGTTCCTCGTCGCCCGCGTCGGCCTTGTTCAGGGCGACGACGATGTGGTCGACGCCCACCTGCCGGGCGAGCAGGACGTGCTCGGCGGTCTGCGGCATGATCCCGTCGAGCGCGGAGACGACGAGAATCGCCCCGTCGAGCTGCGCGGCGCCGGTGACCATGTTCTTGACGTAGTCGGCATGGCCGGGCATGTCGACGTGCGCGTAGTGCCGGGTGTCGGTCTCGTACTCGACGTGCGCGATGTTGATGGTGATGCCGCGCGCCGCCTCCTCCGGCGCCCGGTCGATGCGGTCGAACGGGACGAACGCCCCGCTTCCGCGGTCGGCGAGGACCTTGGTGATGGCGGCGGTCAACGTCGTCTTGCCGTGGTCGACGTGTCCCATGGTGGGCCTGTCGATGAATTAGTGGGGCGTGTCGTGCTCGGCGGCCTGGGATGTCGCGTGCATGACGTAGCTGGCGAGGTCGCTGGGGTC
>NZ_JACTVI010000182.1 GCF_014495685.1 Streptomyces sp. TRM68367 | reverse complement strand
GATCACGCTCGTGACATGCGCGAGCAGCCCAACCGCCCGTCACGCCAGGGCCGTTGACCTGCACGAATCACGATGAAACTTCCTCACTAGTGGAGGCTTCGGGAAGCTCACCGAGCAGATGAAAGCCGCTCGGCGGCAGGCCCGCACTTGGCTCTCCACGCTCTCCCTCTGGCTCCTCCGGTATGTGACGTGGCCAGACGGAGCGACCAGGGAGAGGCGCGCCAAGGAGGGGCGTGAACTCCGCGAGCTCATCGACATCGTCAACGCGCTCAGGTCGGAGGAGGCCGTGCTCGAGCCTCCAGAGGACAACGCACTGGTCAAGGAGCATCTGGACCGTCTGATCGAGGTCGCCAACAGAGTGGGGGACCGAGATCTCGAGACGGCGTTGATGAACCTGCAGACCGCCGTTCTCTATGACCCCGCGCAGATCCTCAATCCGCTGACGGCGCTGATCACGATGATCGACGGGATACCCGAGGGGCCCGGACCGAAGCCCGGTGGCCGCCTGGTCGGGCTTCCACCGGCACATGGCGTCCCTCACCAGCAAGGCCAAAGAGACCCGCTGACTGAGCCGGAACTCGACTAGAAAAACAGCAGCAGACGAAGACTACGGGCGGATCGGCTGTGCGTTCAGGTGACAGCATTCGCAGTAACTTGCTTACGGTCGCACCACAAGCGCACCAGATCGAGCGGGGAACAGCGGGGAACCATGGTGAAAGCGGTCGAACCGGCAAGCGCCGCAAACCGGCCGTACAGCCAGGTCAGCGCCCGAGCCGCCCGCAAATAACCGCAGCTTCCCAAGCTGATGTCATACACGGCCTGCCGTTCGTCCGGGCTGCGGCGCTGGGGCGCCGGTCCCGGCCGAGCGGCAGGCCGAGGAGCGCACCGGAGAGCATCGAGGCAAAGAAGAGCCCCCTGCGGCAGTGCCAAGGCACGATGCCGCAAGGGGCCCGGTCGTCTGAATGCGGGGACTGCCCCCAGATGAGGCGCAACCGGCGTCCGGGAAAGCGGTTCAGGCAGCAGGCGCTTCTTGTCGAGTGGTCATAGGCGGTTCACCCACCGGGCCACGGTGCTCCGCTTCCAGTCCTGCCGTGATCAGCTGTGCCAGCAGTTCGGCCGTCTCAGGGCGCACGGTGCCAAGCTGCACCAACCCGTCACCGGAGACGTTGACGTCAGCCACCAGGCCGGGGAAGTCGGAGTCCAGTCCGAGCAGCACCAGTTGATCGGCCAAAGTGCCGGCGCTTCGTCGAGCACGGTTCCAGCCGCGGACGTAGGGCACGCTAGGCGACAAGTCCTCCGCGCGCTTGGCCACCACTCCTCGCCGGTCGGTCATGACGTCAGGTCCTTCCCTTGTGCTCATTGGTAGTGGACTGGGCAGTTCCAGAGCCGTCACAGTCCGCGCCGAAGCCACTTGCCAGCGCCAGGCGCAAAAGCTCTGCGAGGCGTTCGGCCGTGTCGGGGGACACTCGGCCCAGCTCGACGAGGCCGTGCCCAAAGGCGTTCAAGTCCGCTCGCAGGTAAGGGAAGTCCTTCTCCAGACCTGCGCGCACGAGGACATCCCGTAGTGCGGTGGTGGCGTTTCGGGCCGCGTACCATCCCTCACTGTCGAGGGGCGACCACGTAGCGAAGTCGTGCCCGCTGGTCGGCTCATCCCGCATCGGTGGTGGTCTCCTCGGGGAGTGCAGCGACCGCCGCGTACGGAGTCGGGTACTGCTCGTCGAAGCGGTCGATCCTCGCCAGGAGTTCTGCGGAGGCCACAAGAGCCGTCGCAAGGGCGACCGGGCGCAGCGGGTTGGCCTCCGGCCGGCGCGTCGGCGCGCGGAGCCACTGGTAGCGGTCCGCAGAAAGTGGGATGGGGCCGGGCACTACGACGGCGGAGCCATGGCCGAGGTACCGGTACGGCGGCGGGGAGGGCGTTTCTCGTCCGAGGAAGTTCGAGAAGGTGTCGCGGCTGTTCGAGCCGAGGAAGAAGCCAACGCGCTGTGCTTTGCGGTCGACGACCGAGGGGCCGAACGGCAAGCCACTGCGCAAGAGCCGGTCGAACATCTCCAGGCCGAGGCGCTGGTCTACGCTCACCACGTCGAAGAGGCGGCCCGTCGCGAGCAAGCAAGGCATACGCGGATCATCCGCCCAGACCTGCCGGCACTGCGCGGGATCGTCCGCCGCCGCAGACAGCCATTCCATGCCGCGCCTGGTCATCCTCTGCATGACGTCTCACCTTCAGTCGGACTACGTTGCGGCCCCGGTGCCGCAGCACTTCCAGACTTCCGGTCCGGCCCCTGGCCAGGGCAGATGACGAGAGGTGACGGGGGATGACGCGTCCACGCACAGTGCGTCATCCCCCGTCCTCCCCCTCCCTTACAGATGAACTCCGGTTACTGGCTGCACGAAGCGATGACCAGCACGTACATTCAGTAACAGAACCCCGAGTTGTCGCACCGGCATCACGCAGGGAGTGAAGGGCGCCTTGAAGCCGAGCAGTGTCCGCTTACGTGAAGCTCGCACGGGTCGGGGCTGGAGCCAGCCACGATTGGTAAGGGAACTACGCCACGCTGCCGCCCAGCGCGGTCACCAACTCCCCTCGGACGCCAGCGTGAAGCGCCGTATTGCCAGCTGGGAGAACGGCCACAGTGCCCCGGACGACTTCTACGGCCCGCTGCTGTGTGACGCCTTCAGAACCAGCGCGGCCGAACTCGGCTTGAGTCACGGGGAAGTCGCCGACGGCTCTCTACTCGACGCCGCGTATCCCGCAAGCCCGGATGACGCCATTCGGACGGTCGGTCAACTGTGGCGTGCCGACCTCAACCAGTACGACCCGTTACTCTCCGCGGAGCCATCCGAGCCCGCATGGAACGAAGCATCCCTCCGATGGTTGGTCGCCCCCGAGCCCAGCATCCCCCAGCCTCGTACGGAAGGCGCCCGAGTCGGTCTCGGCGACGTGGCAGCCATAAAGACCACGGCGGACATGTTCGCCCAGCTCGACGACCAGTTCGGCGGAGACCACGCACGTCACTCCGTCATCCAATACCTCAACAACGATGTGGCCCCACTCCTGCGAGGCCGGTACACCGAGCAGGTAGGACGAGCCCTCTTCTCCACCGTGGCGGAAGCGACTCTCCTCGCCGGCTGGATGTCCTACGACGCCTGTCACCACGGACTCGCGCAGCGGTACCTTCTCCAAGCCCTCCGGTTCGCCCAGGACGCCAACGATCGACGGCTTGCGGGCAGCATCTTGTCCGCGATGAGCCACCAGGCGACGTTCCTGGGTCGGTACACCGAGGCCGCCACTCTCGCGCGGGCCGCCCTCATGGGCATCTCTCCGGTGGCTACACCGACGTTGCGCGCACAGTTCCATGCGATGGAAGCCCGAGCCCTGGCGCGTACTGGCGATGTCGCTGCATGCGAGGCTGCCCTGAGCGCAGCGACCAAGGCCCTCGAAAGCCGGAACAACGAGGACGAACCCGAGTGGATCAGCTACTTCGACGAAGCCGAGCTTGCCGCCGAGGCCGCGCACTGCTTCCGTGACGTGAACAGCGCCCGCCGGGCCGTCGCCCACGCCGAGAACGCCATGAGCGGCAGCCACGTGCGGAGCGACTTCTTCGCGACCATGGTCCTGGCCGATGCCCACCTACGGGCCGGGGACGTCGAGGAGGCCTGTCGCGTGGCGCTCGATGCGTTGGATCTCGGAGAACAGCTCAAGTCGGCCCGATGCACTAGCTATCTAGCCGAGTTCCGCCGCAATCTCAGCACGGCCGGCCCATGCAGCGCGGCGCGTGAGCTTGCCGAGCACGCCCGGGAACACAGGTTGTGGATCGCTTCGGAGCGGTACGGCTGACCGTGCGTTGACTCGACCTCACCCAGGTCGAGCTCAGAAAGGTTTCCACTCTTCGCGTCCCTCACCCGTCCGCAGAGACCGCACCCGCCGGGCGAACTCGGAGGCAGAACGTTCACTCGTTCCGACCTGGTGACCTACCCATGCCACCATCATCAGTTCCCGGAGGTCGGCCAAGGTCTCGTAGCCCGGCCAGTTCATGAGATCGAAGCCGTACCGGTGGACGAACTCTGCGTACTCCGTCTTCGAGTGCCACCCGTAACGGTCGTGGTAGATCGCCGTCAGGATGAGGTCCCACTCACGTGGGGCCAGCGCGAAGCCGTCCAGGTCGATGAGAACCGCTTGCCCGTCCCGGTGCCGGAGGATGTTCCCGATGTTGGCATCCCCGTGGATCATGCCGAAGGGAAGGACGAAGTCCAGCCGGTCATAGTCCTTGGAGAGCCTGGCCGCTCGCTCCTCCAGGAAGGCCCTGTCTTCCTCGGCCACGCCCCCCAACCCGTCGAGGGACGCCGTCAGCTTGGCCATCGGATCGAAGTACGGCAGGCCGAGCGACTCAGGTTCTTCCAGCCAGTGCAAGCGGCGCAGCAGGTCAGCCAGCTCGCCGAGCGTCGCGTACTCTTCGTTCTCCTGGACGCTCTCCCAGAAGGTGACCACCAGGCCGTCGACGACCATCGGCTGACTCACCGAGGCCGGCACTCGGGCAGCCGGGAAGTTCTCTGTCTCCAGCCACCGGGCCACGTTCACGGCCCGTTCCATCTCCGCCAGCACCGCCGGATCGCGGGCGATGCGGACAATGACCGGTAACGAGGCCAGGCGGTAGACCGCGTTTGACCCTAGCCGCAGCAACTCGGCGCCGCGGGAGTCGAGTCCGGCCGTCTTGCAGGCCTCATGGAAGACGGGCGCCAGGCCCTCCGCCGTAAACTCCGTGCCGCCGTCGACCGGTCCCCCGCCGCTGCCCGAGATCATGCTTCGACCATACGGCCCGGAGTTACCGGCCGACAGGTGGCCCACGTAATAGGGGCGTAATGATCTTGCTCGGCACCTGCTGGGCCAGAACCTCCGGCACAGGTCAGGGCCCCGGTGGAGTCTTGCTCTCACCTGGCCTCCGGAGCCGTGTGCGCAGGTTCGAATCCTGCCGGGGGCACCCAGCCACGAAGCGTATTTTCGCAGGTCAGGGTGTTTGTTACCGCTGTTCCCCTCCGGGGAGCAGCGGTTCCTGCAATTCTGCTCCTTCAGACCCGACGCCCGCATTTCCGCAAGTCAGCGGGGGTATTGAGGATGACCGCAGGTGCGCAGGTTCGAACCCTTTGGGGTAACTGGAGCTAGCAGACCGTTACTCTCCGCGAGGATCTGCGGCGCCTGAGGTCACGTCGTTCTGCGGATGCGTGGCAATCCAGAGGAGCACTTCATCGATGACGCGGGCCTGTTCTGCGGCCAGCGCCTCGGCCTCCGGTCCGGTGATGCGCACGATTTCGAAGGTGACCTCGGGCGGTTCGCTCCGCTTCATGACTCTCACTGTGCGGTGCGGCAGCGACGGTGCGCACGTTTTCCGAGCGTTTTTCACCCGGTAGCCGGGCCCGCGTCGGCGGGGCTACAGCAGCGTGAAGTGGTCGATGTGACGTGGGCGCACGATCGAGAAGTCGGTGATGTCCAGCGTTGCGATGTCGCTGATGTTCAAGCGCTCCGCGGCAGCGACCACGGAGGCGTCCGCGACGCTCAGTCCGTCGCCTCCGTGCAGGTCCGCGTACTGATGCAGCAGTTCGCTGATGCGCGCCAGGTCCGCGTCCTCGACAGCGACCTGCCGGAAGTCGCCAGCGGCCACGGCATCGATGACGTTGGCTTCGGCTCGCGCTCCCAGCCGGGAAGCTGCCATCCAGCAGACTTCGGCCACGACGTAGGGCGTCACCAGGAGCTGGCCGGCCCCGTCGTCAAGAAGCTTGCGGCATCGCAGGTGATCGGGATCCCGGCGGTTGAGGGCGGCCACCACCGGGCCGGTGTCGACCAGGATCAAGGCTGTCCAGCCTCCCTGCGGATGATCTCCTCGGAACGGGCTCCAAGATCCTCTTCCGGCCCGTCGAACACACCCAAGACGCGCAGCCCGCCCTTGGACGCCTCGTCGTCCCTGACGAGGCGGAGAACGTGTGCGCGCACCTCGGCTGCCTGCTCGGGACGCAGTCGGTCGATGAGTCCATGCAGCTCGGGGTAGTGGTCGTAGGCGACGCTCATACATCGAGCATAACGACACGACCGTCAGTGCGGATCCGATTCGACTGCACCGGCACTGGGCCACCGCCAGGCGAGGAGCACAGCCGCAATCGCCTCCTCGGCCCGTCTCGCGGCGTCCGCCGCCCGCCGGCGGTCAGCGCGCGCAGCACGGCGACCGCTTCTCGGCCCCGATGCCCGCATCCGCGGACGTCCTGTCAGCCGATCCGGCCGCCCTACCAGGCGAAGAGGCGGGAAGCGGACAGGGGCAGAACGGTCGCGGACGGTACCGAGGTGGCGGCATACCGCCCCCGCTCAGGACAACCCTGCCCGATCAAGCCGGGCCCTGAGGCTGGTCTACGCCTGCCTCCGGCCCGCAGGGCGTCCAGGCGGCGGGCTCCGGCTCGGCACCCAACGTGCGGTGCACGGGCGCGGAGTGCCCCTCCGGTGTGCTTGAGCCAGGGTGATACTCATCTACGTTCCCTTCTCGTGTGGTTGATCCGCGTTCGGTGGGAGTTGCGGAGGCTCTCGGAGGACAGCCCCGCCGTCTGTGGCCAGGTGATGTGCTGCTCACTGGTCAAGGCGGCGAAGCAGGCGGCGGCGACCGGGACGGCGAACATCCACAGCATCACGCCGCCCTACCCACCTGCCGCACCGCCCGCTAGCAGACGACCAGCCCGGCGACCTCTTCGCGCTCGTCGGCGGAGCGTTGTTCTCGTGGACCCCACGCACGGCCGACCTGAACCGCCCCGTCACACCTCGTGATCTGCTGCGGCACGACCGCCGTGCCATCTTCGCGCACGTGATGAGCTGGGGCCTCGCGCTCACCCTGCTCCCCGCTGTGTTCCTGGGGCTCTTCCTCGCATACGCCGAAGACGTCCCCCGCCGAGTGGAATTCGGCGACCTGGTGCTGCTCGCAGCCCAACAGTTCCTGGCACCGGCCCTGCTCCTCGGCATGACGATCGGCGTCCCCGTCGCCTTCTCTCGCACGGCGTGCGGTCCCTTCGCCCTGGTGTGTTTGTGGCACGGGCTTCTCCACCGAACCCCCTTCCGCCTTCTCACCTTCCTGGAGGACGCACACCTGCGCGGCGTGCTGCGACAGGTCGGCAGCTCCTACGAATTCCGGCACGTGGAATTGCAGCAGCACCTCGCCGGATCACCGTGAACCCTCGGGATGCAGGCGGCTGCCCCGCTTCGGGAGGGACCCACGCCTTGGTTACCGTGTATATGTTCACGACCAGAGAGATGGTCCCGACAGGAGGAGTGGAACCGCGGCTTGAGGTGTGATAGGCAAACATGGCCGCGAGCCGCGAGCCGCGAGCCGCGAGCCGCGAGCCGCGAGCCGCGAGCCGCGAGCCGCGAGCCGCGAGCCGCGAGCCGCGAGCCG
>NZ_JACTVI010000181.1 GCF_014495685.1 Streptomyces sp. TRM68367 | reverse complement strand
CGTTCGTCGCCGCCCCCGTCACCTGCGGGTACTTCACGTACACCTGGTAGGTGCCGTCCTCGGGGATCGACAGGTTCCAGGTGAAGGAATCCGTGCCGGTACCGGCCGCGTGTGTGGCGTAGTCGTAGCCCTGGTGGTCGGTGCCGCTGGACGCCGTCGGCCAGGAGCCGGTCGCCGAGGTGGACTGGATGTCGGAGTTGTCGGCCAGGTCGACCTGCAGACCCACCGGCACGCCGTTGTCCGTCCGGGTGTGGATCATCCCGTCCGGGTAGTACGTCCAGTTCATCGTCCGCGACTGCGAACCGCCCGCGGAGGTGATGGTGCGGGAGGTCTGGTCACCCAGCTCGTCGTGGTCGTAGGTGGTGGTGATGTCCCACGGGTCCGTCGAGGTCTTGGTCTGGCCGTCGTCCCAGTAGGTGTAGGTGGTGTCGTTGCGCACCGACTGGCCGGCGGACGGCGGGGCGGACACCTTGGACAGGTGGCCGTCGGCGTCGTAGGAGTAGTCGGTCTCGGCCGCCTTGTTGTACGTCGCGTCGTTCGGGTCGTAGGCGGACAGCTGCGCCTTGACCCGGTTCAGCTCGTCGTAGACGGTCTGCGTGGTGAACGCGGTCGTGGTGTTCGCGGCCACCGCGCGCGGGGAGTACACCTTGGTCTGGTTGCCGACCTGGTCGTAGTCGTACTTGGTGGTGTCGTAGGTGAGGGTGCCGGACGGGTTGTCGTGGGGCACCTGCACCTGGGTGACCATGCCGCGCTCGTCGTAGGTGTAGAGGGTCTGGTTGCCGTCCTCGTCCGTGGTCGAGGTCTGCAGGCCGTCCTTGTCGTAGCCGGTCTGCTTGGTGTGCCCGGCCGCGTCCGTCACCGAGATCGGTCGGTGGTCCAGGTTGTAGGCGTACTTCGAGGTGAAGTCCGTCGTGTCGGTGGTCAGGTTCTTCAGCGGGTCGACCACCTTGACCGTGTTGCCCACGTCGTCGTACGACGTCGAGGTGACATGCCCGGCCGCGTCGGTGACGGACACCGGGCGGTCGAGCACGTCGTAGGCAGTGGTCGTGGTGTAGCTGCCCGGCGTCGCACCCGACAGGTTGCCGTTCGGGTCCGTCTCGGTGAGCTGGTTGCCCACGTTGTCGTAGGTGTAGCTGGTGATGCGGTCCGGGTCGGTGGAGTTGTCCTTCGGTGCCGTGGACGAGGCCAACTCGTCCGCCGCGTCGAACACCGCGGTGGACACCGCGCCGTTGGGGGCCGTGGACTGGGTGACGTTGTCGTTGGCGTCGTACACCGGGGCCGGGGTGGTGATGTACGAGCCCGCCGCCTGGTCCTTGGGAACCTTGCTGACGCGCGGACGCCCGAAGGTGTCGTACGTCTGTGTGGTGGTCTTGTTCAGCGGGTCGGTGACGGACAGCACGTTGCCGCGCACGTCGTAGCTGGTCTGCGTGACGTCGCCGAGTGCGTCGGTCTCGGTCTGCGGGTAGCCGTTGTCGTCGAAGGCGGTGTAGTTGGTGGAGTGGTTGTTGGCGTCGGTGGCCTGGGTCAGCTCACCGTAGGAGTTGTAGGAGTAGGTGGTGGTGTAGCCCGACCCCGTGGCGACGCCCTTGGGGTCCTGCACCGAGGTGAGGTTGCCGTAGGAGTCGTAGCCGAACTGCCACTTGCGGCCCTCCGGCGAGGTCTTGGTGAACAGGTCGGAGGAGTAGCCGTCCAGACGGGTCTGGTAGGTGTACGTGGTGGCCGGCCAGCCGTTCTTGTTCGCCTCCGCGTCCTTCTTGGTCAGCGGGTAGCCGGTCTTCGGGTCGTATGTCCACGTCGTCGTGGCGCCGTTGTCCTCGGTCAGCGAGGTGACGTTGTTGTCGGCGTCCCAGCCGAGCTTCGTGACCTCGTTCTTGGCGTCGGTGATCTGCACGGGGCGGGCGAAGTCGTCCGTGACGTACTTCGTCGCGTGGGTGTTGGCGTCCGTCACCGTGGTGTCGGTGAACGCGGTGTTGGAGGTGTCGGCCGCGTAGGCGATCGATGTCGCGTCGTTCAGCCGGTCGGTGAGGGTCTTGGCCCACCAGTGGTACTTCGGGTTGTCGCCGGTCTGGGGGGCGTAGTAGTCCAGTTTGGTGACGTGACCGCGGGGGTCGGTGACGGACACCAGCTTGACGTTCTTGGTGCCCTGGGTGGCGTCGTAGCCGAACTTGAACACCTTCGGCTGCGAGGAGCCGGCGCCGTCCGTCAGCTGGGCCATCAACCCCTGCGTGCTGTAGAGGAAGGTGAGCTTGCGGCCGGAGATGTCGGTCATCGACGCCACATGGTCGATGATCTTGGGGTTGGTCAGGTTCGTGTCCGACTGCACCGCGCCGGTGTCGTCGACGTAGCTGTAGTTGTCACCCTTGTTGTAGTAGGTGACCGTCAGCGACTGCCGCCCGGTCGGGTCCGTGATGTAGTCCAGGAAGTGCGTCGGCTTGTTGTGGGAGTTGCGGATGCTGTAGGTGAACGTCTCGGTGTTGCCGTTCTTGTCCACGATCGACGTGACATAGCCGTCGCAGTCGTAGAAGAAGCGGGTGCCGTCCGGCCGCGTCATCGACCAGGCGTCAGCCGTGTCGTTCTTGTCCGGGGTGCAGGCCACCCCGCCCTTCATCGCCAGCAGGTAGTGGACACCCGCCGGGGCCTTCCACGTCCCGTCCGTCTGCTTGGTGAAGACGCTGGAGGTGCCGTCACCGTCGGTCAGGGTCACCTCGGTCGGGTTGGGGTTGGGGTGGAAGTCCAGCGCCGCGCCCAGCCGGATCGGCGCCGATGTCTGTGCCGACCAGCCCGGACCCATCACCGTGTCCGAGGTGTCCAGGGAGTTGTACGCGAAGCGGGCGAACGTGCCCAGTCCGCGCCCGGGGTTGGAGAAGGCGTTGTAGGAGAAGACGTCGTTGCCGGAGGCCAGGTTCGTCATCACCGACGAGCCCGCGCCCGTGGCCACACCCGAGTAGGTGTAGTACTTCTCCAGACCGATGGTGTCGGAGGTGGGGTCCTCAACCGTCTCGGACTGGGCCAGCCCTGCTACGCCGCCGGTGGCGGAGTTCCAGGTGTTGTTCGTCTTGTTGAAGACGTCCCACGTCAGCGTGTACTGGGTGCGGGAGTTGGTCGGGTTTCCGGAGTCGGCGTTGGTGGGTGCCTTCACCTGCGCGGGGATGGTGACCGTCTCACCCGGGGAGAGGTCCTGCGGCAGGGCGGTCTGGATCTGGTTGCCGCCGCCTGTGACGTCGGTGCCGTCCGGCAGCGTCCAGCGGTAGGACAGCACCTGGTTGGCCGCCGACCACGTGGTGTCGGTGGTGTTGGTCAGCGACACGTCGACGTTGTACGTGGTGCCCGGCGTCATCCGCTGCGGCACCTGCGGCGCGTAGTACGTCGAGTCGGTGGTGGCGTCCACGTAGGTGACATCCAGCTGCGGGCGCAGCTGCGGCTCGCTCGTCTCGGAGGAGAGGAACACTGACCGCTCCTGCGGTCCGGCGGTCGACTCGTCCTTGAGCTTGATCAGAACACCGTGGTTGGAGGACGGCGTGTTGATCCAGCCCTGCGTCAGCGACGTGGCGTCCCACCAGTGCCGCACCGGATCATTGCTCACCCCGGCGACGGTGTCGGACACCGTCGCCGAGTAGTCACCGCCCGCCGTCGTCCACGCCGTGGTCGAGGTGGCGTTGTTCCAGGTGGCGGCGGCCTCGTCGAAGTCCTTCGTCAGCCCGTGCAGTTCGTACGTCGCCGAGCCGCCACCGGAGTTGGTGGTGATCGTCGACATGGCCTGCACCTGCGCCGACAGCACCCGGGCGCTCGACGGCAGCGAACTGGTCGGGAACTTCAGCACCCCACGGGTTTTGCCGTAGGTGGCGGAGTTGTTGCCCACCTCCAGCCACTTCTGGTTCACGCCGTCGGAGGAGAGGGTGTCGTGCGCGGTGGTCGGCTGGGCCGAGGACAGGGTGGTGTCGGTCTGCCCGGACTGGATGATCTGCGTGGTCTGGCCGGCCTTGGGAAGGTCGGCCAGTTGCACCGGGCCGCCGATGATCTGCCCGCCCTTGGTCTTGACCGCGACCTCGTAGTACACCGCGTGGAAGGCGTCGGGGGAGTCCGCAGGGGTGGGCACCGCGGTGGTGTCGGTGAAGCTCGTCGTGCCGGCCGCGACCGGGGCCACCAGGGTCGCCGAGGAGGGGGTGAAGCCCTGGTAGACGGAGCGGTGGACCTGGTACTCGGCCAGGTCGTTCGCCGGGTTCCCGGTGGTGTTCGTGTATGCCGGCCAGGACAGCTCCGCACCAGTGGCGTGGATGACCGTCGGCGCATTCACCGCCACGCCCGGGGTACCGAAGACCACGGTCAGCTTCGGATACGTCGCGGTCTCACCGCCGTACCCGAACTCCGACGCCTCGTACAGCGGGCCACCCTGGCCCAGCGTCGACTCGTCTGCCGCCTGCAGCACGAACCCGTTGTTCGCAGCCGCCCCGTTGACCCACTTCTGCACGGTGTCGGTCACCGCGAAGTTGTGCCACTGGTCGTAGGAGCCGGCCGCCTTCGTCAGCGTCGTTCCCGGCTCGACCAGCCGCACCGCGTCCGCGATCACCGCGGTCGACGTGGACGCCGGCCCGTCACCCAGCACGATCTTGCCCGCCGTGCCGGCCGAGAACGGCAGCGCCGCCCCGTTGTTCAGCGACCGCCACACCCCGCCGGTCCCCGCGGACTGGTCGATGGTGCCGCTGTACGTGCCGCCGTTGTACGTCACCGTGTACGGCGCGTTCGTCGCCCGGTCGCTCGCCGGGATCGAGTGCACGTCCACCCGGTACGAGCCCGCCTGCGGCACGCTCGGCTGCCAGGTGTAGGTGTCCCCCGTCACCGAATCCTTGTTGTAGGCGTAGTCGCCGTTGACCGCGTACTGGGTGAAGGCGGTGTTCGTCGAGTACGGCCACGAGCCCTTGGCCGCCGTCCCCGGGTCACCGTCGTCCAACTGCACCGTGGTACCCGACAGTTCGCCCGACAGGGTGCTGGTGTTGCTCCACGTCGCCGTCGAGGCGTCCCAGGCGCCCGTCGCCCGGTGCGCCTCGATCACCACGTTGTGGGTGTTGGAGGTGTGGACCTGGTTGTAGTACACGCCCAGCTGCGCCGAGGTGATCTTCGTCCCCGAAGGGATGCCCGTCACCGGGAACTTCAGCAGCGAGCGCAGCTTGCCGGCCGCCGTCGTGCCCACGCCCAGCTGCCACGAGCCGTCGAGGTTCGTCGACGGCTGCGTGGAGTCCACCATCACGTCCTGCGAGGTGGAGGGGGTCGGCGCGATCATCACCGTCGGGTCGACCGTCACCGGGAAACGGCGGTCCTTCGCGGCCAGCCACTTCGTGTCCGGGGTGAGGGTGATCCGCCAGGACGAGCCGGTGCGGGTCAGCTTCTGGACCACCGGGCCGCGGGTCATGTCGACCACGGCGGAGTCGGCGTTCTTCGGCGCCTGGTACATCACCGCGGCCGGGATGACCAGCCTTGGGCGGCCCGTTTCGTTGCCGCCGTAGAGCGCGATCGAGCCGTCCTTCAGCTGCCTGGGAGTCAGCCCGCCGGTCCTGAGGGTGAAGCTGAACGAGACCGGGCCGCTCGGGGCCCGGTTCAGGACGATGTTCTCCTTCACCTCACCGCGCCCGACCCGGTAGTCGAAGTCCGCGCCGGCGGCCAGGCCCCGATACGTGACGGTGTCGTCCTTGGCCACCGGGGAGACGGCCTTGTCCGCACCGGCCAGGCCCAGAGTGACGGTGTGCTGCCCGTCGGCCTCGAAACGCAGCAGGCTCCCGCTGCGGGAACCGAAGTAGGAGCGGGCCAGGTTGGTGGTGTTGGCGTACTTGTACCCGGCCCGGCCGGTCGCAGCGACCTTCGTGTCGATCGCCTTCCAGCCGTGCGCCGAGTGGTACGACAGCGGCACCGCGGAGATCTCCGCCTGCGTGGTGCCGTCCGACAGCTTCCAGTACCGCGCCGAAGGGGTGCGCTTGGACGTCAGCTCCCGCACCCGGTGAGCCTTCGGCGCCTTCTTGCCCGGCGGCAGCTTCTGCCGGTCGGCTATCGCGTCCTTCGGCCCGACCGGCGGCTTGGGCGAGGAATGCCCGCCGCCGAACCAGCCCTTGACCGTGTCGATGATTCCGGAACCACCATGGCCCGGCGACGGCGCGGACGCGAATGCCGGGGTCTGTACGACAGAACCCAGCAACGCTCCGGCCACCAGAGATGCGGCAATCCTTCTTCGCCTCGCCACCTGCAACTCCTTGTCACGCAGCTCAACAATCGGCAGCACAATCGGCCGCGTCTGCGCGTGAGTTCCGGAGCGCCAATATCCCAGGGCTGGGCAGTTCCGGCACGCCCCCACTTCTGGAGGCCGCTGCCGGCACACAGGGAAGGGCTAACCGCAGCACCGTAAATCACCTACGTAGACGTGACCGCACCAATCCGGCAATGGCGGCTCCATAGCCGGTAATGCGACCAGTGCTGGGGGACACCGAATCAGCGGCAGGACCCTGACACAGAGATCGTTGGCAGGTCCAGGGCAACGGCACCTCCGTAAAAATCGGGTCGAACCACCCATCCGGCCAGGGGATTTCACCGGATTTACACCGATTCGCCGACGTAATTTCAGCATCGGTGGCGCGACAACCTTGATGTCGGCTTTGCCTTCAGGGTTTTCACTTTACCGAGTCCAGATACTGGTTTGATCACGGTTCAGGTTTCAGTCACACTCCGGACCTTGAGGCTCAGGCTGCGAAACGGGCCTTTCGGTCCGGCACTTGCGCCCTCGAACCGCATTCGCTCTAATCGACGGGCACACCGCGAATAATTCGAAGACGGGCATTCAGGCCCATCCGCGCAACGGAAGTCGGCGATGGAAACCCAGACAGAAGCAGGCACCGAGACCCTTGAAAGCGACGAAACCGCCAAGGCGTCAGCCAGCCGGCGCCGCGTCCGCCCGCTCCTATTCGGCGGCGGCGCCCTCCTGTGTGCCGCCCTCGCCACCGTCGGCGTTCTATTCGCCACCCACAGCGGGAACGACAAGAACGGCGCGGCAGCCAAGCGCCACGCCCCCACCATTCCCGTGACCTACCAGATCGCCGGCCGCGGCACCGCCCAGATCAGCTACGCCGGCCCGGGCGGAAGGCTGCACACCGTCAGCGCCCACCTGCCCTGGCGCGGCGGCGCCAACCTGACCGCCGGCGGCGCCCCGGCGGTCGTCTCCATCGTCCTGGGCAAGGAGGGCGGCAACGCCACCTGCTCGGTCAGCCTGCACGGCAAGGTGGTACAGCGGGCCACCGCGTACGGCTCGTACGGACGTGCCAACTGCCGCACCCCCCTGGCCCGCACCACGCGATGATGACCGTGGAGAGCAGACCAGGGGATCTTGCGATGCAGAACTTGGAGGCCGCATGAGTTTCCTGAGTCAACCTCTATGCCGCCTGGGGCGTGTCGGCGGGCGCGTTGATCTTGCTGTTGGCCTGGTGGATGGCGG
>NZ_JACTVI010000180.1 GCF_014495685.1 Streptomyces sp. TRM68367 | reverse complement strand
AACCGCGCCAACCAGCGCCTACGGTCACTCTGCGCGACCACGAGATGCTCCCGACGCGAAGGGGACCCCGACTAAATTCGAAGACCCGTGTATCCAGCGCCATCTTGGTAGACCAGGTCGATTCCCTCCGTGTGGAGGAGATCCAGCAAGTCGTCCTGCGGCCTTTCGGGAAGCAGTACGGCCAGCTTGGCATTGCGTGGCCTGATATGCCGCACGTAATCTTTGAGCTGACCTATAGCCACGCGCACTTCTTCGCGGCTGCTGTCGCCTCGCACCGAATACAACTGATGCTCGGTGGCGTCATAGAGATCGGTTTTGAGGATCCTTGTCGTATCCGCGATCTTGATTTGGTACGCAAAGACGTCGTGTTGGCGCTTCGTGAGCTCTTCGAGATATTTTTCCCGCAGTTCGGATTGGCGCTGGTCGGCTATGAGGCTTGGTTGGGCAGCGCGCCTGCTCTCTGCCACTCGTTTCCTCTTCGGCTCTACCATCTTGCTCGCGACTACGGTCGCGGAGACTCTTTGAGCGTCGGTCTTCTCCGCAGGGGTGATGACGTCTGCAGCGATGCGTTGATAGGCCCCCTTGGGGCGCATACGGAAGACGATTATGCGCCGCCGATTGCCTTTCTGATCATTGGCCTCGCGTATGGTGTAGGGCTGCTTCGAGTCCAACTTGAACTCGCCAATGTATCGTTGCTGCTTGGCGCCAGACTTGGCGCCGGGGATCTTGCCCACCGCCATGAAGAGGCGTAGCGATCTACCCGTCTCCGCATGCTCCAGGATGGCCTTGTTGCGGGACCCGGCAGTTCCCAGAAACGTTTGGTCGTCAACGGCGCCTCGGCCGGTGTACTCGAACACCGGCCCCAACTCGTCTTCTTCATCCAGCCAACCATTCTCATAGCCGTACTTGCCACCACTGTCGTGATCAACGTAGATGAGGATGTTTGGGGTGGTTGTGGATGGAACGATCCCTTCGCGATCCCCTCCGCCGAAGAACTTCTGCATCTCGGCACGGGTCGTCAGTTGCCCAGGTTCGATCGAAGGTATGGCCATGTCTCGACGTTAGCGGATCACACTGACACCGTTCCTGCTCAACTAGCTTGCGGCGATGGCCGCGTACGACCACACATCGGCCGGCAGTTCGTGGTCCAGGCGCCACGTGATCGCCATCGGCTTGGTGCCAGTGTGGCCCTCGTAGGTGGCGGGTCCCAGCAGCATCCAGGGCTGAGACTTTCCGATGTCGGTGTTCTTGTAGCGGCGCATGAAGAGGAGGACATGGCTGCCTCGTTGGGCGTGGTGCTGGTAGCGCAGTCCCGTGGGAGAGATCTCGGCCGTGGAGTTCTGGGACTCCCAGTGGAAGAGTCTACGGCTCAGCGCGTAGTCCTTGTACCGGACCGTGGGGGAGAAGTCCTTCTCGTTCTTCTCCAGGGTGATCAGGAGAGCATCCGTCTTGATCTTCTCTACCCACTGGACGCCCTGGGCGAAGGACCTGGGCATCTGGCCACCAAAGCGCGCCACCCCGAGCGCCGCAAGGATCTCCGAGCGGTTATAGGAGCTGTGGACCTTCAGGGGAATGTGGCTGTGGCTGCCTGACAGGGGGATGGGGAAGTGGTCCGCCTGCTCGATGACGTAGGACAGGACCTGACGGAGTTCGTCGCGGAAGACGCGTTGGTCGCGCAGCGAGTCCAAGCCTTGCTGGAAGCTGCTGAAGCCGCCTGCGTTGTCCCACAGGTTGAAGAAGAGCATGCGGGCGTATGCCTGGTCTGCCGGATTGAGCTCTTCGTAGGGCGGGACGTCGTCGGCGAGGAGGCGGAGGTATGCGTGGGCACGCTCGGGGTCGTCGACGTGCAGGAAGGCGTGGACGCGCTTGAGGAGGGCCGATTCGCCGGCAGGGGGAGGAGTTTTGATCAAGCCGGCCCTGCGTAGGACAGACGTCCAGGAGTTGTCGCTCTTGTACAGCTCCTTGATCTCTCTGCGACTCTCACTCAGGTAGTCCGCGAGCTGCGGGGAGTCATAGGCCTTGGCTTCGCTGACCAAGGTCCTGAAGGTAGCGCTCAGTTGGGTGCGGATGTTGTCAAGCACGAGGTCCTTGGCCTTGCCTTCCAGAATGATCTGACATCCGGAGGGAAGGAGTGGGAAGTCGTGCTCGATGTGGTCGACGAGCCGGTTTCTGGAGAAACTCGTCAGGGCTCGGAACTGTTCCTCGAAGCGGAACTCCGTCCGATGCTGCCCGATGAAGTCAAGGACAGTGAGGACGGGCTTCGTGTCAGTACGCCGTAGGCCGCGGCCAAGTTGTTGGAGGAAGACCGTGGCGCTGTTGGTCGGGCGCAGGAGAAGGAGCGTGTCGACGTCTGGGATATCGAGACCCTCATTGAACAGGTCGACGGAGAAGATGATTTGGAGCTTCCCGTCCCGTAGATCAGCCAGAGCCTGAGCCCGTACGGCAGCGGGTGAAGCGCTGTCGAGGGCAGTTGCTTGGAAGCCGGCCTGCCGGAAGAAGTCCGCCATAAAATGGGCGTGAGCCTTGGTCACGCAGAAACCCAGTGCGCGCATGGCTCCGGGCTCGGCGATCTTGTCTCGGATCTGCTTGACCACAATCCGGGCTCGTGCGTGGTTACCCGTGTAGAGGTTGCCGAGCTCTTGGTCTGCGTACGTGCCCTTCTGCCAGCCGAGGTTCGTCAGGTCTGTACCATCCGGGATGCCGAAGTAGTGGAAGGGGCACAGCAGGTCGTTTTCGAGTGCTTCCCACAGTCGCATCTCGGCCGCGGTGCGGCCCTCGAAGAACTCGTCCTGGACGTTGAGGCCGTCCATCCGCTCGGGGGTCGCGGTCAGACCGAGCAATTCCTGCGGTTTGAAGTGGTCGATGACGCGGCGGTAGGTGGCGGCCGTGGCGTGATGGAACTCGTCGATGACGATGATGTCGAAGTGGTCCGGGTCCAGTTGTTCGAGCCGCTGGAGGTTGAGTGACTTGACGCTGGCGAAGACGTGGTTCCAAGCTTGCGGGTCCTCACCGCCGTAGAGCAGCTCACCGAATGAGGCGTCGTCCAGCACTTCCTGGTACGTGCGCAGAGACTGGTTGAGGATCTCCTTGCGATGGGCGACGAACAGCAACTTTGGGCGACCGTTGTCGAACTTCTTACTCAGACTTCGGTAGTCCAGGGCCGCCATCACCGTCTTGCCGGTACCCGTGGCCGCGACCAGCAGGTTGCGGTTTCGCCCTCGGATCTCGCGTTCTACCCGAAGGCGTTCCAGCATGTCTTGCTGATAGGGGAAGGGACGTACCTCCAGGCCGGAGAGGGTGATCTTCAGGTCGGTGGTGGAGGTCGTGCCGCCTGCCTGGGCTAGGGCTCGATCGAGACGCTCACCGTGATGTTCGGGGTCGTAGGTTTTAAAGGCGGAGTCATTCCAGTACGCGTCGAACGTTGCCTCGAATTTGTCCAGTACCGTTGGGGTCGCGATGGACGAGAGACGCACATTCCACTCTAGGCCGTCGAGGAGTGCAGCCTTCGAAAGGTTTGAGCTGCCGACATATGCGGTGTCGAAGCCCGTGTCACGTCGGAACAGCCAGGCCTTGGCGTGCAGTCGAGTGGATCGGATTTCGTAGTTGACCTTGACTGTGGCGCCGAAGTCGCGGACCAGGCGGTCCAGCGCGTGGCGATCAGTGGCGCCGATGTAGGTCGTCGTGATGACGCGGATCGGCACGCCGCGCTCCTTTGCAGCGCGTAGTGAGTCTTCCAGGACGCGAATGCCGTACCACTTCACAAATGCGCACAGCAGGTCGATACGGTCCGCGGTGGCGAGCTCGGCCCTGAGTTCGGCACCGAGGCTGAGGTCTTCGGGGGAGTTCGTGATGAGCGACGTTTCGGACAGGGGCGTGAGGGGGCGAAGGGCGTAGACACCCGGCGCCTCCTGTCGCGCGAGAGTCAGGAGCTGCCGAGGGCCTTCGACGATGATGCTCGCGGCCTCGGCTTCGCTTGGACCGGGGGCACTGGCGGCCAGCGACCTGAGGATGCGGTTCGCGACCCCGACACGATCTTCGGGCGGGAGTTGGCTGAGTCGTTGGCTGACAACTCCACCGATGTGGCGAGCGAGCACGTGCGGAGTGGACTCCTCGGTGACCTCGGCATCTATGGCTTTCCAGCCTGCGGCCGTGAAGCGCTCCAGTTCGTCCTGTACGTCGCTCGTGATCAGTTTCTCGTAGACACCGGCGATCGGCTTTGACAGGCCTCCTGGTTCTGCCACGACTACTCCCCTAGATCCCTCGTGGTTCCCGTGCGCGATCGCTGGTGACGATGTGGATCTGTTCTAACAGCAACTACTGACATTGGACGAGGCTGTGCTGAAAAGTGATCGTTTGGCGGTCGTCCTTCGGGGAGGTGAGGTGCGGTGGCACCGGCGATTTGCGCTTGTGTGGTTGTCACGGTTGCCGTTGGACCGCCCGCTTCTCGGTCAGTGTCGTGCTTCCGCCGGGGGGAGAAGCGAGCGGGCGGCCCGGAGGGCGGGTGGCCAAGGTCGGCGGGCGAGTGTCGTGGGTTGGACTGTGGCCCAGCGCTGACGGGCGCGGGCGCGTCTCGCAGGCACGCCGGGTGGGCTTAGGGGCCTTTCAGAAAGCCGGATGCTTGCGGGCGAGGGGCATGCAGTGGGCGAGTTGGAGGAAGTCCGTGGAGCCAGGCGATAGCGGACTCGGTGACCCACCGGACGCGACCCAGGCCCGAGCCGTGCGGCTCTCCACGCCGGGCGATCTTCGGTGTGATGCCGCGCTCGCGCAGACGGCGATGGTAGACATCGTGGTCGTAGCCTCGGTCGGCGTATAACCTGCGGGGCTTGCGCCGGGGCCGGCCCTGCTTGCCCCTCACTGGCCCAAGACTGTCGATCAGGGGCAGGAGCTGGGTGACGTCGTTGCGATGACCGCCGGTCAGCGACACCCGCAGCGGGATGCCGTGCGCCTCGGTCTGCACGTGTTGCTTCGAGCCCGGCCGTGCACGGTCAACCGGACTCGGACCGAGTTTTGGGCTGCTTCGCCCCCGCTTGGCCTGCACGTGCGAAGCGTCAACGGTGACGCGGGAGAAGTCCAGGCGGTCTGCTGCCCGAAGCCGGTCCAGCAGCACCCGCTGAAGGTCCCAACTCCTGCGGCAGGTATTCCCACTGGATGCCGGTGTGGAGGACGAACAGCACACCCTGCAGCGTCCCGCGGTCCTCGATCCGCTTGCGTCCCGGGTGGCGGAACCGCCGTAACGGTGTCTCGCTCATGCCGCTCCCCCTGTCATTCCCCCACGGCCCGCCCCCCGCAGAGTGCCGCTTCTGTCGCGCGTTAGCCTACGGGAGCAGCCAGTACGGGCAAGGAGTCATGTCATGGCGAAAGTACCGGCCGCGGTGGTGGCGGCGAGCGGGCTGATCGGTGGTTACGGTGTGGCCCGCTGGACCAAGAAGCGGCAGCTCGGCGGGGCCGTGCTCGCCGTGGCCGGGGCCGCTGCCGCGCAGCAGTGGCGGCGGCAGGCCGGGGGCGCTGCCGCCGGGGCGCTCACCGTCGCGTACGTCGCCGCCTTCGCCGCGTCGCATCCGCTGGCCAAGAAGGTCGGCGCCTGGCCCGCCGTGTACTCCGTGGCCGGTGGCGTTGCCCTCGCGTCGTGGGCGGTGGCCGACCGGCGGGCCGCCTGAGCGCGCCGCTGACGGTCCTGGCTCACACGGAGCTCTACGGAACCGGGCGGGCCACCTGAGCACTCCCGGTGGGGCCTGGTGCGGCTGTTAGAGTCCCGGTCAGACGAAGGGGGCGGCTCGTGGCCAAGGTCAACATCAGTCTCGATGCCGAACTGGTGGTGGAAGTGATGGTCCTGGCCGGGATCGGCTCGTCCCAGGACGCCGTCGAAGCGGTCGTGCGTGACTACATCGCCCGGGGGCATCGCACCGAAGTACGCACCGAACTGAAAGACCAGAGCCTGCGCGAGGTCGAGAGCAAACCGCAGGAGCCTCAAGGCTGACCGGCCGGCCGGCTGACCACTGTGATCGCGTGACGACGCCTGGTTTCGCCGCTGCGTAGCCGGGTCTTCATGGTCGACGTGGGGTGGTCGGGTGGAACCTTTGAAGAGCGAGCAGGCGACGCTGCTGAGCCGCACCGCAGGTCCTGTTCCGCGGCGTCAGCTCCCGCCCTACCGGCCCGGCCGTCGGGCTGCCCGGCCCAGGTGGGCACCGGGGTCCGTGCGGACCGGTGTGGCGGTCGGCGGCCGAGCCCTGAGCGCGGTTCCGGGCTCCGTCCCGGCCTCGCGGCCACAGGTGGCGGGGCGTGGTTATGCAGAGGGCGAAGTGGCGAGCTTGTGCTGCAGTAGCCAGCTGAGTGTCTGCAGTGCCTGCGGCACCGTCCACGCGGTGACATCCGGGTGCTTGAGGTTGCCCAGGCCGGCGGCAGAAAGGAATTTGTGCATGGTCGCGGGCATGACGGTGCCCGGGGCCACGTGGGCGGTGCCGTTGATGACGAAACGCTCGCTGCCGCGGCCGTCGATGAAGAAGATCTCGTCCGAGTGGTCGATGTCGTAGGTCAGCGTCTGGCCGGTGCGCCAGTTCTTCGGGGGCGGTGTGTCCTGCGACACCTTCTTGTACCAGACGCCGAAGTACTTCCACAGCTTGGCGATGGTCGCCGGCGTACCGGTCAGCGCCTGCCAGTCGGCGGGAGCCGGCGTGTACAGGTGCCGGTACGCCGCGAGTTGCGCGGGCGTGTCACGCTGCGGGTCGACGGTGATCGACAGGAACTCGACCTTGGACGATTCGTGGTCCTTGGCGACCTCCCGCGCGGTTTGTACCAGATTCGCGGTGTCCAGCGGGCAGGTCTCCTGGCACAGGGTCAGCGTGTCGGAGACCACCAATACCTTGCCCTTGAAGGCGGCCAGGTCGGTGGGCTTGCCGTTCTGGTCGGTCAACGGCAGTTTCAGGATGTCGGCAGGGATCCTTCCGCTGGTCCGGGTGCCGACGTTCTGCTTCGGCGGGGGGATCTTGCTGCTCCCCGAGGCGCACCCGGTGACCAGTGCCGCCAAAGCCATGGCCATGATGGCAGCGATCCAGCGCCGCCGCCCGTGGCCGCCGGCAGCCGGCCGCACGGTGTGCACCAGTCTGCGCACACCGCGTCCTGCCCGGGGCTGTACGGGCGAGGAATCCCCACTGGTATGCGACAACACGTCTGATCTCCCGCGACAGGGAGCCCGGCTTCGGGCGGCTCCACTCCCGGGTCACGCTACCGGCGGCCCCGGCGCTGATTACCTGGGGGGTACCAAGCGCCGCGCGCCCACGCGGCCACAGGCACCCCTCCGAACGCGGCATCTCGCACGCCGCGAGGGAGGCGGGGTTGGCGCTGTACCCATCCAGTTCGGCGTCCCCGTCAGCCCGCATCCGAGCCGTCCCCGCCCGCAGCCGCCCCTGAACGTCGCCCGGTAAGCCCCCGGCGACACCCCCACCACCGCCTGGAAGTGCCGACGCACGGCAACGCTCCCCCCGTCTGCCGTGAGTGAGCCGGGGTGGCTTGGCGGCTAGTCCCGTACTTCGCGGGTCGTTGATTCGTATGGTGTGACCGGCCCGGGGGTGTCTCGGGCCGGGGGTGTGGCGTTGGGCCG
>NZ_JACTVI010000018.1 GCF_014495685.1 Streptomyces sp. TRM68367 | reverse complement strand
GGTCTCCCCATACCACAACAACGAGGACCAAGGCCCGAAGCCACGGCTTGTTTCCCGGCAAGCCCTAACTACACGGCATTGGCCCTAGGCCTGGAGAACCGGGGCATCCGGTCACCTGGGCTTCTGGTTCGGAAGAGCGGAAGCTTCCAGTTCTGGAACAGTGGCGGCGGCTCAGAACAACGGCAGCTGACCGGGGAACTCCGGCACGACGTGGCCTTCGCACCGGTCTCCGCGGCCGTCTCCCGGGCCAAGGGCCCCAAGGTCACCATCATGATCGGCGCCCTGATCGTCGCGGCCGGGTACGGCCTGAACATCGTACTGATGTCCGAGGTCTGGCACTTCGTGCTGGTGTCTTGCGTGATCGGCGCCGGGATCGGCTTCACGTACGGCGCGATGCCCGCGCTGATCATGGGTGCCGTGCCCCGCGTCCGAGACGGGTTCCGCGAACAGCCTCAACACGCTGATGCGGTCCATCGGTATGTCGACCATCGGGCTGCGCGGTCGCCCAGCACCTGGGCATCTCCAGCGTGCATGGCCGCTTCACCGAGTTCGGCGGGCGCGTCGAGATCGCGCCGGACGTGGAGAAGTCCCGGGTCGAGGCGGTGATCGGGGCGGCGTCGATCGACGCCGGGAACGGCATGCGCGACGTCCATCTCAGGTCGCCGGATTTCCTGGACGTGGAGCGCCACCCGGAGATCACCTACCGCTCGACCGGCCTGGCCCCGGCCGCCGCCGACCACGGGACCGTCCACGGCGACCTCACCCTGCACGGGGGTCGTACGCCCCGTGGACCTGGACCTCGCCTACCTCGGCACCGGGCCCGATCCGTGGGGCGGAGTCCGGGCCGCCTGCCGCACCACGACGGAACTGCGCCGTGAGGACTTCCCGATGAACTACAACCAGGTCCTCCAGGCCGACATCGCGGCGATCGGCACGACCCTGAAGGTGGAACTGGACATCCAGACGGTCCAGGGCGAGACCATGCCGGATCCCAACTGACGCGGCCCGGAGCCCACCCGACGTGGCACACACCACACACAGCCGCCACCCCCGAAGACCACATACGAAGAGACCCCCTCCGCTCTGCGTTTCCGCAGTTCGGAGGGGGTCTTCCCCAAAGTGGCGGCGCCAGGATTCGAACCTGGGAAGGCTGAGCCGGCAGATTTACAGCGGGCTCCACTAAGCACCTTTGACCTGCGGTTTTGCCGCTGGATGGCACTCCCGGGACACATCTGGGGGAGGAGACGCTGGTAATCGCGTGGTTCTTCTCAGCTGATGGGCGGCTCATCAAGGGCTGAAGGCAACACCACTCGGCCGGTTCCAGTGTCGACTACCGCTGAGCGAGACCATGGTCGGCAGGGCTGCAGGTGCAACCACGGAGTAATGACGCGGGCCGGGGCAGGACGGCCTACCACCAACCGGCGAGCTGACAATTCCACCTGCGCCCGGCAATCAGATCTTGAGAGGGTGTGGCCGTAGGACCCTGATCCGAGGAAGACGGAGCCAACCCACCTTGATCATCCTGGACGCGAACATCCTCTACAAAGGACCGGACACCGTCACGACGGACCTGCTCCAGACTATCCGTGCCGCAGGCGCAGAGAAGGTGGGCATCCCTTCGGTAGCGCTAGAGGAGCTTGTGGCCCAGCGCGTCAACCCATACCGGGAACGGTACGAGGCGGCCTCGGCAGCGTGGAAAAAGATCGCCGAGGACACCCCGTGGTCCCTGCCGCAGAACCTCCCCCACGTGGACATAGACCGGTACGCGCACCATTGGCGCCAGCGGTTTGAGTCGGTCGCCGACAACCTGGCGGCCGACGTGGGCATCCTCAACGAGGCACTGACCCGAGAGATGAATCTTCTGCCTCCGTGCAAGCTCGTGGGCGCCGATGGAGACAACAAGGGCCACAAGGTCGGCGCGCGGGACGCAGCAATCTGGCTCACGGCGGTCAATTACGCCAGAGCCCATCCCGACGAGACGGTCTACTTCGTCAGCGCCAACACTCACGATTTCGGCAACGGCGCCCCCTACCAGCACCCAATGAATGAAGACCTCGACGGAATAGAGGACCGGTTCGTTCACGTCACGAACATGAACGAACTGGTCGATCTTTTCACTAAGAAGACGGCGCCGGACGACGAGGCGGTCAAAGCCGTACTTGAATCCCCAGACACTGCTCACCTCATGGCCCGCGAGGCATTCAGGCGGATGCGTAGCGGGCGCTTCCGTCGTTCGGTTCTCACGTCGGCCCGGTTCGGATGCTTCGACGCGGAAGCGATCGACCAGGATCCCACTGTCGCCCGAGGCTGGGTCGACGAGCCGCTCGCCCGGCTGGAGCACATCGGGGAGGCAAAGGCACACAGCATCGGGGATCACGTTTGGTCTTCGGTGGAGGCACGATGGACCCTCGTCGGCATCGCCGAACTCCCTAGGCGGGAGCAGCGGGTGGTCGTGTGCTCCTGGCAGACTCGAATCCTCATCAGCACGACCAAGCAGGATGCTGAGCCATCATTGCTGAGGTCTGAATCGCCGCAGCAGCCAACCTCGTCCGAAGTGCTAGAAGGGATGGGTTCGCTGGTCCTCCAGTCAGTAAAAAGCCTCCGGCGCCGAATGGTCCACATCGAAAGCACCAGGCGGTTTATCGAGGAAGAACGAGCGGAAAAAGTGCGCATGGACCTCGAATGGGATGCGATGGCGGAGGAAGACGCAGACAGCGAGTAACCCAGGCCCCCAGCGAGCTAAAGATCCGCAATGGCTAGGGTTACCGCGGTTAGAAGTCGAGGCCGGTCTTGACGATGAGGCACCAACGCTCCGAGCAGCCGAGTTCGCGCCGCAACGACACCGGGGCAGCCTTAGCCTACGTCGGTCAGCCGGCAGAGCGGGCGCGTGAACTGGCGGCTCACGAGACCTGGCAAGCTCTGTGACGCTCGCCACGGTTCGGTAGATGGCGGCCATCCGGGACGGGTTTGGGTGCCCTGACCTGGCATTTCATGGATTCTCAGCCCTTTCGGGGGACGGGACGTCGAGCCCTGCTGGTCACCACTGGCAGAAGGCCACCGTGGCGTCATCCCCCGACTTGTAGCGTGGCCACCGCCGCCCGGTCGGGTCGGTCGCTTCGATCTTGCGAACCGACTCGATCAGCCCGTACGGACCTTCCGTCCGTAGGACAGTGAAGACCTTGGCCCAGTCAGCCATGCGGTACTCGGTCACGAGCCGCGAGACGCCATCCGACATGACGGCGGCGGCCTGCGCCTCGCCGATCGGCGTCGCTCCAGTCAGCGCGTGTTGCGCTGCCTCGGGGGTGCTGGCGGCCACCCAGTACCCCTCTGGCGTGTTGCGCACTTCCCGCTGAGCACGCACGAGACGTTGCAAAGCCTCCCGGTGCCCCGGGGTGTGCGTCTCGTGGCCGGCGACCTCCGCTTGCAACTCAGGAAGTACGTCGTCCACACGGAGATCAGTGATCACCTCGTAGTCGCCGGCGCGATCCAGAACGATCGGCGAGTCAGCCAGCACGAGGTGATCAAGGGTGGTGCTCCCCTGCCGAAGGATCGCCACTGTCGCCGACGGCGTTCCTGGGTTGCTCAGATCGCACTCGGGATGGTGCGCGGCCACCCGTTCGATCGCTTCGGACAAGCCGTCCGAGAGCGACCGGTCATGGTCCGCCAACGCGGCCGTGAGGTAGCCGCCGAGGTGAGCGACGTACCACGGGACGCCGTGACTACAGCCCGTGGACAGCCCCGCCGTGCTGAGTCCATCAAGCACCACGGCGAGGCTAGGGGTGCTGCCAACCCAGTCTTCGTTGAGGCCAGCTCCCCCGGGCTGCGTGTTCAGACAGACGCGCATGATCAGCTTTCGTGTCGGTACAGCGGGGTGACCCTGCGGCTCTCCAGAACTTCGAGGGTCTCGGGGTTGTAGCGGCAGGAGATCAGCGTCGAGAAGCGCTTAGTCCGCACCTCTCGGTAAAGCTCAGCCAAGTTGTGCTCCAGGTAGTGCACCACCCCGTTGGCTCCTATGGCGTGAATACCGGCGATGTAGAGGAACGTGCCCCGGCCGTCCAAGCGCGGCAACCGCCCCAAGTAGCCGAAGTCGCCGGCCTCGCCGTGTTCGTCCATCGGAGACCGGTAGGTCTGGCCTGCCTTCCGGTCTACCAGGTGCCATGCGCGATCCTTCGCAAACTGAAGACTGTCGTCTCCTTCCAGCACCTGGGCCACGATGGGCGACAGCCGGGGACCGCAGATCACCACGTGATTCTCGCGGTTCAGGTTGACGATGCCGGTCGGCGGAATGACCTCGTACTGCGCATCGAGCTTCATGCCGCCAAGCAACTTGCGCAGGTGCTCGAAGTTGTCGAGGTCTTCCCGGACCACGACGGCGCTGGGGTTCTGGTCTGGCCCCTTGCCAGCCTCTGGCTTACCACCGAGCGACACGGTAACCAGGTCGGTCCCGAAGAACGCCCGCTCGGGGGGCGGACCCGCCGAAGCCAGTTGCCCGACCCGCCCGCGACTCACGCCCAACTTCAGGGCGATCTCGGCTTGGGTCATGCCCGACGCCTGCGCTTCCTCGATCGCTTCGCGCCGGATGCGGGACAGCTCCGTCACTCGCCCCTGATAGGTCGCCATCAGGTCGATTGCGGCCCTGGCCCGGTCGACCGGGACCGCGATCTCAGAGATCCGCTTCATGTCGTCTTCCACTGTTTTCCCATCCTCGCCTAGGGGGGCTATCAAACTCTATCGCCAGAGGGGGTTGCGCGCACACAGGGGTTTGCCTACGGTACCTATCAGGCAAGGCAGTAACCCCCCCTAAGCAACACCAGGGACGCCCTTGTGGCTGCTTTGACCTGGAAAAACGCCCGGAGGGCCCCGCGAGCGAGCGGGAGCGAGCCCGAAGGAAGCGGCTGTTGATTGAAAACTGCATAGAGCTACCGAATCCAGGCAACTGCGACAAGCCGTAGGCCCTGCCTGTGCGACTGAGTACGCACCTTTTCGCGATGCCGCCCCTTGCCGGGGCGGACGGCGATCCATCTGCGCACAGGTGACACAAGGGCAAAGATCGCGGGCCCCGAAGGTATCGACCGGTTCGAGTCCGGTCCGGGGCGCTGGCCGCCCGCGTGCGGTCTCTTCCACAAACGGCAAGTGCCCCCGGTGCTGGAACACCGGGGGCACGGTTCGGGCCGTTCCACCTGTGAGAGGAACCACGACCCAATGAGCCACATCGTTACTGTTCAGGACGCTGTTACCGCGTTCGAGCCGTGGTTGGAACCCACGGATGCGGAGTTGGACGCGATCGAGCAGGAGATGCCGCTGATCCTGGCGGGTGTCGACCTGGTCGACGCGCAGATCATCGCCCTTGACCGTACCCCGAACGAGGTGGACAACCGGCGTATCCGCCGGGCCCGGAACCGGGTGTTGGCCGCCCGGCGGGACCTGGCCAACCGCCCGGCCAGTGCGCTGCTGCCGGGAGGTGCGGCATGAGCGCCCCCACCCCGACCCCCCAGGGCCGCGTGCTGGCCCTGATCTCCCTGGGCGTGCTCATCGGGCTCGCCGGTTCCATCGCCGCCCTGGTGACGGGGGACCACCGGCTGATGGGCATCGCCGCCGTGGGGTTCGCCGTCCAGTTCGCCGGGTGGGTGGCCAACGGCCGCCGGAACGGGGGCAGGCGATGAGTGCCACGGAGCGGACTCTGACGGCCGCGCACGCCGAGGTGAAGGCGGAGATCACGCGGACCGACACCAAGACCGGTCTGTTGCTGGCGTTCGTCGGTGCGGTCCTCGCGGGTGCCTGGACGGTCGCCCGTGACCTGCCGATGAACCGGCCCGCCTACGTCGCCGGTGGCCTCGGTATGGCGCTGCTGGTGGCGGCGGCGGGTCTGCTGCTGCGCTCGACCCGGCCGAACCTGCGCGGCCGACACGGCTTTCCGCTGTGGGCCACGCTGACGGCCGAGGAGATCACCGACACCGTCGCCTCGGATCTGGCCGCCGACATCGCCGGTCTGTCCCGGCTGGCGGTCGCCAAGTTCACGACCCTGCGTCGCGCGGTCGACCTGACTTGTGCCGGGGGCGCCCTGCTCATCCTGGCCGCCCTGCTCGCTGTGGGGGGTGCGCGATGACGCAGTACGCCCGGATGACCAATACCTTCCTTGGTCTGTGGGAGGTGTACGTGCCCTTGCCCGACACGCCGTCGGGCCGGTGGCCCGCGCACGACTTCGACCGGACCGACCCCATTCCGACCCCGCAGGAGAGGGGCCGCGCGCTGGCCGCGCTGGGCTACGAGATCGCCGATGGGGGCGAGTGGCAGTGGCAGGAGTCCACCTGCCGCGGCGACGTGGTCCGCCTGACCGCGTCCGTGCCCGTGCGGCCTGTCGTGGACGGGGGTGCGGTATGAGCACGCAGCAGACCCGCAGGCCGTTGACGCGCGCACAGAAGATCGTGCTCGGGTGCGCGTTCGTCCCGATGCTGCTGACCGGCGTGGCCGGCGGCATCGGCACGTTCAGCAACATCGGGCACGCCTACGGCGAGGGAACCGCACTGGGCGCCGTCGCGGCCGGTGAAGGCGCGACCGCCGTCCTGGGCCTGGTCCTGCTCGGTCTGACCATGCTGGGCCAGGCCTCACCGTGGCCGGTCCGCCTCGGACTGTGGGCACTGCCCGCCGCCGCCTCGGTCATGGCCGCCATGGCAGGCCCCGACGCCGGACGCACCGTCATCTACGCCGTCACCCCGATGGGCATGTGCGTGTCGGCCGAGGGCATGGCGTTCCTGGCCCGGCGGATCGTCGTCCACACCGACGGCCGCGACGCCGAAGCGGAACGACGAGCCGCCGCCGTCGTTCAGGCCCTGGCCTACCACCGGGCCCGTGCCGCCAACCACCCCAGCGACCGGGTCAAGAAGTGGTCGGATCGTAAGTCGTGGCGCCTCGCGCGCAAGGTCGGCGTCGGCGACGTAGCCCTTGGATCGAGGCTGCTGGACGTCCAGCGCGATCGGGTCACGGACGGCGCGAACGCGGCCCTGGCGGACATGTTCCCCGGCATCGCAAATGCGGAGGAATCCACCAAGACCATAAGGAAACGGTCTACGGCTGACCTCGCCGAATCGACCCCGGACCCGGTGGTGACGCTGACCCGGCTGACTCTGCCCGATCCGGTCGCAATCGACCTGGGCAAGTCGATGCCACTCAAGCCGCTCCCCCCGGTCGAGCCCGCTCCGGTCGCCTCGATCGAGTCGCGCGCGGTGGCCGCTGAGTCGACCCGATCGCGCCGCGCCACGGGCCGTGTCCCGGAGGCGGCAAAGCCGAGTCGACCGAAGCGCACGCCGGAACAGTTGCTCGCCGAAGCGCGCAAGGTGACGGCCGATTGGCCGGACACAAAGGTGACCGGCGAGGGCATCCGCCGCGCGATCCACACCTCACCGGCGAACGCGCGGTCACTGCGGGACACCATCCTCGCCGAACGCGCCGCATCGGCTAAGGCCGCGTGATGGGGGCGCTGCCGGTGTTCCGGTGGCGCCTGGCTCCGGACGGCTACGCCACCCGCCGACAACTCCGGGCGCGCGGCCTGCGGCCCGGTGGTCAGTTCGTGGCCGCTCAGCTCGAACGGCCACGCCGCCGCCGGGGGCCGCTGGTCGCCTACCTCTACCGCGTCGACCTCGCCAAGCCGGTACGGCCGATGACACCGGCGAGGTGGGCGGCTCTGGCCAAGGCAAACGCCGCCCGCCGCCTGTGCCCCGTCTGCGGAACGGATGCGGGCTACGTCATCCCCGCCTCGCTCGGCACCTGCGTGCCCTGCGCCTACCCCGATCCCCCAACTCTTCAAGGAGCGCCTGACCATGGGTAAGCCCGATACCCGCCGCCTGGACCGTGCGATCCAGCAGGCGAACCGCAAGCTGATGGCCGTGCGGCAGCGTGAGCTGTGGCCACTGGACGGCCGTGAGCGCCGCGCGGTCCTCGCCGCTGTGGCCGGCGGCTCGTACAAGCTCACACGGGGCGAGAGCACCGGCCGCGCCGAAACCCGCCTGGACACGGCGTGGCAGGCGGCCGAGACCCGGCTCATCAGCGAGATTGCCGCGTTGCAGGGCGAGCGGCAGCGCGTCGTGACCGAGGCCGCCAGGGACAAGGCCGCTAAGAAGTCGTCCCGCTGGTGGTGACCGCGCGCCTGTCCGGCGCCCTCACCGCCTGACCTGCGCCGGGGTGGCCTTCCCTGCCACGGACCCAGCCACCCCGGCGCCCTCAACTCCCGCCCCTGTTCGGGGCAGTCAGGAGAACTTCCAGCATGTCTGAGAACGTCGTTCGCCTCTACAAGGACCCCGAACCGCCCACGCCGGATGGGCCGGTGACCACGCTGACCGTGGTTCCGGACCCGCCGCCGGCGCCGGTGGTGCCGCTGTGGGTGCGCTCCGGCCGCGCCGTCAAGCGCATCGCCACCGATGAGCGCACCACCACCACGGCCCGCGCTGTTGCCCGTCACACCCTCTACGTGGCGGGTGGGGCGCGGATCGTGGCCCGCCGGACCTGGGACGGCCGTACCGGTGCCCGCTATGAGCGGATGCTGCGTGCGGCTGAGGCTGCCGGGAACTACGAGGTGGCCGAGGAGTGGGAGGACCGTCTTCAGCGCTTCCGGGAGGCGCGCCACCGGCGCCGTATGGACCTGCTGCACTCCCCGGTGGAGGTGGCCAGGGGTGCCGCCGTCGGGACCGGCATGGGCATCGGTGTGCTGGTCGCCCTCGGGATCGTGATGGCCCTGAACACCAAGGAAGTCGGCGATGTCATCACCCCGTTGAAGGCGACCGTCGACTTCATCGCCACGTTGATCCGGATCGTGCAGGTGGTATGGGGTCCGGCCCTCACGATCGGCCCGTTCCTGGCCCTGCTCGCCCTGTGGGCCGTCGGCAGCAAGCAGCAGGCCGCCCCTCAGTGGGCGCTTCCGGCCGCTGTCCGCTCCGGTGAGGGGGAGCCGATCACCCCGTCCATCGTCGTCAAGGCCCTGCGTGACCTGGGCGTGCCGGCCCTGCGCAACGCCATCAAGGAGATGGGCGACGCCGGCGCGTCCATGCTCGGTCCGATCCGGATCGCCGGATGCGGGGTCGAGGTGGACGTCACGCTGCCGTCGGGGGTGTCGACGGTCGAGGTGCAGAACCGGCGCCGCAAGTTGGCAGAGAACCTGACCCGGCATGAGCACGAGGTGTTCATCACGATCCCCGAGGCGGCCCGCACCGTCCGGTTGTGGATCGCTGATTCCGGTGCGCTGGATGAGCCGATCGGTCCGTCCCCCCTGGTCACTGACGAGACGCTGACGGCGAACTACAAGACGGGCAAGGCGCCGTGGGGGCAGGACTTGCGCGGGGATGCCGCCATGTTGAGCCTGTATCAGCGCCATGTGCTGGTCACGGGTCTGTCGAACCAGGGTAAGACCGTCGCTCTGCGCTCGCTCGCGCTGTGGCTGGCGCTGGACAAGTCGGTGCAGTTCCTCATGGGCGACCTGAAGGGTGTGGGTGACTGGGCCATGTTCGATGGGCTCGCCACGACCCTGATCCAGGGGCCGACGGATGAGCACGTGATCCAGGTGACCGAGATGGTCGAGGGCGCGGTGGATGAGATGAACCGCCGTATCCAGGCCCCGCCCGGCACCGTGTTCCCGCCGCTGATCGTGCTGGTCGATGAGGCGCAGGTGGCGTTCATGTGCCCGGCCAAGGATGAGGACAAGCGCCCGTATGGCGGGTCGAAGGCCAACTCCCGGTACTTCATGGCCGTCCGGAAGATTCACAACCAGGGCCGTGCCGTGAACGTGCTGATGTGGCAGGGCACCCAGGACCCGACCAACGAGAACCTTCCCAAGCTGGTCCGCGAGGGTGCCCACACCCGCGCCTCCCTCGCCCTGGGCACAGAGTCGCAAGCCCGCATGGCGCTCGGGGACAAGGCCGTCGACGGCGGCGCCGCCCCGAACCTGCTGCGTCCGGGCCTGGACCGGGGAACCCTGGTCGTCGCCTCCGACGGCATCGCCATCCCGGCCGGACAGTCGTCCATCACGGTGCGCACGCACTACATCGACGACGACGCGGCCGAAGCCATCACCGACCGGGCCAAGGCCCTGCGCGACGGCGTGACCACCCTGCACGCCATCGAGCGGGGCGAGGAACACGATCCGCTCGCCGACATCGCCGCCGTCGTCGGCGACGCGCCCCGCGTGCGGACGAAGGACGTGCTGGCGCGGCTCGCCACGCGGAACGCGGACGCCTACGGCGGTTGGTCGTTCATCGATCTCAAGCGCGTCCTGGACGACGCCGGCGCAGAGCCCTACAAGTCCGACGGCGTCATGGTCGTCGCCCGTGACCGCGTCGCCCGCGCCCTCGCCAACCGCGACACCGAGGGTTCCGCTTCCGCCGACGGATGACAGGGAGCCAACCCCCGACAGGTCAGGGAGACAGGGAGAACTCCCTGAACGCCTCCCTGACCCGCCTCCCTGGCCCTGACCTGCACAAATGATCGTTCAGGGAGTCAGGGAGGCACGCAGGTCAGACCCCCCGAACACCCCTCCACAACGCCCCCTCAAGGGATTTCTCTGCCTCCCTGGCCAACGTTCGGAAGGGATTCCGCATGTACCCCGACCACACCCACCACCCGCCCGTACAGCGGGCTGTGGAAGTCCACCAGCCCACCCCGCTCCCGCCCACCGCCACCGTCCCGGCGCCGGTCGTGCCGGTACAGCCGAACAGCGTTCCGGCGGTGGCGAGCATCGTCCTGCCCGACGGCCGCGTCGTCACCGGCTACGCCATCGAACCGGCCCGCCCGGAACCGGTCGCGACCAAACCGGCCGTGTCCCGCACGGCCGTGAACATCGCCGTCGGGGGCATCGGGTTCGGCGCGGTGTGCGGCGGGCTGTTCCTGCTGACCGCGTTCATCACTGCCCTGACCGCATTCATCACCCAACTCATCACACTGGCCGCCGTCTGCTTCGGCGGATTCCTCGCCGTCCAGATCTTCAAGCCCAACGACAGCAAGGGCGGCATCACGTTCCACATCCGCAAGGCCGTCTTCAAGCGCAACCACTTCAACGGCTGAGGGGAGACGCCTTGCGCTTCTACCTGACCACCCACAAACGCCACTGGGTTCGGCTGACCGACGTGCCGTTGTTCTTGAAGTCCGAGCACTTCGTCAGCGCGGCCAAGCTGAATGTGGCGCGCGGTCCGTACGCGGTGGACTCCGGCGGTTTCTCGGAGCTCCAGCGGCACGGCCGGTGGACGCGAACCCCACGCCAGTACGTGCAGGACCTGCGCCGCATCTGGGAATGCGTCGGCCCGTATGACTGGGCCGCCCCACAGGACTGGATGTGCGAAGACCTCATCATCCACGGCGGCACAGCAGGGCCGAACGTCTTTGTCGGCACTCATCTCAGCGTGCCGGAGCACATCCGCCGAACCGTCGCCAACTTCCTCGAACTGCGCTCCCTCGCCCCCGAGCTGCGCATAGCCCCTGTACTCCAGGGCCGGACGGTCGCGGACTACGAGTGGTGCGCGGAACTGTACGAGCGAGCCGGGGTCGACCTGACCCGCGAACCCACGGTCGGGCTCGGCTCGGTCTGCCGCTTGCAGTCCACCCGCGAGGGCGCGGCGATCGTGACCGCGATGGCCGCGCACGGGCTGAAGCTACACGGCTTCGGCTTCAAGACCCTCGGGCTGGAACGGGTCGGCCATCTGCTCGCATCGGCCGATTCCGCCGCATGGAGCTACCACGCACGGCGCAGGCCGCCGCTGCCCGGCCACGCGCACAAGAACTGCGCCAACTGCCTGCCCTACGCACTGCGCTGGCGCACCCGCGTCCTCAGCGCCCTGCCCACCTGGCAGCAACCCGCCCTCGACGCAGCCTGACGAGACAAGAGGACATCACCCCATGCTCCGACTGCGCCTCCAGCGCACCTCCTGGCCCCGGCCCGCCCTGGTCCTCACCGATACGCCTCGCCCCGACTGCCCGGACTGCGAGGGCATCGGAGGCTTCGAGTACGACTACGGCGACTACAACGGCGAGTACGCCGGTACCGAGTGGGACCCCTGTGCGTGCTGGAACGAGAACCGCCGCTGGCCCCTGCTGCCCCTGCCGCGACTGCCCCGCTGGCTGCGTCGGCGCAGCAGCGCGCGTGACCCGTGGAGCCCCGGCGGCTACAGCGACGAACCGCCCTTCTAGCTCGCCAAGGGCGGCCCCCTTCCGCCAAGAACGCGGGGCCGCCCTTGCTCGCCAGCATCCATCCAAGGAACTGGAGACATCCAGCATGACCCATGACCCCCGTTCCGCGCTGCTGCGCGCCGCACTGGACGCCGTCGAACGCGGCTGGCACGTCTTCCCACTCCGTCCCGGCACCAAGCGCCCCGCCCTGCACGGCGAGGCCGCCTGCCCCCGCACCGGCCCCTGCGTCGATGGACACCTGAAGTGGGAGCAGCGCGCCACCACCGACCCCGACCGCATCCGTGCGGCCTGGTCGAGGGCGCCGTTCAACATCGGCATCGCCACCGGCCCGTCCGAACTGCTCGTCGTCGACCTGGACGTGCCCAAGGACAAGAGCAGTTCGGACGCGCCTTGCGGCGCGACGACCTTCCAGGCGCTCTGCGAGCGCGCCGGCCACGCCATCCCCACCACCTACCGGACCCGGACCGCAAGCGGCGGGACGCACCTGTACTTCACCGCCCCCTCGGGGGTGCGGCTGACCAACACGGCAGGCACCATCGCCCCGTTGGTCGACACTCGTGCGTGGGGCGGCTACGTCGTCGGCGCGGGCAGCAGCACCCCCACCGGGCAGTACGAAGCTCTGTGCGCCCCGGTGGCCGCCTCTCTGCCGTCCTGGCTCCAAACCATCCTGAAACCCACCCCCAGGGCCCCTCAGGCCCCTTCAGTGGCCGTCGCGACGCAATCCCGCCGATATGCGGATGTAGCGCTCGACAACGAGACGGCGAACGTGGCTCGCGCTGTTGAGGGCGAGCGGGAAGCGAAGCTGTTCCGCGCGGCGCGCGCCCTGGGACGGTTCGTCGCGTGGGGCGACCTCCCCCGGCACGTGGTTGAGCAGGCTCTTCAGGAGGCAGGCGAGACGGCCGGACTCACCGCGTCCGAGTGCCGCTCCACCCTCCGCAGCGCCCTGACCTGGTCCATCACCCACAACCAGACCAGGGGGTACGCGGCATGAACCCCCGGACCCGCCCCCTCCTGAAGAGCCTCACTGGCACTCCGACCGGCGCGCGCGCCGCCCAACCGGCCGCAGCACAACGGGCCATGGGCGAGCCGAAAGGCGCCGCCCGTCAGGGCGTCCGATCTGTTCATCGTCCTGACCCGCACCAGCGCGACGGCCGCTACCCCGTGGCGTGGCTGCACATCAGCGCCCCACGCGGCGCCGTGCCCACGGCCACGTCGAAGTGCCAGTGCGGCCATGACCGCAGCGCCGTCGGCAAACGCCGCGTGCTCGCCCTGATCGCCGACCACGAAACCCACCGCGCAACCTGCCCGCTCCGGAGCTCCCAGGAAGGGAGGACCGCCGCATGACCGACCCCAACGTCACCGAGGAACTGCCGTCGCCGTCCAACCCCCTGGCCGTCGCCCGCCGCCTCCTGCCCGACTGGCACACCGAGGACGGGCGCCCGATCGTCCGGCGCTGGCGTGGCTCGTGGATGCGCTGGAACGGCACGTGCTGGCGCGAGATGGACGAAGCGCAGATGCGCGCCGCCATGTACAAACGGCTTGAGCACGCCACCTACGCCACCCCCGGCAAGGATGGACAACCGGAACTCCGGGACTGGGCCCCCACGAAACAGAAGATCGGCAACCTTCTCGACGCGTTGGGCGCCATCACCCTGCTGCCCACCGACACCGATGCTCCCGCCTGGATCGATGGTGGAGACGCGGCGGCCGGCGGGCCGATGGTGGCATGTGAGAACGGCCTGCTCAGGATCCGGGATCGCGCGCTGCTGCCGCACGGGCCCGGGTTCTTCAACCTGGTCTCCGTCCCCTTCGCCTACGACCCCGCCGCGAGGGCACCGACGTGGGAACGCTTCCTGGCGCAGATCTGGCCGAACGACCCCGACGCCATCGCCGCTCTTCAGGAGTGGTTCGGCTACGTCCTCTCCGGCCGCACCGACCAGCAGAAGATCCTGCTCATCGTCGGCCCGTCCCGCTCCGGCAAAGGCACCATCGCCCGCGTGCTCAAAGAGCTGGTCGGCAAGGAAAACCTCGCCGGACCCACCCTCGCCGGACTCGGCACGAACTTCGGGCTGTCCACGCTGATCGGCAAGCCGCTCGCGGTCATCTCCGATGCCCGGCTGTCCGGCAACGACAACAGCCAAGTCGTCGAACGCCTGCTCACGATCTCCGGCGAGGACACCATCGACATCGACCGCAAATACCGCGCGGTGTGGACCGGCAAGCTGCCCACCCGGCTGGTGATCCTGTCCAACGAGCTGCCGCACTTCGGCGACTCATCCGGCGTCATCGCCCGCCGCTTCGTGCTGCTCAACATGCGGGTGTCGTGGCTGGGCAAGGAAGACCCCACCCTCTTCGACCGGCTCACGTCGGAGATGCCCGGCATCCTCAACTGGGCACTAGAAGGGCTCGCACGTCTCCAGCGCACGGGCCGGATCACCGAACCGGCATCCAGCCGCGAGGCAGTCACCACAATGCAGGACACCGCCTCCCCCACGTCCGCGTTCATCCGGGAACGCTGCACCACCGGACCCACCTGCTCCGTGCCCGTGGACGCCCTGTGGACGGTCTGGCGGGAATGGGCCGAGGACAACGGCGTGCGCCCCGGCACCAAGCAGGTGTTCGGCCGCAACCTGCTCTCCGTGGTCCCCCAGCTCAGCCGCTCCCGACCCCGCGACGCATACGGCCGACAGGTGATCACCTACACCGGGATCACGCTGAACATGTCCGAACCACATTTGCCTGAGTCGCAACTCATCGCGTCTCAAGACACCTCTGAGAGCCGCTGAGTGCCGATGAGTCGCGACTCAACGGAATGTATTTGCAACTCTCCCCGCCCGCCCCGCCTTCGCTGAGGAGTGCCATGGCTCGCCCCAAGATGCTCAAGCTCCCCGAAGTCCTCGAAGAGATCGAGATGAGCCGCGCCGCCTTCTACCGCATGCGCGCCCGTGGCAAGGCACCCAAGCTCATCAAGCTCCCCAACGGTCACCTCCGCTGCCGCCGCACCGACCTCGACGCGTGGTGGTCGTCCATGGAAGACGCTGCCGCCTGACCGCCTCCCGCACACACGAGACACGAGGGGCCCGCTTCCGGCGGGCCCCTCTGGAGTTCATATGGCACTGACCTACGACGTTCGCCTCTACTCCATCGAGGTTCGCAAGGATCGCCCGAAGCCCTACCGCCTGCGCTGGCTGGTCGGGGAGCGCAAGCACTCCAAGAGCTACACACTCAAGGTCCAGGCCGAGGGGCGCCGCTCGGAACTCATGTCTGCCGTGCGACGCGGCGACCAGTTCGACGAGGAAACGGGCCTGCCCGTATCCGAGCTGCGCGCCAAGCAGGGCTCCATCACGTGGTACGAGCACAGCCGCGCGTACGTCGACCGCAAGTGGGTGCTGGCTCCGGCAAAGTCGCGGAAGAACTACGCCGATGCGCTGGCAACCATCACTCCCGCGCTCGTGAAGACCAAGACGGGGATGCCCGACACCGCGCTTATGCGACGGGCGCTGTACGGGTGGGCGTACAACCGGAACCGCTGGAACGAGACCCCGCCGGACGATGTGGCCCGCGCCCTCACCTGGATCTCCAAGCACTCCATGCCGGTCTCCGCGCTGGAGGATCCGGCGACCGTACGTCTGGCCCTGGACGCGCTATCCCTCCGGCTGGACAGCGACGTTCTCGGGCTCGCCGTGGAAGAGCAGTACTTCACCATGCCGGTCAACCCGATCACGGCCGTGAAGTGGACTGCCCCGAAGTCAGTGGAAGCGGTGGACCCCGAGAGCGTGGCCAACCCTCGCCAGGTCCGCGCGCTGCTGGCAGGGGTGCGTGAGCAGGGCCCGCGTGGGCGACACCTGGAAGCGTTCTTCGGGTGCCTGTACTACGCGGCCATGCGTCCAGCCGAGGCCGCCGGACTGCGCGTGAGCCAGTGCCACCTCCCGGAGACGGGGTGGGGGATGCTTACCCTGCGGCAAGGAGTTGTCCGGGCCGGACGGAGCTGGACCGACGACGGAACGGCGCATGAGACACGCCACCTCAAGGCCCGCGCCAAGAAGGACTCCCGTCCGGTGCCGATCCCGCCGCACTTCGTCCGTCTGCTGCGACAGCACATCGCCACCCACGGCACGGCACCCGATGGCCGGCTCTTCCGGACGAACCGTGATGGCCTGCTACAGGAGACCGGCTATGGGGAAGTATGGGCCAAGGCCCGGAAGGACGTACTGAGCGAGGCGGAAACGGCATCCTTGCTGGCCCGTCGCCCCTACGACCTCCGGCACGCCGGGGTGTCGTTCTGGCTCAGTTCCGGGGTGGATGCGATGGAGTGCGCCCGGCGTGCCGGCCACAGCATCGCGGTACTGCACAAGGTGTACGCCAAGGTCCTCGACCAGACGCGGGAACGGGCGAATAGCCGGATCGACGCAGCCCTACGGGAGTGGAACGAGCCGGAGTGATCATGATCACCCCCGGGGGACGCCTGGGGGACACGCACTGATCAACGGTGGGATACGGGCGGTACGAGGTGAGACACGCCCTCGCTCCGTCCACGACGAATCGAACAGGGAGGGTCAACGAAAAACCCCCTCTGAACAGGCGAAAAACCTGATCAGAAGGGGTCTTCCCCAAAGTGGCGGCGCCAGGATTCGAACCTGGGAAGGCTGAGCCGGCAGATTTACAGTCTGCTCCCTTTGGCCGCTCGGGCACACCGCCGGGGGTTGCTGCCCGTCGACCGCCTCTCGGCGGTGCTCCGTGGCAACGACGTAAACAATACCCGATACACGGGGGTGCTTCGCCACCCGATTGATCAGCGCCCGGGGGACCGGGGGTGGCTAGGCTTGTCCGGACGCGGCCCGGACCCACGGCGGTCCCATGGCCGCCCCCACGTACGCCGGTACGCACCGATACGCACCGATACGCACCCCGATACAAGGAGCCACAGGACATGGCCGACTCCAGTTTCGACATCGTCTCGAAGGTCGAGCGGCAGGAGGTCGACAACGCCCTCAACCAGGCCGCCAAGGAGATCTCGCAGCGCTACGACTTCAAGGGCGTGGGTGCCTCGATCTCGTGGTCCGGTGAGAAGGTCCTCATGGAGGCGAACTCCGAGGACCGGGTGAAGGCTGTCCTCGACGTCTTCCAGTCCAAGCTGATCAAGCGCGGCATCTCGCTGAAGGCTCTGGACGCGGGCGAGCCCCAGCTCTCCGGCAAGGAGTACAAGATCTTCGCATCGATCAAGGAGGGCATCTCCCAGGAGAACGCGAAGAAGGTGGCGAAGATCATTCGTGACGAGGGTCCGAAGGGCGTGAAGGCCCAGGTGCAGGGCGAAGAGCTGCGGGTCAGCTCCAAGAGCCGCGACGACCTGCAGGCCGTCATCGCCCTCCTCAAGGGCCAGGACTTCGACTTCGCGATGCAGTTCGTGAACTACCGGTAGCCGGTGCGGCGGGGTCAGGCCGGCCGGTGGGCCACGCCCCGCGCGCGTACGAGGAACGGTGAGCACCCGTCGGTGCCCACCCTTCTCGCCTGCTGGCCGCGGTCAGGGGCGCCCTCAGCGCGAGTTCGTGCTCAGCGCGATGTCGTGCTCAGCGCGATGTCGTGCTCAGCGTGAGTTGCCGAACAGCAGCCGGTAGGCGATCAGCAGGACGAGCGAGCCCCCGATCGCGGCGGCCCACGTGGCGCCGTCGTAGAAGTGCTTGGCGATCGGGTGGTCCAGCCAACGGGCCGATATCCAACCGCCGATGAACGCGCCCGCGACACCGATCACGGTCGTGCCGACGAAGCCGCCCGGGTCGCGGCCCGGCAGCAGGAACTTGGCGATGGCGCCGGCCAACAGGCCCAGGATGATCCAACTGATGATGCCCATGCGGTGAACCTGCCCTTTCACGCTGTGCCCGTGCTGTCCCGGCACTGTGATGTTGATCTCCGGGCAAGCCGTGCTCGCGGTTCGTACGTCGTTCTGGTCGCGCGCGAGTTCATGCCGTCTTGGTGGAGAGGACGTCCCGGGGGCATCCCCTGGTTGCACTGATCAGTAAGGTGCCGCCCATGACAGTTGCCGGTCCCGAACTGCGGCGCACCCTCGGCGTGGCCGACGCGGTCGTCATCGGCCTCGGCTCGATGGTGGGAGCCGGGATCTTCGCCGCGCTGGGGCCCGCGGCCCACGCGGCCGGGTCGGGGCTGCTGCTCGGGCTCGCGGTCGCCGCCGTGGTCGCCTACTGCAACGCCATGTCGTCGGCACGGCTGGCCGCACGGTATCCGGCCTCCGGCGGCACGTACGTGTACGGGCGCGAGCGGCTCGGGGAGTTCTGGGGTTATCTCGCGGGCTGGTCGTTCGTGGTCGGGAAGACTGCCTCCTGTGCGGCGATGGCACTCACCGTGGGTGCGTACGTCTGGCCGGGGCAGGCGCACGCCGTGGCGGTCGCGGCCGTGGTGGCGCTGACCGCGGTGAACTACGGCGGGGTCCAGAAGTCCGCGTGGCTGACGCGGGCGATCGTGGCGGCGGTCCTGGCTGTCCTCGCTTCCGTGGTCGTCGTGTGTCTGGGGTCCGGTGAGTCCGATGCCGGGCGGCTGGACATCGGGGCGTCGGACGGCGCGGTCGGGGTGCTTCAGGCGGCCGGCCTGCTGTTCTTCGCCTTCGCGGGGTATGCGCGGATCGCGACCCTCGGCGAGGAGGTGCGTGATCCGGCGCGCACGATTCCGCGGGCGATCCCACTGGCCCTGGGCATCGCGCTGGCGGTGTACGCGTGTGTGGCGATCGCCGTCCTTTCCGTGCTGGGTTCCGGTGGTCTCGGGGATGCGGCCGCGCCGCTGGCCGACGCGGTGCGGGCGGCCGGGGTGCCGGGGCTGGTGCCGGTCGTGCGGGTGGGCGCCGCCGTGGCCGCGCTGGGCTCGCTGCTGGCCCTGATCCTGGGCGTCTCGCGGACGACGCTGGCCATGGCCCGGGACGGGCATCTGCCCGGTGCACTGTCCGCCGTCCATCCGCGCTTCCAGGTGCCGCACCGGGCCGAGCTGGCCGTGGGTGCGGTGGTCGCGGTCCTGGCCGCCACGGTGGATGTGCGGGGCGCGATCGGCTTCTCCTCCTTCGGTGTCCTGGTGTACTACGCGGTGGCCAACGCGTCGGCCTGGACCCTGGACCCGTCCCCGATCAGGCGTGCGGTACCGGCCGTGGGCCTCGTCGGGTGCGTGCTCCTGGCGTTCTCCCTTCCGGGGGTGTCGGTGGCCGCGGGCGCGGGTGTGCTGGCGGTGGGCGTCGCGGCGTACGCGGTGCGGCGGAGGCTGCGGGCGCGGGTGGCGGGGCGGTAGGGCGGCCGGCTTCGCCAAGGCGGCTGCGCTGACTCCGCGCGGGTGGCTGCGCCTGTCGTGCGGCCGACGCGACAACTCACGTTCCCTTACGGCGGCAGCGAGCCCTGCGCCAACGCGTGGGCGGCCTCGTGTCTCAGGAAGCCCGCGCCTGCGTGGTGCGTATGCGGAAGTCGGTCCACGGGCGCATGCCCAGCTCCTCGTTCGTCTCTTCGTACCAGCCCGTGCCGTCGACCCAGGCGCGGAGCCAGTCCGTGAGGCTGGGGGCGTCGACGAACCAGGCGTGGTCGGCGCCGTCGGCGTTCGGCTCGAAGAGCAGGACGGTGGACTCGGGGGCGTGGCAGTCCACGCACGCGTACATGGCGCAGCCCCAGTGGGATATCGGCAGGACGCCCTCCGGCCAGGACCAGTCGGGGTCCTTGCGGGCGTCGGCGCGGTTGGCGAGGTACTGGACGACAGCGGCGGGCTCGCCGGCGGGCGGGCCGTCGAGCAGCGGCAACAGGCCGTACTCCGGGCCGAATCCGCCGTCTCCTATCCGCAGATAGAGCTCGGCGAGCAGCGGGGGCAGACGAAAGCCCAGCGCGGACTCGGCGCGGGCCAGGGTGTCCGCGTCGACGGGCTCGGGGAGTGAAGTCCAGCCCCACGGGCGGGTGTTGCGGGCCTTGGCCGCCACCCGTGCCAGCAACTGCTCGATCTCGGTCATGCGTTCATCATGCCGCCCGCCTCTGACAGCCGTGCGGGCCTGTGGACAACCCCCCGCCTGTGGAAAACGGGCGACTGAACGGGCGACCGGTCCGGCGTCACCAGCGGTCGGTGAACGGCCGGTCCGTGCGGACGATTTCGCGGCCCAGCGGCAGCAGCGAGACCGGGATCAGCTTGAAGTTGGCGATGCCGAGCGGGATGCCGATGATCGTGACGCACAGGGCGATGCCGGTGACGATGTGGCCGAGGGCCAGCCACCAGCCCGCGAGGACCAGCCACAGCACGTTGCCGATGCAGGACGGCGCGCCCGTGTCACGGCGCTCGACGGTCGTGTACCCGAAGGGCCACAGCGCGTAGACACCGATGCGGAAGGCCGCGACGCCGAACGGGATGCCGATGATCGTGATGCCCAGCAGCACGCCCGCGAGGAGGTAGCCGAGGAACAGCCAGAAACCGCTCAGAATGAGCCAGACGATGTTGAGGATTGTCTTCACTGGTGGGGACCTGCCATCTTTTCGAGCCGGGAGATGCGGTCGGCCATCGGCGGGTGCGTGGAGAACATCCGCGCAAGCCCCTGCCCCGGGCGGAACGGGTTCGCGATCATCATATGGCTGGCGGTCTCGATACGGGGCTCGGGTGGCAGCGGGAGCTGCTTGGTGCCCGTTTCGAGCTTGCGCAGGGCGCTGGCGAGGGCAAGCGGGTCGCCGGTCAGCTGGGAGCCGGAGGCATCGGCCTCGTACTCCCGGGAGCGGCTGATGGCCAGTTGGATGAGGGACGCGGCGAGCGGCCCCAGGATCATGATCAGCAGCATGCCGAGGAGGCCGGGGCCCTCGTCGTCGTCGGAGCGGCCGATGGGAATCAGCCAGGCGAAGTTCACCAGGAACATGATCACGGAGGCGAGGGCGCCGGCGACCGACGAGATCAGGATGTCGCGGTTGTAGACGTGGCTGAGCTCGTGGCCGATGACGCCGCGCAGCTCGCGCTCGTCCAACAGGCGCAGGATGCCGTCGGTGCAGCACACGGCGGCGTTGCGCGGATTGCGGCCGGTGGCGAAGGCGTTGGGCGCCTCCGTCGGGGAGATGTACAGGCGCGGCATGGGCTGGCGGGCCTGGGTGGAGAGCTCACGGACCATGCGGTACAGCCCCGGGGCCTCGAACTCGCTCACCGGGCGGGCACGCATCGCGCGTAGCGCCAGCTTGTCGCTGTTCCAGTACGCGTACGCGTTCGTGCCCAGGGCGACCAGGACGGCGACGACGAGCCCCATGCGGCCGAAGAAGCTGCCGATGAGGATGATGAGTGCGGACAGTCCCCCGAGGAGGACTGCGGTCCTGAGCCCGTTGTGCCGGCGGTGCACGGTACGCCCTCCAAGTGGTGCGGCAGGGGAACCCTTGCTGGGTGATCTGTGCTGCCACTGGTGCCGTGGTGTCACGTCCAGTGGACCCTCCCGTACTGGTCAACGCCAGGCGAGGGCCCCGGGTTCCCTCTTGCGTCCGGCGGCGTGCGTGGGCCGTCCGTGTGACGGTGGCCGCGTGCCGCACGCGTGCGCGGAGATCGGGTGCCCCACGCGCGCGTGGCCGAAGCGACCGGTGCTCAGAACAGCCCGGTGTCGGCGAAGCGCAGGACCAGCTGGGGCGCTCCGGACAGGGCGATGGCGAGGACCCCGGTGAGCGTGATCGCCGCCGTGAGCGGCGCGGGCAGGAGGTGCGTCTCGGGCTCGCCTTCGGGGGCGCGGAACAGCAGGGCCGTCCACTGGAGGTAGTAGAACAGCGCGATCACGACGTTGACGGCCATGACCACGGCCAGCCAGCCGAGGCCCGCGTCGACGGCCGCGGAGAAGACGGTGACCTTGGCGAAGAGGCCGATGATGCCCGGCGGCAGTCCGGCGAGGCAGAGCAGGAAGAAGGCCAGGAGCAGCGCGGTGAGGGGATTGGCGGCGTAAAGGCCGCGGTAGTCCGTGATGCGGTTGAGGGGCCTGGTACGGCCCACGACGGCGGCCACCGCGAAGGCGCCGAGGTTCACCGCGCCGTACATCAGCGCGTAGGCGACGGTGGAGCCGATCGACCGCTCGGCGTCGTCGGCGTACGCGGCGGCGGCGATCGGCACCAGGAGGTAGCCGGCCTGTCCGACGGACGACCAGGCCAGCAGGCGTACGGCGCTGTACGCGCGCGTGGCCTGCTGGCGCAGAGCGCCGACATTGCCGACGGTCATGGTGAGAGCGGCCAGCACCGCGAGCGCGGGGCCCCAGACGTCGCCGTACGAGGGGAGGGCGACGACCGTGACGAGGATCAGGCCGGAGAAGCCGACGGCCTTGCCGACGACCGACAGGTAGGCGGCGACCGGCAGGGGCGCTCCGACGTAGGTGTCGGGCACCCAGAAGTGGAAGGGGACGGCGGCCATCTTGAAGGCGAAGCCGATGAGGGTGAGGACGACGCCGGTCTGGGCGAGCGTGTCGAGCCGGCCGTCGACGTTCTGGATACGGTCGGCGACCTGGGTGAGGTAGAGGGTGCCGGTGGAGGCGTACACGAAGCTGATGCCGAGGAGGCTGACCGCGGTCGCGGTGACCGAGGACAGGAAGAACTTCAGGGCCGCTTCGGAGGACTTGCGGTCGCCGTGCCTGAGGCCCACGAGGGCGAAGGCCGGCAGGGAGGCGACCTCCAGGGCCACGATGAGGGTCGCGAGGTCGCGGGAGGCGGGCAGGAGGGCGGCGCCGGCCGCGGACGACAGCAGCAGGAACCAGAACTCCCCTTCGGGAAGTCCCTTGCGCGCGTCCTTGAGGGCGGTGACCGACAGCAGGGCGGTAAGGAGGGCGCCCGCGAGGACCAGGAACTGGATGACGAGGGTGAAGCGGTCGGCGGTGTAGCTGCACACCTCGGGTTCGCCGGTCAGGCAGAAGGTGCTGCGGTCGCCGTCCAGGAGGGGCAGCAGCATGACCGTCGCGGCGGCGAGTCCCGCGACGGAAGCCCAGCCGAGCAGCGCCTTCTTCGAGGAGCTCACGAACAGGTCGGCGACGAGGACGCCGAGTCCGACGACCGCGGCGATGGTGGGCGGCGCGATCGCGAGCCAGTCGACGGACTGGACGAGGGAGCTCATCGGGTGCCTCCTGCGAGGAGCTGCTGCACGGCCGGGTCGGTCAGCCCGAGCAGGGCCTTGGGCCACAGGCCCGCGACGACGGTGAGGGCGACCAGCGGGGTCCAGGCCGCGAACTCGTACCGCCGGACGTCGGCGAGCTCCGGGGCCTGCTGCGGTACGGCGCCCATGCAGACGCGGCGGACCACGACGAGCAGGTACGCGGCCGTGAGGAGCGTGCCGAACGCGGCGATCGCCATGAAGGTGAGGAAGGCGGGCCGGCTGAGGCCTGCGGCGGGGTCGAACGCGCCGAACAGCGCCAGCATCTCACCCCAGAATCCGGCCAGGCCCGGCAGGCCGAGCGAGGCGACGGCGGCGAAGGCGAGCAGGCCGCCGAGGCGCGGGGCCCTGCCGTACAGGGCCGCTCCGGTCTCCTCGGCAAGGGTGTCGAGGTCGGTGCTGCCGGTGCGGTCCTTCAGTGCGCCGACCAGGAAGAAGAGCAGGCCGGTGATGAGGCCGTGGGCGATGTTGGCGAACAGGGCGCCGTTCACGCCGGTCGGGGTCATGGTCGCGATGCCGAGGAGGACGAAGCCCATGTGGCCGACGGAGGAGTAGGCGATGAGCCGCTTGAGGTCGCCCTTCGCGCCCTGTTTGGCGAGGGCGAGGCAGGCGAGGGATCCGTAGATGATGCCGACGACGGCGAAGGCAGCGAGGTAGGGCGCGAAGATGCGGAAGCCGTCGGGGGCGATGGGGAGGAGGATCCGGACGAATCCGTACGTTCCCATCTTCAGCAGGACGCCGGCCAGCAGGACCGAGCCGACGGTCGGCGCAGCGGTGTGGGCGTCGGGCAGCCAGCTGTGCAGCGGCCACATCGGCGTCTTGACCGCGAGCCCGATCCCGATCGCCAAAACGGCGATGACCTGCACGGATGTGGTCAGCGACCGGCCGTTGTCAGTGGCGAGTGCCATCATGTCGAACGTGCCCGCCTTGATCCCGATCAGGAGCAGGCCGAGCAGCATGACCACGGAGCCGAGCAGGGTGAAGAGGATGAACTTCCACGCGGCCTGGCTCCGGCCCTCGCCGCCCCAGCGGGCGATGAGGAAGTACATCGGGATGAGGACCATCTCGAAGGCGAGGAAGAACAGCAGCAGGTCGAGGACGGCGAAGGTGGCGAGGGTGCCTGACTCCAGGACGAGCAGCAGCGAGACGAAGGCCTTCGGGGACGGACCTGCGGGCATCTTGAAGTAGGAGTACAGCGCGCTCAGGAAGGTGAGCAGCGCGCTCAGGACCAGAAGGGGGAGCGAGATGCCGTCGATGCCGAGGTGGATCCGTACGTCGAGTGCGGGGATCCAGCTGATGTCGGTGCTGGCCTGCATCTTCGACGGCTGGTCGTGGTCGAAGCCGAGCGCGAGGGCGATCGCGGCGATGAGGACGGCGCCGGTGACGGTCACGCCGTGCCGCAGCACGGCCTGCTCGGGCGACTTCCCCTTCAGCCCGGGCGGGGCGGGCAGGAGAGCGGCGGCGGCGCCGAGGAGCGGGCCGACGACGACGAATGCCAGAAGGAACTGCATCACGGACTCGTTGATATCGATCACGCCTGCTCACGCTCCCGTGGCGACGAGGACGGCGGCGACCACCAGGACGACGGTGCCGGCGAGCAGCGCGCTCACATAGGTCTGCACATTGCCGGTCTGGGCACGTCGGACGGCGGCGCCGAGCCACCGCGGCAGGGCGCCCGCGCCGCGTACGTAGGTGTCGACGACCTCGCGGTCGAGGAACCGGACGAGACTCGCGCCGGCCTGGACCGGGCGGACGAACAGGGCCGCGTACACGGCGTCGAGGTGGAAGCCGAGGGCCGCGTGCCGGTGCAGCGGGCCTAGCAGCAGCCGTGCGGGGTCGGCCGGGTCGGACGCGGCGGCCACGGTGCCGTACGCGGGTTTGTGGCTGGCGATGGCCTCGGCCTCGACCAGCGCGGCGTCACCTTCGGGGTGGGCCGCGACGGCGCCCAGCGGGACGCGGGCCGCGAGTGCGGTGGTGTGCCGCCAGGCGGCGTAGGTAACGATGCCGCCGGTCAGGGCCACACCCGTACCGAGGACGGAGGTGGTGAGCAGCGGGGTCAGGTCACGGCCGTCGAACCAGTCGGGCAGCAGGCCGTAGGCCAGACCGAAGGCGAGCGACGGCACCGCGAGCACCCACAGCACAGCGGTCATGACCAGGGGCTGCCGGCCGTGGTCGGGGGCCTCGGCGCCCCGGCCGCGGAAGGCCAGCAGCCACAGGCGCATCGCGTACGCCGCGGTGAGCAGGGCGGTGACCAGGCCGGCGAGGAGGACGATCCAGCCCGCGGCGCCGGGCGCGTGCCCGGTGTCGCCGGTGGCGACGTGCTCGGCGACGCCGAGCACCGCCTCCTTGGAGAAGAAGCCGCTGAACGGCGGGATCGCGGCGAGCGCGAGGAGCGCCACGGTCATCGTCCAGTAGGCGTCGGGGACGCGGGCGCGCAGGTTTCGCATGCGGGACATGGCGGCCAGCGAGTTGGTGCCGGCGGCGTGGATGATCACGCCCGCCGCGAGGAACAGCAGCGCCTTGAAGGCGCCGTGGGACAGGAGGTGGAAGACGGCGGCTCCGCGGTCGCCGACGGCGAGCGCTCCGGTCATGTAGCCGAGCTGGCCGATCGTCGAGTAGGCGAGGACGCGCTTGATGTCGTCCTGGGCAAGCGCCGCGAGCGCCGAACCGGCCATCGTGACGGCGGCCATGACGGCGAGGACGGTCATCGCGGCCCGCGAGGCCTCGAAGACGGGAAGGAGACGGGCGATGAAGTAGACACCGGCGGCGACCATCGTCGCGGCGTGGATCAGCGCGGAGACGGGAGTGGGGCCCGCCATGGCGTCGGGGAGCCAGCTGTGCAGCGGGAACTGCGCCGACTTGCCCGCCACACCGGCCAGGAGCAGCAGGGCGATCAGGGTCGGGTGGTCGAGTCCGCCGTGCGCGACGGCGCCGAGGACGCGGGTGATGCGGAAGGACCCGGCGTCGGTGGCCAGTGCGAACAGTCCGATCAGGAAGGGGACGTCGCCGAGCTTGGTGACCAGGAAGGCCTTGATGGAGGCGGCGCGGGCCTCCGGGGTCTCCCAGTAGTGGCCGACGAGGAAGTACGAGCAGATGCCCATGACTTCCCAGCCGACCAGCAGCACGATCAGGTCGCCGGAGTAGACGACCAGGAGCATCGCGGAGGTGAACAGGGAGATGAGGGCGGCGTAGGAGGGGTAGCGCGGGTCGTCGCGCAGATAGCCGGTCGAGTAGATCTGCACGGCGGAGGCGACGACGCCGACCAGGACGGCGGTGAGGGCGGCGAAGCCGTCGATGTGCAGGGCGAGTTCGACCGGGACCGAGCCGGTGGGTGTGAGTTCGGTGGCGGCGTCGACGGCGCGGTCGCCGCCCTGGCGCACGGCGACCAGGACCGCGAAAACGAGGGACGTGAGGGTCGGCAGGACGGCGAGCGGGCGGACGAACCCGGTTGCCGTGCGGCCCAGGAGGAGGCCGGCGGCCGCCGCGAGGAACGGAAGGAGGGGGACGAGGACGGCGAGGGTGATCGTGGTCACGCGGTGGCCTCAGCCTTCTCGGTCTCTTCGGCCGTGAGGGCGTCGCTGCCGGGGCCGTCGGGGCCGTTGCCCTCGGCGGTGTCGCGGAGTTTGTCGATGTCCGAGGTGCCGCGATTGCGGTGGACGGCCAGGACGATCGCCAGGCCGATGCCGATCTCGGCGGCGGCGATGGCGATGGTGAACAGGGTCAGGGCCTGTCCGGAGTGCAGGGTCTCCTCGGCGGCCTTGCTGAGCCAGACGTCGAAGGCGACCAGGTTCAGGTTGACGGCGTTGAGCATCAGCTCGACCGACATCAGGACCAGGATCGCGTTGCGGCGGGCGAGGACACCGTACAGACCGGTGCAGAACAGGAGGGCGGAGAGTACGGCGGGGTAGGCGAGATGCATCAGCGGGCCTCTTCCGTGTCGCGCCGGGTTGCCTGCGTGTCGGGCGCGCCTGGGGCGGTGGTCGCGGTGGTCGTGTCGGTCTTCGCCTTGCGGGACAGGACGATCGCGCCGACCAGGGCGGCGAGGAGGAGGACGGAGAGGGCCTCGAAGGGGAGGACCCAGTTCTGGAAGAGGCTCGCTCCGGTGGCCTTCGTGGAGCCGGCGGCGGGGCCGTCCAGGTCGATCCAGGTCGCGCGGAAGGCGTCGACGACGACCCAGATCAGGGTGGCCGCGGCGGCGACGGCCACGGTGAGGGCGGCCCAGCGGTTGCCGGAGTCGGCGTCCGGGGAGCGGCCGATGGGGGCTCTGGTGAGCATGAGACCGAACAGGAGGAGGACGACGACGGAACCGACGTAGATGAGGACCTGCACCCAGGCGATGAACTCGGCGGTGAGCAGGAGGTATTCGACGGCGAGGCCGCCGAGGGTCACCACCAGCCACAGGGCGGCGTGCACCAGCTGGCGGGTGGTGACGGTGACGATCGCGGCGCCGAAGGTGGCCAGGCCGACGAGGAGGAAGGCGATCTCGACGCCGGTCGGGGAGAGGAACCCGGGCGGGTCGGCGGCGGTGGTCGTGGCGGCGTGCGCTGCCGTGGTGGCGTGCGCGTGGGCCGTCGTGGCGGCTGCGGCGAGGGTCATGGCCGGCCCTCCTGCCCGTCCGGGGTGTCCCTCCGGGGCTGGTCGGTCTGCTGCTTGGACTCGCCCATCGGCCGGGTGGGCTGCTCGGCGGCGCGGGCCTGTTCGTCGGCGTGCGGCTCGGCGGGTGCCGGGGGCTGCTGCTGGGCGGCGAGTTTGTCGGCGGTCTTGCGGGCGGCGGCGAGTTCCTTGGGGTCCTCCGCGCCGGGGTCGAGGGCGGGCGGGGCCGGGACGGTCCACATCCACTCGCGGAGCTTGTCGCGCTCGTGGGTGAGGTCGCGGATGTCGGTCTCGGCGTACTCGAACTCCGGGGACCAGAACAGGGCGTCGAAAGGACAGACCTCGATGCAGATACCGCAGTACATGCACAGGGCGAAGTCGATGGCGAAGCGGTCGAGGACGTTGCGGCTGCGTTCGCGGCCGCCGGGGGCCGCCGCAGGGACCGTCTCCTTGTGGGAGTCGATGTAGATGCACCAGTCCGGGCACTCGCGGGCGCACAGCATGCAGACCGTGCAGTTCTCCTCGAACAGGCCGATCACGCCGCGGGTGCGGGGCGGGAGGTCGGGCTGGGCGTCCGGGTACTGGTCGGTGACGGACTTCTTCGTCATCGTGCGCAGGGTGACGGCCAAGCCTTTGGCCAGACCGCTGCCGGGGATGCGGGGCCGGGAGGGCGGGGACGACTCGGCCATGGCTACTGGATCACCACCTTGACGATGCCGGTGAGGGCGATCTGGGCGAGGGAGAGGGGGACGAGGAGGGTCCAGGACAGTTTCTGCAGCTGGTCCTCGCGCAGGCGGGGGTAGGTCACGCGCAGCCAGATCACGAGGAAGGCGAGGAGGGCGGTCTTCAGCAGGGTCCAGACCCAGCCGAGGCCGTCGGCGCCCCAGGGGCCGTGCCAGCCGCCCAGGAAGAGGACGGTGGTCAGGCCGCACAGGATGACGATTCCGGCGTACTCGGCGAGGAGGAAGAGGGCGAAGCGCAGGCCGGTGTACTCGGTGTACGCGCCGAAGATGATCTCCGAGTCGGCGACCGGCATGTCGAAGGGGGGCCGCTGGAGTTCGGCGAGTCCGGCGACGAAGAAGACGATCGCGCCGACGATCTGCCAGGGCAGCCACCACCACTCGAAGGCGTCGAGGATGCCGGGGATCGACACCGTGCCGGCCGCCATCGCCACCGAGGCGGCGGTGAGCAGCATCGGGAGTTCGTAGGCGAGGAGCTGGGCGGCGGTGCGCAGGCCGCCGAGGAGGGAGAACTTGTTGGCGGAGGCCCATCCGGCCATGAGCGAGCCGAGGACGCCGACGCCCATGACGGCCAGCACGAAGAAGATGCCCGCGTCGATGACCTGGGCGACGGCGCCCTCGCCCGGACCGATGGGGATGGCGAGGAGGACGAGCAGGTACGGCAGGAGGGCCACGGCGGGGGCGAGCTGGAAGATACGGCGGTCCGCGCCCGCCGGGACCACGTCCTCCTTCTGCGCGAACTTCACGCCGTCGGCGACGAGCTGGGCCCAGCCGTGGAAGCCGCCGGCGTACATCGGGCCGAGGCGGCCCTGCATGTGGGCCATCACCTTGTGTTCGGTCTGGCCGATGAGCAGCGGGAAGGTCAGGAAGACGACGAAGACGATCAGGAGTCGCAGGGTGACGTCGAGCACGTCGTTCACTGCGGGCCTCCTGCGGGGTCTTCGCGGGTCGGGGTGGTGTCGGCGGAATCGGAGGGACCGGAGGAAGCAGCGGAGTCGGCGGAGTTGGAACGGCCGGTTTCCGGGGGCGGGGTCTGCGAGTCCGGGGGCTCACTCTCGGCTTCGGCCGCCTGTTCGGCCTTGGGCCGCTGTTCGGCCCCGGGTGCCTGCTCGGCCTTCGGGGACTGCTCGGTTTCGGCCGCTTGCTCGGCCTTGGGCTTCTGCTCGGCCTCGGGCGCCTGCTCGGCCTCGGGACCCTGCTCGGCCTTGGGACCCTGCTCGGCCTCGCGCGCCTGCTCGGAGGCGGGCTCGTCGAAGGTCGGGCGGGCGTGGTGCCACGGGGCGTCGGGGCTGCGGGGAGTCGCGGGGGGCTTCGGGGTACGGCTGTCCGGGCCCGGTGTCGCGGCGGTCTCGTCCGTGTCGCCTGCCGGGGCAGTGCCGGACGTGGCTCGCTGGCTCGCGGAGCCCTCGGAGGCGCTGCGCGCGCGACGGGGGGCGGCGGGAGTGCCCGTTCCGGTGCGCTGGGACGCCGAACCCTCGTTCGCGCTGCGCGCGCGGCGCGGGGTCGGAGTCTCCGGGGTCCCGCCCGCCGGCGTGCCCTCACGTTGTGAGGCCAAGCCCTCTCCGGCGCTCCGTGTGCGGCTGGGCGTGGTCGGTGGTGCGGGTGTGTCTGCCTGTGGCTCGGTGGCGGGGGGCGTCTGGCTCGCCGAGCCCTCCGCTGCCGTACGCATGCGGCGTGCCGGGGGCTCCCCTGCGGCTGTGGGCGTCGCCGACTGGCTGGCGGAGCCCTCCGTCGCGGTGCGGGTGCGGCGTGCCGGGCGGTCGCCGGCTGCGCGGGCCGCACCGCGGGCCGGGCGGGCGGGGGCAGGGGGGAGCTGGCCCTTGAGGGGGCCCCACTCGTTGGGGTCGGGGACGCCCGGAGGGAGCATCTGGCGGCGCTTGGGGCCGCCGTGTGCTGCACCCGCCGCAGGCTCCCCCGGCTCCTTCGCGCCGGGCCAGGCCTTGGCGACGCGCGCCGCCAGGACGAAGTCCTTGCGGAGGGGGTGGCCCTCGAAGCCGTCCGGCAGGAGCAGGTGGTCCAGCGCGGGGTGGCCCTCGAAGTCGACGCCGAACATCTCGTGCGTCTCGCGTTCGTGCCAGGCCGCGCCCGCGTAGACGCCGACGGCGCTCGGCAGCACCGGCGCCTCGTGCGGGACCGTCGTGCGCAGCAGCAGCCGTCGTACGGGGGCCAGGGCCGCGACGTGGGCGGTGACATGGAAGCCCGTGCCCGGTTCGTCGACCGCGCTCAGCCAGTCGAAGTACGTGCAGCCCAGCCGGTCGCGCGCGGTCTCCAGGGCGGGGAGCCAGGCGGCCGGCGGTACGTCGACGGTCAGCACGTCGTACGACTCCTCGGCCGTGGCCTCCGTACCGAACAGGTCCTCGACGCCGGCGGGCAGCCAGCCGACGGCGGTCATCGTTCCTCCCCCGCGGCCGGCGGTGTCACCAGGCCGCTCTGCAGCGCGGCGGCGGACGGCCGGGAGGCCGACCCGTACCGCTCCTCCAGCGACTCGCGCGCGATCTTCTCCTGGAGCTTCAGGATCCCCTGGAGCAGGGCCTCGGGGCGCGGCGGGCAGCCGGGGACGTAGACGTCGACGGGGATGATCTGGTCGACGCCCTTGGTGACGGAGTACGAGTCCCAGTACGGGCCGCCGCAGTTGCTGCACGCGCCGAAGGAAATGACGTACTTCGGCTCGGGCATCTGCTCGTACAGGCGTTTCACGGCGGGCGCCATCTTGTCCGTGACCGTCCCGGACACCACCATCAGGTCGGCCTGGCGCGGGCCGGGCGCGAACGGGATGACGCCGAGGCGGATGAAGTCGTGGCGGGCCATCGACGCTGCGATGAACTCGATCGCGCAGCAGGCCAGGCCGAAGTTGAAGACCCAGAGCGAGTAGCGGCGGCCCCAGTTCAGGACGACCTTCATCGGCTCGGGGGCGAGGCGCGCGAGCGCGCCCAGCCGCTTCGGCTCCGGCAGCAGGACCGGCTGGCCGATCGGTTGGCCGTTCGGCTGACCGATCGACGGGCTGTTGGTGTCTGGCGTCACGTCCATGCCAGGACGCCCTTCTTGTATGCGTACAGCAGGCCCACGGCCAGGAAGCCGAGGAAGATGAACATCTCGACGAGGGTCGTGGCGCCGTAGCCGGGGGCGGCGAAAACCGTCGCCCAGGGGAACAGGAAGATCGAGTCGACGGCGAAGATCACGTACAGGAACGCGTAGACGTAGTAGCGGACCTGGGTGTGAGCCCAGCCCTCCCCGACTGGGTCGACGCCGCACTCGTATGTCAGGAGCTTCTCCGGCGTGGGGACCACCGGCCGCAGCAGGCGTCCGGCGCCGAAGGCCACGGCGACGAACAGCACGCCGATGACGGCGAGCAGGCCGACGACCGAGTACGACTGGAAATAGTCGGCCGCGTACGTCTGGGCATAGTCGGCCGCGTGCCTCTGGGTGTACTCGGCCGCGTGCGTCGCGCGGTCCGCCGCGGCGGCGGTCGAATCGACGACGGTCGGTTCCGGCACGTCCGTCCCTCGCTCCCTGACCTCGTGACCTGTGGACTTGTGACCCGTGGACCTGGTGAACGCCGCTGTATGGCGACCTGTACGCACGGGAGTCTAGGGCCTGCTAAAGAGAGCGTAAGCAGCCCGTCATGCGTTGGGACACAGGTGAGCATGCGCCCGTCCGGCGAGCGGCCCCGCGGCGGCCGGTTTCGCGGGGGTGGTCGCGGGGGGTGGGGTTTTCCTCAGGGGAACTCGGCGGTCCACCTCATGGCGCGACGGCCTGGCGACGGGCACGCTAACCGATATGACCGAACGCTACCCGCCCGCGAGTTCGAATGCGACCGAGCCCGACGACCGCCTGCCTCCGGCCCGCTTCGCCTTCGCGGGGCGCACCTGGAAAGAGATCGCGCATCTCCTGGCGAACCTGCCGATGGCGCTGTTCGGCTTCGTCTACGTGGTGACGGTGCTGTTCGCCGGCGGCATGCTGACCCTCACGGTGATCGGCCTCCCGGTGCTGGCGCTGGGACTCTCGGGCGCGCGGCTGATGGGCCGGTTCGAGCGGGCCCGGGCCAGGGCGCTGCTCGGGGTGCGGATCGACGAGCCGAGCCCGCTGCCGCTGCACCGGGCCGACGGTCTCCTCGGCCGGCTGTGGATGAGGCTGAAGGATCCGGTGGGCTGGCGAACGTTCCTGTACGACTTCATACGGCTGCCGTGGGGTGTGCTCACCTTTGCGATCACGCTGACCTCGTTGTTCGTGCTGTGGCCGGTGCTGCCGTTCATCGCGCGGGGGCTGACCAGTGCCGACCGGGCGATGGTGCGGGGGCTGCTGTCGCCCTCCGACGAGCTGGAGCGGCGCATCGCCGAGCTGGAGTCGGACCGGGGGGTCGTGGTCGACACGGCCGCCGCCGACCTGCGGCGCATCGAGCGTGACCTGCACGACGGTGCGCAGGCCCGCCTGGTCAACCTGGCCATGGGTCTGGGCCTTGCCAAGGAGAAGCTGCTGGAGGATCCCGACACGGCGGCGGCGATGGTCGAGGAGGCGCACTGCGAGGTGAAGCTCGCGCTGCAGGAGCTGCGAGACCTGGCCCGCGGCATCCACCCCGCCGTACTGACCGACCGCGGACTGGACGCGGCCCTGTCATCGGTGGCCTCGCGGTGCGCGGTCCCGGTGAAGGTGATGGTCGAGCTGGCGGAGCGGCCGGCGGCGGCGATCGAGGGCATCGCGTACTTCACGGTGTCCGAGCTGCTGCAGAACATCAGCAAGCACAGCGGGGCGAAGGCGGCGTCGGTCGACGTGGGGCGGACGGACGACCGGCTGCTCATACAGGTGTGGGACGACGGTCGCGGAGGCGCGCGGCTCGACGGCGGTACGGGCATGCGGGGGCTGGCCGACCGGCTGGACGCCGTCGACGGGGTGTTCGTCGTCGAGTCGCCGGAGGGCGGGCCGACGACCGTCACGGCGGAGCTGCCGTGGCGGAACCGCACGGGCACCGACCGCGCGGGGGCGGCCGTCTCCGGGAGGGGTTCGCGGGGCAAGGCGGCGTCGGGCAAGGGGGCGCCGGGAGAGGCCGCCTGACACGGCTGGGTCGTCGGGGCGGGGCCGCCGCTCGCGACGGTGCTACTCCCGGCGGGCTACTCCCGGCGGGCTGCACCCGGCCGGGCCCGGCGGATCTGCTCCCGGCAGGGGCGGGGCAGGGGCTGCACCCGGCTGAGGGCCGGCGGGCTACTGCCGCGGGGGCAGACGAGGCCAGCACCGCGGGAGGGGGCGGGCGGAGCTGCTTCTGGCAGGTCCGCTCCCGGCAGGGGCCCATCGGGCCTGCTCCCGCCAGATCCGCTCCCCGCTGGGGTGGGGAAAACCCCCGTCCAAGACGCCGACGGACTCCATGGTCTGCCGACCTGCGGGCGAGCAGGGTGGACGTACGACGGGCGCAGCCGCAGGACGTTGCCGACCCTGCGGGACGCGAAGGACGAGTAGGACGGGACGACACCGATGGCCATGGAGTACGGACAGGGGTACGGGCCCGACGGCGGGTCCGGGCCGCACGGGGCAGGCTCGTGGGGCGGCGAGGAGCGGCGGCACCAGCTGCCGGCCGGGCTGCGGGCACCGTGCGAGGCGCGCACCTGGCAGGCGTTCGGACATGTGCTGCTGAGCCTGCCGATCGCCGTCCTGCTGTTCACCTTCACCGCGACGATGGTGGCGCTGGGGGCGGGCCTGCTGGTGACGTTCCTCGGGGTGCCGGTGCTGGCGGTGGCGCTCGCGAGCTGCCGGGGACTGGGGGTGCTGGAGCGGGCCCGGGCGCGGGCGCTGCTGGGTCTGGAGGTGGCTGAGCCGGAGCCGCTGCGGGCGCAGAAGCCGGGTGCGATGGGCTGGATAGCGGCCGTGCTCAAGAGCGGCACGTCGTGGCGGGCCGTGCTGTACTCGCTGCTGTTCTTCCCGTGGGCGGTGTTCTCCTTCTGCGTCGCCGTGACCGTGTGGGTCTGCGGGTGGTCGCTGGTGACGTATCCGCTGTGGTTCTGGGTGTTCCCGATGTACGCCGGTCAGGGCGGGATCCAGCTGTACGGCGACGACCAACACCGGATCTACCTGGACAACCCCTTCGAGATCACCGTGACCACCGCTGTGGGGCTGCTGATCACGCTGGCCGTGCCCTGGATCACGCGGGCGCTGACGATGGTGGACCGGCTGCTGGTGGCCGGGCTGCTGGGGCCGTCGCGGCTGGCGACGCGCGTGGTGGAGCTGGAGTCGGACCGGGGGGTCGTGGTCGACACGGCCGCCGCCGACCTGCGGCGCATCGAGCGCGATCTGCACGACGGGGCGCAGGCGCGGTTGGTCAACCTGGCCATGGATCTGGGGCTGGCGAAGGAAAAGCTGCGGGAGGACCCGCAGGCAGCGGTGCACATGGTGGACGAGGCGCACGGCGAGGTGAAGACGGCGTTGCAGGAGCTGCGGGATCTGGCCCGCGGGATCCATCCAGCCGTCCTGACCGACCGGGGGCTGGACGCGGCGCTGTCGGCGGTGGCGGCGCGGTGCACGGTGCCGGTGCGGGTGGAGGTCGACCTGGCGGAGCGGCCGGCGCCGGCGATCGAGGGGATCGCCTACTTCACGGTGTCGGAGCTGCTGCAGAACATCAGCAAGCATGCGCAGGCCACACGGGCGGCGGTGGAGCTGTGGCGGGTGGAGAACCGGCTGATGCTCCAAGTCGCCGACAACGGGGTTGGCGGGGCCGGCGTCTCCAGTGGCTCCGGGCTGGCCGGGCTGGCGGAGCGGCTCGACGCGGTGGACGGGGTGCTGGTGGTGGACTCGCCGGTCGGGGGGCCGACGCGGGTGACGGCGGAGTTGCCGTGGCGGGATGAGGGGGTGGGTTGAGCGGGTGGGGTGAGCGGGTGGGGTGGTGAGCCGACGGCGGCTGCGGGCGGCGTGGGTCAAGGTCCGGGGGGGGTGGGGCAGGGGCCGGGTAGGGGCGTGAGCGGTCGCGGGAGCTGAGGTCGGTAGGTTTCGCCCCCGCCGCCCTTACCCGTTCGCATCCCCAGGGGCTCCCCCCTTCGACCCCGCCAGGGCTCCGGCCCTGGACCCCCGGGCGGCCCCAGGACCAGGCCGCCCCAGACCCAGGCAGCCCTCGCGCTCCGGGCATTCCCAGGCCCATACAGTCCCTGGACCCCAGGCAGATCCAGGGCTCTGGGCAGTCTTTGCGCTCCGGGGGGATCCCCAGGTCCCGGCGGTCCCAGGCCCAGTCGGTCCCTAGGCCCAGGCAGTCCCTGGACTCCGGGCAGCCCCAGACCCAGGCAGCGCCCAGACCCAGGCAGTCCCCAGACGCCAGGGCCACAGGCAGCCCCTGGCCCCCGGGCCGGTCCCTAAATCCCGGACGATCTCAAGGCCTGGCCGGTCCCTGACCCCATGCGGACCCCGGGCGAACCCTGACCCCAGCCGGTCCTGACCCCGCGCGAACCCTGGCCCCCACGCGAACCCTGACCCCAGGCCGCCCCCCTGCCGACGATCCCGAGCCACCCCAGCCGACTCCCCGCCCCTCACCGCAAGCTCACGCCACTCCCCCTGAACCACCACGAGCGCCAACCGCCCGGCCCCGCTCCCGCAACCGCCCCGTTCTCCCAACCACCCCACCCCGCCCCGCTCCCGCAACCGCCCCGCGCCCCAACCCCCGCCCCCTCATTCGCGCCCCCGAATCCCGTTGCCTGGGCGCATCCGTCCCTCAATGCTGGAATGCTGGACCTGGCGTCGTACGGGGCGGCGTGGAGTCGGGGGGAGGGGGACAAGGATTGTGGAGGACAGGGTGCGGGTGGTCATCGCCGAGGATTCGGTTCTGCTCAGGGAGGGGCTGACCCGGCTGCTGACCGACCGCGGGCATGAAGTCGTCGCCGGCGTCGGGGATGGGGACGGGCTGGTCAAGACCATCACGGAGCTGGACGCGCAGGGGGAGCTGCCGGACGTCGTCGTCGCGGACGTACGGATGCCGCCGACGCACACCGACGAGGGCGTCAGGGCCGCGGTGCAGCTGCGCAAGGCGCATCCCGGACTCGGTGTGCTCGTGCTGTCGCAGTACGTGGAGGAGCAGTACGCCACCGAACTGCTGGCGGGTTCCAGTCACGGCGTCGGCTACCTCCTCAAGGACCGGGTAGCCGAAGTGCGTGAGTTCGTGGAAGCGGTGGTGCGCGTGGCCGAGGGCGGTACGGCCCTCGACCCGGAGGTCGTGGCGCAGCTGCTCGGCCGCAGCCGCAAGCAGGACGTGCTCGCGGGACTCACCCCGCGGGAGCGGGAGGTCCTGGGCCTGATGGCCGAGGGCCGGACGAACTCGGCGATCGCCAGGCAGCTCGTGGTGAGCGACGGAGCCGTGGAGAAGCACGTCAGCAACATCTTCCTGAAGCTGGGGCTCTCGCAGAGCGAGGGCGACCACCGCCGCGTGCTGGCCGTACTCACCTACCTCAACTCCTGAGACGACCCGAAGCGACCCGAAGCGACCCGAAGCGACCCGAAGCGACCCGAAGCGACCCGAAACGGCCGGCGGCGACCAGCAACGACCAGCGGCGAGCAGAACCGAAGAACGACCCGGGAGCGTCTTCCAGAGCAGCGCCGGGGACGGGCAGAACATGGCGTGTCAGGGCAGCGGGCCGTCTCAAAGTGGTGTCCATCATGCGAATGGCCGCAGGAAGGCGACCCCTGCGGTCGTAGGGTTGATCCTGGGAAGGCCTACGGGAAGGCCCGTCCCGGACAGCCGCCTCAAGGGAGGTCCAGTTCAGTGACCAGCCAGGTCAGTAGCCCAGCGGAGCAGGCCGACGGAGCAGTCGTAGGGGAGCAGCGCGAGCCAGCAGGCGACAAGGACGTCCGCCGCCTGGACCGGGTGATCATCAGGTTCGCGGGGGACTCGGGTGACGGTATGCAGCTCACCGGTGACCGCTTCACCTCGGAGACCGCGTCGTTCGGCAACGACCTGTCGACCCTGCCGAACTTCCCGGCCGAGATCCGCGCACCCGCCGGCACCCTGCCCGGCGTGTCCTCCTTCCAGCTGCACTTCGCCGACCACGACATCCTCACCCCCGGTGACGCACCCAACGTCCTGGTGGCGATGAACCCGGCCGCCCTGAAAGCGAACATCGGCGACCTGCCGCGCGGCGCGGAGATCATCGTCAACACCGACGAGTTCACCAAGCGGGCCATGCAGAAGGTCGGGTACACCACCAGCCCACTGGAGGACGGCTCCCTCGACGGCTACAGCGTCCACCCGGTGCCGCTGACCACCCTCACGGTCGAGGCGCTCAAGGAGTTCGCCCTGTCCCGTAAGGAGGCCGAGCGCAGCAAGAACATGTTCGCGCTCGGGCTGCTGAGCTGGATGTATCACCGGCCCACCGAGGGCACGGAAAAATTCCTGCAGGCCAAGTTCGCCAAGAAGCCTGACATCGCGAAGGCCAACATCGCCGCGTTCCGGGCGGGGTGGAACTTCGGCGAGACCACCGAGGACTTCGCCGTCTCCTACGAGGTCGCCCCGGCCCAGTCGGCGTTCCCGCCCGGCCTCTACCGCAACATCTCCGGCAACCTCGCCCTCTCCTACGGCCTGATCGCCGCCGGCAAGCAGGCCGACCTGCCGCTCTTCCTGGGCTCGTATCCGATCACCCCGGCCAGCGACATCCTGCACGAACTGTCCAAGCACAAGAACTTCGGCGTGCGCACCTTCCAGGCCGAGGACGAGATCGCCGGCATCGGCGCCGCCCTCGGCGCGGCGTTCGGCGGCTCGCTGGCCGTCACCACCACCTCCGGCCCCGGCGTGGCGCTGAAGTCCGAGACCATCGGCCTGGCGGTCTCGCTGGAGCTGCCCCTGCTGGTGGTCGACATCCAGCGCGGCGGGCCCTCCACCGGTCTGCCCACCAAGACCGAGCAGGCGGATCTGCTGCAGGCGATGTACGGCCGCAACGGCGAGGCCCCGGTACCCGTCGTGGCCCCGCGCACCCCGGCCGACTGCTTCGACGCCGCCCTGGAGGCGGCCCGCATCGCGCTGACCTACCGCACGCCCGTCTTCCTCCTCTCGGATGGCTACCTGGCCAACGGCTCCGAGCCCTGGCGCATCCCGGACCTGGACGACCTGCCCGACCTCACGGTGCAGTTCGCGCAGGGAGCCAACCACACCCTCGACGACGGCACCGAGGTCTTCTGGCCCTACAAGCGCGACCCGCACACCCTCGCCCGCCCCTGGGCCATCCCCGGCACCCCCGGCCTCGAGCACCGCATCGGCGGGATCGAGAAGGAGGACGGTACGGGCAACATCTCCTACGCCCCCGCCAACCACGACTTCATGGTCCGCACCCGCCAGGCCAAGATCGACGGCATCGACGTGCCCGACATCGACGTCGACGACCCGCACCAGGCCAGAACCCTGGTCCTCGGCTGGGGCTCGACCTACGGGCCCATCACCGCGGCCGTACGGCGGCTGCGCCGCGCCGGGGAGTCGATCGCACAGGCCCACCTGCGCCACCTCAACCCCTTCCCGCGGAACCTCGGCGCGGTGCTGCGCTCGTACGAGCACGTCATCGTGCCGGAGATGAACCTCGGCCAGCTCGCCACCCTCATCCGGGCGAAGTACCTGGTCGACGCCCACTCGTACAACCAGGTCAACGGCATGCCGTTCAAGGCGGAGCAGCTCGCCGCGGCTCTCAAGGAGGCCATCGATGGCTGAGACGTCCACGGAAGGCACGGGCACGATCGAGGCGCTTTCCCTCGTGCCGAAGGCCGAGGGCAGGCAGTCCATGAAGGACTTCAAGTCCGATCAGGAAGTGCGCTGGTGCCCCGGCTGCGGCGACTACGCCATCCTCGCCGCCGTGCAGGGCTTCATGCCCGAACTCGGCCTGGCGAAGGAGAACATCGTCTTCGTCTCCGGCATCGGCTGCTCCTCCCGCTTCCCGTACTACATGAACACCTACGGGATGCACTCCATCCACGGCCGCGCCCCCGCCATCGCCACCGGCCTCGCCGCTTCCCGCCGTGACCTGTCCGTCTGGGTCGTCACCGGCGACGGAGACGCCCTCTCCATCGGCGGCAACCACCTCATCCACGCCCTGCGCCGCAACGTCAACCTCAAGATCCTGCTCTTCAACAACCGGATCTACGGCCTGACCAAGGGGCAGTACTCCCCGACCTCCGAGGTCGGCAAGATCACCAAGTCGACGCCGATGGGGTCGCTGGACGCGCCGTTCAACCCGGTGTCGCTGGCGATCGGCGCGGAGGCGTCCTTCGTGGCCCGCACGGTGGACTCCGACCGCAAGCACCTCACCGAGGTGCTGCGCCAGGCCGCCGCCCACCCCGGCACGGCACTGATCGAGATCTACCAGAACTGCAACATCTTCAACGACGGCGCCTTCGACGCCCTCAAGGACAAGCAGCAGGCCGAGGAGGCCGTGATCCGGCTGGAGCACGGCAAGCCCATCCGCTTCGGCACCGGGGGCACCTCCCGCTCGAGCGAAGCCGAGAGTGGGAGAGGCTCCAAGGGCGTCGTACGGGACCGGCTGACCGGTGACCTGAAGGTCGTCACGGTCACCGCCGACAACGAGGCCGAGATCCTGGTCCACGACGCGCACTCGCCGTCCCCGACCAACGCCTTCGCCCTGTCCCGGCTGGCCGACCCGGACACGCTGCACCACACCCCGATCGGCATCTTCCGCTCCACCGACCGGCCGGCGTACGACACGCAGATGTCGGACCAGCTCGACACCGCGATCGAACAGCACGGCAAGGGCGACCTGGCCGCGCTGCTGGCGGGCGGCGACACCTGGACGGTGGTCGGCTGACCTCCGCAGGACGCGAGACGCACCTGGCGGGCGGAGGCCCGGACCGTTACGACGCAGTCCGGGCCTCGTCGTATGCCCGCCGCGCCCGCTGCACGTCGCCCATCCGCTGCTCCGTCCACGTCGCGAGCGCCCGCACCTGCTCGGCGGCCTCGCGGCCCAGCTCGGTGAGGGAGTAGTCGACGCGCGGCGGGATCACAGGCTTGGCGTGGCGGTGGACGAGACCGTCCCGTTCCAGAGTCTGGAGCGTCTGTGTGAGCATCTTCTCGCTGACCCTGCCGATCGCCCGGCGCAGCTCGCTGAAGCGGTGCGGACCCTCCGAGAGCCGGATCAGTACGAGGACGCCCCAGCGGCTGGTCACGTGCTCCAGCACCAGGCGGTGCGGGCACATCTGCTCGCCGTCGCTGACCCGATCACTTACTGCCATACCAGTAACTTACTTCAAAGTGGGTACTTTCGAAGAGTTAGCGCACATCCTAGGGTTAGTGCCAACGCACCCCACAAGGAGTCCCAGAATCATGAGCATCATCGTCACCGGAGCCACCGGACACCTCGGCCGTCACGTCGTGGAGCAGCTGCTGGAGAAGGTCCCGGCGGATCAGATCACCGCGGTCGCCCGCAACGCGGAGAAGGCCGCCGGCCTCGCGGACCGAGGAGTGAAGCTCGCGCTCGCCGACTATGACTCCCCCACCTCCTTCGACGGCCTGTTCTCCGCCGGCGACAAGGTGCTCCTGATCTCCGGCAGCGAGGTGGGCAACGACCGCGTCGGGCAGCACAAGGTCGTCATCAACGCCGCCAAGGCCGCCGGTGTCGCCATGCTCGCCTACACCAGCGCCCCCGGCAGCCTGACGGCCGCCCTGGCCGACGACCACCGCGGCACCGAGGAGGCGATCCTGGCCTCCGGCCTGCCGTACGTGCTGCTGCGCAACGGCTGGTACCACGAGAACTACACCGAGAACCTCGGCCCCGTTCTGGAGCACGGCGCCGTCGTCCAGGCCGCCGGCGAGGGCCGGGTCTCCTCCGCCTCCCGCGCCGACTACGCCGCCGCCGCGGTCGCCGTGCTGACCGGCGAGGGGCACGAGAACAAGACGTACGAGCTGGGCGGCGACGAGGCATGGAGCTTCGCCGAGTACGCGGCCGAGCTGAGCCGGCAGACCGCCAAGGAGATCGCGTACAGCCCCGTCTCCGTCGAGGCCTTCACCGGCATCCTGACCGGCGCCGGCCTGCCCGAGCCGCTGGCCGCGATCATCGCGGGCGTGGACGCCTCCGTCGAGAAGGGCGAGCTGGTCGTGACCACCGGCGACCTCTCCCGCCTGGCCGGCCGTCCGACCACGCCGATCTCCGAGGCCATAGCCGCCGCACTCAAGGGCTGAACTCCCCCCAGTAGAAACCCCTGAGAGCGGTTCACCCCCGCCTGTCATGACCGTATGGCGATACGAGCATGACAGGCGGGGGTCTCCGGCGTTACGGTCGTGCCCGCGTGCGTCGTTCGTGCGCGGGGGCGATAAGCGGGGCGTCGAGGAGGAGTGGTCCATGGCCGGGGAACCGAGGAGCGAGCGGCACATAGGTCTGCTGAACGGTTTCGCGGCGTACGGCATGTGGGGCCTCGTCCCCCTGTTCTGGCATCTGCTCGAATCCGCCGGGGCCGTCGAGATCCTGGCCCACCGGATGACCTGGTCCCTCGTCTTCGTCGCCGCCGCGCTGCTCGTCGTACGGCGCTGGGCCTGGGCCGGCGAACTGCTGCGCCAGCCGCGCAAACTGGCGCTCGTCGCGGTCGCCGCGACGGTCATCACCATCAACTGGGGCGTGTACATCTGGGCGGTGAACTCCGGCCGGGTCGTCGAGGCCTCGCTCGGGTACTTCGTCAACCCGCTGGTCACCATCGCCCTCGGCGTGCTGCTGCTGAAGGAGCGGCTGCGCCCCGTGCAGTGGGCGGCGGTAGGGACCGGCTGCGCGGCGGTGCTGGTGCTCACCATCGGCTACGGCCGGCCCCCGTGGACGTCCCTCTGCCTCGCTTTCTCCTTCGCCACGTACGGTCTGGTGAAGAAGAAGCTGGACCTCGGCGGCGTGGAGTCGCTGGCCGCCGAGACCGCGATCCAGTTCCTGCCCGCGCTGGGCTATCTGCTGTGGCTGACCGCGCAGGGCAAGTCGACCTTCACCACCGAGGGTGCGGGACACGCGGCGCTGCTCGCCGCGACCGGCGTCGTCACCGCGCTGCCGCTGGTCTGCTTCGGCGCCGCCGCGATCCGCGTGCCCCTGTCCACGCTGGGCCTGCTGCAGTACCTGACCCCGACCCTGCAGTTCCTGCTCGGCGTCCTCTACTTCGGCGAGGCCATGCCACCGGAGCGCTGGGCCGGCTTCGCGCTGGTCTGGCTGGCGCTCACGCTGCTCACCTGGGACGCGCTGCGCCGCGCGCGCAGGCCCGTGACCGACTCCAGCGCGCCCAGGGCAATCATGACCACCGGCACGACCAGCGCCGTACGGAACGCCGACAGGATGGAGTCGGGGTCCGGTCCGGTGGACGCGAGGCCGTAGACGGCGGTCACGGCCGAGATGCCGATCGCCGCGCCGAACTGCGTCGAGGTGGTCAGCAGCCCACCTGCCAGGCCCCGCTCGTGCTCGGCGACCCCGTCGGTCGCCGCGATCGTCAACGGCCCGTACGCCAATGCGAACGCGACACCCGCGAGCAGCAGCGTCAGGAACATCGCCGCGTACGACCAGTCCATGCCGACCGGCAGGAACAGCGCGTACGCGAGCACGGCGAGCAGGAAGCCGCCGACGATGACGCGGGCGTGGCCGTAGCGGGCGACGAGCTTCGGGGTGAGCGTCGGCGCGAGGACCGCGTCGCAGCCCATGACGATCAGCGCGACCGACGTCTGGACCGCCGACCAGCCGCGCAGCTCCCGCGCGGCGTACGACGCGCGGGAGGCCGAGGTCAGCTCTCCGTAGCGGCCCTGCGGGACCGGTGGGCCCTGACCTTCTCCCGGTTCCCGCAGTGCTCCATCGCGCACCAGCGGCGGCGGCCCGGCCGTGAGGTGTCGACGAAGAGCAGGTAGCAGTTGTGGGCGCCGCACTCGCGGACGCGGTGCGCGTACGGGCCGGTGAACAGGTCGATCGCGTCGCGGGCGACCGTCGACAGCAGCTGGGTGCCCGTGGCGCCGGGGGCCCAGGCACGGGTGCCGTCCGGCTCGATGCGGGAGACGAGCGGGGGCTCGGCCGCGGCGGCGTTGACGATGTCCAGGTGGCCGGGGTGCAGCGGGCGGCCGTGCGCGCGGTCGGCGGCGAGCAGGAACACGGTGTTCCGCAGGGTGCGCGCACGCTCCAGCTCGGCCTCGTCCACGGCGAGGCCGAGCCCGTCCGCGAGACGACTGCGCCCGGCCCAGACGACCAGGTCAGCGGGCTCGTGCAGCACCTCGTACCGCGCGAAGGCACCGGGCCCGCCCGTCGTCACCAGCTCCAGGCACAGGGCGCCGGGGTCGAAGCGGAAGACCTTGCCGCCGTACGAAGTCAGCGTCAGCCCCGGCGTTTCCGTTGCACGCTCACTCACGTAACTAATATATGTGGTTACATGGCCGACAACACACCGCACCCGCTCCACTGGAAGATCGTCATCGACTGCGCGAACCCGCAGGCGCAGGCCGACTTCTGGGCCTCCGCGCTGCACTACGAGGTCGAGGACAACAACGCGCTCATCGAGAAGCTGCTGGACTCCGGCGCCGTACCGGCCGAGTTCACCGTCGAGTTCCACGGCCGGCACGCCTTCCGGGACCTGGTCGCCGTACGGCATCCCGGCGACCCGTACGACAAGGAGAGCGGGACCGGGCTGGGACGGCGGCTGCTGTTCCAGCGCGTACCGGAGGCGAAGACGGTCAAGAACCGGCTCCACCTGGACCTGCACCCCGATGAGGGGACGCGCGAGGACGAGGTCGTACGCCTGGAGGGTCTCGGGGCGAACGTGCTGCGGCGGGTGGCGGACCAGGGCACGGCGTGGGTCGTGATGGCCGATCCGGAGGGGAACGAGTTCTGCGTGCACTAGTGCGGCAACAACTCAACGGCTTGTCCGTATAGCGCTCTTGACGGGGATTCAGCCGGGCTCCACCATCCAGGCACCCCATTCACCGTGGAATTCGGAGCCCCCACATGAAGCTCTCCGTTTCCGGGCGTGCGCTGGCGGCCGGTGTCGTCGCTGCCGCCACGCTACTGGCCGGCGGTTCCACAGCCGGCGCGGCGCCCAGCCCCGAGGCCCCGGCCGCCGCACCCGACATCCCGCTGGCCGGCGTCAAGGCCCACCTCGCGCAGCTGCAGTCCATCGCCACCGCGAACGGCGGCAACCGCGCGCACGGCCGGGCCGGTTACAAGGCCTCGCTCGACTACCTCAAGGCCGAGCTGGACGCAGCCGGATTCACCACCAGCGTCCAGCAGTTCACGGCCTCCGGCCGCACCGGCCACAACCTGATCGCCGACTGGCCCGGCGGCGACACCGGCCAGGTCGTGATGGCCGGCTCGCACCTCGACAGCGTCGGCTCCGGGCCCGGCATCAACGACAACGGCACCGGCTCGGCGGCCGTCCTCGAAACCGCGCTCGCCGTGGCCCGGGCCGGGTACAAACCCGCCAAGCACCTGCGGTTCGCCTGGTGGGGCGCCGAGGAGCTGGGGCTGGTCGGTTCCAAGCACTACGTGAGCCGCCTGTCCGCCGCCGACCGCGCCCGGATCAGCGGCTACCTGAACTTCGACATGATCGGCTCGCCGAACCCGGGCTACTTCGTCTACGACGACGACCCCACGATCGAGAAGACCTTCAAGGACTACTTCACCGGCCTCGGCGTCCCGACCGAGATCGAGACCGAGGGCGACGGCCGCTCCGACCACGCGCCCTTCAAGAGCGCGGGCGTGCCGGTGGGCGGGCTGTTCACAGGTGCGAGCCGGGCCAAGTCGGCCGCGCAGGCCGCCAAGTGGGGCGGCACGTCCGGGCAGGCCTTCGACCGCTGCTACCACTCGTCCTGCGACACGACCGCCAACGTCAACGACACCGCACTGGACCGCAACAGCGACGCGATCGCGCATGCGGTGTGGGAGTTGTCGGGCTAGGCAGGGCCTAACTGCCTGGCGTGCTCGCTGACTTGCGGGCGCGGTCGGTCAGGCGGTCCATGCGGGCGCGGGCCGACTCCAGTTCCTCGATGTCGTCGGCGGCGGGGCCGTCCTCGGCCGCTAGTTCGGTCCATCGGCCGATCAGGTCCCGTCCCAGGTCGAGTCCCTGCGCCGGGTCACGTACGGCGCGCCAGGCGGTGGCCGCGCTCTGGATGTTGCCGTACGCGGCCTCCGCGTCACCCGCGCGGCGGCTCACCGTGACCAGGTCGAGGGAGAGGTGGAAGGCGCGGACCGGGTCGCCCGCCAAGTAGGCGATGTAAGCGGCGAGTTCGCGCAGCCGGAGCACCTTCGGGTGTTCCGGCCCCAACGTCGCCGACGCCTCGGTGACCGTCCGCTCCACCAGCCGTGTTGCCACGTCGGTCCGCCCCGCCCGCACGGCCTCGTTGATCCGCCCCACCGGCTCCGCGAGCCGCGCGGGGGCCGGGCTGTCACCGGGCGCGGTGAGCGGTTCGTCCCCGAGCACCGCCTCGGCCACGGCGTCGAAGCCGCGCGCGGGGGTGGGTTTGGGGTCGTCCGGTACGAGGTCGGAGACGGCCAGATGCTCTGCCGAGCGGTCGTGGCGGGGGGCGTGGGGAGCGCGTGTGGCTTCGGGGGTGGGGAGAGGTTGCGGGGCGCGCGGGGCTTCGGGCGGGGGGAAAGGCACGGGTGCGCGGTCGGTGGGGCCCTCGGGTGCAGGTACGGGTCCCGGGGCGTGGTCGGTCTCGGGGACGGCGGGGTGCGGGCGGGCGTCCATCACCGGCGGTGGGCCGAACTCGCCCTTCGGGGGCGCGACCGTGCCCGGGGACTGGTCCTCCGGCGGGCCTGCCGAGGCCGGTGCGGGCGGCGTGCCCGGCACGCCCTGCGCGTGCCGGGGCGGCTCCGGTACGGCCCTCATGGGGAACGTCTGCGCGGTGTCCCGTACGTGTTCCGATCCTGGCGGTACCGGCAGGGACCGTAGGACATGGGTGGGATGGTCCGCCGCCGGTCGCCGGGACGGCGCGGCGTCGGACGCCGGCTCGGGGGCGCCCGGTGTGCGGAGGGGCTCCGCGGTGAAGTGGCTGGAGCCGTCCGGGTCGACCCGGAGCGGTACGACGTAGCCGATGCGCTCGTCGTGGACCGTGGCGAGGACGGGGTGCCCGGCGGCCCGGGCGATCTGGTGGAGGCGGTTCAGGACGGCATGCTGGACCTCCTCGCCGGGCGCCGCGACCACCGGGACTCCGCCGACCAACGCGCTGCCCGCACCGCCCGTACCCACGGTGGAGCCACCGGGAACCGAGGGGACGTGAACCTCGATCGGCGTCTGCGGGGCCTCCGCAGGTACCGTCCGCTTCTGTTCCCGCTTCTTCTCGCGGCCCAGTCGAGCCATCGTCCCCTCACTCCCCCGACGTCGAGAGCCGGTCGTATACACCTACTGTTGAGTCTCTCCGGCCGCGCGCGGCGCTCTCGTCACCGCGTTGTCACAGGCTCGTCCCAAGGACCGCATGCCCCGTTCCGCGTAGTTCAAGGGCCCGTGAGGATCGGCGGACGGGGAGAGGCGGACGAGGGTGAGAAGGAGGAGCGCGGGCATGCAGACAGGCATGCGGCAGGGACCGGAGATCTGGATCCGCGGACCGGTGGAGGGGGCCGAGCCCGCACCGCCGGACCGCGCGCCCTCCTCCACGAGGCCCCGGCGCTTCTCCTGGGTCGCCACGCACGGCGGCGCCGGCGTCTCCACGCTCGCCACGCTCTACGGCGGCCACGACTCCGGCCGCGTCTGGCCCGGCCCCGGCGATCCGCAGTCCGTACTCCTCGTCGCCCGCACCCACGCGGCCGGTCTCGAGTCGGTGGTACGTGCCGTGGAGTCGTTCCGGCACGGGGACGTACCGGCGGGCCTCGACCTGGACGCGGTCGTACTGGTGGCGGATGCCCCGGGACGGCTGCCCCGTCCGCTCGCACACCGGATCAAGGCGATCGAGCAGACCGTCGACGTCTACCGCGTCCCCTGGGTCCCCGCCTGGCGCCTGGGCGACCTGACCGGCCACCCACCCCGCGAAACCCACGCCCTGGCCCGCCTCACGGGAGCACCCCACTGACGACAGGGCCGGCTCCCACCGAGAGGACCCCCGGGCGGCCCGCCGACGGGCTCCCCGGATCCGCCGAAAAGATCGCCTCCGCCGTACGGTCGCGCACGCTGCGGGCCGTCGACGTGGTCGCGGCGGCGCTCGACCGGATCGAGCGGGCGGACGGACCTGTGCGCGTTCGTGGAGGTGTGGCGGGAAGCGGCGCTGCGGCGGGCGTCCGAGGTGGACGCCCAGGTCGGCGCAGGTGAGGCGCTGCCGCTGGCGGGGGTGCCGATCGCGGTGAAGGGGCGGCACGGACTGCGAACGGCGGGCCCGCTTGTCACGGCCGGGTGTGTCGCCGTGGGCGCCACGTCCGTGCCCGCGCCGGGAACGCCCTGGCAGACCTGGGGACTCGGCGCCCATGGCCGTACCGTCAACCCATGGCGCGCCGACCGCACACCGGGTGGCTCCTCGGCCGGGTCGGCGGCAGCGGTGGCGGCCGGCCTCGTAGCGCTCGCGACCGGAAGCGACGGGGCCGGGTCGGTACGGATCCCGGCGGCGTGGTGCGTCGGCCTGAAGACCACGAACCGTGACCGGGCGAGCCTCACGGCACCCGGCATCCTCGCCCGCTCGGCGACGGACGCGGCGGCCTGGTGGCGGGCGGTGTCGGGAACGCCTGACGGCACCGCTTCCTTCCCCGTCACCGCCCTCTGGTCCCCCGACCTCGGTTTCGCCGCCCCCGACCCGGAGCCCGTCGCCCTCGCGCGTGCCGTGGTGGCACCGCTCGTGGACGGCGGTGTCGCACGGCTCGCACGGCCACGTGCCCCGCTCCGCCTGGAGGACAGCAAGGCGCGGCTGCTGCTGACGCCCACTGTGTGGAGCAGCAGTGGTCGATCTCGCCGCGCATCCGTTGCCAGAACTAGGCCGTGATGTCCTTCGCCGTGAAGCGTGCCCAGGCCGCCGAGCCGAACACCGCCGCGTACACGGCCTGGAGGCCGAGGTTCTTCGTCAGGTCGTCCCAGTAGACCGGCTCGCGCATGAGGTCGGCGAAGGACAGCCAGTAGTGGGAGAAGAAGTACGGCTGGAGCGCGTGGAGCTGGGGGATCTGGTCGAGGATCTGGACGGTGATCAGCAGCCCGACGGTCGTCGCCATCGCCGCGATGCCGCTGTTGGTCAGCGTCGAGACGAACAGGCCGAGGGCCGCGACGCCGATCAGTGACGCGGCGACGACCAGGGCGATCAGCAGGGCTCTGCCCAGGCCTTCGGCGAAGCCGATCTGCGTGCCGGAGATGGTGGTGAGGTCGCCGAGCGGGAACAGCAGCGCCCCGACCGCCAGCGCCGAGACCGCGACCGTGAGGGTGGCCAGCAGGCAGAAGGCGATGACGGTCGCGTACTTGGTGAGCAGCAGCCGGGTGCGGCCGGCGGGGGCGACCAGGAGGTAGCGGAGCGTTCCGGCGTTGGCCTCGCCCGCGATCGCGTCCCCGGCGATCACGCCGATCGCCATCGGCAGGAAGAAGGGGAGCGTCGCGGCGAGCGCGGTGAAGACCAGGAACAGGCCGTTGTTGGTGATCTGCGAGATGAACGCCGGGCCACCGCCCCCGCCTCCGCCGCCGGCCGACGAGCCGTCGCTCGTCTCGATCTTCACGGCGATCCCGACGAGGATCGGTACGGAGGCCAGCACCCCGAGCAGCGCGAGGGTGCGCCAGCGCCGGAACGTGGTGAGCAACTCGCTGCGCAGCAGGCCGAAGGTCCACAGCACACTGACCGGACGCAGGGCCTCGGCCTGCGACCGGTTGCCCCGCACCACCTCAGCCCGCGACATCGAACCCCTCCCCCGTCAGCGCCACGAACGCGTCCTCCAGCGAGGCCCGTTCGACCCCGAAGCCCCGGACCCGGACCCCGGCCGTCACCAGCGCGGCGTTCACCTCGGCGAGATCCCGCTCCGGCGCCTCGCCGGTCACCCGGTCCTCGGCCACCACCACATCGCCGACGCCCTGTTCCTTCAGCACCCTCGCCGCCTCGCCCGGGTCCGGCGTGGTCACCACCAGCCGGCCGCGCGCCCCGGCGGCCAGGTCGGCGACCGGGCCCTGGGTGATCAGCCGCCCCTGGGCCATGACGGCGGCGTGCGTGCAGACCTGCTCGATCTCGTCGAGGAGGTGCGAGGAGAGGAAGACGGTCGTGCCGTCCGAGGCCAACTCCCTGATCAGGGTGCGTATCTCGCGCATGCCCTGCGGGTCGAGGCCGTTGGTCGGCTCGTCGAGGACGAGCAGCTTGCGCGGCTGGAGCAGCGCCGCGGCGAGGCCGAGGCGCTGCTTCATGCCCAGCGAGTACGCCTTGGCCTTCTTGCCCGCGGCGGCCGCGAGCCCCACCCGGTCCAGTGCCGCCGCGACGCGCTCACGCCGGGTGCGCGGGTTGGCGGTCGGGTCGGCGGCGTCGTACCGGAGGAGGTTGTCGCGGCCGGAGAGGAAGCCGTACAGGGCGGGTCCCTCGATGAGGGCGCCGACGTGCGGGAGCACGGCGCGCGTGGCCCGGGGCATGGGCTGCCCGAGGACGCGTGCCGTGCCCGAAGTCGGCTCGATCAGCCCCATCAGCATGCGGATGGTGGTGGTCTTGCCGGAGCCGTTGGGACCGAGGAAGCCGAAGACGCTGCCCGCCGGGACGCTCAGGTCGAGGCCGTCCACGGCGAGTTGTCCGCCGCGGTAGCGCTTGGTGAGCGCGCGGGTGGCGATGACGCCGTCTCCCGCGCTCGGAACCCCCGGGCCGCCACCCTCGCCCGGCGCACCCGGCCCCGCAGCCGCGCTCGACGCGCCCGGCTCCGTGGCGGACGGTTCGCCCATCGGCTTCCTCGATTCTCGTACGGCCGTCAGGTCACCGTCTCACCGTACCTACTTGCCGGCGTTGGCGGCCTTCACCAGGGCGTCCTTGGTGACCGTACCGACGTAGACCTTGCCGTCGTCGGTGATCAGCGCGTTGACCAGGCGGGTGGAGAAGACCCTGCCCGAGCCGAATTTGCCGTTCACCTTGTCGCCGAGGGAGTTCAGGAACCCGCCGAACTCGCCGCCGGCCTTTGTGCCGGAGGGGATGCCCTTGCCGCCGGTGTCGAAGGTGGCGATGGAGTTCCAGCCCTCGCCGAGCATCTTCATGCCGTCGAGGCCCTTGCCGAGGTCCTCCCCGGACTTCGGCGCGTGGGACTTCGGGGCGTGCCCGGGCGCCTTCTCCACCTTCTCGCCCTCGGTGACCTTCGCGCCCTTGGGCGGGGCGAAGTCGAAGGTCGAGGCGGCCGGCTTGGCGAAGCTGACCTGGGTGAAGCCGACGTCGACGACCGCCGCGCCGCCGCTCGCCGGGGTGAGCGTGAACTTCAGCGGCGTACCGGTCTTGGCGTCCACCGCGACGCTGATCGCGCCGACCGTCGAGCCGGACTGCTTCGGCTCGACGAGCAGCTTGTAGGCGTCCCGTCCGGCGACCTGCGCAGTGCCGTCGACGGTCACGGACGTGGTGTCGTCGACCGCCTTCAGGGCCTCCTCGGCGAAGTCCCTGGGCGTGGCCGGGGCCTGAAGCTCCTTGCCCTTGTCGGCCTTGCCGCCCTTGCCGCCCTTGTCCTTGCCCTTCTTGGCGGCGCTGTCGTCGACGGTGCCGTGGTAGACCTCGTTGGACTTGCTGTCGTAGCCCCAGACGTTCTTGCCGTTGTGGATCAGGCTGTACTCGGCGGCGTCCTCGATCAGCGACACCTTCTGCCGGTCCGGTCCGTCGGCCGCGACGCGCACGGTGTGCGTGCCGCTGGCCAGTTCCATGAGCTTGGCCGACGGGTCCGCAAAGGAGCCGCCCTCGCCGCCCGCACCGCCCCGCTCGCCCCGCATGGCGCCGGACATCAGGCTGTCCTCCAGGCCGCCGAGGTCCGGCAGGCCCAGGTTCGTGCTGATCTTCACCGTGCCCGACAGCTGCTGCACGTCCGACTGCGCGATCTTCTCGATGAGTTGCTGTGCGGAGATGCCGGGAAGGTCGGGGTCACCGGAGTCGGCGATCGCGGGCACGAGCCCGATCGTCGCGGCCGCCACCCCCATCACCGTGACCGGGACGACGTACCGCGCGGCCTTGCGTCGCCGCGCCGCGCGCAGGTCGTCGGCCTCCCCGGCGGTCGTGTTGTCATCGGATTCGTACGGTGCCATGTGTGCCCTACCTCCGTGGTCGGCGGCGGCTGTACCGTCTTGTTCGCGTCCGTGCACTGGTCCACCCCGAGCCGCCATTCTCACCCGAATCGGTGAGGAGTGGTGTTTTTCCGTGGTGTCCATCTGACCAAATCGGCCAGGCGGATTCGTCAGCCCGCGGACTCAACTCCGTGTACTGCTGCGGTATGACACGAGGGGGCGTTGCCTCCCCCACCCCGTAGGGGTCGTCCGACCCAATGCGCAGTGCGCCACAGTTCAGGCTTGCTCAGCCGGCCCGGTGCACGACGGCGTCGCACAGTTCCATCAGGGCGACCTTGGCGTCGCACTCCCGCAGCGGGGCCAGCGCCGCGCGCGCGTCCTCGGCGTACCGCACGGTGTCCCGCCGCGCCTGCTCCAGCGCGGGGTGCGCCCGCAGCAGGCGCAGGGCCTCGGCGTGCCGGGTGTCGTCGCTCAGGTCGGAGTCGAGCAGCTCGCACAGCTCGCGGTCCTCGGTCAGCCCCAGCCGGTCCGCCCGCTCCCGCAGCCGCAGCACCGGCAGCGTGGGGATGCCCTCGCGCAGGTCGGTGCCGGGCGTCTTGCCGGACTCGTGCGAGTCGGAGGCGATGTCCAGGACGTCGTCCGCGAGCTGGAACGCGACGCCGAGCCGCTCGCCGTACTGGCTCAGCACGTCCACGACCGTCTCGTCGGCACCGGACATCATCGCCCCGAACCGGCAGGAGACCGCCACCAGCGAGCCCGTCTTGCCGCCCAGCACGTCCAGGTAGTGATCGACCGGGTCCCGCCCGTCCTGCGGCCCCGCCGTCTCCAGGATCTGCCCGGTGACCAGCCGCTCGAACGCCACGGCCTGCACCCGGACCGCCTCGGGCCCGAGGTCGGCGAGGATCTGCGAGGCACGGGCGAAGAGGAAGTCGCCGGTGAGGACGGCGACCGAGTTGCCCCAGCGGGTGTTGGCGCTGGGCACCCCGCGGCGCACCGCGGCCTCGTCCATCACGTCGTCGTGGTACAGCGTGGCGAGGTGGGTCAGCTCGACGACGACGGCCGACGGCACGACCCCCGGTGCGTACGGGTCGCCGAACTGTGCGCAGAGCATCACGAGCAGCGGCCGGAACCGCTTGCCGCCGGCCCGCACCAGGTGCTGGGCGGCCTCGGTGATGAAGGGCACCTCGCTCTTGGTGGCTTCGCGCAGCCCTTCATCGACAGCCGCCAATCCGGCCTGGACATCGGCTTCCAGAGCCTGGTCCCGCACGCTCAGCCCGAACGGCCCGACGACGGTCACGAGGGGTCTCCTGTCTGCTGGTGTCTGCTGGCGATTACGCGGTTTGTCGATAGGTCTCTGCCGTCACTCAAGTCAGCGTATCCGGTCAGCTTTCGATCACCGCGAGCGCCCACCGTTACAGGCCGGGCGGTATCGGATCACACCAGGCAAGATTTTGACCATCTGATACGAAGGGTTATTTACCGACTTACCGCAACAATGGACCTTGCGCCCTATTTGCCACCTTTAATGAATGATTGTTCTCTCGTGAATTGGGTCACTTTCCCGCACCTGCATTCCCGGCACCCGGCCTCCCTCTTCGCCCTTGCCTCGAGCGCCAGTTGAGACTTGGCAACCGCAAAGGATCAAGTGCCTCGTAAACAACAGATCAAGGTCAACTGGCACGTCAGGTGAATTCCGTACTTGTTTCGGACATGTGCTCTCGCATACGTTCCCGGCCTGTCGGGCGGACGCCGAATCCTGCCGCCGCCCGGACACCCATCGACCCGAGACACGTACTCGCGCACGGCAGGAGCGGGGGACCCAGGTAAGCCGCCGGACCGGACGGCGTACGACGTACGCCGCACCGGAACGGCTCGGGGTGAAGCCGCGCCCAGGCGCGGCCGGGCATCTCCCGCCCGAACCCGACAGCTCACCTCGCAGGCGCCGGAGAGGAACATCACCATGGCCCGACGAGGCAAGCACCGCCGCCCGCGCACCAACCCGCTCATCCGACACGTCGTCGCAGCCGGAACCGGCACCGCCGCGCTCGCCCTCCCGCTTCTGGGCGCGACCACCGCGAGCGCCGCACAGCCGTCCCAGGCCCCCGCCGCCGCGCAGGCCGCAGCGCAGGTCAGATCCGTCACGTACAAGACGGTCAAGGGCGACACCCTCTATGGCATTGCCCACAAGTACGACACACCGGGCGGCTGGCGACAGCTCTACAAGGACAACCGCGCGGTCGTCGGTGACAACCCGAGGCTGATCCACCCGGGCGTTGAGTTCACCGTCAGGACGACGAAGAAGGCGAGCACGCCGAGCAAGACGGCTGACAAGGCCGCCACGACCCCCAAGGAGTCCACCGTCGCCCAGGCCACCCAGGCCTCCGCCAAGACGTACCCGAACAACCTCGACGGCTGGATCCACGAGGCGATGGACATCATGGCGCAGAAGGGAATTCCCGGGTCGTACGACGGTATCTACCGCAACATCATGCGGGAGTCGTCCGGCAACCCCCAGGCCATCAACAACTGGGACTCCAACGCCGCCGCCGGCACCCCGTCCAAGGGCCTGCTCCAGACCATCGACCCGACCTTCCAGGCCTACCACGTGGACGGCACGTCGTGGGACCCGTTCGACCCGGTCGCGAACATCACGGCCGCGTGCAACTACGCGGCCCAGCGGTACGGGTCGATCGACAACGTGTTCGGCCCGTACTGAGGCACGGCCTGAGCGCAGGTTCACGGAAACAGTCTTTCGAGGACGACGGCGATGCCGTCGTCCTCGTTCGACAGGGTGATCTCGTCGGCCACCGCCTTGAGTTCGGGGTGGGCGTTGGCCATCGCGACGCCGTAACCGGCCCAGTCGAACATCGGGATGTCGTTCGGCATGTCGCCGAAGGCGATGGTCCGCGCCGGGCCAAGACCCAGGTGCCGGGCGGCCAGCGCCAGCCCGGTTGCCTTGGTGATGCCGCACGGCTGGAGCTCCACGGTCCCCGGACCCGACATGGTGACCGTCGCCAGCGAGCCGACCGCCTCGCGCGCGGTCGCCGCCAACTCGTCGTCGGACAGGTCGGGGTGGCGCAGCAGCACCTTGCTGATCGGCGCGCACCACAGGTCATCGCGCCGCCCGACCCGCACGGCGGGCAGGGTCGGGTGCGGCATCAGGTACCCCGGCTCGATCAGCGTGAGCCCGTCGACGCCGTCCTGGTCGACCGCGGCGTACACCTGCCCCACCTCGGCCTCGATCTTGCCGAGCGCGGTCTCGGCCAGCTCCCGGTCCAGGGTGACCGACCACAGCAGGCGGTCCGCGCCGGCGTCGTACACCTGCGCGCCCTGGCCGCACACTGCGAGCCCCCCGCACATCAGGTCGTCGAGCAGGGGCCGCACTCGCGGCGCCGGGCGGCCCGTCACCACGAGGTGCTGAGCGCCGGCGTCCGCCGCCCGCGCGAGCGCGGCGACGGACCGGTCGGAGAGGGTGTCGTCGCCACGCAGGAGCGTTCCGTCCAGGTCGGTGGCGACGAGTGAATATGCGAGGGGTGCGGCCATGATCAGAGGATAGGTACACCCGGAGGTGCTCCCGTTCCGTGGTGGCCGGTTTCCGGCATCGCTGGTAGGGGGCCGGTAAAAGGCTTCTGCACCGGTTGGCAACAACATGCTCCGCTACCTACCGTCCGGGTGCTCCCGGGCGGTACCTTCCAAGTGTTCAGGGGGGACTGATCGGGGGGTCAGGTTGAGCAATGGGCGCATTCGCGTGCTGAGGACCGGGGAACTCGGCGAGGGGGACAGGGAACGGTGGCGCGAGCTGCGCGCCCTGTCCGAGGCGCCGCGCAACCCGTTCATGGAACCGGAGTTCACCGAGGCGGTGGGCCACGTGCGGCCGCAGGCCAGAGTGGCCGTGCTGCGGGAGGGCGGTGAGACGGCCGGCTTCCTGCCGTTCGAACGGGGGCCGCTGGGGCAGGGCCGGGCGATCGGGCTCGGGGTGTCGGACTGCCATGGCGCGGTGCTGCGGCCCGGTCTCGTGCCGGACACCGGCCGGCTGCTGCGGGCCTGCTCGCTCTCCAGCTTCGCCTTCGACAACCTGGAGGCGGAGCAGCGGCTGTTCGTGCCGTACGCGGCGGAGGAGCACGCCACCTTCGTCATCGACATGGAGAAGGGCTACGAGACCTACGAGTCCGTGCTACGCGTCCAGTCGCCGAAGTTCCTGAAGACGACTCTCGCGAAGGAGCGCCGGCTCGGCCGTCAGGCCGGCGAGGTGCGGTTCGTGTTCGACGAACGCGACCCGGCCGCGCTGCGCACGCTGATGGGCTGGAAGTCGGCCCAGTACCGCCGGACGGGCCGCCGCGACCGGTTCGCGCAGGACTGGATCAGCCAGCTGGTCGGCCGGCTCGCCGAGACGCGGGCGCAGCAGTGCACGGGCACGCTCTCCGTGCTGTACGCCGCGGGGCGACCCGTCGCCGCGCACTTCGGGCTGCGTTCGGCGTCCGTGCTGGCCTGCTGGTTCCCGGCGTACGACCCGGAGTTCGCGAAGTACTCGCCGGGTCTCGTGCTGCATCTGCGGATGGCCGAGGCGGCGGCGGCCGAGGGCATCGGCATGCTCGACATGGGGCGGGGCGCGGCCGAGTACAAGGACTCGCTCAAGACGGGCGAACTGCCGGTGTACGAAGGCGCGGCGACCCGCGTGGGGGTGGGCGCCGCGCTGTACTGGCTGAGCCGCGAGCCCGCGCGCCGCGCGCACAGCTTCGTGCGCGGCCGGCCGCGGCTGGCGTCGCTGGCGTCGCGGACGCTCAAGGGCGCGGCGCGGCTGCGCCGGGCCTGACAACCGGGGTCACATGAGGGGGAGGCCGCATGTCCCGTACAGCGGATGTGCAGGAGGAGATACGCCGGTTCCTGAGCATCAGGCCGGTGCAGGTCGCCGAGCTGGATCTGGAGGGTGCCGACGCGGTGCTCAGACCCGGTCCGGGGAGCCCGCCGGTGACGCACGGCGAGGTGTTCATACTGGTCAGGCGGGATGGGCGGCCGGTCGGCACGATGGTGGGGAGGGTGCCGGAGGAGGCTGATCCGGGGGCGGTGCTCGCGGGGCTCGCGCGGGAGGCGTTGGGCGCGGGGGCCGGAAAGGCTCCGGAGGCAGTGACCGCCGGGCCGCCGTACGCCGGTGTCGAACCGCCGTACGCCAGTGTCGTCGTCGCCACCCGGGAGCGGGCCGGGCAGCTCGCGCGGGCGCTCGACTCGCTGCTCGCGCAGGACCATCCGCGGTTCGAGATCGTCGTCGTGGACAACGCGCCGGTGACGGACGGGACGCGGGAGCTGGTCGAGCGGAAGTACGACGAGCGCGTGCGGTACGTGTGCGAGCCGGTGGCAGGCCTTGCGACCGCGCACAACAGCGGGCTCGCGGCCGTGCGCGGTGAGGTGGTCGCCTTCACGGACGACGACGTCGTCGCCGACCCCCGCTGGGTCACCGAGCTGACCGCGCCCTTCGCCGCCGACCCCGGGCTCGGCGCTGCGACGGGCCTGATCCTGCCGGCGCGGCTGCGCACCCCGGCACAGGTGCTGCTGGAGAGCCACGGCGGCTTCTCCAAGGGCTTCGCGCCCCGCACGTACGACCCGGCGGACCCGCCCGCCGACGAGCCGCTGTTCCCGTTCACCGCGGGGCGTTTCGGCTCGGGCGCCAACATGGCCTTCCGTACGGACGTGCTGCGTGCCGTCGGCGGCTTCGACCCGGCCACCGGTGCCGGCACGCGCGCGCGTGGCGGCGACGACCTGTACGGCTTCGTCCGCGTCCTCGCCAAGGGACACCGGCTGCGCTACACGCCGTGGGCGCTGGTGTGGCACCACCACCGGGAGACCTGGGCCGACCTGGAGACCCAGGCGTACGGCTACGGCGCCGGCCTCACCGCCTACCTCACGGCGGTCCTGGTGAACCAGCCCACGCTGCTGCCGGCGTTCCTCGCCCGCCTGCCGCGCGGCCTTGCGCACGCCCGTGCCCTGACCGCCGTACGGGACACGGAGGGCGGCGGGGCGCCCGGCGAGCACGGCACCCGCGACCATCCGTGGCCACGACGGCTCTCCCGGCTGCAACGGCGGGGGATGGTGTACGGGCCGGTGGGGTATCTGCGAGCGCGGCGTGCTCTCAGGGGTTCGGGTGCCGGGGGTGCGGGTGCGCGCAGTGGTTCGGTCGGTGGGGGGTCACGATGAGCAAGTCCGCTGTGGGTGACAGAGGGACGGACGGCAGAGTGGCGGGCCGCGGGAGCATACCCGTCTTCCTGTACCACACCGTGATGGACGACCCGCCCGCGTGGATCGCCGAATTCACCGTCACGCCAGGGCAGTTCGCCGCGCATCTCGACGCCGTCGTCGACAGCGGACGTACTCCCGTCACCATCAGCGCGGTCGCCGACCACCTCGCCGGGCGGACGCCGCTGCCGCCGCGGCCCGTGCTGCTCACGTTCGACGACGGGTTCGCCGACCTGCCCGGACCCACCGCCGAGGCGCTGGCCGCACGCGGGCTGTGCGCCACCGTCTATCTCACCACCGGAGCCATCACCCCGGGCGGCCGAAGTCTGCTGCCGCCCGCGCCGATGATGACCCTGGACCGCGCGGCGGAGCTGGAACGTTCCGGCATGGAGATCGGCAGCCACACCGTCACCCACGCCCAGCTGGACACGCTGTCCGTCAAGGCCCTGGCGTACGAACTGCGCACCTCCAAAGCCATGCTGGAGGACACCCTCGGCCACCCGGTCCCTCACCTCGCCTACCCGCACGGCTACAACAGCCCGCGGGTACGGGCCATGGCGGCCCGCCTGGGTTACGAGACCGCGACCGCCGTACGGCACGCGCTCAGCTCGGACCGGGACGAGCGTTACCGCATCGCCCGGCTCATCGTGCGCCGCAGCCACACCGTCGCCGACGTCGAGGGCTGGCTGGCGGGCAGCGGCGCACGGATCGCGCCGTACCGTGACGGGCCGAAGACCATCGCGTGGCGCTGGTACCGGCGGGGCCGCGCGGCGGTGCGCGGGCCCGAGTTCGCGGGCTGAGCCGGCCGCTGCTGGTTCGGGGTTGCTTGTCCGGGTTGCTTGAGCGGGTTGCTTGAGCGGCCGGATCAGGTGGCTACTTGAGCGGCTGGTTCAGGTACGGGTCGGCGGCGGCCTTGCGGAGGCTGTCCCAGGCCTGGTCGTTGGCCAGGGCCAGATCGCAGTGCGGCCCCGGGTCACGGTAGTTCCACTGGAGGGCCGCCTTGACGCCGTCCAGGCCCTTGAGCACCCGGGGCACCTGCGCGTACCACTCGGCCTGCCGGTCCGGCCGGTCCGCGTCCGCCGCGGTGCCGAACTCGGACAGCATCAGCGGCTTGTCGTCGGAGATGTGCGCGCGGATCCAGTCGTGCGTGGCGTTCTGGGTCTGGGCGAAGGTGAGCCAGTTCGTGTCGTGGCAGCGGTAGTAGTTGTACTGGTTGTAGCCGACCCAGTCGACGTACTCGTCGCCCGGGTACATCCGCTTTATGACGTCGGCGTGGTTCAGGTACCCGGTGGTGATCCACGTCCACACGACGTTGTCGACGCCCAGCTCTCGGAACCGGTCGTGGATGTGCCGGTACGCCTTCACGTACTCCTCCGGCGTGCCGTTGTCCGGCGTGCGGGTGTCCATCTCCAGGTCGAAGGAGAGGAAGACCTTCTTGCCGTAGTCCTTGATGCGCCGGGCCTGGACGTCGATGACGGAGTCGTCGAGCGCGCCGGAGGCGATCTGCTGCCAGGTCGGCTGCTGCTTCTTCGTGCCGCCCCACCACTTGCTCTCCCAGGACAGCAGCAGCAGGTGGTCCTTGCCCACGCGCTGTTCCTCGGGCGTGAGGAGCTGGCCCTCGCGGCGGGCGCCCTCGGCCAGGGACATGTCGTGGTACGTGTACACGATGTCGAGCTTGCGGCCCACGCGTTCCTCGTAGGCGCGCACCTTCTGCCCCAGGTCGTCCCGGTCGTGCGGCACGAACGCGCCGAACCACGCGCCGCACGGCGGTTCGAGCAGTGCCGTGGGCCGGCACTGCCCGCCCGGCCCGGAGTCCGGCCCCGCCGGTCCGGAGGCGTTGCGCAGGGCGAGTACGGCCACCAGGACCGCGCAGACCACCGTGCTGGAGGTGATCAGCAGGCGGCGACGGCCCGGCAACAGGGCGACGACGGGCCGTCGTTCACGGGGTTTGGGTTTGCGGTGGCGAAAGGGACGGGCGAACCTCACTGAGCAGAACCCTTCCGTGTCCGTTATGGGGAGGCGCGCAGCGGCGGGCAGAACGCGGCGAGCGTGGTCAGCAGCGTGAGCGTCAGCAGCACGTGCTGCGCGCTGAAGACGTGCGTGGCGATCAGTACCGTCGCGACGAGCATGACGGCGGTCACGCTCAGGAAGACGATCAGCATCGCCTGCTCCAGCAGGTCGGAGTGGCGGGCGAAGTCCGGGTCCCGGCGCTCGACGGGCCCTTCGGCGGGCCGCGCCCGCAGCGCGGGACCGCAGACTCTGACCATGGCCGCGCCCGGCCCCGCCGCCAGGAACACCACCACGGCCGCCCCGCGCAGCGGTGACGCGCCGGGCAGCGCGAGCGCGGCGAGGGCGAGCCAGCCGGCGAACGGGGGCAGTATCCGGACCACGAGGTCCTGCGGGGTCACCGTCATCGCTCCACTCCTCCCGCCGGCCTCAGTTCGTAGACCACGCCGGCGCTGTTCTCCGCCACGAGCCGGAACCGCGGTGAGGCGGCTATCGCCTCCCGGACGCGGTTCAGCTGGGCCTCGTCGAGCATGCCGTTCATCTCGGAGTCGGCGAGCTGCCCCTGGGTGAGCAGGAAGTAGGCCCGGCCCGGCGGCTCGACCCCGGCCATGTCGCCGGCGAGGACAGCGGCCGGGTCCTTCAGGATCTGGTCGACATGGCGGCGGTCGTCCTCCAGGAACCAGTAGTGGTCGACGTTCCAGTACGAGGCGTACGCGAGCGGGTAGTTGCGGTCGGCGGCGACCACGAGCGAGCCCGGGGCCGCGCGGTCGAAGAGCCGGCGGACGAGGTCCACTTCCTGCGGCGGGAAGTAGTTGATCCGGTCCTTGCCCGAGTAGCTGGGCACGAAGGCCAGCGTGCCGGCGAGCAGCGTGAGGAGCGGTACCCAGACGCCTGGGCGCAGTCGGCTGCGGACGTCGTTCTGCCGGGTCCCCGATTCCCGCGCGGCGTCGGCGGCCAGCGTGCGCACCTTGGGCAGGAGCGCGGCGGCGGCGAAGAAGGCGGCGCCGGGCAGCATGAACATCAGCACCCGGAAGATCATCTCGCTGCCGTAGCTGCTCGCAGCGAACATCGGCAGCGGGGCCGAGGCGAGCAGCAGCAGCGGCATCGTCCGGTGCCGCAGCACCCGCTGGCGCAGCACGCCGACCAGTGCGAGCAGCAGCACGGAGGCCGACAGCAGCCGGGCCGCCCAGGAGGTCGCCACCGCTCCGGTGCCGGTCGGGGTGGCGCCGTACCCGGTCTCGACGTTGGCGCCGACATCGCCGACCGAGGCGATCATTTCCGGCAGCGCGGCGGACAGGAAGGGCAGCGCGGCGGTCAGGCACCAGGCCAGGAAGATCACGACGGTCGTGATGACCGGGAACCAGCTGCGGTAGCGGCGGGTCAGGCACAGGGCGGCCAGGCAGACGACCAGCATGCCCGGGGTGAGCTGGTGCGAGATGACGATCGCGACGACCAGCAGGGTGAGGACGACCGTCCACACGGCCGGGCGCTGCGACCCGCCTGGTCCGCCGGAACGGCCGTACCGGCGCAGGACGACGGCCAGCACGGCGAGGTGCAGGGCGAAGGCCATGGACTGCGGGGAGAAGTAGTCCTGGCCGACCCAGTTGCCGACGCAGAACAGCCAGACCGCCGTCCAGATCAGCCGCCGGTCCTGGGTGAACGTGCGGTAGATCAGCAGCAGCGGCAGAAGCAGCAGCAGACTTGAGGCCAGCGGCCACCAGGCCATGTACATCGCCGCGGAGTCCACGCCGAGCAGCCGCACCAGCGCCGCCTGGGCGGCGAAGAAGCCCGGCCACTGGTCGTACACGGCCATGTCGCCGAGCTGCTCGGCGGTCTGCAGCTGCCCGGACGTCAGCAGGTGGTCGATGACCTCGTCGTGCTTCCACGCCCACGAGTACAGCGGGGTCGGGTAGAGCACGGCCTGCGTGGCCCGCTCCATCACCAGCAGGCCGAGGACGTAGGCCCCCGGCCAGCCTCTGCGGTGGCGCGGGGCGCGCAGCGTGAACCAGAAGCCCGCCGTGAGCAGGACGAGGCCGAGCCAGAACGTGGGGTGCAGCGCGGTGACGAGCCCGAAGTCGTCGAGCCGGGACACGTTCGTGTGCCGCACGGCGTACGCCCACAGCGCCAGCGCCCCGAGCAGCGGAATGGCCGGCCAGACGAACAGCCCGCGCCCCGGCCAGACGGGCGGCAGATCGGACAGATCCGTCACGGTCTGGTCCGTCGGGTCGGCCTGGCCCATCGGGCCGGTCTGGTCCGCCTGATCAGCCTGTTCCTTCCGGCCGGCCGGCCAACGGCGCGGCCGGTCCTCGGGCACGGCGTCCGACGGTGTCGGCCCGGTGTCCGATGGCACCGGCTGGGCGTCCGGCGTCCGCGGTCCCGGTGCGGGCTCTGGCGCGGATCTCTCCTGTGCAGTTACTGGCGGACGCACTGACGGTTCCCCCCTGGAATTGCGGCTCTGGAGCTTGATCAGTCCCTGGACCGGCCGTTCGGCCGTCTGCGGTGCCGGAGCACCGTCGCCGACGCGGCACGGCCGATCAGCAGGAACAGGACGAGTACGGCGAACAGGGGCAGCGCGACCGGTGCTAGCGGCTCCCGCCACACCCAGCCGCCCACCGCGACGAGATACACAACCCCCCAGCGTCCCGCCCACGTCAGCCGGCCGCCCACGCTCGCGAGCAGCAGCCACAGCGGCACGAGACACAGCAGTTGGAAGACGGGCGGCGCCCAGCGCAGCAACGGCTCGGGCCCGCCCAGCCCGGTCGCGTCCGCGAGGAAACCGGCCGTCTCCGAATACAACGCGCCGCCGACCGGCCGCGGTTCCCATCCGAGCGCGGCGGGCGCGGCGTACAGGGCGGCCAGGGATACGCCCAGCGCGGTCGCGGGCAGCCACGGCTCGCGCCGCGCGCACAGCGTCACCGAGGCGGCGAACACCACGAGCAGCAGCCCCCCGGCCACCAGCGCGGTGAGCGGCAGCCCCGCCAGCAGCCGACGCCCGGTCAGCTCACCCTCGGGCGAGCCCCCACCGAGCCACGACAACCCACGCACCGCCAAACAGAACAACCCGACGGCAACAACAACCAGCCCCCACAGCACCCCTCGCAGCCACCGCTCACCAGCGTCGGCACGAGCACGATCACCGTCCACGCCCGCACTGCCCGACACCGCCCGCTCCCCAGCCCCGGCACGATCACTCCCACCGGCCCCGCCCCGGGCGATTTCCCCAGCCGTACCCCGCCGGCCCGGCGCCTCCAGCTCCCCCGGACCGGCAAGCGCCTTCTCGCCCTCGTCCAGTTCAGCACGGTGCCGGTCGGCGTCGTCCTCGTTCGGGCGGACGATCAGTGCCAGCGTGTCCGCCTCCAGGGCCTCGCGCTCGTAACCGGGATGCCCGATGAACAGCGTGACCGTGTCCTCTTCGGGGCTCCGGTGCTCGTACGCCGCCCGGCGGGCCCAGCTCGTGCCGTACCCGGCGGTGGCGTTCAGCCGCGCCCAGTGCGTGCCGTAGGACGCAGTGACCGATCCGCGGGCGAGCCCAGTGGACCTGTCCTGCGAGCCGCGCAGCGCGGAGCGCAGGCCGAACACCGAGACGACGGCGATCACCGTCATGCTGAGCAGCACCGCCCACCCGGCGCCCGCGATCCCGGCCGGCGTGAACAGCACGGCCGCGCTGCCCAGCACCAGCGTGCACATGGCGCCCTGGAGCGCGGCGAGCACCCCGGTGCGGCCCTGGACCCGCAGCACTCCTATGTACAGCTCGACCACGACCCTGGGCAGCGCCCCGGCCGCGAGCAGCCGCAGCACCGTGGAGCCGTGCTCGGCGTAGTCCGGGCTGAACGGCGCGAGGATCTGCGGCGCGAACACCACCAGGACCAGCACCACCGGCACCAGCAGCAGCGTCATGCGGCGCAGCGCCCCACGGACGCCGTCGGCGAGCTGGCGCGGGTCGTGCGAGGCGTGCGCGGTGAGCGAGGAGGCCATGTTGATGGCCATGAACTCCATCGTGCCGCCGACGGTGTACGCCACGTAGAAGTAGCCGTTCTCGGCGGCGCTGAAACGGACCGCGACCATCACCGGCAGCAGGTTGATCATCGCCAGGCTGAACAGCGCACCGAGCGAGTCACCGGCCAGGAACCGGCCCATGTCACGGATTTTCGGGGGCTCCTTGTCGCGTTCGGCGGCGGCCTGGCGCGGTATGAGCCGCCGGAAGATCAGCCAGCCCAACGGCAGCGTGGAGAAAGCGATCGCCACGGCCCAGGACACGAAGATGCCCAGCACCGGCAGCGCACTGGCGAAGAAGGCCAGCAGGACCAGCTTTCCGGCCGAGAACACCGCGTTCCCGGCCGGCACCCACTCGGCCTTGCGCAGCCCGGTGAGCACCCCGTCCTGGAGCGTGAGCAGCGCCCACGCCACGCACGCGGCCACGAACACCGCCCCCGCCACCGGGGTGCCGAGCGGCGCGTACGACGCCCCCCACAGATCGAGCGTGAGCAGGAAGACGAGCGCGGCCACCGCGACGATCAGCGAACTGACCGCGTACGCGCCCCACACCAGTCGTCCCGTCTCCCGTCCCGCGCGCGGGACGAAGCGGACCACGGCGCCGATCATCGTCGTCGCCGTGATGCTGGCGAGCAGCCGCATCGCGGCGATCGCGGCGGAGCCCTGGCCGACGGCGTCCTCCGAGTAGTAGCGCGCAGCCACCAGCCAGAAACCCAGCCCGAGCACGGCGGACACGCCGGTGCTCAGCATGAGGAAGTACGCGTTCTTGAACAGCGAGTCGGAGCCGGACTCCTTCCCGGCAGGCTGCGCACCGCCGTCGGCCGACGGCGCGGCGGTCTCGTGCACCTGCATGTCAGCCACTGATCGGCCCCAGCCCTCCGGGTGTCTCGGCGGGCAGTGCCCCGGACCGCTCCAGCACCTCGACGACCTCCCGGGCCCGCCGCGGGTCCACGGGGAGCGCGTGCCGCGCGAACCAGCGGGCCCCGTCCGGCGCGGGCGAGAGGTCGGTGAACTCCGCGCCCGCGTAGTCGTCCAGCGGCGGGTCGTAGAGATACCCGACGACGATCCCCCGCCGCGCCAGCGCCCTGATCGCCGCGTCCCGGTCCGCCACGAACAGCGGCACCCGGAACAGCGGCTGCACCCCATGCGCGGGGCCCGGTCCCGCCCACCGGGTGGACAGCAGCAGTTCCGTGCCCGCCCGGCAGTCCGCCAGCACCTCCTCCAGCCGGTCCAGCCTGCGTCCGATCCGGCCCAGCCGCATCCGGCCGGGCTCCAGGCGGTAGTCGTGCATGTCGACCCGCACCCACGGATCGTGCGCCGCGAGACCGGGCCCCGCGGCGACGGCGCGGGCCAGCGCCTGCGGGCGCAGCGGCATCCGGATCTCCTCGCGCTCGACCCTCCCCAGCCGCCGCAGCGTCGCCCACGCGGCGCGCCGCAGCCCGAGCCTGCGCACGGCGGCCTCCGCGTACGGCCGGACGGCATAGGCGAGTTCGGACGTCGTCCTGCGCGGCGCGAGGAGTTCGACGCAGGTCTTCTCCAGCGTCTCGCGCAGCCTCGCGTCAGCGAGCGACAGCATGCCTCCGGCCTGCGCGCCGACGTGCTTGGACAGGCTGAACACGGAGGCGTCGCCCCATGCCCCGACGGGCCGCCCGCCCGCCTCGCTGCCGATCGCGTGCGCCGCGTCCTCGAACAGCGGGATCCCCAGCGCGTCGCACCGCGCCCGCAGTTCGGGCGCCGCGTCCGGATTGCCGTACAGGTTCGTCGTCAGTACGGCGGACACCGAACCCCACACCGCGTCGGGCACGGCGTCGACGTCGGTCGACGCGTCCCACGGCTGCAACGGCGCCTGCACGGGCCGCAGTCCGGCCGCGAGCACCACGAAGAAGATCACATCGTCGTTGACCGGCGACATCAGCACCCGGCCGCCGGGCGGGCACCAGTGGCGCAGCGCCACGAACAGCCCGAACCGGCATGACGGTACATATACGCATTCCCGGCCGAGTCGTGCGCGCATGGTCTCTTCGAGCCGTTTCGCCCGCGAGCCAAGCAGCGCCGATCCCGGGCCGGCCTCCCCAATGGCCATCCGCCCCCCTGGTGTGCCATCGGAATCGCCCCCTCCCCCGAGGCCTTCCGGCACCCGCCCAGAGTCTCCCTGTTCGCACCGCTCCGTCAAGATTGCGTACCGGCCTGTGGATAACTTCCGGAACGCAAGTTGCGGCAGAGCGCTGCCCGTCGACCACCCGTTCCGGCCCCTCCCCGGCCGCCCTTCGATCTCTGCCCAAAACCGTCCGACCACCCGTAACGTGTGGCCCGACCACGGATTCGTGGAGCACATGGCGCACACGAAAGCGAGGCAGCACCCCATGCCCCCCTTCGATGTCCCCGAAGGCGACCCCTTCGGTCCGCACAACCTGCCGTACGGCGTGTTCTCACTCCCCGGCTCGACGGACCGGATGGTGGGCGTCCGCCTCGGCGGCCACGTCCTCGACGCCGGCGCGGCAGCCCACGCCCTCGGCTCCCCGTACGCCTCCCTGTTGGCCCGGCCCGGCCTCGGCCCGCTGCTGGCGGCGGGCCGCACGGCCTGGTCGGACGTACGGCGCGCGCTGACCGCGTGGGTGACGGTGCCGGCCCACCGCGAAGCCCTCGCGCCCCTCTTCCACCCCCTGTCGTCGGTGAACCTGCACCTGCCGTTCGAGGTCGCGGACTACGTCGACTTCTACGCCTCCGAGAACCACGCCCGGAACGTCGGCCAGATCTTCCGCCCCGACGCCGCCGACTCACTGACCCCCAACTGGAAGCACCTGCCGATGGGCTACCACGGTCGCTCCGGCACGGTCGTGGTGTCCGGCACGGACGTCGTCCGCCCCTCGGGCCAGCGCAAGGCGCCCACCGATGCCGCTCCCGTCTTCGGCCCGTCCGTCCGCCTGGACATCGAGGCCGAGGTCGGCTTCGTGGTCGGCGTGCCGACCCGGATGGGCCGGTCCGTGCCGCTCGGCGACTTCCGCGAGCACGTCTTCGGCCTGTCTCTGCTCAACGACTGGTCCGCCCGCGACCTCCAGGCCTGGGAGTACGTCCCCCTCGGTCCGTTCCTCGGCAAGTCCTTCGCCACCTCGGTGTCGGCGTGGATCACCCCGCTGGACGCCCTGGAGGAGGCCAGGGTGACGCCGCCGGAGCGGACGCACCCGCTGCTGCCGTATCTCGACGACTCCGACGAGGAACCCGGTGGCTACGACCTGCGCATCTCCGTGGCCGTCAACGGTCACGTCGTCTCCGAACCCCCCTTCTCCACCATGTACTGGACGGCCGCCCAGCAGCTGGCCCACATGACCGTCAACGGCGCTTCCCTGCGCACCGGCGACCTGTACGGCTCGGGCACGGTGAGCGGCGCCGGCGAGCGCGAGCGCGGCTCGCTGCTGGAGCTGACCTGGAACGGCCGCGACCCGCTCGAACTCCCCGACGGCAAGCGGACGTTCCTGGAGGACGGCGACGTGGTCACCCTGTCGGCCTGGGCCCCGGGCCCGGACGGCCTGCGCGTGGGCCTGGGCGAGGTCACCGGGCGGATCGTGGCCGGATGAGCCGGGCCGGGCCGGGCCGGGGCGGGGCCGACGGGTGGCCGTGACCTTGGGGCGGGTATGCGCCGTGGCCTTGGACTGGGTCCGCCCTGTCGCCATGGCCGTGACCTTCGCCTGGGCCCGCGCGTCGCCGTGGCCGTGGGCCGACAGGCGGAGGAACCGGCCGACTACGGCCCCCGGGACCCACACGAGATGACGTCCGACCCCTGACTCACACCGCCCGTCGCCGTCATACTGGCGTCGGGTGGTGTGCCCGCGCGCTCGTCGCGGCCCCGTGGCACACGGCCGCCGCCCTTCCCAGCACGACCCGTAGCCGCCCCTCTTCCGACCAGGAACCGGAGCCCGTGGCATGACCGTCTGCCTGCTCCTGCTGAGCGTTGTCGCCCTGACGGCCGCTGTGCCGGTCCCCCGCGCCCTGACCCGGGCCGCATGGCCCGAGCGGGAACCGGTGGTCGCCCTGTGGGTGTGGCAGTGCCTGGTCGCCACCGTGCTGCTGTGCTGCCTGACCGCGCTCGCCCTGGGCGCCGCCGCCGTCTTCGGCACCGTCCGCACACAGCTGTTCGCCCCGGCCCCGCCCGCGGTGACCGAGGCGTACGACCTGTCGATCGCGCCGCCCTGGGCGGTCGCCCTGACCGTGCTGCTGGCCAGCGGCGCCGCCTGGACGACCGCGATGCTCGCCCACGAGCTCGTCGAGGCGCGCCGGCGCCGCGCCCAGGCCCGCGCGCACCTGCGGGAGCGCGCCCCCGACCTGCCCGCCGGGCTCCCCGCGGCCCGCGGCCCCCTTCTGGTGCTGGAGGACGAGTACCCGGACGCCTGGTGGATGCCGGGCAACCCGCCCCAGCTGATCGTCACCACCGGCGCCCTGCACCGCCTCACCGACCACCAGCTCGACGCCGTCCTCACCCACGAGCGCGGCCACGCGCGCGCCCGCCACGACTGGCTGCTCCACCTCTCCACGGCCCTCGCCACCGGTTTCCCCCGTATCCCGCTGTTCTCCCACTTCTGCGACCAGACCCACCGCCTGGTCGAACTGGCCGCGGATGACACGGCCTCCCGCCGTTGCGGGCATCTGACCACGGCGTTGGCGCTGATCGAGTTGAACCAGCACCGAGGCGTGCTGTCCTGCGCGTCCAGCCACCGGCTGCTCGGTGAGCGCGTGGACCGGCTGCTGGAGCCGCCGCCGCGGCTGGGGCGCCGGCATCGGGCGCTGACGACGACGGTGGCTTCGCTGGTGCCGTTGCTGCCGTTGCTGATCACGTTCGCTCCGGGGCTGAGGGCGCTGGGGTGACCGCCTGAGAGCTGCCGCCCCCAGACCCCCACTCCGGCCTGCGGCCTCGTCCTCATACGCCGGACGGGCTGGAAGTTGACGTCACCGTCGGCTCGTCGGCGCCCGGTTCGCCCACGGACGCCAGCACCTCCAGCACGCCCTCCCCGTACGTCACCAGCTTCTTCTCGCCCACTCCGCTGACGCCCCCGAGCTGTGCCACCGACGTGGGCCACACCGTCACGATCTCCCGCAGCGTGGCGTCGTGGAAGATGACGTACGCCGGGACGCCCTGCTCCCGGGCCTGGTCCGCCCGCCAGGCCCGCAGCGCCTCGAACGCCGGGAGCAGTTCCTCCGGCAGTTCGGCCGCGGCCGTCTTCGCCTTGCGCTCGCCCCGCCCGGACGCCGAGGCCTGCCGGGACGCCGCCGGCTTCTTCGGCTCCTTCCGCAACGGCACCTCCCGCTCGCGCCGCAGCACCGCCCCGCTCGCCTCGGTCAGCACCAGCGTGCCGTACTCGCCCTCCACCGCGATCAGCCCCTGCGCCAGCAACTGCCGTACCACGCCGCGCCATTCGCCCTCGGTCAGCTCGTCGCCGATGCCGAACACGGACAGCTGGTCGTGGTCGAACTGGATCACCTTGCCCGTGCGCTTGCCGAGCAGGATCTCGATGATCTGGCCCGCGCCGAACTTCTGCCCGCGCTCCCGCTGCAACCGCACCACCGTCGACAGCACCTTCTGCGCCGCGACCGTGCCGTCCCAGGTCTCCGGCGGCGTCAGGCACGAGTCGCAGTTGCCGCAGCCCGCCGGGTCGGGCTCCTGGCCGAAGTACGCGAGCAGCTGCCCGCGCCGGCACTGGGCCGTCTCGCACAGCCCGAGCATCGCGTCCAGGTGCTGGGCGGCCCGGCGGCGGAACGCCTCGTCGCCCTCGCCGGACTGGATCAGCTTGCGCTGCTGTATGACGTCGTTGAGGCCGTACGCCATCCAGGCCGTGGACGGCAGTCCGTCGCGCCCGGCGCGGCCCGTCTCCTGGTAGTAGCCCTCGACCGACTTGGGCAGGTCCAGGTGGGCGACGAACCGCACGTCCGGCTTGTCGATGCCCATCCCGAACGCGATGGTCGCGACCACGACCAGGCCGTCCTCCCGCAGGAACCGCGACTGGTGCGCCGCGCGCGTGCCCGCGTCCAGACCCGCGTGGTAGGGCACCGCCTCGATGCCGTTGCGGGACAGGAACTCGGCCGTCTTCTCGACCGAGTTGCGCGAGAGGCAGTACACGATGCCCGCGTCGTCCGCGTGTTCCTCGCGCAGGAAGGACAGCAGCTGCTTCTTGGGGTCCGACTTCGGCACGATCCGGTACTGGATGTTGGGCCGGTCGAAGCTCGCCACGAAGTGCCGGGCCTGCGGCATGTTCAGCCGCTCGGTGATCTCCCGGTGCGTCGCCCGTGTGGCCGTCGCGGTCAGCGCGATGCGCGGGACGTCCGGCCAGCGCTCGCCGAGCAGCGACAGCGCCAGGTAGTCGGGCCGGAAGTCGTGGCCCCACTGGGACACGCAGTGCGCCTCGTCGATCGCGAACACCGCGATCTTGCCGCGGGAGAGGAGGTCCAGCGTGGTGTCGAGGCGCAGCCGCTCCGGCGCCAGGTAGAGCAGGTCCAGCTCCCCGGCGAGGAACTCGGCCTCCACCACCCGCCGCTCGTCGAAGTCCTGCGTGGAGTTCATGAACCCGGCGCGCACGCCGAGCGCCCGCAGCGCGTTCACCTGGTCCTGCATCAGCGCGATGAGCGGGGAGACGACGACTCCCGTACCGGCTCTGACCAGGGACGGAATCTGGTAGCACAGCGACTTGCCGCCGCCGGTCGGCATCAGCACGACGGCGTCCCCGCCCGCCACCACGTGCTCGATGACCGCTCCCTGCTCACCGCGGAAGGCCTCGTACCCGAAGACCCGGTGCAGCGCGGCCAGCGCCTCGCTGTCATCCGGTCCCGCGGGCAGGCCCACCTCGGTCACCGTGTCCTGTTGCGTCATCACACCCGTCCCGCCGGTAGCGCTCATCGTCCTGTCCCCCGTACGTCACCCCTCGACCACTGCATCCACGATAGGGGCCGCCACCGACAGCCACGGAGTTATCCACAGGCCGCTCTTCCCGGATCCGTCCCGCCCTGTCCCTCAGCCCAATGGACCGCCCCGCCGGCCCGCCCCAGGGGGCGGGCGAACCCCAAGGGCCTCTTCTCCCCCTGGAACCCCAAGGTGACGTGCCCCTGACCGGCCCGGACTTTCGAGTGCGGAACACGCGGCGGACCCGGCTCCCGAAGGAGACCGGGTCCGTCCGTACGACCCCGCGATGCGTCAGCGCACGAACACGCCCGCCTGGCTCGCCAGGTCCAGGAAGTACTGCGGTGCCACACCGAGCACCAGCGTGACCGCCACGCCCACACCGATCGCCGTCATCGTCAGCGCCGATGGCACGGCGACGGTCGGGCCCTCCGGCCGCGGCTCGCTGAAGAACATCAGCACGATGACGCGGATGTAGAAGAACGCCGCGATCGCGGACGAGATCACACCGACCACGACCAGCGGGGCCGCGCCGCCCTCGGCGGCCGCCTTGAACACGGCGAACTTCCCGGCGAAGCCGGAGGTCAGCGGAATGCCCGCGAAGGCCAGCAGAAACACCGCGAACACCGCCGCCACCAGCGGCGAACGCCGGCCCAGCCCCGCCCACTTGGACAGGTGTGTCGCCTCGCCGCCCGCGTCCCGCACCAGCGTGACCACCGCGAAGGCGCCGATCGTCACGAACGAGTACGCGGCCAGGTAGAAGAGGACCGAGGACACACCGTCCGGCGTGGTCGCGATGACGCCCGCGAGGATGAAGCCCGCGTGCGCGATCGACGAGTACGCGAGCATCCGCTTGATGTCGGTCTGCGTGATCGCCACGATCGCACCGCCGAGCATGGTGATGATCGCGACGGCCCACATGACCGGCCGCCAGTCCCAGCGCAGGCCGGGCAGCACCACGTACAGGAGCCGCAGCAGCGCGCCGAACGCCGCCACCTTCGTCGCCGCCGCCATGAACCCGGTCACCGGTGTCGGCGCGCCCTGGTACACGTCCGGCGTCCACATGTGGAACGGCACGGCACCGACCTTGAACAGCAGGCCCATCAACAGCAGCCCGGCGCCGACGAGCAGCAGCGCGTCGTTGCCCATGGTGTCGGCGAGCGCCGGGTTGACGTCCTGCACCGTCCCGTCGACGACCTGCGCGATCGTCGCGTACGACATCGAGCCCGCGTAGCCGTACAGCAGCGCGATACCGAACAGCGTGAACGCGGAGGCGAACGCGCCGAGCAGGAAGTACTTGACCGCGGCCTCCTGCGACATCAGCCGCTTGCGGCGGGCCAGGGCGCACATCAGGTACAGCGGGAGGGAGAAGACCTCCAGCGCCACGAACAGCGTCAGCAGGTCGTTGGCCGCCGGGAAGATCAGCATGCCCGCGATCGCGAACAGCAGCAGCGGGAACACCTCGGTGGTGGCGAACCCGGCCTTGACCGCGGCCTGTTCGCTCTCGCTGCCCGGCACGGACGCGGCCTGCGCGGCGAAGGAGTCCACCCGGTTGCCGTGCGCCTCCGGGTCGAGCCGCCGCTCGGCGAAGGTGAACAGGCCGACCAGACCGGCCAGCAGGATCGTGCCCTGCAGGAACAGCGCCGGCCCGTCGACGGCGAGGGCGCCCATCGCCGCAATGCCCGCCTTGGTTGTGCCGTATCCGTCGACGGCGAGCGCGACGACCGCGGCGAAGGCGGCGACGAGCGCGACGACGGACACGAACATCTGGACGTAGTAACGGGACTTGCGCGGCACGATCGCCTCGGCCAGGATCCCGACGATCGCCGCGCCGACGATGATCAGGATGGGCGCGATCTGCCCGTACTCGATCTTCGGCGCGTCGATCTTCGAGATCGGTTCGGCCGCGGTTGCCGCCGTTGTCCACAGGCTGTGGACGGCTGATGCGCTCATTTGGCCGCCTCCACCTCGGGCTGGGGGTCCTTCTTCTGTACATCGGACATGGTCTGCTTGACCGCCGGGTCGACGATGTCCGTGACGGGCTTCGGGTAGACGCCCAGGAAGATCAGCAGTACGACGAGCGGGGCGACGACCACGAGTTCTCGCACTCTGAGGTCGGGCATCTTCGCGAGCTCCGGCTTCACCGGGCCCGTCATCGTCCTCTGGTAGAGGACGAGGATGTAGAGCGCGGCCAGCACGATGCCGAACGTGGCGATGATGCCGATCACCGGATACCGCGTGAACGTGCCGACCAGGACCAGGAACTCACTCACGAACGGCGCCAGTCCCGGCAGCGAGAGCGTCGCCAGGCCGCCGATCAGGAACGTGCCGGCGAGCACCGGGGCGACCTTCTGCACCCCGCCGTAGTCGGCGATGAGCCGCGAGCCGCGCCGCGAGATCAGGAACCCGGCGACCAGCATCAGCGCGGCAGTCGAGATGCCGTGGTTGACCATGTAGAGCGTCGCGCCGGACTGGCCCTGGCTGGTCATCGCGAAGATGCCCATGATGATGAAGCCGAAGTGCGAGATCGACGCGTACGCCACCAGTCGCTTGATGTCGCGCTGGCCGACCGCGAGCAGCGCCCCGTAGACGATGCTGATGACCGCCAGGACGAGGATGGCGGGCGTCGCCCACTTGCTGGCCTCCGGGAACAGCTGGAGGCAGAAGCGGAGCATCGCGAAGGTGCCCACCTTGTCGACGACCGCCGTGATGAGCACGGCGACCGGGGCGGTGGCCTCGCCCATGGCGTTGGGCAGCCAGGTGTGCAGCGGCCACAGCGGCGCCTTCACCGCGAAGGCGAAGAAGAAGCCGAGGAACAGCCAGCGTTCAGTGCTGGTCGCCATGTTCAGCTCGCCGCTCGCGCGGGCCTGCGCGATCTCCGTGAGCGAGAAGTTCCCGGCGACCACGTACAGCCCGATCACCGCGGCCAGCATGATCAGACCGCCGACCAGGTTGTAGAGCAGGAACTTCACCGCCGCGTACGACCGTTGCGTCGACGCCGTCTCCTCGCCGTGCTCGTGGGCACGGTCCCCGAAGCCGCCGATGAGGAAGTACATCGGGATGAGCATGGCCTCGAAGAAGATGTAGAAGAGGAAGACGTCGGTGGCCTCGAAGGAGATGATCACCATTGCCTCGACGGCCAGGATCATGGCGAAGAAGCCCTGCGTCGGCCGCCACCGCCCCGCAGCGAAGCTGCTGAGAGATGCAGCGCCGGTCTCCAGCGGGTCGGCGTCGTGCCAGCCCGCGAGGACGATGAACGGGATCAGCAGAGCGGTCAGCGCGATCAGCGCCACCGCGATGCCGTCCACGCCCAGTTCGTACCTCACCCCGAAGTCCGCGATCCAGGCGTGGGACTCGGTGAGCTGGTAGCGGTCGCCGTCCGGGTCGAAGCGCACCAGGACGACGATCGCCAGGACGAGTGTGGCGAGCGAGAACAGCAGCGCCAGCCACTTGGCCGCGGTGCGCTTGGCGGCCGGTACGGCGGCCGTGGCGATCGCCCCGATGGCCGGGAGCGCCGCCGTCGCTGTCAGCAGAGGAAAGGACATCGGTATCAGACCGCCCTCATCAGCAGGGTCGCGGCGACGAGGATTGCCGCACCGCCGAACATCGAGACCGCGTAACTGCGCGCGAAGCCGCTCTGCAGCTTGCGCATCCGCCCCGACAGGCCGCCCACCGAGGCCGCCGTGCCGTTGACGACCCCGTCGACCAGGGTGTGGTCGACGTACACCAGGGAGCGCGTGAGGTGCTCGCCGCCGCGGACCAGGACGACGTGGTTGAAGTCGTCCTGGAGCAGGTCGCGCCGGGCGGCCCGGGTGAGCAGCGAGCCGCGCGGCGCGATCGCCGGCACGGGGCGGCGGCCGTACTGCGCCCAGGCCACGGCCACGCCGATGACCATGCACGCCACGGTCGCGCCGGTGACGACGCCCGCGCTGATCGGCGCGTGTCCGTGGTCGTGCCCGGTGATGGGCTCCAGCCAGTGCAGGAACCGGTCGCCGATGCTGAAGAACGCACCGCCCGCGACCGACCCGACGGCCAGCAGGATCATCGGGATCGTCATGACCCTGGGCGACTCGTGCGGGTGCGGCGGGGCGTACTCGCCCTGTGTCTCGGCGGCGGGCTCCACGCTCGGCTCGGCCGGGGACGGCGTCGGGGCGTGCCGCCAGCGCTCCTCGCCGAAGAACGTCATCAGCATCACGCGCGTCATGTAGTACGCCGTGATGGCCGCGCCGAGCAGGGCCGCGCCGCCGAGGATCCAGCCCTCGGTGCCGCCCTTGGCGAACGCCGCCTCGATGATCTTGTCCTTGGAGAAGAAGCCGGACAGGCCCGGGAAGCCGATGATGGCGAGGTAGCCGAGGCCGAAGGTGACGAACGTGACCGGCATGTACTTGCGCAGGCCGCCGTAGCGGCGCATGTCGACCTCGTCGTTCATGCCGTGCATGACCGAGCCGGCGCCGAGGAACAGCCCGGCCTTGAAGAAGCCGTGCGTCACCAGGTGCATGATCGCGAAGACGTAGCCGATGGGGCCGAGGCCCGCGGCCAGGATCATGTAGCCGATCTGCGACATGGTCGAGCCGGCCAGCGCCTTCTTGATGTCGTCCTTCGCGCAACCGACGATCGCACCGAACAGGAGCGTGACCGCGCCGACGACGGTGACCACCAGCTGCGCGTCGGGTGCGCCGTTGAAGATGGCGCCGGAGCGGACGATCAGGTACACGCCCGCCGTCACCATCGTCGCGGCGTGAATGAGGGCCGAGACCGGGGTCGGGCCCTCCATCGCGTCCCCGAGCCAGGACTGCAGCGGCACCTGGGCGGACTTGCCGCACGCGGCGAGCAGGAGCATCAGGGCGATGGCGGTGAGCTTGTCCTCACCGGCGGCTCCGGCGAGCCCGGCCTCCTCGTGGCTGCCGAGGACCGGCCCGAAGGCGAAGGTGCCGAACCACAGGAACATCAGCATGATCGCGATCGACAGGCCCATGTCGCCGACGCGGTTGACCAGGAAGGCCTTCTTCGCGGCCGTCGCGGCGCTGGGCTTGTGCTGCCAGAAGCCGATCAGCAGGTAGGAGGCGAGGCCGACGCCCTCCCAGCCGACGTACAGCAGCAGGTAGTTGTCGGCGAGGACGAGCAGCAGCATCGCCGCGAGGAACAGGTTCAGATAGCCGAAGAAGCGGCGGCGCCGCTCGTCGTGCTCCATGTACCCGACGGAGTACAGGTGGATCAGCGAGCCGACGCCCGTGATCAGCAGGACGAACGTCATCGACAGCTGGTCCAGCTGGAAGGCGACGTCCGCCTGGAAGCCCTCGACCGGCACCCAGCTGAACAGGTGCTGGCCCAGCTCCCGGTGCCCGGCGTCCTTGCCGAGCATGTCGGTGAACAGGACGAGGCCGAGCGCGAAGGACACGAACGACAGCAGCACGCCGATCCAGTGACCGACGGCGTCCAGCCGGCGTCCGCCGCACAGCAGGACCGCCGCTCCTAGCAGGGGCGCCGCAACCAGCAGCGCAATCAGGTTCTCCACGATTCAGCGACCCCTCACAGCTTCATCAGGCTGGCGTCGTCGACCGAGGCCGAGTGGCGGGAACGGAACAGGGACACGATGATCGCGAGCCCGACCACGACCTCCGCGGCGGCGACGACCATCGTGAAGAAGGCGATGATCTGGCCGTCGAGGTTGCCGTGCATCCGGGAGAAGGCGACGAACGCGAGGTTGCAGGCGTTGAGCATCAGCTCGATGCACATGAAGACCACGATCGCGTTGCGCCTGATCAGCACGCCGGTGGCGCCGATCGTGAACAACAGGGCCGCAAGATAGAGGTAGTTGACGGGGTTCACTTCGATGCCTCCTCGGCCCGCTTGACGTTCTCCGGATCGATCGGCGTGCGCCCCAGCCGCTCATCGGAGCGCTGCTCCAGGGCCTTGAGGTCGTTGATCGCCTCGGTCGACACGTCCCGGATCTGGCCGCGTTCGCGCAGTGTCTTGCTGACGGTGAGGTCGGACGGCGTGCCGTCGGGCAGTAGGCCCGCGATGTCCACGGCATTGTGCCGGGCGTACACGCCGGGCGCCGGCAGCGGCGGCACGTACGTGCCCTCCCGGACGCGCTGCTCGGCCAGCTCCCGCTGGGTCTTGGCGCGTTCGGTGCGCTCGCGGTGAGTGAGCACCATGGCGCCGACGGCCGCCGTGATCAGCAGCGCGCCGGTGATCTCGAAGGCGAACACGTACCGGGTGAACAGCAGGGTCGCGATGCCCTCCACGTTGCCGCCCGCGTTGGCCTGCCCGATGCCGTTGAACTCACTGAGCGAGGCGTTGCCGATGCCTCCGACCAGCAGGATGCCGAAGCCGAGCCCGCACAGCAGGGCCAGCCAGCGCTGTCCCTTGATGGTCTCCTTCAGGGAGTCCGCCGCGGTGACGCCGACGAGCATCACCACGAACAGGAACAGCATCATGATCGCGCCGGTGTAGACGATGATCTGTACGACGCCCAGGAAGTAGGCGCCGTTGGCGAGGTAGAACACCGCCAGGATGATCATGGTGCCGGCCAGGCAGAGCGCGCTGTGCACGGCCCTCTTCATGAAGACGGTGCCCAGGGCGCCGAGCACGGCGATCGTGCCGAGGATCCAGAACTGGACGGCCTCCCCGGTGGAGGTGGAGTAGGCGGCGAGATACTGGGTCATCGGCGGATCACCTTCTCCGACGCCGGTTCCTCCTCGCCGAAGGTCGAGGAGGCCTCCTGGACGACCTCGCCCTCGGAGTGGACGTCCTGGCGCACCGTGCCGGGCGCGGCCTCGGTCACCAGACCCCGGTAGTAGTCCTGTTCGTCCGTGCCGGGGTACATCGCGTGCGGGGCCTCGACCATGCCCTCCTCAAGGCCGGCGAGCAGCTGCTCCTTGGTGAAGATGAGGTTGGCGCGGCTGGAGTCGGCCAGCTCGAACTCGTTGGTCATCGTCAGCGCGCGGGTGGGGCACGCCTCGATGCACAGGCCGCAGAAGATGCAGCGGGCGTAATTGATCTGGTAGACGCGGCCGTACCGCTCGCCCGGTGAGTAGCGCTCCTCGTCGGTGTTGTCGGCGCCCTCCACATAGATGGCGTCGGCGGGGCACGCCCAGGCGCACAGCTCACAGCCGACGCACTTCTCCAGGCCGTCCGGATGGCGGTTGAGCTGGTGCCGTCCGTGGAAGCGCGGAGCGGTGGTCTTGCGCTGCTCCGGGTACTGCTCGGTCAGCCGCTTCTTGAACATGGCCTTGAAGGTCACGCCGAAGCCGGCCACGGGGTTCTGGAAGCCGGGCTTCGCCCGCCCGGCCTCCTGGGGCTCCTCAGCCATCGGACGCCTCCTTTCCATCCGTAGATCCACCCAGAGATCCATCACTCTGAGTATCGGGCCCACCACTGACAATCAGCTCCTGCTCCCGGCGCGGGCGGCGCCGCGGCACCGGCGACAGCTCCTGTCCCGGCAGCGGCGGTACGGGGAATCCGCCGGCCATCGGGTCGAAGGCGGCGGGTTCCTCGATAGCCCGCTCGGCCGCCTTCGCCCGCTCGCGGTACATGTCGGCGACAAAGGACAGCAGCAACAGGGCGAGGACGCCGCCGGCGACGTAGAGGGCGATGTCGGTGAAGCCGTAGCCCTCGTTCCGCAGGACGCGCACGGTCGCGACGACCATCAGCCAGGCCACGGCGACCGGGATGAGGACCTTCCAGCCGAGCTTCATCAACTGGTCGTAGCGCACGCGCGGGAGAGTGCCGCGCAGCCAGACGAAGAAGAAGATCAGCAGCTGGAGCTTGACGACGAACCAGAGCAACGGCCACCAGCCGTGGTTCGCGCCCTCCCAGAAGGTGCTGATGGGCCAGGGGGCCCGCCAGCCGCCGAGGAACAGCGTCACCGCGATCATCGACACGGTGACCATGTGGACGTACTCGGAGAGCATGAACATCGCGAACTTGATCGAGCTGTACTCGGTGTTGAAGCCGCCGACCAGGTCGCCCTCGGACTCCGGCATGTCGAAGGGCGCCCGGCTGGACTCGCCCACCATCGTCACGATGTAGATCACGAACGACACCGGGAGCAGCACGACGTACCAGCGTTCCTGCTGGGATCCGACGACCGCCGAGGTCGACATCGACCCGGAGTAGAGGAACACCGAGGCGAAGGCCGCGCCCATGGCGATCTCGTACGAGATGATCTGGGCGCACGAGCGGATGCCGCCGAGCAGCGGGTATGTCGACCCGGAGGACCAGCCGCCCAGGACGAACCCGTACACCCCGAGGGAGCCGATGGCGAGGATGTAGAGCAGCGCGACCGGCAGGTCGGTGAGCTGCATCGCGGTGCGCTGGCCGAAGATCGAGACCTCGTTGCCGGCCGGTCCGAAGGGGATCACCGCGATCGCCATGAAGGCCGGGATGGCGGCGAGGACCGGCGCGAGGACGTACACCGCCTTGTCCGCGCGTTTGACGACGACGTCTTCCTTGAGCATCAGCTTCACGCCGTCGGCGAGCGACTGGAGCATGCCCCAGGGGCCGTGCCGGTTGGGACCGATACGCAACTGCATCCAGCCGACGACCTTGCGCTCCATCACGATGGAGAGCAGCACGGTCACCATCAGGAAGGCGAAGCAGAACACCGCCTTTATGGCGATCAGCCACCAGGGGTCGCGGCCGAACATCGAGAGGTCTTCAGCGGCGAGGTACGGGCTCATGCCTCCACCTCCTTGGGGGCCTCGCCGACGGGCGTCGCCGGGCCGATGCGGACGAGGGAGCCGGGGCGCGCCCCGGTGTCGGAGGCGACGCCGGCGCCGGTGGAGTTCAGCGGGAGCCAGACCACCCGGTCCGGCATCTCGGTGATCTCCAGCGGCAGTTCGACGACCCCGGCCGGGCCGGTAACGGCGAGGACGTCGCCGTCCTTGACACCCGCCTCGGCGGCCGTGGCGGCCGACACGCGCGCGTGTGCGGCGTGCCGGGTGCCGGCGAGCGCCTCGTCGCCCTCCTGGAGGCGGCCCTGGTCGAGCAGCAGCCGGTGCCCGGCGAGCACGGCCTCCCCGGCGGCCGGCCGCGGCAGCGGGTCCGCGCTCTCCAGGGGCTCGGTGGCCCGCGGGCCGTCCCAGGCGCCGAGCCGGTTCAGCTCCGCGCGCGTGGTGCGCAGATCCGGCAGCCCGAGGTGGACGTCCATGGCGTCGGCGAGCATCTGCAGCACGCGTCCGTCGGTGGGCGCGACACGCCGGGTCATCTGGTCGGGCTTGAGCGCGGCCTCGAAGAGGCGCACCCTGCCCTCCCAGTTGAGGAAGGTGCCGGCCTTCTCGACGACCGCGGCGACCGGCAGGACGATGTCGGCCTTCTCGGTGATCTCGCTGGGCCGCAGCTCCAGCGACACCAGGAAGCCGACCTCGTCGAGCGCTTCACGCGCGCGTGCCGGGTCGGGCAGGTCGGCGACCTCCACGCCAGCCACCAGCAGTGCCTGGAGTTCGCCGGTCGCGGCGGCCTCGATGATCTGGCCGGTGTCGCGACCGTAGCGGTGCGGGAGTTCGGCGAGGCCCCACAGGGCGGCGACCTCGTCCCGCGCGCGCGGGTCGGTGGCCGGACGCCCGCCCGGCAGCAGCGACGGCAGCGCGCCCACCTCGATCGCGCCCCGCTCCCCGGCCCGGCGTGGGATCCACACCAGCTTCGCGCCGGTCGCCAGCGAGATCCGTACGGCGGCGGTGAGACCTCCAGGGACGGCGGCCAGCCGCTCGCCGACGACGATCACGGCGCCTTCGGAGCGCAGTGCCTCGGCGACCCGCGCGCCGTCGCCTTCCAGCCCGATGCCGCTCGCGAGCGCGTCCAGCCACTCGGTCTCGGTGCCGGGAGCCGCCGGCAGCAGCGTGCCGCCTGCCTTCTCCAGACCCCGCGTGGCGTGCGTGGCGAGCGCGAAGACCTGCTGGCCGTGCCCCCGCCAGGCCTTGCGCAGCCGCAGGAAGACGCCGGGCGCCTCCTCCTCGGCCTCGAACCCGGCCAGCAGGACGGCGGGCGCCTTCTCCAGAGCGGTGTACGTGACGCCCGTGCCGTCGAGGTCGCGGCCGCGGCCGGCGACCCGGGCGGCGAGGAAGTCGGCCTCCTCGCCGCTGTGCACGCGCGCGCGGAAGTCGATGTCGTTGGTGTCGAGTCCCACACGCGCGAACTTGCTGTAGGCGTAGGCGTCCTCGACGGTGAGCCGGCCGCCGGTCAGGACGCCCGTGCGGCCCCGCGAGGCCAGCAGCCCCTGGGCCGCGATCTGCAGCGCCTCGGGCCAGGACGCCGGTTGGAGGTCGCCCTCGGCGTTGCGCACCAGCGGGGTCTCGAGCCGGTCCCGCTGCTGCGCGTACCGGAAGGCGAACCGGCCCTTGTCGCAGATCCACTCCTCGTTGACCTCGGGGTCCTGAGCCGCGAGCCGCCGCATGACCTTGCCGCGCCGGTGGTCGGTGCGGGTCGCGCAGCCGCCGGAGCAGTGCTCGCACATGCTCGGCGAGGACACCAGGTCGAAGGGGCGGGAGCGGAAACGATAGGCCGCCGAGGTCAGCGCGCCGACCGGGCAGATCTGGATGGTGTTGCCGGAGAAGTACGACTCGAACGGGTCGCCCTCGCCGGTGCCGACCTGCTGGAGCGCGCCCCGCTCGACCAGCTCGATCATCGGGTCGCCCGCGATCTGGTTGGAGAACCGGGTGCAGCGGGCGCACAGCACGCACCGCTCGCGGTCGAGCAGCACCTGCGTGGAGATCGGGACGGGCTTCTCGAACGTCCGCTTCTTTCCCTCGAAGCGGGAGTCGGCGTGGCCGTGCGACATGGCCTGGTTCTGCAGCGGGCACTCGCCGCCCTTGTCGCAGACGGGGCAGTCCAGCGGGTGGTTGATGAGCAGCAGCTCCATCACACCCTTCTGCGCCTTCTCCGCGACGGGCGAGGTGAGGTGCGTCTTCACCACCATCCCGTCCGTGCACGTGATGGTGCAGGACGCCATGGGCTTGCGCTGGCCCTCGACCTCGACGATGCACTGGCGGCAGGCGCCGGCCGGGTCGAGGAGGGGATGGTCGCAGAACCGGGGGATCTCGATGCCGAGCTGCTCGGCGGCCCGGATGACCAGGGTGCCCTTGGGCACGCTGATCTCGACGCCGTCGATGGTCAGCGTCACGAGATCCTCCGGCGGGACCGCCCTCTCTCCCCCGCCCGAGGGAGCGTTGGTGGTCACGGTCATGCGTTCACCTCCGTGCGGTCGGCCCAGGCCGTCGACTTGGCCGGGTCGAAGGGGCAGCCGCGGCCCGTGATGTGCTGCTCGTACTCCTCGCGGAAGTACTTCAGCGAGGAGAAGATCGGCGAGGCGGCGCCGTCGCCGAGGGCGCAGAACGACTTGCCGTTGATGTTGTCTGCGATGTCGTTGAGCTTGTCGAGGTCGGACATGACGCCCTTGCCGGCCTCGATGTCGCGCAGCAACTGCACGAGCCAGTACGTTCCTTCGCGGCAGGGCGTGCACTTGCCGCAGGACTCGTGGGCGTAGAACTCGGTCCAGCGGGTGACGGCGCGCACGACGCAGGTCGTCTCGTCGAAGCACTGCAGGGCCTTGGTGCCGAGCATGGAGCCGGCGGCGCCCACCGCCTCGTAATCAAGAGGCACGTCGAGGTGCTCGTCGGTGAACATGGGCGTCGAGGAGCCGCCCGGTGTCCAGAACTTCAGCCGGTGGCCGGGCCGCATGCCGCCGCTCATCTCCAGCAGCTGGCGCAGCGTGATGCCGAGCGGCGCCTCGTACTGGCCGGGACTCGCGACGTGGCCGCTGAGCGAGTAGAGCGTGAAGCCCGGGGACTTCTCGCTGCCCATCGACCTGAACCACTCTTTGCCCTTGTTCAGAATCGCGGGAACCGACGCGATCGACTCGACGTTGTTCACAACAGTCGGGCACGCGTAGAGGCCCGCGACAGCAGGGAAGGGGGGACGGAGCCGCGGTTGGCCCCGGCGGCCTTCGAGCGAGTCGAGCAGTGCGGTCTCCTCACCACAGATGTACGCGCCCGCGCCCGCGTGCACGGTGATATCGAGATCGAGTCCGCTGCCCAGGATGTTCTTGCCGAGGAAGCCCGCCTGGTAGGCATCGGCGACGGCCGAGTGCAACCGCCGCAGCACAGGGACGACTTCACCACGCAGATAGATGAAGGCATGCGACGACCTGATGGCATAGCACGCGATGATCATGCCCTCGATGAGGCTGTGCGGGTTCGCGAAGAGGAGCGGAATGTCCTTGCACGTTCCGGGCTCCGACTCGTCGGCGTTGACAACTAGATAGTGCGGTTTTCCATCACCCTGGGGAATGAACTGCCACTTCATTCCCGTCGGGAATCCCGCGCCGCCGCGCCCGCGCAGACCGGAGTCCTTGACGTACGCGATCAGGTCGTCCGGCGACATGGCGAGCGCCTTGCGAAGTCCCTCGTATCCTTCGTGCCTTCGGTAGACGTCCAGCGTCCAGGACCTGTCCTCGTCCCAGAAGGCCGACAGCACGGGTGCGAGCAGCTTCTCGGGGCTCGTGCCCTTCAGTTCGGGTGCCAAGGTCATCACTCCCCCTCCTCGGCGACAGGCCCAGCCGGGTGGGCAGGGTCGGAGGCCGACGTCTTCTGCGGCGCGTCGTGCGAGCTGAGGTGCTCCGTCGGCGACGGCTCGTGCACCGTGTCCTGCGGCTCGTCGTGCGGCCCTCCGTCGCGCGGATGGACCACGCGCGCGGGTGCGGCCTCTCCCCTGGCCAGGCGGAGGCCCACCAGCGACGGCGGTCCCGCACTGCCGCCCTCCTCGACGGCCCCCGGCCGCTCGTCGGGGAAGCCGGCCAGGATCCGCGCGGTCTCCTTGAAGGTGCACAGCGGCGCCCCGCGCGTGGGCGTGACCGGCCGTCCCGCGCGCAGGTCGTCGACGAGGCGCCGGGCGCTCGCCGGGGTCTGGTTGTCGAAGAACTCCCAGTTGACCATCACGACGGGCGCGAAGTCGCAGGCCGCGTTGCACTCGATGTGCTCCAGGGTGACCTTGCCGTCGTCGGTGGTCTCGCCGTTGCCGACACCGAGGTGCTCCTGGAGCTCCTCGAAGATCGCGTCGCCGCCCATCACCGCGCACAGGGTGTTGGTGCACACGCCCACCTGGTAGTCACCGGAGGGCCTGCGCCGGTACATGGTGTAGAAGGTGGCGACCGCGGTGACCTCGGCCGTGGTCAGGCCGAGCATGTCGGCGCAGAACTGCATGCCGGTGCGCGTGACGTGGCCCTCCTGCGACTGCACGAGGTGCAGCAGCGGCAGGAGGGCGGACCGGGAGTCCGGGTAGCGGGCGATGATCTCGCGCGCGTCGGCCTCCAGCCGGGCCCGTACGTCGTCCGGGTAGGCGGGCGCGGGCAGTTCCGGCATGCCCAGGCTGACGCCCCGCTCCGAAGGTGAGGTGGTCACCGGTCGACGCCTCCCATCACGGGGTCGATGGACGCCACGGCGACGATGACGTCGGCGACCTGGCCGCCCTCGCACATCGCCGCCGTGGCCTGAAGGTTGGTGAAGGACGGGTCGCGGAAGTGGACCCGGTAGGGGCGGGTGCCGCCGTCGGAGACGACGTGCACCCCGAGTTCGCCCTTGGGCGACTCGACCGCCGCGTACGCCTGTCCCGGCGGGACGCGGAAGCCCTCGGTCACCAGCTTGAAGTGGTGGATCAGGGCCTCCATGGAGGTGCCCATGATCTTCTTGATGTGGTCCAGGGAGTTGCCGAGCCCGTCCGGCCCCAGGGCGAGCTGGGCGGGCCAGGCGATCTTCTTGTCGGCGACCATGACCGGGCCGGGCTCCAGCCGGTCCAGGCACTGCTCGACGATCCTGAGCGACTGGCGCATCTCCTCCAGGCGGATCAGGAAGCGGCCGTAGGCGTCGCAGGTGTCGACGGTCGGGACCTCGAAGTCGTACGTCTCGTAGCCGCAGTAGGGCTGTGCCTTGCGCAGGTCGTGCGGCAGGCCGGTGGAGCGCAGGATCGGGCCCGTGGCGCCGAGGGCCATGCAGCCGGCCAGGTCGAGGTAGCCGATGTCCTGCATGCGGGCCTTGAAGACGGGGCTCCCGGTGGCGAGCTTGTCGTACTCCGGGAGGTTCTTCTTCATCTTCTTCACGAGCTCGCGGATCTGGTCCACCGCGCCGGGCGGCAGGTCCTGGGCGAGTCCGCCGGGGCGGATGTACGCGTGGTTCATCCGAAGGCCCGTGATCAGTTCGTAGATGTCGAGAATGAGTTCACGATCACGGAATCCGTAGATCATGATCGTGGTGGCGCCGAGTTCCATGCCGCCGGTGGCGATGGCCACCAGGTGGGAGGACAGCCGGTTCAGCTCCATCAGGAGCACGCGGATGATCGAGGCCCGTTCCGGGATCTGGTCCTCGATGCCGAGGAGCTTCTCGACCGCGAGGCAGTACGCCGTCTCGTTGAAGAACGGCATCAGGTAGTCCATGCGCGTCACGAACGTGGTGCCCTGGGTCCACGTCCGGTATTCGAGGTTCTTCTCGATGCCGGTGTGCAGGTAGCCGATGCCGCAGCGGGCCTCGGTGACCGTCTCGCCCTCGATCTCCAGGATGAGGCGGAGCACGCCGTGGGTGGAGGGGTGCTGGGGGCCCATGTTGACGACGATGCGCTCGTCGTCGGCGCGGGCCGCGGACTCGACGACCTCGTCCCAGTCGCCACCGGTGACCGTGTAGACGGTGCCCTCGGTGGTCTCACGGGCCGAAGCGGCGGCTGCTGCTGACTGCTGGCTCATGAGTACGACCTCCGCTGGTCCGGAGCCGGGATCTGGGCGCCCTTGTACTCGACGGGGATGCCGCCGAGGGGGTAGTCCTTGCGCTGCGGATGGCCCTGCCAGTCGTCCGGCATCATGATCCGCGTCAGGGCCGGGTGACCGTCGAAGACGATGCCGAAGAAGTCGTACGTCTCGCGCTCGTGCCAGTCGTTCGTCGGATAGACCGAGACCAGCGACGGGACGTGCGGGTCGCTGTCGGGGGCGCTGACTTCGAGGCGGATCAGCCGGTTGTGGGTGATCGAGCGCAGGTGGTAGACGGCGTGCAGCTCACGTCCCTTGTCGCCCAGGTAGTGGACGCCGCTGACGCCGGTGCACAGCTCGAAGCGCAAGGCCGGGTCGTCGCGCAGGGTGCGGGCGACGCGGACCAGGTGCTCGCGTTCGATGTGGAAGGTGATCTCGTCGCGGTCGACGACCGTCTTCTCGATGGCGTTCTCGGGCAGCAGACCCTGTTCCTCCAGGGCGCCCTCCAGTTCGTCGGCGACCTCGTCGAAGTATCCATATGCGCCTCCGGCGCGTGGGCCGCCGTAGGGGCGGGACGCCGGTCCCGGGAGCCGGACCGAGCGGACCAGGCCGCCGTAGCCGGAGGTGTCGCCGCCGTTGTCGGCGCCGAACATGCCGCGCTGGACGCGGATCTCCTCGCCGCCCTGACCGCGCTGGCCGGGCAGGTTGGAGGCCGACAGGTCCTTCTCGGGGTTCACGCCGTTGGCGTCGTTCGCGTCGCTCATTGCAGCAGCCCCTTCATCTCGATCGTGGGCAGGGCCTTGAGCGCCGCTTCCTCCGCCTCGCGGGCCGCCTCCTCGGCGTTCACGCCGAGCTTGGAGTTCTGGATCTTGTGGTGGAGCTTGAGGATGGAGTCCATCAGCATCTCGGGCCGTGGCGGACAGCCGGGGAGATAGATGTCGACCGGGACGACGTGGTCGACGCCCTGGACGATCGCGTAGTTGTTGAACATGCCGCCGGAGGAGGCGCAGACCCCCATGGAGATCACCCACTTGGGGTTCGGCATCTGGTCGTAGACCTGCCGCAGCACCGGCGCCATCTTCTGGCTCACCCGGCCCGCGACGATCATCAGGTCCGCCTGGCGCGGTGAGCCGCGGAAGACCTCCATGCCGAAGCGCGCCAGGTCATAGCGGCCGGCGCCGGTGGTCATCATCTCGATGGCACAGCAGGCGAGGCCGAACGTGGCGGGGAAGACGGACGACTTGCGCACCCAGCCCGCGGCCTGCTCGACGGTGGTCAGCAGGAATCCACTCGGCAGCTTTTCTTCGAGTCCCATGACAAAGGCCCCTCAGTCCCATTCCAGGCCGCCGCGCCGCCATACGTACGCGTACGCGACGAAGACGGTGAGCACGAAGAGCAGCATCTCCACGAGCCCGAAAATCCCCAGGGCGTCGAAGGTGACGGCCCAGGGGTAGAGGAAGACGATCTCGATATCGAAAATGATGAAGAGCATCGCCGTCAGGTAGTACTTGATCGGGAAACGCCCGCCGCCGGCCGGCGTGGGGGTCGGCTCGATACCGCACTCGTAGGCTTCGAGCTTGGCGCGGTTGTACCGCTTCGGACCGATCAGCGTGGCCATGACCACGGAGAAGATCGCAAAGCCTGCCCCGAGGGCTCCCAGTACGAGGATGGGCGCATAAGCGTTCACCGCTCCTCGCTCCTCTCAGTCGGCACTGACTGCTGGCGGTTTGCATCGGGCTCACATCCGCCTCAACCGTCCCGCGAACCCCGCCCGCCCCGGGCGGAGATCGAGAACATGTGAAGCAGGTCACAAGCCCAACCGCTCCGCATCTTATGCCCGCTGCTCTGTGATCTGCGACACGGGGCATTACCAAAGCTTTGTGATCTCCACCACCTGACGAAGGATCATGAAGCCGGATGAGCGGTGATCTTCATACGCGAAGCGTCCCGGCGATCACGAGAGGTGACATTTTGGCTCGTCAGCGCAGGCCGGGAGGGGCGTCTCCATATCAAGAGGCTTCCCTTGCATGCAAATTCGCGCTGGGCGCGACCGCTTGCTAGTGGCCCGCATTCACACCCGAGAGGGGGGCGCGATGAGGTGTGGACGCGTGCACGCGTTCACGAGTGGATCCGGCCAGCCGGCCGCGCCGTGCGACGCGGGCCGCCCCGGTAACCGTTCCGTGACCTGCGCCACATGCACGAGACGCGCACGGGAAGGGGGATTGGCCATCTGTCCCAACAAGTGGTAGGCGTGGGGCAATTCGGGCATAACGATCAAAGGTCGAGATCACGGGCCGGTTACGGCCCGTCCGCAATGTCCGTTACGGCGTCAATAAAGAGCGACACGCCCGGGGCTCGGGGCGCTGATTGAACAACTGTGGCGCAGCACACGTTTCTTGAAGGTATGGAGGAGCCCCTGATACCCGTTGGTCTCATGTCCCACACCGCTCACATACGCAGCCACCGGAAACCCCGCCGCAACGCGACCTCCACGATCGCGATGCGGGCCGGAGTTGCCGGTGGCGTACTCAGCACCTTGGCAGTGGCCGGGGCGTCGAGTTCGGCGAACGCCGCCGAGCCCGCGACGCAGACTCTTGAGCTGCCCACCCTGACGGCCGACCTGTCCGCTCAGGTCGCCGAGTCCGCGAGCGCCACCGAGCTGGCCGCCGCGAGCTACGAGCTGCGGGCCGAGCGTGACGCCGCGGCCGCCAAGGCCGCCGAGGAGGCCAAGAAGAACCTCGCGGAGGCCAAGAAGAAGGCGGAGGCCAAGAAGAAGGCCGCGGAGGCCGCCCGCAGGGCCGCAGCCGAGCGTGCCTCGCGCAACGCGGAGCGGGCCACCCTCAGCGCCAGTGTCAGCACGTCCACGGCGCCCGCGCCGTCCAGCGGCAGCGTTGCGGCGGTCATCGCCTTCCTCAAGGCGCAGGTGGGCGACGCCTACGTGATGGGCGCCACCGGCCCCAACGCCTGGGACTGCTCCAGCCTCGTCCAGGCCGCTTTCAGGCAGGTGGGCGTGGACCTGCCGCGCGTCTCGCAGGACCAGTCGATGGCCGGCACCGAGGTCTCGCTGTCCAACCTGCAGGTCGGCGACATCCTGTACTGGGGCAGCAAGGGCTCCGCGTACCACGTGGGTGTCTACATCGGTAACGATCAGTACCTGGACGCGGCCAACCCGTCCAAGGGCGTCGTCATCCAGGACCTGTCCGGGTACCCCGCGTCGGGCGCGGTGCGCGTGCTCTGAGCCGCGCACACCGTACGGACTGAGGCCGCTGCCCCTCGGGGGCGGCGGCCCTCCCGTGCTGCCGCAGAAGGGCTCCTGGGCCCTCTCTGGGCGCTCTCTGGGCCGCTCGCGGACGGCCCACCCGCCCCGGCGCTCGTGGTCGGTCACCCGCCCCGGGGCGCGGCACCCGCGCGCCCAGGGCTCACACCGGCGGCCGTCACGCCTTCGGCGCCACCTTGCTCAGGCCGTTGATGATGCGGTCCATCGCGTCGCCGCCCGTGGGGTCGGTGAGGTTGGCGAGGAGCTTGAGAGTGAACTTCATCAGCAGGGGGTGGGTCAGGCCCCGCTGCGTCGCGATCTGCATGACCTTCGGGTTGCCGATGAGCTTCACGAAGGCGCGGCCGAGGTTGTAGTAGCCGCCGTAGGTGTCCTTCAGGACGCGCGGGTAGTGCCGGAGGGCCGTCTCGCGCTGGGCCGGGGTCGCGCGCGCGTGGGACTGGACGATGACGTCGGCGGCGATCTGGCCGGATTCCATGGCGTAGGCGATGCCCTCGCCGTTGAAGGGGTTCACCAGACCGCCCGCGTCGCCGACGAGCAACAGACCCTTCGTGTAGTGCGGCTGGCGGTTGAAGGCCATCGGCAGCGCAGCGCCGCGAATGGGCCCGGTCATGTTGTCCGGGGTGTAGCCCCAGTCCTCCGGCATGGACGCGCACCAGGCCTTCAGGATCTCCCGCCAGTCCAGCTCCTTGAAGGACGACGAGGTGTTCAGGACACCGAGGCCGACGTTCGACGTGCCGTCGCCCATGCCGAAGATCCAGCCGTAGCCGGGGAGGAGTCGGTCCTGGGGGCCGCGGCGGTCCCACAGTTCCAGCCAGGACTCCAGGTAGTCGTCGTCGTGGCGCGGGGAGGTGAAGTACGTCCGGACGGCGACGCCCATCGGGCGGTCCTCGCGGCGGTGCAGGCCCATCGCGAGGGACAGGCGCGTGGAGTTGCCGTCGGCGGCCACCACCAGGGGCGCGTGGAAGGTGACTTCCCGCTTCTCCTCCCCCAGTTTGGCGTGCACGCCGGTGATGCGGCCGGTGCGGTCGTCGACGACCGGGGCGCCGACGTTGCAGCGCTCGTACAGCCGCGCGCCCGCCTTCTGCGACTGCCGGGCGAGCTGCTCGTCGAAGTCGTCGCGCTTGCGGACGAGGCCGTAGTCGGGGAAGGAGGCGAGGTCCGGCCAGTCCAGCTGCAGACGCACACCGCCGCCGATGATGCGCAGCCCCTTGTTGCGCATCCAGCCGGCCTCCTCGGAGATGTCGATGCCCATCGCCACGAGCTGTTTGACCGCGCGCGGGGTGAGCCCGTCGCCGCACACCTTCTCGCGCGGGAACTCGGTCTTCTCCAGCAGCAGGACGTCGAGTCCGGCCTTGGCCAGGTGATAGGCCGTCGTGGCGCCGGCCGGCCCCGCGCCCACGACGATGACATCGGCGGTGTTCTCGGAGAGGGGCACGGAATGGGGCTCGGTCACGACAGTCACGGCGGGATCTCCCCAAGTTCAAAATCTGTGTGCCGACCGGCACTGGACATGGGCAGTCTATTCAGCAGAATTGATCAACCAGCTGAAGGGCTGCCCCGTGAACCGAGCTCTCCCCGTAGTACGGCTGCGTGTCCCAAACCAAGAGGACGCGTTCGCCTGGCACCGGATCTTCGACGACCCGGACGTGATGGAGTTCCACGGCGGCAAGTCCGAGGAGCTGTCCGTCTACGAGGAGCTGACCGCCCGCCAGCGCCGCCACGACGCCCAGTACGGCTTCTGCTTCTGGACCATGCTCGACGAGGACGACCAGGCCCTCGGCTTCACCGGCGCCCAGCCGTGGCCGTACGACTGGGGCCCCATGGGCGAGATCGAGATCGGCTGGCGGCTCGGGCGGGAGCACTGGGGCAAGGGATACGTCACCGCGGCCGCGCGGCAGACGCTCGACCGGGTGCGCGCGGCGGGCGTACCGAGCGTGGTGGCGATGGTGGCCGCCGAGAACAAGAGATCCATCGCGGTCACCCAGCGCCTCGGGATGCACCTCGCCGAGGTCTTCACGGCGCCGGTGTCGAAGCGCGAGGGACACTGCTACCGACTGGATCTGTGACACAGGGTAACCGACTGCTACAGAACGGTACTTGGCGCTTCCGGCGGGCACGGGGCGGGGTTACCCTTCCAGTACCGCTGGGGGTGACATCTGTGCACATAACACCCAAGACACCCGAAGTGCGCGTACCGCACCTGGTCGGCCTGATGGCCGTGGACGCATGCGAGACCGCCCGGGCGCAGGGTCTGCTCCTCAACGCGCCGGACCGGCCGGACTTCCATCTGACCGTCGTCGACTACGTCGTACGCCAGTACCCGCAGCCCGGTTCCGAGGTGCCGCGGGAGTCCATGGTGTACGTGTGGTTCGACTTCGGTGAGGGGGAGGGCGGCGGAGGCATGCGCGAGCCTCGGGTGCCGAAACCCCCGCGGGGCGGCTTGCAACGCGAGCTCGACGAGCCCGGAGGCTCGTTCGAGATGATCAGGGGCGCCACCTGAACCCGCCGCGCTGATGCCCGGAGGGGCTCAGCCCTTCTTGAACCCCCGGTGCAGGGCCACCACACCGCCGGTCAGGTTGCGCCACGCCACCCGCGACCACCCGGCCTTGCGCAGCCGCTCGGCGAGGGCGGGCTGGTCGGGCCAGGCGCGGATGGACTCGGCGAGGTAGACGTACGCGTCCGGGTTCGAGGACACCGCGCGCGCGACCGGCGGCAGAGCACGCATCAGGTACTCGGTGTAGACGGTCCGGAACGGCGCCCACGTCGGGTGCGAGAACTCGCAGATCACCACGCGTCCGCCGGGCCGCGTCACCCGGTACAGCTCGCGCAGCGCCGCGTCCGTGTCCTGCACGTTGCGCAGCCCGAAGGAGATGGTCACGGCGTCGAAGACGTCGTCCCGGAAGGGCAGCCGTGTCGCGTCCCCGGCGGTGTAGGGCAGCCAGCTCTGGCGCCGCTTGCCGACCTGGAGCATGCCGAGGGAGAAGTCGCACGGGACGACGTACGCGCCCGTGCGCGCGAAGGGCAGCGAGGAGGTCCCCGTACCGGCCGCCAGGTCCAGGACCTTCTGCGCGGGGCGCGCGTCGACCGCCTTCGCGACCTCCTTGCGCCAGCGCCGGTCCTGGCCGAGCGACAGCACGTCGTTGGTCAGGTCGTACCGTTCCGCCACGTCGTCGAACATCGAGGCGACTTCGTGCGGCTGCTTGTCCAGGGATGCGCGGGTCACGGGGGCCATTCTTGCAGCAGGGCCGTCCGGGCTCGCAGCGCGGCCGTACGACGCCGCGGACCACCCGGCCGTCGCGGCTACCGCCGCCGGTACACCAGCCGCCCGCCCAGGACCGTCGCCACGCACGTCCCCGCTCCCCGCTCGGCCAGCTCGGCCTCGTCCCGTACGTCGAACACGGCGAACCGGGCGGCGGAGCCGCGCTCCCGCGGAGGCAGGAAGTCCACCGGCTGTCCGGCGGCGAACGGGTCGAGCGCGGGGACACCGCCGGGACGGCCCAGCCGGCCAACGACCCCGAGCCCGGAGCGGCGCACGGCGTCCTTCACCGCGCGGTTGCGCATCGGTTCACAGGCCGCGGCGACCGTGCCGTGGGCCAGCATGCGCTGCACCGCGCGCCGGGCGCTGCCGCCCCAGCGGGCGTCGTCCAGACCGAGGGCGGCCAGCGCATCCCCGGTCAGCGGCTCGGTGCCCAGCTCGTCGGCCTCGCGCGGATCGGGGTGGTAGGCCTCCTCCAGCAGTTCCGTGCCGTACGGGCTGAGCAGTCCGGGCGTGAGGATGCCGGGCCACTTGCGCACGCGCGCGCGTGGATGGGCGGCGCCGAGGTCCGCCACGTCTCCGGCGTCCGCGATCCACTCCCCCTCGACGGCGAGCGCGCGGCCGCGGGAGTCGGCGTGCAGGGTCAGCATGCGGGTCCTAGTTGCATGCAGCCCTAGTTGGGGGCCAGGAGCTTCAACTCCGGGTGCGCCGTGCCGCCCGCGATCGCGGTGGACGAGATGTGCGAGACGACGCGGTCGTCGACGGGGTCGTTCGCCGGGTCGTCGTGGACGACGAGGTGCTCGTACGTCGTCGAGCGCTGCGCCGGGACCCGCCCCGCCTTGCGGATCAGGTCGATGATCTCCAGCCGGTTGGAGCGGTGCTTGGCGCCGGCCGACGACACGACGTTCTCCTCGAGCATGATCGAGCCGAGGTCGTCGGCGCCGTAGTGCAGGGAGAGCTGGCCGGCCTCCTTGCCGGTGGTAAGCCACGAGCCCTGGATGTGGGCGATGTTGTCCATGAACAGCCGCGCGATGGCGATCATCCGCAGGTACTCGAAGAGGGTGGCCTGCGTGCGGCCCTTCAGGTGGTTGTTCTCGGGCTGGTAGGTGTACGGGATGAAGGCGCGGAAGCCGCCGGTGCGGTCCTGTACGTCGCGGATCATCCGCAGGTGCTCGATGCGCTCGGCGTTCGTCTCGCCGGTGCCCATGAGCATGGTGGAGGTCGACTCCACGCCCAGCCCGTGCGCGATCTCCATGATCTCCAGCCAGCGCTCGCCGGACTCCTTCAGCGGCGCGATGGCCTTGCGCGGGCGCGCGGGCAGCAGCTCGGCGCCGGCGCCGGCGAAGGAGTCGAGGCCGGCCTCGTGGATCCGCGTGATGGCCTCCTCGACCGACACGCCGGAGATCCGGGCCATGTGCTCGACCTCGCTCGCCCCCAGGCTGTGGACGACCAGCTGCGGGAAGGCCTCCTTGATGGCGCGGAAGTGCTTCTCGTAGTACTCGACGCCGTAGTCCGGGTGGTGGCCGCCCTGGAACATGATCTGGGTGCCGCCCAGCTCCACGGTCTCCGCGCACCGGCGCAGGATGTCGTCCAGGTCGCGCGTCCAGCTCTTGGCCTTGTCCTTGGGAGCGGCGTAGAAGGCGCAGAACTTGCACGCCGTGACGCACACGTTGGTGTAGTTGATGTTCCGCTCGATGATGTACGTCGCGATGTGCTCGGTACCGGCGTACCTGCGGCGGCGTACGGCGTCGGCGGCGGCACCCAGCGCGTGCAGCGGGGCGTCGCGGTACAGCGCGAGCGCCTCCTCGGGCGTGATGCGCCCGCCCGCGGCGGCTCGGTCGAGGACGGACTGCAGGTCGTCGGCCTTCTCGGTCACCGGGGCGGCCCTTTCCTCAAGGGGGTTGAACGGACCGATCCAGCGTACGCCAGCCCTTTCACTGCGCGACGGTCAGGCCGCGTACGCGCCCGCCAGCAGCCCCAGGAACGCCCCCGCGATCAGGAATGGCCCGAACGGGATCGCCGTCTTGCGCCCCGCCCGGCGTGCGACGACGAGGGCGCCGCCGTACAGCGCCCCGAGCAGGAAGCCGGCGAAGGTGCCGAGCATGACCGTGGGCCAGCCGTACCAGCCGAGCATGGCGCCCGCGCCGAGGGCGAGCTTCACGTCGCCGAAGCCCATGCCGCTGGGGTTGATGAGGAACAGCACGAAGTAGCCGGCGCCGAGGGCGAGGGCGGCGAGCAGGGCGGTGGTCCAGTCGCCGGCGTGCTCGGGCACGAGCGCGGTGAGCCCGAGGAGGGCGAGCGCGGCACCGGCGAACGGGAGCGTGAGGGGGTCCGGCAGCCGCCGCACGCGGAGGTCCACGACCGCCAGCAGCACGCCGACGGGCCCGAGCAGCAGCCAGACGCCCAGCTCGGGCCGGGTGCCGGTGGCGGCGGCGAGGGCGGCACAGACGAGGGCGGTGGCGATGGCGAGGGGGGTGGTGCCGGGGCCGTACGAGGGCCCGGGCGCCGCGGAAGCCGTACCCGAGCCGGATGCCGCAGCAGCCGTACCCGAGCCGTACGACGATCCGGACGCCGCAGCAGCCGTACCCGAGCCGTACGACGGTGTGGGCGCCGCGCACTGGGCGCACCGTGCCCGTCCCAGCCACCCGCGGACGGGGTGCCCGGCCGGACACGCGTCGCGCCACGGCTCCCCCGCCGGCGCGGAGAAGCGGTGGGCGGCGCGCGGCAGGAACGCCCCGGCCGCCGCGCCCCACAGCGCGGCGGCGAGAACCAGCAGACCGGTGCTCACGAAGGCACGGCTCAGCCGACCGCGGCGACGGAGTCGCGCCACGTCGGCAGCAGTTCGTCGAGCAGCGCCTCGGTGCGCGGCGGCAGACCGCGGGCGCCGCTGCGGCCGATGAGGTCCGTGGCGAGGGCGGTCAGCCGGGCGGTGTCGCCGGTGGCGTGGGTGGCGCGCAGCAGCTCGTTCCACAGGCGCTCGTCGGCCGGTGCGGTGCGCAGGGCGGCGCCCAGCGCCTCGATGGCCTTCTCCGCGCGGTTCTTCTCCATGTGGAACTCGGAGAGTGCGAGCCCGGTGTCCGCGACGAGCAGCGGGAGCTGGGCGTCGACGATCTCGTGGGTGAGCCAGCGGTAGCGGCCCTCGGGCCGGTCGGCGAGCAGCGGCCCGCGCACCAGCACGAGCGCGTCCCTGAGCAGCCGCCCGCGCACCGCGCGTCTGTCGACGCCCTTGCCCTGGGTGGCCTCGTGGTAGAGGGACCGCAGCACGTCCAGGTCGGACACGACGGACTTGGCGAGCGTGAGCCGACCCGTCCGGTCCGCGCGCAGCCGGGGGCTGCCGTCGGGGTCGGTGCCGAGCCAGTCGCGCAGCCGGTCCAGGAGGGCTTCCCGTACGTCGTCGGTGACGCCGCGCGGCCACAGCGCGGAGGCGAGCACGCGCGGGTGCACGCCCTCGCGGTGCAGGAGCAGCAGGGCGAGCGCCTCGTGCAGCAGCGCGCTCCGCTCGCCGTCCGGGGTATCGAGCCCGATGATCTCGTACGGCCCGACGAGGCGGGCGTAGACGGCGGGCCGCCCCTGCTCGCTGATGTCGACGAGGAACGGCGGAGTGTGGGCCGGTCCGTCCGGCCGGTGCTCGGGGTCGACGAACAGCTCGACGACGGCCCGCTGCTGGTCGGCCGGCAGGAGCTGGGCGTCGAGTTCGAGGCTGAGGAGGGGCGCGAGCAGCTTGCCCTCGCCGGTGATCTCCATCTCCCAGGCGGCGCCGGGCAGGTCGCCGGTCTCGGTGCCGACGAGGTAGCCGATGCCGAGGCGGCTCGCGTCCGCGGCGAGTTCGGCGAGCTTGACGGCGTCCTCGGCGGAGGGCTGGGCGGCGAGCAGGACGAGGTGCGGGGCCCAGCGGGTGTGCTGGGCGGGTCCGGTCCGCCCGGTGAGGACGGAGTCGTGCCCGGCGGCGCCCAGTGCACCGCGTCGCTGCCGGGTCTCGGCCTCCATGGTCTCGACGAGGTCCTCGATGCCGTCGAGGTGCCGCAGCCGGCTGGGTGCCAGCGGGGTGAGGTCCTGCCCGAACCCGACGAGCGTGATGGTCATCCGGTCCGACCAGCCGTTGGTGGCGAGTTCGGCGGCGAGGGACGCGAACACGGCGGCGCGGTCGGCCTCGCGGCCGCTCAGCGACACGATGCCGGGCACGGACTCCAGGTTGAGCAGCAGCCGGGAGTCGTCCATGGTGCCGAGGCTGACGAGACCCGGGTACGGCGCGGCGGTGTCGACGTCCTCGTACCGCTCGGCGTCGGTGCGGGCCAGCATCCAGAAGGTCTGGTCCTGCCCGAGCTGCCAGGGCTCGGGCGGCTTTCCCGCGGGCTGGGCGAGCTGGAGGTGGAGATCGCCGTTGCTCAGCCAGGCGGCGTACACGGTCGGCAGCGGCCGGGACTCGGCGGCGAGGGAGGCGGCGAGCCCGCGCAACGACCGGTCGAGCAGTCGTACGCCCTCGGGGTCGGCGCCGACGAGGAGCGCGTCCTGCACGTCCTGGGCGTCCCCGGTCGGGGTGGGCGGCTCCATGCCGCGCCGTCCGCCGACGGCACCGAAGGCCGACTGCCACAGCGCCTGCCGGCGCCGGCGGCCGAGGGCGAGGAGGAGACCGGCGGCGAGGAGGGGGGCGCCGAGGAGGGCCTCGGACAGGCCGAACGAGTCGCTGCTCGACTCGGTGCTCCCGGCCTGCTGCTGGTGCTGCGGGGCGGGGCCGGTGTCGGTGGCGGGCCGCTGCTCCGGGAGCGAGACGTGCGAGGCACCGCCGCCGGCCTGCGCGCCGCCTTGAGCGTGGTCCCCGGTCTGGGCGTAGGCATCGATCTGCTGCTGCACGTCCGGCGAGACACGAGGAGCCTGGTCGGGCATCTCGACGAGATCCCCACCACGCGCGTCCCCGGGCATCTCCATGATCCACCCGGGCCGGATGAGGCTGGCCTCGGACAACCGGGAACCGTCCGGCTGGACCCGGTCCTTGTTGAGCTCGAAGATCTCGTGGTACCGGCGTCCGTCGCCGAGGTGCCGCTCGGCGATCTCCCAGAGGGAGTCGTGGTGGCGCCCCTCGGGCGGCTGGATCCGGTAGTACTTAATGTCGCCGTGCTGGGACGCGGTGGGGGTCTCGGCCTGCGCCTGCGCCGCGGCATGCGAGGCCTGCTCGGCGAGAGCGGCGGCGGTGCCGGTGGCCTGCTCCTGCTGCTGGGCGAACAGCCCCGGGGTCTGCTGGGCGGCGGCGACGGACGGCTTCTGGTTCCCCTCCAGGTGGTGCTGCCCGAACTGCGACAGTCCCGGCGTGAGGCTCGCGGCGGTGGCGCCGACGAGCAGCAGCGCGGCGACGAGCTGCCGCGCCAGCAGCTGGCTGGGCCCGGCGCCGGGCACCCTCCCGGGCACGCCGACGCCGGACAGCGCGGCCTTCACCTCGACGAGCACGCAGGCCGTGAACTGGGCCCAGGCGAGCCAGACGACGACGGTCAGGATGTGCAGGAACGTCGTGACGGTGATCTCCTGCTGCAACCAGTCGAGGCTCGGCGCCCCGCTGGGCAGCGGCCACCCGACGGTCACGGCGAGCGCGCCCGGCACGCCGACGACGAGGACGAGCAGGGCCACGAAGGCGAGGAACGCCTTGACGAAGTCCCCGAACGTACGCCTGCGCGCCCGCACCGGCTGTGGTGTCCGGTTCCTCGGCGCCGAGGATGGGGCCGTGGCGGGAGCCGTCGAGCTTGACGAGCTTGAAGTGCGGCGTCGCGGCATGGCGGGTGTCCTGGATGGTGTGGGGTGTGCGGGGCGTTGAGGGGTGTAGTGAGCCTACAGAGATCTTATTGACTCTTCGGTGGTCGTCGAAGGGCTGTGGAAAAGGAGGCCCGAGTCGACGCCCGATTTGTCACGCGATGTACATCAAGGCCGAGTTGCCCGCAGCCCGCCACCGCCACGATCCAAGCCCTTCGCGACCGCCACGACACACTCCTCACGTCCCCACCATCGCCTCTCAAGGGGCCATTACCCGCCCCTGATAGCTTCGTTCCCTGCCGCACACGCACGACGACGAACAATCACCGGGGGAGAACGCCCGTGGCCCGCCACGCACTCACCACCACCGCCGCCGTACTCACCACGGCGGCGGCTCTTTTGCTCACCGCCTGCGGCGGAGGCGACGACGCATCGCCGGAGGACATCAAGGGGGCGGACACGGGGGCGAGCCCGTCTGCTTCGGCTGCGGCGTCCGCGCCGGAAAGCGGTGACGGTCCCGACCTCAGCGTGCCCAGTGACTTGGACTTGGTCTTCGACTTCGACAAGCCGTCCGACGCGAAGCAGGCGGCTGCGCTTGCCGACGCGGAGAATTACATCCGTGCGCTGAACCACGGCTTCGCCGCACAGGATCCCAACGACCCTGCGTACCAGTACTACTCCGGCAACCAGGCGGCCGCGTACGCGAAGTCACAGATCCAGGCCTGGGTGAAGGGCGGCTGGACCCCCACTGGGACGGACAAGTACTACAACGAAGAAATCACCACACTGAGCAGCAAACGCGTCCTTGTCACCTTCTGTAGAAACCAAGCCAAGTTCTACGGCAAGGAGATCAAGACTGGAAAGATCCTTTACACGGACGAGAATCTGGACAGCTACCAGAAGTACAGCATGTTCCTGACTCCCTCCGGCTCCTCCAAGATCTGGAAGACACAGGTCATCCAGGTCAGGGGCCAGGCGAAGGAATGCCAGTGATGACACCTCCGCGATGGATTCTGCCCTGGGGGGCAGCCGTGAGCGCTGCAGCGGTGCTGTGGGCCGGTGGCGTGGCCCGTGCCAACGGCCCCGCGGAAAACGCGAATCAGCCCCCGGCCTCTTCCGGGCCGTCCGGTGGCGCCGAGGGCAACGAACTGTTCGCCTCCGCTGCCCACTCCCAGATCAAGGTCACCCAGGTCAGTGGCCCCACCGGCGGTGACACCGGCAGCGTCTCGTCGACAGACGTGAACTGGACGCCCCCGCCCTGCTGGTACGAGCCCGTGTTCACCCCGGAGCAGCTGAAGAGGTTCTCGGAGACCAACGGCCAAGGAGACGTCAGCCCCCACGTGTCCTGGTACGGCGAGAAGCTATGGACCGACCACTACCGGGACAAGAAGGACGCCACCAACTGGAACGACGACTCCCTCTCCACCGCCAAGGGCTACGACAACTACAACATCGGCAAGAAGGGCTACTTCTGGCGCGGCGTCGCCCCCGACCCCACCGACAAAAAGTCATGGGCCTGCGACCGCGTCATGTTCTGGCAGGACGCCGGCAACATCCCCGACGTACCGAACGCTCCCACGCCCAAGACGCTCGCCGAGTACGCCTACAACAAGGTCAAGGTCCCCAAGACCGAGGTCGACCTCAAGCCGGAGAACAAGTCCACAGTCAACCTCCCCACCTGGGTCTGGCTGGACAAGGGCACCTTCAAGGAGATCAAGGTCCGCGCCGAACTCCCCAACACCGGCCTGTGGGCCGAGACGACCGCCAAGCCGGTAGCCCTCCACCTGGACCCCGGCACGCAGGACGCCGAGACCTTCCCCGCCTCCGGCGACTGCCAGATCAACGACGACGGCTCGATCGGCACCCCGTACACCCGGGGCGACGCCGACAAGACCCCACCCTGCGGCATCCGCTACCTCCACGCCACAGACGGCACCCCCTACCACCTGTCGGCCAGCATCACCTGGCAGATCACCTGGCAAGGCAGCGACGGCACCGGCGGCGACCTCCCCGACGGCACCTTCGAGACGACCCAGGACATGAACGTCCAGGAGATCCAGGCCGTCAACCGGTGAACCGGAGGAACCCCCAGGCGATGAAGGCGACGCAGAGGGCGAGTCCGGCCGCGGCTGTCCGGCCGCCGTGTGCCGACCCTTGATGAGCGGGCCGTCATTTCGTCGGACGAGCCGGACACGTCGAAGTCGGTCTGTGGATCAGACGTCCATGTTGGAGGGGTACGGGCGCCAACTGCGGTCCATCAAGACGCGGCTGAACCACACCAAGAAGCTCTTCGAGTCGTACCGGGACGACATCGGTGACAGCAGCGTCAATGACGCGCTCGGTGACTTCGAGTCCAACTGGGAGGACGGGCGGGAGGACATCACCCAGCAGCTCGACGCGCTCGCCGAGATGTCCGAGGCCGTCGTCCGGGAGTTCAAGAAGCTCGACGACGAACTCACCAAGCAGGTCGACAAGGCCGTGCAGACGAAGGACGCGAGGGGGAAAGGGGGAGGTGGCGGCGGCGAAGGCAAATGAGTCCGTGGCCGGGATTGTGAGCGTGGCGTTTTCAGTCGAGGTTGTGGATCGCTGACCGACTTCCTGATCTGCGTGCCCGGGGCGAGTGGACAAGCGCAGGCGTATATGCCACAACTGGTGGCCTCTACGTCACAGTTGCCGACGCGAGACGCCACGAGAGGGTGCTTCGGGCGCGTCGCAGGACAGGCCAACCGGGGGACGCATCCATGTCGGTGCCGCAGGAGAACAGGAAGCGCAGGAGCAGGCATCCCGGCCTACCGACGCACGTAATCGTTGGCATCGCCACGTCTGTACTCGCCGGGTTGGCAGGGGTCATCACGGCGGGGATCAGCGCTACCGACCAGGTTCAGGTGGTGCCGCCACACGGCAGGGAGCCCCGGAGCGACTACAGAACCAAGATCATCGAGGCCCAGGAGGGACTCTCCGAGGGATTGCTCGTCTACACCATTCTGAGTGATGCAAAGGCTGGCGATTCGCTGGCCTTTGAAGCGACACTCTACGGTGCTACGGGACGTAAGGCGGTCCCCCCGAAAGACAAGGACAAGAGGCCGGCCCCCAGCGGAGCACTGATGGGCGTCCAACTCCACTGCTCGGGCCCCAGCGTCAGGTGCGTGAGCAATTCTTCGGAAAAGAAACCCGTACTGCGCACCAAAGACGACGCCTCGTGGTCGTGGACCATCAGCACACCCAAAGCCGGGAAAGCCGTAGTCAACCTGACAGTCACCGCATACCTCGACGACACGGACACGGTCATCGCAGAGCCGATCCCCGTTCGGCAAGAAATCGAGATCCAGGAGGACAAGAACGGATTCCTGAGCTTCATGAAGTCAGCCTGGAAAGAGATCCTGGCGGCCTTGACAGCACTTGGCGGGGTTGGCGGACTGGTCGCCTTCTGGCAGACGCGCCGATCCAGTCGAAGCACCGAAGGCACCAACGGTGGTGACGACCGATCCGATAGCAACAGCGGCGGCAGCAGCAGCAGCAGTGCCCCACAGCCGTCACAGCAGCCGACGAACCCAAGCGCTGCACCTGGCAATCAGGAGCCGGACTCAGCAGCCCCCGCATAGAGGCCCGTTCGGCACCGAATGTCCCAGGCGCGTCCGGGGACGCCGTACGAGCCGGGTGAACACGACCTCGCCACCGACCTCGAACCGCAGCGGTTTCGCGCGCGGATACGTGAGGTCGCGGCCGTGGCCTCGCCCGTGACACGCCGAGGCCCCGGGTCCGTTGGGATCCGGGGCCTCGGCAGGTGGTGCGTCAGCTGTTCAGCGCGGACTGGAAGTGCAGGTCGCCCGCGATGCCCTGGGGCGACGCGGCGAGGGCGCCACCGCCGGAGACGGTGAGGGGGCCGGCCTCGATGTAGAGGCCGGCAGATCCGCCGCCGCCGAGCGCGGGGACGCCTGCCTGGCCACCGGACACGCTGTCCAGGGCGGCGTCGGACAGTTCGGCCGTTTCGACCTGACGGGCAATGTTCATGGCGCGCGTTTCCCTTCGTTTCAATGCTTCGAGGTGGCGGAGTTCACCTGAGGCCCGGAATCGGGACTGAATTACGGTGACTGCGCCCACAGATCAAAGCACGCGAGGGATGGGGCGGCCAGTCGTACGATGTCGATACGGGCCGCCCCCGTGCCGTCGGTTTCATCAGTGTGTGAATGCGGTCACCGAATGGGCTGAATCCTTCACACGACCTGTCGGTTCTCCCATGACCCCGGCCTTCGGTATCCGGGTTTCGTGAGGGCTCGTCACGTTCTATGGGTTCCAGTAGGGTCTGTCGGTGAACTGTGTGCAGGTCCGTGGGATATTCCGGGACGGCCGCAACCGGGCTCAGCGGTTCACCGACTGGATCTCCTGGACCGTCACGTCCTGCGCCATACCGAACGTTCCGTCGGGCAGGTCGCCGCCCTCGCCGTTCATCTCGCAGACGCCGGAGACACGAATCCTCGTCCGCCGTGGTCGTGCGAAAGGGAGAGTCGGCCAACGCGTGGGGAACGGCCGGTCAGCCGACCTCGTTCTCCGCGACCGCCCGGCCGTGGACCACGACGTCCCCGCCGTAGAACATGCCGGTGAAGACCGGGGAGTACGTCAACTGCACCTCGACCTCGACCTGCTGGGCGTCGGCCGCCACGCAGTGGGTCGCGGCGACGTCCGCGCCCGTCATGTTCATCTCGCGGGCGAAGGCCTTCACCCGCGCGTTGCAGTTCTCGTAGTTGATCGGCCCCAGGCCGTTGAGTTCCGGGTTCTCGTAGAGGGCCTCGCGGTCGATGTCCTGGGCGGCGTAACGGGCCGCCTGTTCCGCGATGTCGGCGGCGCGTTCCCGCTTCGAGATGGACATGCCGCCGTCGATGACGAAGGCCGAGAGGGACAGGAAGACCAACGCGAAGATGATGACCGCGCCGGCGCCCGAACCCCGGTCGTCCAGCTGCCGCCTGCGCGACGACAGCCACGTACGTGCGCGGTCTCTCACGCCGTCCTCCGGAACGGATCCAGCGGCGAGCTGAAGGTCGCCGTCAGGGTCGTCGGGATGTCCAGGCCGAGCATGGCCAGGCCCCGTACCTGGCAGCTGACCTCGACCGAGAAGAGGGTGTCCGGCTCGAAGCCCGGACTCGTCTGCCGCACCGTCACCGGGCCGGAGCAGACGTCCGCCAGGTCGGCCTCCGCCGCCTTCCTCGCCTCGGCCATCGCCGTGCCGTGGTCCTTCTGGATCGAGCCCGCACGGGCCGCGTCCCGGGCCGCGCCGTCCAGCGCGCCCCGGCCGTCCACCAGCTGCCCGAACGCCACCAGGACCAGGATGAACAGGATCATCACCGGGGCGAGGATCACCACCTCGACCGTCGACAGGCCGCCGTCATCCCACCTCGCATCGCGAGGCCGACGGTCGCTCCAGGAAGAGACGTCCACCTAGTTCCCTTCGTCCTGCACGAACCGCTCCACCGGCCCCACCGACTGCGCGTGCACCGTCAGATCGAGCCCGGGGAACACCGTCGGGATCCGGGCCGTGACCTCCACCCCGACCGTGTTCTGCTCCGGCTGCACCATCTTCACGTCCGGCGCGATCACCAGCTGCGGGCCCAGCTGGCTGATGTAGCTGTCCACCACGTCCTGCGCCTCGCCCCGCCACGCCCCCGGCCGCGCGTCCGCCGTGGCGCGCGCCTTGCGGGCGCCGGCCTGGGCCGCCGCCTGGGCCACGTGATCGGCGAAGAAGTACAGGGCGAACTGCACCGTCGCGAAGATCATGAAGAAGAGGACCGGCGTGAGCAGCACGAACTCGATCGCGGTCATGCCGGAGTCGCCGCGGGCGGAGGCGGCCTCCACCCGGCGGCGTACCCAGCGATGTACCCAGCGACGTACGGCCACCAGCAACCCCGTTGTCCCGTACGAGCGTTCAGCAGGTCTTGCCGGCGTCGGCGCCCTTGATGCATTCGCCGACCTTGTCGGCGCCACTCTTCAGCGCGGCGTTGATGATGGCCGCCACCACACCAACGATCGCTACCACAACGGCCGAAATGATGACCCACTCGACCGCGGAGGCGCCCCGGTCCAGTTCGCCGGAGCGGGCGCGGTCCACGCGGGCTTGCAGGAAGGTGACCAGGAAGTCCACGGCGGGGATGCCGGTGTGGAAGTTACGTCCGTTCATGACGCCTTGTCCTCTCGAAGTCCTTCGAAAACGGTTCACGGAAGTTCTGGAGTCTGGAGTTGTGAGGAACTACTCACTGAGAACGGCTCACTGCACCTGGAACACCCGCATCGCCGCAGGAAAGATCAGGAACACCAGGAACCCGGCACACAGCAGCAACTGGGCCACAAGCATCGACTGGGACTTCTCGCCGGCGCTGCCCTCGATCTCGGCCATTTCGCGGTGCCGCATGGTCTCGGCGCGGGAGGCGAGCGACTCACGCACCTTCGCGCCGTCGTCCGAGACCAGCGCAAGGGACGCCGACAGGTCCTTCAGCTCCTCGACGCCCAGCTCCTCGCCGAGCTGCCCCAGCGCCTGCCACTGGCTGAGGCCGGTGATCCGGGCATCGGAGAGGGCGTTCCTGATGCGCTGGTTGGCCCAGCCGTCGGAGATCTCGGCCGCCGCCATCAGCGCCTCCGGCAGCCCTCGGCCGCCGGCCAGGCTCATCGACACCAGGTCGAGGTACGCGCCGATGACCCGGCGCAGGTCCCGCCGCTTCTCGGCCGCGTCCCGCCGTACCTCCAGGTCCGGCAGAAAGAAGAAGACCAGCGCGAACATCAGCGCCAGCCACACCGGGATGACCGGGCCGCTGCCGAAGCCCAGCGTCCACACCACCGCGAACAGGAACGGGCCGAAGAACAGGCCCCCCGTCGCCAGCAGCACCTTCGTCGCCAGGAACTTCTCCCAGCTGCGGTCCAGCACCGCCAGGTCCGCGCGCAGCGAGCGCTGCTCCCAGCCCTGCTGGAGGTAGAACTCGGCGACGCGCTGGCCGACCTGGGCCCGCAGCGATCCGAGGCGGCCGCTGTCCTTGGCAGTGCGGGCCGACTCGTACGCCGCGCCGCGCGCCCGCATCGCGTCGATCCGCGCGACCTGCGAGATCGCGCTCCGCTTGCTGGGCATAAGGGCCCGTACGAGGGCGTAGATACCCAGGCCGATGACCGCGCCGACGACGATCGGCATCGTCAGGTTCACCGTCGTACCCCCTCTTCCTGCGGCTGGGGCCACCCACCAGCGGCGCCGTCCGGTGTGCGGGGCCGTACGAACTGGATCGCCACCTCGTCGCGCACCAGGAAGCGTTCTGGCGTCTCGATGGTGGACAGCTTGCGCAGCCACCAGAAGCCGAGTGCGAACAGACCGCAGACACAGGCCAGGACAACCTGCCCGAGGGCGGTGCCGTACGGCTCCACGAAGTCCCGGTTGAAGATGGACAGGCCGAGCACGAACGCGATCGAGACGGCCACCACGATCTGCACCGAACGGCGGGTGGACGCCCGCTGGGCCATCACGCGCTGGCGCATGTCGACCTCTTCGCGCGCCGACTTGGCCAGCGCGCCCAGTACCTGGCGCAGACCCGGGCCGCGCAGGCGGGCGTTGAGGATGAGCGCAGCGACGATGATGTCCGCGGAGGCGTCGTCGATCTCGTCGGCGAGCAGCTGGAGCGCGTCGGGCAGCGGCGTACGGGCGCGCAGCCGGTCGACGAGAGCGTCGAGGTGGGGCCGCAGGACGGGGCCCGCCGCGCGGGCGGACGCCGGGATGGCCTGCTCCAGGCCGACCGCGCCCGCGATCGTGTCGCGCAGCGACTCCGTCCAGGAGGCCAGTGCCTCCACGCGGCGCATGGCGGCGCGTTCCTCCGCGGCGCCGCCGAAGAGGCGGTCCCAGAAGAAGACGAGGACGGCGGCCGCGATGCCCGCCACCGCCCAGCGGGTGAGCAGCAGGACGACGAGGCCGACGATGGCCGCGAGCGAGCCGCGCTGGCCGGCGAACCGGATCAGTTCGCTCGCGCGCCGGCTGGCCTTCTGCTTCTCGTGCTCGGGTTTGGGGGGCAGTCCGCGTACGGCGACCATGAGCAGCGCGAGGCCGCCGCCGACGGCGACGCCGCAGCCGATCGAGTACAGGACGGTGGTGGAGAACAGGCCGCCCATCGAACCGAGCGAGCCGAGTGCAGCGAGCTTCATGGTCACCCCCACGTTCCGGTGGGCCGGTAGCCGTGCGCGATCAGGTCCTCCAGGCAGCCGAGGGGCGCGTGCGGCACGATCCGCCCGTCGGGCGTCTCGGCGAACACCTCGCTGGACAGCACGCGTCCGTCGACGCCGTTGACCTCGCGGACGGAGGTGACCATGCGCTGGAGGCGGCCGCCGTTGCCGTAGTTGTTGCGCCGCTGGACGAAGACGACGAAGTTCACCGCGCCCGCGATCAGCATCTGGCTGGCCTCGATGGGCAGCCGCTCGGACGCCTGCAACGCGTAGGTGGAAATACGGTTGAAGACCTCGTGGGAGCTGTTGGCGTGGATCGTGGACAGCGAGCCGTCGTTGCCCTGCGACATCGCGTTGAGCATGGTCACGATCTCGTCGCCGAGCACCTCACCCACGATGACGCGGGAGGGGTTCATACGGAGCGAACGGCGCACCAGCTCGGCCATGGAGATGGTGCCCTGGCCCTCGGAGTTGGGCAGCCGCTCCTCGAACGCGACGACGTTCGGGTGGAGGTCGGGGAAGGTGTCGAGCCCGAGCTCCAGCGCACGCTCCACCGTGATCAGACGTTCGTGCGGCGGGATCTCGTTGGCGAGGGCGCGCAGCAGCGTGGTCTTACCGGCGTTGGTCGCGCCCGCGATCATGATGTTCTTGCGGGCCCGGACCGCGCAGGCGAGGAAGTGCGCGACCTCGGGGGTGAGCGTGGCGTTGCCGACGAGGTCGGAGATGAACACCTTGCCCATGCGCGCCCGGCGGATGGACAGCGCGGGACGGCGGGCGACGTCCATGACGGCCGACAGTCGCGAGCCGTCCGGCAGGCGCAGGTCGAGCTGCGGGTTGGCGGAGTCGAAGGGCCGGGACGACAGTCCGGAGTACGCACCGAGCACCTGGATGAGCTCGATGAGCTCCTCGTCGGTCTCGGCGACGGGATCGCCCTTGACCTCGCGCCCGTCCGCGAACCCCACGAACACCTGGTCGCAGCCGTTGATGTCGATGTTCTCGACCTCGGGGTCGTCCAGGAGTGGCTGGAGCCGCCCGACGCCGAACAGCGCGGCGTGCACAGCGGCCGCGTACTGCTCCTCGGTCTCGGCGTCCAGCGGCGTACGCCCGGCGTTGATCTCCGTCCGGGCGTACTCCTCCAGAATCTGGGCTATGACCGCGCGGGCGTACTGCCGCTCGTCCTCGGTGGACATCGGCGAGACGCCGGAGGCCTGGTCGAGGCGGCGCTGCTCGGCGATGCGGTCACCGGCGTCCTGCCGGAACCGCTTGACCAACTGGTGGTCGACAGCGGTCATGCGCCGGCCCCCGCGTGGCCGTTGACCTGGCCCTGGGGGGGTACGGTCCAGGCGGCGCCGTACTGCTGGTAGAGGTCAGCGGTGATCTTGCGGGCCGAGCGGATCAGCAGCGACCTGTCGAGGCGCCCGCGCCTGCGGCCGGCCAACTGGTCGGCGCCGGCCGGGTCCTCGGCGAGGGTGCCGACCACCCGGGCGCCGGTCTGGGCGTGTACGAGCATGTCGTTGACCTGGCTCGCGAGCTTGCCGGCGGTGCCCGGGTCGGCGATCAGGATCACGCCGATCATCGGCATGCCCAGGTTGGCGGCACCGCGCGGTCCGCCGTGCCGCTTGGCGGCCAGGGCGGCGGCGCGGTCCCGGACACGGGCGATGGCCTCCGGCTCGGTGCGCGAGATGAGCAGCACGAGGGCGGCGTGCGGGAACAGGTCGACGGCCGGGGTGTCCCCGCTGATGCGGCCGCAGTCGGCGATGACGTCGGCGGCTGCGTGCGGGGAGTCGGCGAGCGCGGAGAAAGCGTGCCCGAGGGTGGGCCACAGCCCCGCGAGCCCCGCGGCCTGCTCGGAAATCCCGAGCCCGACGAGAACTTCCAGCCCGCCGCTGAGCGGCTGGACATGATCCCAGAGCTGATCGGGCACGAGGCCGCGCCGGGCGGTCGCGGCGATCGACAGCATCCCGGTGTTCGGGTTGAGCGGCCCGCCGTGCGCAGCGGCACTGCGGTAGACGAGGTCGCCGCCCGCCGGGTCGGTCTCGGCGAGCAGGACACGCCGCGGCCAGACCGCCGCGAGGGCGACGGCCGCGGTGGTGACGCCGGGGGATCCCTTGTCGGCGGCGAGAGCGATGAGCGCCATGGGTGGGGAGCCGCCTTTTAGTTGCCGGGGACGTGCACGATGGCGACCTGGCCGGCGGCCGCGGCGGAGGCGAGCGCGGCCGCGTCGGCCTCGTCGACGATGAGGGTGAGCGAGAGGTTGCCGGTGCTCACGGTGGCGTCGCTGTCTTCCGCGACGGAGTTCACGCGCGCGTTCTCGACGAGGGCGTTTCCGGAGGACGAGGACGAGCTTCCGCTCGAAGAGGAGTCGGAGCTGTTGGAGCTGCTCGAATCGGTGGTGCTGACATGGTAGGCGGCCACGACGTCACCGGACTTGATGTCCGCCGGGTACTGGCCCTCCTTGAGGGCCAGGCCCACGGAAGCCTTGCCGGCGGGCAGGCTGTTGGACTTGGCGAACATCTCACCGACCGCCAGGGTCCCCGGGTAGAGCGTGCTCTTGGCCTTGTAGCTCTTGATGGCGTCCAGCTCGGACCACTTGACGTAGTTGATGCTGTCGTCGGCGGCCACCATCACGGAGGTCACGTTGCTGTTGGTGACGGACTCCCCGGCCTGGATCTCCTTCGTCACCTTGACGACCTCGACCCGGTCCCCGGCCTGCAGCACGAGCATCGTCGCACCGAGCGCCCCGACCAGAATCAGCAGCACCGCCAGCGCGGCCAACGCCGGTTTGCGCTCGCGAGGCGGCGTGGGAAGGCGGTCACCGACCGACGGCTGAGCCGGAGCGGCGGAACGACCGGCGCCCGCCCCCGTACGCTCTTGGATCTTCACGCAACCGCTCCCCGTACACCCAAGAAATTGTCTGCCACGTCTGCCAAATTCTCTACGAATTAGGACACTTCACTCGTTGGGTGTCCGCGCGGGACCTAGCGCCCGAGGTGGCCGAATACCCATGACTGGAGTGAGTGTCAAGCCATCGCACCGTATCAGCCGCACATAAGCCCCTCAATACGCGTCCGAACTCACGATCCCCGGCGCAGGCGCCGTTACCCATCTGCAACTTCGGGCGCCCGCAGGCCAGCGACCTCATCAAGACGATCGGTGACGTCCTGAGCCTGGCGAGCGGCGTCCTGGGGATGCTGGCCATCATCACCGCTCCCTTCGAACCGCTGGGCGCGATCTTCGCCGCCGGGGCGATGATCACCAGCGGGGCGGCCCTGCTGAGCCACGCGGTCGCCAAGGCGGCCGGTGCGGACGTCGGCTGGACCGAGATCGGCTTCGACGCGCTCGGCATCCTGCCGGGTGTGAAGGGACTGACGGGCAGCGCCGAGCTGGCCAAGGGCGCCAACGCGGCCGCGCGGGCGGAGGAGCTGGGCGAGGGGTACCGGGGAGTGACCAGCCTCAGCAAGTCGTTCGTGCTGTTCGGGCCGTTGAAGGCCGCGCCCATGGTGAAGCTGGGGGAAGGGGGCAGCAGGCTGACGCTGGCGGTGGAGAGCGGGCTGCAGAACTTCCGCAAGGGGCAGATCCTCGGCACCCCGGGCATCAACGCCATCGGTTCGAAGCTGCCGTTCGTCAAGGGCGAGGAGGTCATCGCCCCCATGGGCCGGGCAGGGGGATGCCGCCGGTTGCCGACCTTGGTATTGCCGCTGACGGCGCCGACGGCCGGGTGCGCGAGCGGCTGGATGATCCGCTGGATCGCGTCGCGTTCGAAGACGGTGTTGGCGTCGACCATCACCACGATGTCGTACCGGGCGTGCGCGAGGCCGGCGTTGAGCGCGGCGGCCTTCCCGCCGTTGGCCTTGCGGACGACCTCCACGCGCGGATCGCCGATCCCCGCCGCGATGTCGGCCGTACGGTCGGTGGACCCGTCGTCGATCACGACGATCTGCAGCTGCTGGTGGGTGGAGTCGAGCAGCGAGCGGACGGTGGCCTCGATCCCGGCCTCTTCGTTGTACGCCGGGACGAGCACTGTCACCGGCCCGGTCACCTCCTGCATCCAGGGCGCGCCGGGGCGGAAGCGGGCCAGGCGCCGGACGTGGGCGCGGGCGAACAGGGCGAGCAGCAGCAGGCGCAGCACGCCGAGCCCGCCGGCGATCACCAGGGTCCAGGTCAGGGCGTCGGAGAAGGCCCGCCCGGCGGCCGTGGCCCAGAGGAACCCCTGCCCCTGCCACCGGTCGGCACTGGACGCGGAGTCGTACGGGACGAGGTCGGCCGCCTGCGACACGGTGGTGAACCGGTCCACGGTGCGGTTCTTCAGCAGCCGCTCGGCCTCGTCGTACGCGGTCTGCGTGTGGCTCAGCTGCCGGACGGTGCCCTGGGCCGGTTTCCGGGTGCCCGTGTCGGCGGCGACGAGCACGTACCCGCGGTCGGTGGCCCGCCGCGCCGCCTGCCAGTCCCGGCCGCACAGGGTTTCCGGGGTGGTGGTGCGCGGCATCCGCAGCAGGTTGGTGTGCAGGCCGGTGGCACCGGCCAACGCGGTCTGGGTCAGGCCGAGTTCGGCGGAGAAGCGGGCGGCGGAGGACTGGCCGAGGACGGCGCCGGTGTAGGTGTTCGAGCCGATCTCGTGGCCCTCGGCGCGGATGCGTTTGATCAGGTCGGGGTGCTCGGCGGCGCGGGCGCCGTTGACGAAGAAGGTGGCGCGTGCCCGGTAGCGGTCCAGCAGGTCGAGCAGGCGCGGGGTCCACACGGGTTCGGGGCCGCCGTCGAAGGTGAGGGCGAGGGTGCGAGCGGGCATCGACGCGGTCTGGATCCCGTTGCCGTTGATGCCGATCACGGGTCCGCCGCGGGCCACGGCGTCCGGCACGGGCGAGGTGCACGGCGCCCGGTCCTTCGCGGCGTCGACCTCGTGCTCGGTCCAGCCCTGGAAGAGGAGGAGGCCGAACAGGACGGGGAGGAGGAGGGCCAGTAACAGCCAGTGGCCGCGGGGGTCGCGGGCCTGTTTGTGACGGGCCCTCCGAGCCTTCTGAGCCTTTTGGGCCTGGGCCGTCACGGGACATCACCTGCCCCGGGGTCTTCCCTCGCTCCTCCCCTCCGGGAGACGCGGCCTCTGGTCGGCATCCACTGCGTGGCGGGGCTGGTGTTACGCATGGGGCGCGAGTGTAGTTACGGCGTGCCAATTGCATGGCCATAACACGGACTCTCGCGGGGGAGGGGTCCTACGATTTGTGGGGCCCACGTTCCCAAGCGCCCTGGCCATCCAGCCACCGGGCCCCAAGAAGTCACCTCTCGGACCGCCGCCGCTGCCTGGCATAGAACAGGGCCGAACCACTCACCAGAAGAAGCCCCGCCGTGATCTGCAGGGCGAGGACGTCGAGGTCCCGCTCACCGGGCAGTCCTTCCACCCACGGATCAAGCCCACCCACCGGATCCTTGAAGAGGATGATGTGCTGCCCCGCTTTGAACTGACCGTGGCAGTTCTGCTGCTCAGACAGGTCTTGCACGGCACCAGAGGTGTCGACGACCCGGCACACGGACAGCACCTTGCTCCTCTTCACCCCCCGCCGCTCCCCGGTGTCCGCCACAACACCGTGCACGCGCTCCCCGAACTGTTTGATGTACGTCTCGCAGAACGCGGGCCCGGCAAAGAAGGGCAACGCCAGTACAGCAAACGCCCCAACCGTCGCGGCCCCCGCCCGATGCCAACTGCCACCGGCGACGATGGCAGCGGCAGCAGCGACCGCCAAGGTGAAACAGCCCCCACCCACAGGCCGTACGGGTACTGCTCGACAACCCAGGCAGCAACACCCGTCAGCGGAAGCAGAAGGGCCCACTTCAGACTGTTGAGCGTGCGCCGCGGCACGGCCCCTGTCTCCCCCGTCTCGCTCTGCGCGACCGACTGCACGCCGTACACGTCCATACAGATGTACTCCCCGTTCCAGCAACTTCGGCCTGGTCAGCGACTCGTGGAGCGATTCACGGACTGGATCTCCTTGACTGCCACGTCCTGCTCGAACGTGGACAACCCATCCGGCAGACCGGGCTGCTGCGGCGGACCCTCCGGGTCGGCCGAGTCGGTCCACGTCACCTTCCAGGTGATGGACGCCTTGAAGGGATAGGTTCCGCTGCCGGACGACCGGCGGTACGTGGCCTTGCACCCGGCATCCTCTCCGTCGACCAAGTAGCCGTCCTTGCCCTTGACCAGGTCATAGGTGCAGCTCTGCGGATCGGCATCGGCGGTACCGGCGTCGACTCTGAGCGCCACGGGAGTGGCGACGGTGGTACGAGCCGGTCAGAGTAATCCTTCTCGTCCTCCGGCTCTGACGGGACCTCGACCACCGCCAGCACGTCGAGACACGAGTAGCTGTTCTTCCGGCGCTCGGCGTCGAAGCCGACGATCGTCAGGTCCGGCGCGGCGTCGTCTCGCCGGGGAAGGTGATCAGCACATCGCCAAAGACCCGCTCGCGGGCGATACCGGCAGCCGTGACCGCACCTTCGACGTCCCGGACGGTCCAATGCTGCTCCGGGCTCTGCGGGGTCATGATCAACCTCCCGTCGAAGATCTCGGCCTGGTAGCCCTCGGGGATACCGCCCCGCTCGATCAAGTCGCTCATGACGGACACGACAGCTCACCTCCTACGAGGATTATGGCTGGTCGGGAACGAGCAAGCCGACCTTCAGCAGGGGTTCCCCGGAAGCGGTCGCAGCGCGGTGGGCAGCCGTGGCCTCACGGACAGCACGAGTGCGATGGGCACGTTCCTGGCTACTCCCGCTCGCTGTTCTCGGACTCATTGGCTTCAGCGGGGTACGCGACGAAGGTCCCCTTCGCGGGGAGCGTGACTACGAGGCCGCGTTCACGGAGCTCGCGGATGGCGCGGCGGGCGGTCAGATACGCAACTCCGTACTCCTCGCCGAGATCCCGCTCGCCGGGCAGCCGCGCTCCAGGCCTCAGCTCACCCGACGCGATCCGGGCAGCAATGTGGTCAGCCACCTGCATATAGACGTACGCGATCTTGTTGGGGTCGATCGGCGAATCACCGGTGTCTGCTGCCATAACAACCACCGTAAAACAGCCTTGAGCTGCAACGATGAACGTGTTGCTGCGCACTGCTATGCACTGACATGCGCAGCAATGTAGGCTAATCAAGCGAAAGACCCCGGCGACGGATGATGGCCGTCCCGGGGCGTGGCCAACGCTGACAAGGAGCGTCGACATGCTGGACCTTATCGTCCGCGCCCTCGCGTGGACGCTGACTCTCTGCACCCCACGCCCCCGAGGCCGTCGCCTCGGCACCGCCCCACCCCTACAGATCACCCCCACCCCGCCACCCCGTCCCCGCTTCACGGAACTCCTCGACGGCAGCGCATCCCGCCTCGTCCGCCCCTACGTACTGGACCCCACCGAACACCACCGCCAACGCGAACACCGCCGAGCCGCCCGCTTGGCATCCCTCGGCACCGGCATGGGCCCCAAGCACATCCACGGCGTACGAGTCCCGGCGGCCACCCGATGACCCGCCCGGCCCTCCGGATGTGCGCCCGCTGCGAGCGCAGCACGGACGCACCGGTCCTGGTCCACCAGGTCCACGCCCCCACAGGCCCCGGCTTCAACGTGTACGCCTGCCCGGACTGCGCCCCCCACTACCCACCCCCGACAGACCAGACCACCGAAATCCTGAACCCCACCCACCGCCGCTCCCGTCTCACCCTCCGCGTCTACAAGATCGACACCGAGGAAACGGTGACCAACGACCGCGGCAGAGTCGAGATCCTGGCCGACGCAGGCACCACCCTGGCCCCCTGCACATCGACGTACCCACCCTGCGCCTGCCCGAGATGCAGGACACCGCACTAGCGAATCGAGCGCCTCAGCACCACGGCCCCGGACGCCGCACACCGCGGCATCCGGGGCCATCACCCGTTGGGCACGATCAGGACACAGCCAGCACCCCGAGAGCCCGATACGCCCCGAATTGCCCCTGCTCTCGCGGAAGTTCGCTCTGGTGAAACCGGGAACCTCACCGATACCGTCAGTGCTCTTGACTGAACTTCTGTCTCACGGGGAGCCCACTGTGAAGCGCCGCCCAATGCCCGTTGCTGCCGCGCTGGCGGCGACGGCAGCACTGCTGTTGACGGCCTGCGGTAGCGGGGACGACAAGTCCAGCAACAACGACAAGATCGCCGGCGCCGACCAGGGAACGGAGACGCCGAAGGAGTCTGCGAAACCGTCGGCAGCACCGGCGGAGGACAATCCCGACGGCGTGGACGTGTCCCTGCCCAAGGACATGAACCTGGTCTTCGACTGGGACAAGCCGAAGGACAAGAACGAAGCGGCCGCGATGGACGACGCCGCCAACTACCTCCGCGCCATCTACCGAGGCGTCGCCAAGCGCACGACCAAGGACGCGGCCGTGACCGCCTACGCCACCGGCGAGGGACTCCACTACGCGCAGGTACAGATCAACGAATGGATCAAGGGTGGCTGGACCGCCCACGGCACCCGCCGTCACTACGATGCAACCACACGATCCGCCCCGAACGGTAAATCCGTAGAGGTCGCGTTCTGCGCGGACACCGGGAAGTTCTACGGCAAAGAGGTCAAGACGGGGAAAGTCCTGAAGACCCAGCCAAGCCTCAAGGACTTCGGCTACTACAAGATCATCATGGTCAAGTTCCCCACAAGCAAGGGCCTTTGGCAGGCATCCAAGGTGTTCGTCGAGACGGGGGCGGAAAAGTGCCAGTGAACAGGTCACGACGTACGGTCCTCGGCACCCGCACTGCTGCCCTGCCCCTTGCGATCAGCGCGCTCATCCTCACGGCATCCAACGCCGCGGCGGAACCCGTGGATTACGGCAAGGGCGGCGGCGCGGGAGAGAAGGGTGGCAGCGACAAAACCGGCATCTACGCCGCCGCAAGCATCCAGTACGCCGGAGCCGTAACCAAGGACGGCAGCACCGGAAACGTGACGTCCTCGGACGTCAACTGGACACCACCGCCCTGCTGGTACGCCCCCTACCTCGGCGCCAAGGACTTCAAGGAAAAGATGTCCAAGAGCATCGAGCGCCAACCGAACACACCCGGCATGACCGGCACCGCGGCTTCAGGGCTCGGCGAGACGCAGCGCCACTACGAGGACGGGTACGGCTGGACCGACACTCCCGGCTACAAGGACTACAACGTCGAGAAGGACGGCGAGGGGATGTTCTGGGCCGGCGTCGAGAACCCCAACGAGCCGGACGCCCTCAAGCGGAACTCGTGCAGTGACCTCCCCTTCTGGGTCGCCAACGGCGAGGCCCCGCCGCCCCAGTACGAAGAGGCCATCAGCCCCGAGATACTCGCCGCTCTCGCCTACCAGCACATGCAGCTCCCCGACACGAAGGTCACCCTCGCCCCCGAGGCCAACACCAAAGTGAACCTGCCGACCTGGGCCTGGCTCGACAAGGCCGTCTTCGACGAGGTCCAGGCCACCGCGGCCATCAACGCCCCCGGCCTCAACATCCAGGCCACCACCACCGCCAAGCCAGTCTCCCTCAAGCTGGAGCCGGGCACCGAGGACGCCGAGACCTACCCGGCCTCCGGCGAGTGCGCCATCAACGCCGACGGCTCCATCGGCGAGCCCTACGCCAAGGGCAAGGCAGACCAAACCCCGCCGTGCGGCATCACGTACCTCCGCTCCTCCGGCAACGGCACATTCAAACTCCAGGCCACCATCACCTGGGAGATCAACTGGACCGGCACCGGCGGCGCCGGCGGCGACCTCCCGAACGGCACCTTCGGCAACGACCAGGACATCACCGTCCAGGAGATCCAAGCCATCAACCGCTGATCCGGCATAGGCGATGCACGACGCCGCAGGGGACTGCCACCAGGAAAGACAGAAACCGACATGAGCGATCTGCGCCTCGACGACACCATCTTCGCGCACCTGAAGAAGACCTTCTCCTCCATAAGCGACCGGATGGAGGACACCCGCCGCGCCCTGCGCGGCACAGACGCCTCCGCCGTCGGAGAGAGCAAACTCATCGAGGATGTACAGGACTTTGCCGACGAATGGGGATATGGCATCAAACAACTCGGTAAGCACACCCACGGCGCGGTGAAGATGATCAATAAGATCGGTGAGTCGTTCGGCGGACTCGACCTGGAGCTGGCCGAATCGCTCAAGGTCAAGAAGAAGGGCAAGTGACGTGGCAGGGCAGCGGCCCTCCCTCCCGAACATAGGCTGGGACCCCACTCCGGGAAGCGTGGAGGACACCCGGGAACTCGCCAAGCAGCTCGGCAAGCTGGCAGGCGAACTGGGCACCGCGGTGAGCGAGCTGGAACGGATCGAGTGCGGCGCCTGGAAGGGCAAGACCGCACTCGCCTTCACCGAGTACATCGGCGAGGACGTCACCCCGCTCATCCGCAAGAGCCATGAATCCTTCGACAAGGCCTCCCGCGCTCTGCACCGGTGGGCGGGCGAACTCCAGGACTTCCAGGACGAGACGGACCGGCTGGAGAAGTCCGCCGGGGAGAAGCTCGACGCCAAGGAGAAGGCCGAAGGAAAAGCCGAGGGCAAGGGCAGCAAGGAACTCGGCGAGGCCTCCAGCGCGGTCAACGGAGTCATCCAGAAGGTCCACGACCTCGAAGAGCGTTACAAGCGGGCCGCCGGCCAGATCAGCAAGGAACTGGACAAGGCCGCCGACATCGCCCCCAACGAGCCCGGCTTCTGGGACAAGCTCGTCAAGGGAGTCGCGGACGCCTGGGACGCCACCGGGCAGTGGCTCAAGGACCACGCCGACCTCATCAAGCAGATCGGTGACGTACTGAGCCTGGTCAGCAGCGCCTTGGGCGTGCTGGCCATCATCACCGCCCCCTTCGAGCCGATCGGAGCGATCTTCGCTGCTGCGGCGATGGTCACGAGTGGAGCGGCCCTACTGGCCCACCTGGCAGCCAAAGCGGCTGGCGCGGACGTCAGTTGGGCCACCATCGGGTTCGATGCCCTCGGTATCCTGCCCGGTGTCAAGGGCTTGACCGGGACCGCCGCGCTCGCCAAGGGCACCAACGCCACCGCGCGCGCCGCCAAGCTCGGCTCCGGTTACCGCGGGGCGACCGACATCAGCAAGACATTCGTCCTCTTCGGCCCCTTGAAGGCCACTCCCGTCGTCAAACTCGGCCAGGGCGGCAGCCGTATGGCTCTCGCCGTCGAGAGCGGACTGCAGAACATCCGCCAAGGACAATGGCTCGGCACCCAGGGAATCAACCTGATCGGGTCCAAGCTGCCGTTCGTCAAGAGCGCCGAAGTGATCGCACCGATGAGCAACGCGGGTCGCGCCTTGGACGCCACCATCAAGGCGGGGCTCACCGGGCACAAGGCCAACACCATTGCGAATACCGCTTACGGGAACTGAATGCGTCCGTACGTGATCGCAGCAACCGAGCGAGAAGAAACAGTCACAGTATGGACAATGCCAAAGAACTCCAGATCCTGGGCGTGGAAGGCATGGCACTGCCGCCCATGTCCATACATCTCCCCGAAGGCCTGCACGCCATCGAGGTCTCCCTAGACGAGACCGAACGGGCCGAAGCCGTGCAGAAGTTGGTCCGGGACATCTACCCGCGGGGCGAGGAGCCGCTGTGGGCCTCGATCATTCACGTGCGCGCGCCGGCCTGGGGTGGTCGGTCGGGGTTGAGGATTCGTCCTGGTTCGTCCTTCGGGTGGTGGTGA
>NZ_JACTVI010000179.1 GCF_014495685.1 Streptomyces sp. TRM68367 | reverse complement strand
CACCCGAAGGACGAACCAGGACGAATCCTCAACCCCGACCGACCACCCCAGGCCGGCGCGCGCACGTGAATGATCGAGGCCAGTGACCAGACACGTTGCAGCAGCGAGCCTTCCGGATCGCGTCCAGTGCCATACGCATCCTTCATCTGGGAAGTGCCTCCAGCCACTGCGGGAACATGGACATCAGCAATCCCTATCCTTGCTGGCCAGAGGCACTTCCTCTGCGTCGCGGGCAAGGCCAACGGTCGCCCTACATGAAAGCCCGAGGTCAGTTGTAGACGTTGAATTCTGCGACTGACCACCAGCTACGCGCAACATTGCCGGTATTGACGACCTTGATGTAGCGAGCCGTCTGCGTCGGGAAGGGAATAAGGTGGACTCGTTGGCCGTCCGCTGCGGAAGAAACCTTGGTCCAGTCGGTTCCATCCGTGGATACGTATACGTCTGCGCTTCGCGCATAGTCGCTGACACTGCCGCCGACATCCAACACAATCTTGCTGAAGGTCTGCGTTTGCCCCATGTCCACTTGGATCCAGAGGCCGTCGTACTGCCCTGTTCCGGAGCTGTACCGAGTGTCGGAATTGCCATCGAGCATGTTCCCGGGTGCATCCCACTGACTGGCGTCCGAAGCCTTTGCGGTCCAGCCCGTCCGCGGCAGCGCAGGACCTAGATCTATGACGTCGAACGAAGATCCACCTGCATCCACTCCGCTGGTTCCCTTCACGGAAACCGTGACCTTCCCCGCCGGAAGCCCCTTCGGAACGTAGGCGCTGATGCCCGTGTCCGACCACGTGTCTATTTCGGCATAGCTTGATCCGAAATACACCGTGCCCAGCCCCTGGGCGTCACCGAAACCAGAACCGCGAATCGTGAACTTGAAGCGCGGCATTCCTCGTTCCGGCTTCAATTCGCTGAACGTCGGCGATGGGAAGCTCGACAGCTTCTTGGTGGTGAACATCGCCGACGTGCCGCTCGGCAGCGTATAGGTGTACGAGCCGTCGGTGGATATCTTGAAACTCTTGCTGTCGGCCGTCCCGTTGAATACTACGGTGACCTGCTCCCCTTCCTTGCTGGTCCAGGTCTTCATCTGGAGGCCGTTCGATACCGCTGCCGGAGCTGTGATCGAGCCGGTTCCACGCACAGACCCGTACACCGCGATGTCGCCGATGGCCCACCAGAAACCGGATGCCGCAGTACTGACGATGCGAATGTACTGTGCCGTACGGGTCGGCAACGCGACGGCTATCTTCCCAATGCCCCCGCTGCCGCTCGCAATCGCGCTGCCCCAATCGACACCGTCGTTCGAAACGTAGATCTGATACTTCATGACGTAGTCGAACGAATTGTTCACACCGGTGTCGAAGACGATCTTATTGAAGCTCGTGGGGCTCCCCAGGTCGATCTGGAACCAGTCGCCGCTCGTCGTCCCGTGCCCGAGACTCCACCTGAGTACCCATGGGTTCGTTCTGCGGGGAAATGTAGGAGATGGGCACGCCGGCTTCGCCATAGGCTTGTATGAACTTGACGAAGTAGGTGGCCAGCGCGGAGGTGTACTCGCTCTTGAGGGTGCCTCCGATCATGGAGTCGGAGGTCTTCATCCAGCCTGGTGGGCTCCACGGGTTGGCCATGATCTTGATGGACGGGGTCGGTTCTACGGCGACGCCGGCGCCGACTCTGCGGCGCCGGTACTCGGCTCCTTGATCACGAGCGGGCGCAGTTCCCACGCGTCGACCGCGAAGCCGAGGCGCGTCCCCGCTGTGGTGCGGGCCTGCAGTCGCCACGGGCTCTGCCCTGTGGGGTAGAAGCGCAGGGTGAGGACCTGGCCGGTGGTGGTCAGGAAGATTTCGGCGATGGAGTGGTCGACGACGACGCGCAGGTCGACAGGCCGGTCTGCTGGGCAGGGCATCCGGTGGGAACCGCCGCGGGCCCGGCTGTCCAGTGAGGCGTGGTCACGGTCGACGACCAGTTCGCCCGCGTCCACGTCGAGACGGATGTCGAGGTACTCGGAGCCGTCCGGGGTGGTAACCAGCCGTAGACCAGCGTTTCCGGTCGGCTCCAGACGGGCCGTCAGGTCGAAGGCCCGGCCCACGGTGCCGAGGTCCACCAGCTGCGAGCCGTGCGTCGCGCCTGCGGCGTGGACGGTGTGTCGGCCGCGCAGGGCGACGGAATCCTGCGCTGAGCTGTTGCCCCCGCCGTGAGCTGGGGCCGACGCGGAGCATGAACTCACCTGGTTCGACCACTCGGCGGTTGTCGGCCGTGACGAGTGAGCACTGCGAGGCAGGGATGCTGATGGTGGCGTCCAGGCTTTCGCCGGGAGGGATTTCGACCTGGGTGAACGCCTTCAGCTCCTGCTCGGCCCAGGTGACGCTGGTGGTCAGGTCGCTGATGTATGCCTGGACCGTTTCCAGGGCCCGACGGCTGCCGCTGTTGGTGAGTCGTACCGTGGCGTTGACAGTGCCGTCAGCGGTGACGTCCGGATTGTGCACGACAAGGGAGGAGTAGGTGACGGTGGTGTAGGAGAGGCCCTCGCCGAACGCGAACAGGGGGTCCTGGGTGAGATCCGCGTAGCGGTCCCCGTGCTGGCCTCGCACCTGGTTGTAGAAGACGGGTTGCTGTCCGACGTGGCGTGCGAAGGAGACCGGGAGTCGGCCGCTGGGCTCGATGAGTCCGAGGAGGATTTCGGCGATGGCGCGGCCACCGCGCATGCCCGGGTTGAACGCCTCGATGAGTGCTGCGGCGTTCAGTGCCGAGTCCGGGAGGGTGCTCGGCTTGGACTGGGCGAGTACGACGATCATTGGTGTGCCGGTGGCGGCGACCGCGTCCAGCAGAGCGATCTGGCCCCCTTGGAGGTCGAGTGTGGCTGTGGAGCGCACCTCGCCGGTGAGGGCGATGGTGTCCCCCACGACCACGACGGCGTAGTCGGCGGCCTCCGCGGCGGCGGTGGCCTCCCGGAGCTGTGCCTGGTCGACCGGGGCAGGGATGAAGCCGTCACCGGCTTCGACGGCAAGGGCCTCGCCAACAGCTTCCACGGCGGCGACGGTGCCACCGGCGTCCTCATCTCGCCCTCCTTCACCGTGGACAGCCCCTACCTGAACTTCAAGATCGGTGGCGGGCGGCACCCACACGAGGCCGGAACCGTCCTGGACAGGACGCCGCCCGAGGGCACGGTCCTCGCCGACTTCGAAGGCGGAACGTACGGCGGCTGGACGGCGACCGGGGACGCCTTCGGAACCGGACCGGCCACCGGCACCCTCCCCGGCCAGCAGGGTGTCTCCGGCTTCCTGGGAGCCGGCCTGGTCAACACCTTCCTGAACGGCGACGCCACCACCGGCACCCTCACGTCGCCCGAGTTCACCATCGACAAGAAGCACATCAACTTCCTCATCGGCGGCGGCAACCACCAGGCCGGCTCCGACAACCCCACCGCAGTCGAACTCCTCGTAGAAGGCCAAGTGGTCCGCAGCGCCACCGGAAAGGACGCCGAGGCTCTCAACTGGGCCTCCTGGGACGTCAGCGACCTTGCGGCAAGAAGGCGCAGATCAGGATCGTCGACGACAACACCGGCGGTTGGGGCCACCTCAACGTCGACCACATCGTGCTGTCCGACTCCCAGGCCCAGCGTGTCTCCACGGAGACGTCCGTCAACCTGCTCGTCGACGGCAAGGTCGTCCGCAGCGCGACCGGCGCCGACAGCGAGACCCTGGACTGGGCGTCCTTCGACATGCGTCCGTACGTCGGCAAGAAGGCGCAGATCCAGATCCTCGACATGAACACCGCTGGCTGGGGCCACGTCATGGCCGACCAGTTCACCGCCGCGGACAAACCTGCCAAGTCCGTCGTACAGCGCGCCGACTGGGCCGACTACGGCAAGGACTACTACGCAGCGGTGTCCTGGGAGAACGCACCGGGCGGCAAGCGCTACATGATCGGCTGATGGAACAACTGGGACTACGGCCAGTCCATCCCCACCTCCCCCTGGCGCGGCGCGCAGAGCGTTCCTAGGGAGATGGCCCTGCGCACCGTCGACGGCCGAATCCGGCTGACCAGCAAGCCGGTGGGCAGCCTGGACTCCCTCCGCTCCAAGCGCCCGGCGGCGACCGCGTCCGACGTCACCGTCAAGAGCACTTCCAAGCCCCTGACCGGCCCCACGGCCAAGGGCAAGGCCCTCGACATCGAGGCGACCTTCTCCCTCAAGGACGCCGACCGCTTCGGCCTCAAGGTCCGCACTGGCGCAGGCGGCGAAGAGACCGTCATCGGCTACGACACCACGACCCAGGAGCTGTACGTCGACCGCACCCGCTCCGGCGCCGGGGACTTCAACAGCACCTTCCCCGGCGTCCAGACCGCGCCCCTGAAGCCCAAGAACGGCAAGGTCAAGCTACGTATCCTTGTCGACTGGTCGTCCGTCGAGATCTTCGGCGGCAACGGCGAAGCGGTGATCACCGACCAGATCTTCCCCGACCCCTCCAGCACCGGCGTCGAGGTCTTCGCCGAGGGCGGCACCGCCACCCTCGACCAGATGCGGACGTGGCAGCTGAAGTCCATCTGGCGGTGACGCGCCGCGGGTCCGTGCGCCGACTGGCCAGGAGCGGCTTCCGGCGCGCGACTCTCGGCGCGCGGCTGACACTGGTGTGACTCGATGGGAGAGTGCCCTTGGAGAACTGCTCAGAAGTGGGTGGTGATCCCGAAGGTCTGCCGGAGCTGGGCCATGTCGCGACGGTCGTGATCAGCAGGTTCATAGCCCTGGTGGAAGTAGACCTGCTGCTCGGGCGACAGGCACGGGACGGTCGCCCCGAGGATCGTGCCAGTGACGAAGCACGAGCCGGGATAGGTGAACGGGTGCTCGGGGTCGGGTGACGCCTGCACGGCGGATCCGTCCTCGGCAAAGATCAGAGGGTGAAGATCGATCTCCCGGTCGTGAGGGTCGGTGACGACGAACCGCACGGGGCGCCAATCGAGGGTCTCGACGAACCGGGCGTCCGCGAGAGCCGCCACGACGGCCGCTTCCTGGTTCTTGCGGTGCATCAGGTCCAGGTCACGGTGCTGGCGGGTTTGCTCGCCGACCAGGGCGTCGATGCCCCAGCCACCGCCGATCCAGATGTCGACGTCCGCGTTCCGCAGCACGGCGAGGATGGACAACACATCGTCGGCCTTCATCACCTCACGCACGCTAGCGGTGATCACGTGGGCGGGCGAGTGGATTTGCAGTCGATCTCCCCGCGCTCCAGCTCCGCGTCGCCGCCGGTTGGCCTTATTCACGAGTAGTGCCGTCAGTTGTTCACGGGTTTGGGAGGCACCCAGATCCACGGTCGGGTGATGTTCACGAGTTTTGACAGCACTGGGGTACTTGCCAGGACAGCATCGGGGTGCCCCTGGTGAAGGGTCCTGGTCATGCCGCAGATGTCCAAGGTCGAGCTGTACGCGGCGATCCGGCGTGATCACCGTGCCGGCATGAAGATGCGCGAGCTTGAGCGCATGTACAACGTGTCGTGGCGGACGGTCAAGAAGGCCGTGGACTCCGTCTGGCCGGAGCCGCGGAAGAAGCTGCCGCCGCGGCCAACTGCGCTGGATCCGTACAAGCTGGTGATCGACGAGATGCTGCGGACGGACCTTGACGCACCGCGCAAGCAGCGCCATACGATCACGCGGATCTTCCACCGGCTCGTCAAGGAGCACGGCGCCGATGTGTCCTACCGAGTCCTTCGGCGGCTGGACCAAGACGTTCACCGACCCTCGCCTCTGTGCGGCCATCATCGACCGTCTGACCTTCAACGGCACCATCATCGAGACCGGCACCGACTCCTACCGCCTCGCCAGCACCCGGGCTCGAGCCGAACAGCCTGCGACGACCAGCTGATTCCTGCGGGTTCAGTCTCGACGTCCCGTCCCCCCTCACGGGCGGCGGGCCGTCCCATTCGCTGACGTCATTTCGGAGGATCCCGCCTGGCTTCTTGTGGCCGACGATCGCGGAAATCACCCAGCCCTGGCACAAACAGGCAGGTCGCGTCTTCAACCCGCCGCGACCAGGGCCAGCGCCTCGTTCAGGTGATGCTCGGCGATTCCTCGCATGAACTCCCTGTCGGGGAAATCCCCGTCGAGCAAGCGCAGCGGGCCAGCTGTCAGCGACAGATGCTGGGTGAGTTTGTAGAGCGCAAGGCGGTCCTTGTCGAGGCCGTCCACCGCCAGCTGCTGATACTGGCTGTCGGTATGGCGAAGGCGTAGGAACACGTGCTCCCACTCAACGTCGAAGTACAGCAGGTTCTCGATGTCGATCACGACGGGCTGGCCGTCTCGGTCGACCATGACGTGGTCCAGGCCCAGCTCGCCGTGGACGACGGAGTACTCGGCGCGCGGCCGCACCGCCGCGGTCAGCTGACGCAGCCGCTCCTCCAACTGATCGTGGGCGTCGGCGATCCTGTGGTCACGCGCAGTCGCCTCGGCGAGGCAGCGCAGCGCGAAGGCGAGCGCTGCCTGCTCGCACGAGGCCCAACGTGACGTGCCGCCCGCGTCGATCAGGGCCACCTTGCCGAAGGTTGGCGCCCGGTGGTCGCGCATCATCTCCAGGCTCTCAGCGAGGCGCATCATAGTCGGCTCCGCGGCGTGCGGATCGCGGTTGCGCAGGTCCATCAGGTCCTCGCCGGGCACGTCCTCGACGATCGCGAGGTCGGCCGGGTAGAGGGTGCGGTCTCGGTCGACCAAGTGGATCTTGAGGACCCGAAGGCCCAGCGCCTCCAGCCGCGCGTGCGCGGCCTCGAACAGGTCGAGCCCGATGCCGGGCGAGAACGGGTCGGCGAGGTCTCCATCGTGCTCGGTGATCGGCCAGTAGTTCTCGGAGTCCTCCCACAGATAGGCGATCGCCGTCATGGCGTCGTCCATCGTCAGCCGGTAGACACCCTTCGTGGTGCCGCCCGCGAGTCGTTCGACCGCCTCCAGTCGTCGCCCACCGCCCAGCGCGGCCCGCGCCGCACCCGCCAACTGATCCCGCGTCACTTTCCTGGGTGCCACACCCGCAACCCGCCTTCCGCCTCGATGACTGGGGCACCCTACGCGAGTCATCGTTCAACGCCGAACGAGTTATTTCGAAGGCGTCATGCCTGATTGCACCGGCGTGGGTGACCCCCAGGCGGGACAGACCGACAACCTCGACAGCATCACCGCCGTCGTCCTCGGCGGCACCAGTCTCTTCGGCGGACGCGGATCGGTCCTCGGCACGTTCATCGTCGTCCTCATCGTCGGCGTCTTCCGCAACGGCCTGCAACTGAAGGGCGTCGCCTCCATCTACCGGACCCTGATCACCGGAGTCCTGGTGATCCTCGCGGTGACCGTCGACCAGATCTCCCGGAAGAAGGCCCGTTTCCGGACTAAGAAGGCCGGGCCCCCCGCTTGAGTACCGCGACGGGGAGCACCGACGTCAGGTGTTCGTGAGCAGCGCCGAGACGGCCGTCTCCGTGACTACACCCGTTTCGCCCCCGAACCCTGCGGCAGCGAGCCCTCCGCCCTGGCGCGGGGAGAACCGATACGGTCCATCTGCCTCCAGGCCGGGAAGATCACCGGGCACAGCGTGGCGAGCAGATACACACCGCCAACCGCCAGCAGCGTGGAGGACAAGCCGACCGAATCCACGAGGGAGCCCGTGGCCAGTCCGCCCAGCGGAGTGAGGAAGTTCCATCGTGATTCGTGCAGGTCAACGGTCCTGGTGTGACGAGTGGTTGGGGTGCTCGCGCAGCTCATCACGGTGATC
>NZ_JACTVI010000178.1 GCF_014495685.1 Streptomyces sp. TRM68367 | reverse complement strand
ATCCTCCATCTCCTCAGGTGTCACGCCCGAAAGAAGATCACACCCTACCCACGCACGAACAACCGGGGTACCTAACAAAGCCCTACTACTCCTGCGTCTGCGAATCACCCTGGTCCCGCACTGTAACCGCGAACCCGCCGGATTCCGACGGCACGTCCGCGAACAGGGCCTGGTTGAGCGGTACGCTGTTCAGGAAGTGTGCCCGCCGACGTGGGTCTGCGATGCTGTCCGCCTTGCGGCGTACCTCGGCACGGGCCCGTTCCAGCAGGTCGGCAGCTTCATCGTCGGTACCGTCAGCAGCCAGGGCGCGCGAGACGTCGTACAGCACTTCTTCCGTACGCAGGGCGGGCATCGCACCCCGCTCTTCGAGGATCGCGTACGCCGCCCGGGCGTCCTCCACCGCGCTCCGGGCATCGCCCTCCGCGAGCCGGAGACGGCTGCGCAGGCAGAACGCGGCGATGCGGCTGCGCTCCATCTTCGTGGTCTCGGTCTCGACGAGGGTGTCCCCGATCAGCTGGAGCGCCAACCTGGAGTCCTCCCCTACGGCCATGAGCACGTCCACGTACAGGTTGCGGACGATGGGCACCAGGTTGACCAGCCACGTCTCCTGCGTCTCCAGCCATGCTGCCCGGATCCGCCGGAGCGCCTCTGGCGCGCGCTCGGGTGTGCGGGAGGCGATCAGGGCCAGGAGCGCGTTGTTGTACGCGTGCCAGCCGCTGATGCTCTCGCGCTCCTCCTGGTACTCCTCCTCGAAGGCCAGCGCTCTGGCCAGCGCGGCCTCCGCCTCCTCCATGTCGCCCATGGCGATGTGCAGTTGAGCGAGATAGTTCAACGCTATGGGCAGTTCGCCGCGCATGGCCTCACCACTCAACCGTTCCACGCAGCGCAGCAGCCGCTGCAGGGCTTCGTCGAAGCGGCTCGCGTCGAAGAGGTTGACGCCGATCTGCATCTCGTTGAGGTTGCGCGCGTGCTGAAGCAGCGGGCTCGCGACATCGCCGAGCTCGGCAGCGGAGGCGTACAGTTCCTCGGCCTCGAACAACACCCTCAGGCCGGCTTCCAGGTCGCGCTTGGGCAGCTGGCGGCCGTACTCGACAAGTGCTACGTAGAGCACTTCGGTGCCCTCCGGACCGCACTCGCGGGCGAGAGCGACCGCCTCCTGGTGTTTCTCCAGCGAGGGATCAAGACCGTGCACCGCCAGCAGTGTCTTCCCGCGCAGCAGCGCGGTGCGTGCCATCAGCAGCGGGTCACCGAGGCGGCGGGCCGACTCCTCGGCCTCAGCCGCGAGCGTGTCGATACTGGGAGACTCCGCTTCGCTCCCGCTGCCCTTCCAGCGCACCTCGGTGAGGCTCAGCAGCAGTTCGGCCGCCTCCACCAGCAGATGGTCGCGTTCCGGGTCACCCAAGGGCAGCTGCCGGGCCGAATCGAGGGCCGTCCGGCAGTACTTCTCGGCCTGGACGAACGCCAGCTCGTCCACGGCCACGGACCGGGCGAGCCGGTAGTGGGCGCCGGCGCTCGCGGCAGCACGGGAGGGCCCGGCCGCGCGCAGGTGGTCAGCGATCATGACGCGGACCTCACGCGGAAGATCCTCGCCGGCCCGCGGCAGTCTCTCCAGCGCCTCGGCCACTTGGGCGTGCCTCAGCAGTCGCGCCCCCTCGTCCTGATGCCCTTCACGGATGCACCACTGGAGGGCTCGGTGCTCGAAGTCGTACCAGTCGATGTGCAGTCCGTCCGCCCAGCGGGGCATGTCCGCACGGCGCCGTTCGCGCACCAGCCCGTGGTCACGCGCCACGCCGTGCAGCAGATCCTGAACGCGGATCTGGGGCATCCCTGTCACTTCGGCGAGCGTGTGTGAGAAGAAGAACTGGCCCGCGGTGGCCCCGAGGACAAGCAGTTCCTGGGCTTCGGGGTCGATACCCCGGAAGCGTTCCCTCACCGCGTGCGGCAGTTCGTTCGGCAGTGGTACGTCTGTCCCGTAGCCGGGGCGCCACAGCTTCAGGACCTGGTCCACGAAGACGGGGCGCCCACCCGTCACCGAGTGCACCTGCTCGGCGAAGCCGACAGGAACGTCCTGGCCCTCCAACCTGGCCGAGACAAGGTCACCAACGGCCCAGTCCGGCAGCGACCCGATCTGGTGCCGGGCGATCAGCAGGTTGTGCCTCGTCTCCCACACACGGAGCAGTTGCTCCATCTCCGCGCCACTCGCCGTCGTCGACGTGTAGGAGCCGAGGCCCAGCACCAGGCTGAGCGGCTCGCCTTCGAGCTTGCGCAGCAGTATGTGGAGGAGTTCACGGCTCCCCTCGTCGAACAACTGGATGTCATCGATCAGCAGCAGAAGCGGTGCGCCGTCGCGCGCCTCCGCCAACAATGCCTCGCTGATCTGGTGGGCCATGATGGTCCGCACCGAACCCAAACTGTCCGCCGGAAGGGACCCGGTGGCGAGGGCCGACCTGACCGCCGCCGTTCCCGCCTCGACCACTCCGCCGACTCCGGGAAACGCGAGGGACACCACGGCCGGCGCGGCAGCGCCAGCTCCTCGCCGCAGCGCACGGGCCACCATCGACCTGCGTTTCCCGGCACGCGAGGCTGAGCTCAGTTCGGCAAGGGCGTCGAGGAACGGTCCGTACTCGCCTCCCCTACCAAGTCCTGGTACACAACTGACCAGCACCACACGGCAGGCGCCGCCGGAGGACCTGCGACATACCTCGGCCAGTAGGGACGTTTTACCCATGCCCGAGTCGCCCTCGACGACCAGGACGCTGCTGGTGCCCTCCTCCAGCCTCCCCGCGATGCTCCCAATCACGTCCAGGCTGTCCAAACGGTCGACGAACACCGCCGCCACTGCGCCCCCTAATCTCGCCAACTTCACCATGCACCACGTCAACAACGCGCGCGATCATGGTATTTGACGTATGCCGATCCGCGAAGGCTTTCCGGCGTAAGGTGCTTCGCCGTCGTACCGACCATGACGCCCCCGTGTTCACCGTGTTTCACACTGTGGCACCCGGGTGTGGCAATCAGTGACCTTAATGTCACTGGGCTGCGGCGGACACGGAGGCGTGGGCGGCCCACAGGTCGTAGCCGGTCATGAACAGGTCGAGGTCGAACTGGGCGGCCAGCGACATGAGTTCGCCGCGCCCGGTATCGTCCACGCCCGCGAAGGCCTCGTCGAGGGCGAGCAGGCGCGGGGCGTGCGGGTCGGCGGAGTTGAGCATGGCATGCGCGGCGGCGAACAGCGGCAGGTGTAGCGACACCGACTGCTCGCCGCCCGACAAACGGCTGTGCCGGGCGCGGGTGAGCCGCTCCTCCGTCTTTCCGGACTCGCCGGGCCGTACCAGTTGGAACGCGAACTGCCGCCAGCGCCGGTAGTCGAGGACCTCGGCGAGCAACTCCCGGTAGGGCAGGTCGCGGTGGCGGGCCCGGGCGGTCTTGATCTGCGCGGCGAAGTGGACGCGCACCCGGGCAAGACCGTCCGGACCGAGGCGGGCGGCATCGGCGTCGAGGAGGGCGCAGACGGCGCGCTGCTCGTCGTCGAGATGGTCGGCGAGCAGCCAGCTCACACCGACCGTCGTCCCCGACGACATCTTCCGCTTGCGCATGTCGGTGTTCATCCGCCTGATCAGGTTACGGGCGTCGACGGTGCGGTCGTGGATCTGCTGGGCGAGCCGGGTCAGCAGGGCGTCCTCCAGGATGCGCTGCTCGGACTCGGAGAGCAGTTCGGCCTGGTCACGACGATGGGAGGAGATCTTCTGTGCGAAGGCGGCGACGGGCAGCGGGCCCTCCTCGTCGGCCACGCGGACGACGATGACCCCGTCGGAGCCGTCCCATTCGGGCCGGTAGTCCTGTCCGGCGGCGGCGAGTTGGGCCTGCAGATCGTCCAGGGCGAAGCGGGCGGGCTCGGCGTCCGTCGGGGTCCAGGGCAGGCCGGCGGTGTGGGCGTGGTCGGCGACCGTGGCCGCGTCGCGGGAGACGGCGGCGTCGAGTTCGGCGGCAAGCCGGGCGGTGTGTTCGGCCTCGGCTCGGGCGCGGCCGGTGGCGGCCGTACGGCGTTCGCGTTCGGCGGTGGCCTGCCGGGCGGTCTGCTCGCAGGTGCGCACCAGGCGCTCCAGGTCGGCCAGTTGCTCGACGGCCTGGTAGGCGGCGGAGGAGCGCAGCTGGTCCAGTCGGGCGCGCTGGGCGGCGAGTGAGGCGTCGGCCGACTCGGCGCGGGTCTCGGCGGCGGCCTGCCGCTCGCGGGCCGCCGCGAGATCCGCAACGGCGGTACGCAGCGCGGCGGCGCGCTCGGCGGTCTCGGTACGGCGGGCGGTGAGCCGGTCCGCGGTGCTGCGGGCGTGGACCCGCAGACAGGTGGAGTAGCTCGCGAGGAAGGCCCGGGTGGCGTCGTCGGCGGCGGCCAGTCCCTCCAGGGTGCGCTGCACGGACTCCATGTCGTCGAAGGAGCGGGCCGCCTCGGCGATCAGGTCGTCGTCGAGGGGGCGCAGGCCCGCGGTGAGGGTGTCGGAGAGCTTGGCCGGGTCGAGGTTCTTGGCGAGCTGCGGGCGGCGCAGGGTGAGGATCAGGGTGAGCAGTTGCTCGTACCGCTCCCGGCCGAGGCCGAACAGGCGCCGGTCGACGGCGGCGCGGTAGTCGGCCGTGGAGGCGATCAGCTCGCGTCCCAGCTCGGCGGCGAGCTGCTTCTTCGTCATCGGCCGGTCGTCGTGGGTGAGGAGGGAGAAGTCCTCGCCGACGCGGCCCTCGGCGACGAAGTGCCAGCGGGCCGGTGTGTCCCGGGGCCGCTGGGCGTGCAGCCCGATGCCGCAGGTGACGGCCTCGCCGGTCTCCCGGTGGGTGAATTCGATCCAGACGTAGCCGAGCGCGCTGTCCTGCCCGCGGAGGAGCAGGTTGGACTTCATCGTGCGGTCCTCTGCGGCGAACGGGTTGAGCCGCTTGGGGTCGATACGGCCGTCGAGGACGAACGGGAAGAGGACTTCGAGGGCCTTGGTCTTGCCGGACCCGTTGGGACCGCGCAGCACCAGCCAGCCGCCGGCGAAGGAGAACTCCTCGTCCCGGTAGTCCCACAGGTTGATGATCCCGGCGCGAGTGGAAGCGTAGTGGGCTGGCCGGGGCGGGAGCGAGGGCCTGGGCGGGGGCAGGCGTGCCAGCCTGGGTGGGAGCGGTCGGTCCAGCCGGGGCAGGGACAGGGGCGTCGGCCGGGGTGGGAGCGGGGTGCTCACGGAGTCGGGTCCTTGGCGGTTTCGCCAGCCAACAGGGCTGTATGAGCCGGGAGTTGAGCGGCCGTACGAGTTCTCACCCGGGCCGTGACACCTCGGTAGCGGGCGAGCAGGGGAGGGCGAGGGCTCCGCCGTCGACCCGGGTGATCAGCGACATGGCGGCGAGCAGGTCGAGAGCCTGGCCGAGCAGCCGGTCCGGGTCGCCGCGCAGATCGGCGGCGAAGCCCGCACCGTACTCGCCGGTGATTTCCTTGAGCCGGCCCCGGAGCCAGGAGTCCGTGACGAAGGGATACCGGGTCTCTTCCCGCTTCTCCCCCGCCACGTCGTGGGCCTCGTACGGCTCGTGCGTCTCGTACGTGGCATCCGCGTCGGCCGCGGCGAACTCGGCGATCACCGAGCGCGTCGGGAGGGCGCCGTCGATGCGCCGGGCGCGGGCCGCGAGGCGTTCGGCGGCGGTGGGCGCGGGCAGCAGTTCGAGGGCGTGCCGTCCGGAACGCTGCACGGCCGCGCTGATCCGGGCGGCGAGGAGCAGCGCGGCCTGCGCGACGGTGCCGCCGCCGGGAAAGCGGATGTCGGACAGCCTGCCGGAGGTGTCGATGAGCGCCGCGCCCTCGCCCCGCCGTTCCACCGTCAGCCCGGTCAGGCGCTCCAGGTCCTCGGCGAGGGCGGGGGCCCGCAGCTGGCCCAGGAGTTCGGTGTCGGCGTCGGCGTAGTAGGCGACCGGGTTCTCCAGCACCAGGCGGCGGGCGCGGCGGGCTTGGTCCCGGCGCTGGGCGGCGCGGCCCGCGGACATGCCGAGCGCGCCGCCGGAGTCGAGGAGGGAGGTGACGGAGGTCAGGTGCTGCAGGACACGGGTCGGATGGTGGACGGCGAGGAGGATCTCGCGGTCGATGTCGTAAAGCGCCTCGGCGCGCTCGGGGTCGCCGACCAGGCGGTGGCGGAGCCGTCGGCAAGGGTGAGCGCGCCGCGTTCGGTGAGCCAGGTGACGGCGTCGACGAAGGCGTCCCGGTCGGGTTTGCGGGCGGTGTCGAGGCCGAGCCCGTCGATGCGTACGGCGTCGGCGGCGACCGTGTCGGCCAGCTCTCCCAGCGCCACCTGCGCACCGTGCCGGCCCAGGGCCGCGAGGGTGAGGACGAGGTAGGCGTGGCGCGACGGTCGAAGGGGCGGCCCGCAGGGGTGAGGGCCGGACGGGTGGCGTCCAGGCCGTCCTGGGCGCGCTGCAACCGGGCGGTGTCGGCGGTGGTGCCAAGACGGTAGCCGAACACCTCCATCAAGTCGGTGCCGCATCTGCCCGGCCCAGCGGCGCACCGTCGCCAGCGCCGCCTTGTCCGGATACCCGGGCGTGACCAGCGGATGCCGCAGGACGAGCCGTACCGCCTTCTGATAGTCGGCGAGTTCAAGCGGGGAGACACCCTCGGCGACGCGGCTCATCCGGTGACTTCCAGGCGCAGCCCGTCGAGATGGACGCGACCGCGCACGGTGTCGACAGTCGTGGAGCCCTCGGCGGGGACGAGGGTGAGCCGTACTCCGTGGGCGGCACCGGAGGCGGTGGCGACCAGGCGACTGGCAGGAACACGGGCGGCGAGCGCCACGTCCAGCAGAGCCAGCAGGGCCCGCGTCTCGGGCTCGTCGAGCATCCGGCCGTACACACCGTCCGATGCAAGGGTGTTCGCGGCAGCGCGGCGCTCGGCCTGTTCCTTGAGCTGCCCGGCGCGGAGCAGGGCCCGCCGGTCGTCGTCGCGTTCGATGCGGCCGGGGCCGTGCAGGGCTGGGGTGCGGCCGGACTGGACGAGGGTGCGGGCGAGTTCGACCGGCTCGGCCTCCCACCAGGACGTACGGGACGGGATCCGCTCGGGGTCGGCGTACGGGACGGCGATGTGCCGGGGTGCGCCGAGCCCCAAGACGGCCTGGAACAAGGCGTGCGCGTCCTCGTCGCTCTCGCAGGAGGTGAACCACTGGGCGAGGCGGCGCAGTTGGCTCTCCCGGCTCACCCCGCCCCGGCGTGCCTCCGTGACCCGGCGCAGCAGGGCGAGGACGGAGCGGATCGCGGTGACGGTGGCGTCCTGCAGCCGCTCGGTCTCGCTGTGCTCACGCTCCGCGAACCAGTGGACGATGCCGTCCCACCGGTACCGCCAGTCCGCCAGCCGCTCGGCGGGGCTGCGGAAGAGCCGCTCGTCGGCCTCGGCCGCATACTCGATCATCCGGTCCACACCGGTGGCCGCGGCCTTCTCGACCGCCTCGGCGAGCAGCGGGGCGTAGCGGCCGAGCTCGGCGGTGAACTCCCGCATGTGCGCGAGGAGCGCGTCCTTGTGGGCGAGGAACACCTCGGGCCGGGTGTCGTTAGTGCGCGCCAGGTCGCCCAGCATGAGGTAGAAACGGGCGGCGCGCTGCGCCATCTCGTTCAGCACCGAGTCGAGACGGCCCAGCTTGCGGTACACCTCCTCGCCGTCACCCGCCGTGTTGGCCTCGGCCAGCGCGCTCAGGTCGCCGAGGATGTCGGGGAAGACGAGGCGGGAGAGCTGGGCGTCCTCCAGGCTCGCGCCGAGCACGTCCTCCACCGCCCGGTACGCCCGGTACCCGGCCTGCGTGAACTGGTACACGTAGTGCCGGTTGCGGTACTCGGCCAGGGTCGCGGCGCGCGTCCCGTCGTACGACCGGTCCAGCACCTAGTAGGGCTTTGTTAGGTCCTGTGGTGGGGTTCGGGGGTGGGTGCGGGCTGGCCGCATATCGAGCAGGCGCCGGTCCAGGTGGCC
>NZ_JACTVI010000177.1:7989-8175 GCF_014495685.1 Streptomyces sp. TRM68367 | reverse complement strand
GCCTGGTCTCCTCACGCAGCGCCTCGGGGCGCATGACGATCCCCTTGCCGTCCGCCGAGAGCACCAGCAGCATCTCCTCGGAGCCGGAGCCGGAGCCGGAGCCGGAGCCGGAGCCGGAGCCGGAGCCGGAGCCGGAGCCGGAGCCGGAGCCGGAGCCGGAGCCGGAGGCATGGGTGCTGCGCACGC
>NZ_JACTVI010000177.1:0-7979 GCF_014495685.1 Streptomyces sp. TRM68367 | reverse complement strand
CCGCTTGCCCATGTGTGTGCCGGTGGCGCGCTCGATCGCGGTGGCCGCTGACTCGAACGAACCGCGCGCCGCCTCGATCGCGGCGAGCCTTTGAGCTCGTGCGAGTGCCGCCCGACCGGCAGGTCAGTTCGGCATCGGCCGGGTGCAGATTCGAAGCCCCCCTTCGCGCGGTAGGCGATCCGCTCCACCTCCACGGTGCCGAACCGCGTGGACAGCAGCCGCTTGTGGCCCGCCTCGGCGGCGCGCCGCACCACCTGGTCGGATCCGGCGACCTCCGGCAGGCGCTCCTCGCGCCGTGCATGCTGGGCGAACCACTCCTGCAGCATCAGGCGGTGCACCTCGCGGCCGCGCGCGGCGATGAACTCCTCCGCCTCGGCGTGACAGACGCACTGGTGGTCGAACAGATCAGTGAGCAGTTGCTCGAAGGCGGCGCGAGCGGCGGGAAACACCCCGCCGATCCCGGCCCGGGCCGTAGTCTGGCATCGGGCTCTTCCTTTGCGTCGTATCAGGCTTGCACCAGGCACGACGCGGGGAAGAGCCCGCCTGATCAGGGCCGATCGGGTGCGCGAACGGCATCGGCCAGCGCGAACAGACCCCTGGACGGCTCGGCCAGCCACTCACCTCGCACCATGCGCTTCAGCCGCATCCGCAGCGTCTCGACGTGCCGGTGGTCGGCGGCCTCCTGGGTCACTTCGCAGATCTCCTTGGCCCGCAGCGGCGTATTCGCGCTGGCCAGCAGGGCCAGCACCGGCCAGTCGCCCTCGGCGGGCACCTCACCGGTCACGACGCGCACGACCGGCGGCAAACAGCCAGGCAGATCGTCCGGATCCGCATCCCGTGCAGGCACCTGCTCGAACTCCGATTCGCCCGCGTCGCGTTCGGCGAACATGCGGGCCAGGGTCACCTGGGTGACCACCAGATCGGACAGCTCCTCCTCGGCGGCAGCGATCCGCTCGTTCAGCGCGGCCAGCTCAGCCCGCAGCCCCTCCACCCGACGCCGGGCCGCCTCCTCACGCTGCTTCAGCAACGCCGGCAGCTCCTGCTCCATGCGTCCCTCCCGGCGATGCCGCCGACGCAACCGCGCCGGGCCCAACCCCCACACCACCCACGGACTTACCAGACCACCGGAACGCGAAACCCCACTGATCACCGTCCCTCAAACAGAGCCGCACCCATCGCGGATTGCGAGCTCGGCTGCGGGCCGTCCGCGCGAGTCGATAACCTGCAGCAGCTATGTCTGCCCCCGCTTTTCTGCGTCGCCGCTGGCGCCCACCCGGCCCCTACGACCTGCGCCGCTCGCTGCGCGTGCTGCAGTGCGGGCCCAAGGACCCGGCTTACCGCGTGGTCGGTGGCGCCCTCTGGCGAGCCAGTCGCACCCCGCTCGGCCCAGGCGCGGTGCGGCTGGCTACAGACGGCGATGAGGTGGCCGCCGAAGCATGGGGCCCAGGAGCTGACTGGCTGCTTGACACCCTCCCCGCCCTGCTCGGCGCCGAAGACGAAGCGTCCGCGACGGCCTTCGCCCCTCACCATCGGGTCGTGGCCCGCGGCTGGAAACGGCACCCAGGCATCCGGCTCGTACGCACCGGCCGAATGCTGGAATCGCTGATCCCGGCGATCCTGGGCCAAAAGGTGACCACGGACGAGGCTTTCCGCGCCTGGCAGCTGCTCTTGCGGTGGCATGGAGAACCTGCCCCCGGCCCGGCCGCCGCGTTGCACATGTACGTGATGCCGGACGCACGCGGATGGGCGACCATCCCGTCCTGGGATTGGCACCGTGCGGGAGTTGACCACAAGCGCTCAGGCACCGTAGTGCGTGCCGCACAGGTCGCGCACCGATTGGAAGAGGCGGCGGCGTTGGCACCAGAGGCGGCCGCAGCTCGTCTCCAAACAGTCTCCGGCATCGGCCAGTGGACGGCAGCAGAGGCCATACAACGCGCCCTTGGCGCCCCGGACGCCGTGACAATAGGTGACCTGCATCTGCCGCGCATCGTCGGCTACTCCCTCACGGGTGAGCGGGATGCCGACGATGCGCGGATGCTCGAGCTGCTGGAGCCGTACGCGGCGCAGGGGCAGCGCCACCGGGCCACCCGCTACATCACCCTGGCCGGCGCCATGCCCCCGCGCCGACAACCAAAACGGCAGATCTGGGACATCGCACAGCTCTAGTGTGACCGCGACTGACGTCCCACCGTCCGCTTCCATGGTCCGGGACCTCGTCAACCGCTCCCGAGCGAACTCAAACTGGACATCCAGGCCGAGCTGGCCGCGAACCGCACCAGCGCCGGGGCTCGCCCGCCTCGGGAGGGCGGGCCCTGGACCAGGGCCTCAGGCTCCTGCGGCCTTGCGATGAGGTCACCGCGTCAATGCGGGCGCAGCGCGGCCAGCAGCTGGTTGTCGGGCAGGCCATCCATCACTTCGTGGGCGATGCTGGAGATCGTGCGCTTGGAGTTCTCCATCCCCTGGACCTCGCCCACCGTGGGCGTCAATCCCACCGTGGGCGAGGCCCTCAGCCGACAGCGACAGCACCATCTCGTACAACCCCGGGCAGCCGCCGCTGACGCTACTCGACGATCTGTGCGGCTCGCACCTGCCGGCGGCGTCCCCGCGGCACCCGCCCCTCGCCCGGGCCGACATCGGCCAGTACGGTCTTGGCCCGCATGCCGTTGCGGCTGCTGCAGCAGTTCTTCTCGGCCGGCTCGTGTTTGTGATAGCCGAGGTGGTCGGTGATCTCATCCTCCAGGCGGACTCCAGCACCCGCTTCCGGTCCACGAGCATCGCGATCAACTGCTCGTCACTCGCCGTACCAGCCGGCACCACGGCGGGCTCGACGGACTCGGACTCAGGGGACTCCGCGAGGCCGCCGCCGCGGAAGGCGCCCCTCTTCCGCGGCGGCGGTAGAGGGGCGCCAAGCCGGTGGCGGTTCTCAGCCCCGCTTCATGACGGCAGGGGAGTTCTGGTAGGCCGCGAGCAGCCACTTGCCGTCCCGCCGGGTGAGCACCCAGCTCGCGATCACGACGCGGTCCTCCGGCACCTCGGTTTCGCCCGGGAAGAGGACGCCCGTCTCGCTGATGACCACAGCGGCGTCGTCGTTGAGGAAACGGATGTCCCGTACCGTGTCGGTGGTGGTCGAGCCCTTCAGGTAGGTGCTGAAACCGACCTTCATGCTCTCGCGGATCTCTTCCCGGGACTTCCGGTAGGACCCGGGCAGGATCGCGCTGGCGTCCTCGGTGTACTCGGCCACGAACGCATCAGCATCGTTGGCATTCCAGGCCTCGTAGACGCCCTGGAGCACGTTGCGGATGGCAGTCTCGTCAGCTGCACGCGTCTGGTTCGCAGTCAAGGTCTTCCTCGCTTCTTCATACCGGTGCGGTTCACCGCGCTCTGCGGCTTTCCGGGAGTCGTTGCGCTCCGCAGGTAGATACCGGCGGGTGGGCTGGAACTCATCGCGCCTACGGAGATGTTTTCAAAAGCTGGTCAGCAGCCTTGTGACCAGGGGTGATCTGCGCGGGGCCCCACGTGTCGGCGGCGGCCGCCCCTCCAGTGGCTGAACGGCCTCACGTGAGGGGCCCTGAGCTTGGGGCCGGCGCTAGTGCCGCATCAGGCAACGTTCGCCCGGTTGTGGGCCCTGCCTTTCGACGGCTTCGACCGCTGGCGATAATCGACCGATGGCCACCATCGAACGCCCCATGCCGCCGCTGAACGCCGACGAGCGCACCACGCTCGAAAGCTGGCTGGACTTTCACCGCACCACACTCGCCAGGAAGTGCGAGGGCCTGGACGATGAGCAGGCCGCCGTCGCGTCCGTGCCACCGTCCGGCTTCACTCTGACCGGCCTCGTCCAGCACATGGCGGAGGTGGAGCGGAACTGGTTCCGCCGCGTGTTCGCCGGCGAACCGGCCCCGCCCATCTACGACCCGCAGGCTGACCCGGATGGCCCCGACGGCGGCTTCGAACTGTCCGAGGGCGCCACCCTGCGCGACGCCCTCGCCATCTGGCATGCGGAGATCGCCCGCGCCCGTGAGCACTGCGCCGAGCGTGCTCTGGCTGACACTGGTCGCTTCATGGAGCAGGACGTCAGCCTCCGCTGGATCTACGTCCACATGATCGAGGAGTACGCCCGCCACAACGGCCACGCCGATCTACTCCGGGAACGCATCGACGGCACCACCGGCGTGTAACGCCGGATCAGGCAGCGTTGGCCTTGTCGACGACGGCGCGTAGGCGTCGGTCGTCGGCGTGGCGGTTTCGCCAGATGATGTAGCGGCGGATCATGCTGCCCTGTTCCTTGTGGTCGGCGTGGTCGGTGCCGTCGAGGGTGAAGTAGCGCAGGGCGGTGAACTGGGCCTCGATGCGGTTGAGCCATGAGCTGTTGGTCGGGGTGTAGGCGATCTCGACGTTGTTCTCCGCCGCCCAGGTCGCCACGCGCTGGCACCGCTTGGTGGTCAGGTGCGGGGAGAAGTTGTCGCAGACGATCGCGATCCGTACGTCTGGCGGGTAGTGGGTGCGCAGGTAGCGGCAGAACTCCAGGAACTGGGTGCGCCGCTTGACGGGCTTGATGTGGCCGTAGAGCTTGTCCTTGCCCAGGTCCAGGGCGGCGAACAGGTGGCGGACCCCGCCGTAGCGGTTATAGGTGGCCCGTCGCCGACGGCGGGGCTCGCGTTGTGGTCCTTGTGCTTGCCGCCGCGCTCGGCCCACTGCCGCCCGGCGTGCGGCATCAGATTGAGCGGACCGAACTCGTCCATACAGAAGATGACTTCCGGTTCGCCGTCCTCGGGTATGACCTCGCCGTCGGCGATCGCGTACAGGTGCTCGACGCGGGCTTTCTTGGCAGCGTAATCCGGATCGCGGGAGGCTTTCCAGGTCTTCAGGCGCTGAAAGGAGACGCCCTCCTCGCGGAGCAGAATGCGCAGGCCCTCGTGGCTGATGTCGTCGACCACCCCCTCGGCGACCAGGAACTCCGCCAGCTTCGTCAGACTCCAGGTCGAAAACGGCAGGTCGTGTTCGGTCTCGAGCCCGTACTCCGGGAACTACACATCGCCTCCTCCACCTACTACCGCTGGCGCCGCGCCGAGAAGGAGCCGTGCGAGCGGCGCCGCCAGGACGCGGAGCTGACGGAGAAGATCCAGCGGATCCATGCCGACTCCGGCGGGACCTACGGCTCGCCGCGCGTGCACGCCGTCCTGAAGCGTGAGGGCGTGCACGTCGGCCGCAAGCGGGTCGAGCGCCTGATGCGCGAGGACGGCCTCGCGGGCATCAGCCCGCGCCGCACGAGCTTCACGCGCCGAGATCCCAAGGCCACTTTGGCCCCGGACCTGGTGCAGCGGGACTTCACCGCGCTCGCGCCGAACCGGCTGTGGGTCACCGACCTCACCATGGGGTCCGTCGGGGACTCCTACGACAACGCTCTGGCCGAAAACCTGTGGATACTGATCAAGACCGAGTGCGTCCGCGGCCGCGTCTTCGAAACGAGGGCCGAGGCGAACCTTGCACTCTTCGAGTACATCGACGGCTTCTATAACAGCCGGCGCATCCAAGCCCGGCTCGGCTGGCTCAGCCCCATCGAGTTCGAGGAGAAGTACTACACCGACCAAGCATCGGCCGAACAAGCGAACCTGAAACCCCGCCAACCCGCCCTGACCAGCTGATCAGCACCTCCCACACAACGGGGGAACCTCAGCCCGGATGCGGACCTACTCGCGGCTTGCCCGACGGGGAGCTGTGCGCGAACGCAGCAACGTGCAAGAAGTCCGAGGTAGCAGGACAGGAAGGCAAGTAGCGGCAGCTGACGGGGCATCCCCAGGTGCAGCATGCCGTTGCACGACAGGAGGCGCGTGACGTGAGCTGGGCTCTTGCCTTGAAAGGCGTCCCGGCCCCGCCACTTCAGTGCGATAGGGTCCCCGGCAAGGTGACACATCGGAAGGGGTCGGGCGTGGCGACCACGACGGAGGACTTCAACCGCCAACTCGAGCCACACCGGCCGCAACTGCTGGCGCACTGCTATCGGATGCTCGGCTCGGTGCACGACGCCGAGGATCTGGTTCAGGAGACGTACCTGCGGGCTTGGCGGGCCCGGGACCGGTACGATCACGCACGCGGCTCGCTGCGGACTTGGCTATACCGGATTGCGACCAACGCCTGCCTGAATGCTCTGGAGAGCCGCAGCCGCAGGCCGCTGCCGTCAGGAACCGTGACGGAGAGCGACCCGCTCCAGCCGTTTGTCCATGGCGGCGAGGTCACCTGGCTGCAGCCGATCCCCGATGCGCTGCTCCACCTGGGAGACCCGGCCGGCTCAGCGGTAGATCGGAGCAGCCTGCGCCTGGCGTTCGTCGCCGCGCTGCAGCACCTCTCGGCGCGTCAGCGTGCTGTGTTGATCCTGCGCGAGGTGCTCGCCTTCTCGGCGGCCGAGACCGCGGACGTGCTGGACACGTCGGTCGCTTCGGTCAACAGCTCCCTGCAGCGGGCACGGGCGCGCCTGAAAGAAGCGGGCGTCCTGGAGGACCACGTCCCAGAACCCTCCCAAACGGAGCAGCGGACCTGCGTCGAACGCTATATGAAGGCCTTTGAGCAGGCGGACATCGAAGGACTCAAGCAGCTCCTCGCCCACGATGTCCTCATGGAGATGCCGCCGATGCTCAATTGGTTTGTCGGCCGCGCCAATTACGCCCAGTTCATGGGCTGGCTCTTTGCCAAGGCAGGCAGCAGCTGGCGGCTCGACCCGATCGCGGCAAACGGCCAGCCCGGCTTCGCCGCCTATCGTCGCGGCGCCAGCGGCGCATACGAGTTGCACACTCTGCAGGTGTTTGCCGTCACTGCCGCCGGCATCAGCAGGACCACCGTGTTCCAGGACGCCGAGGTCTTTGCGGCGTTCGGTCTGGACACCGTCAGCGCATCCTGACGGCGTGCGCGTACACCGCCGGTGTGCGCGCACGCCTACCTCGCATCCGCTGCGCCCGAGGGCACCGTGGAAGTAGTAGATGTCCCGCCTGGGCCGCGACGATCGGGTCGGGCGACGACGCGTCGCCCTCACCATGACGTGCGACCAGCAGGGGGCGAACGTGCGAGCGATCCCGCCCCGGCTCATCGATCTGTCAGCGCTGGCACTGCGCTGCGGCCGTGTCAGCTCGGTGGTGCTCGGCTACGGCCTGGCTTTCGGCGCCTCCGCCGTCGGCGCACGCTTGCGCCGCTCCCCGCATGCACGGGGTCTACGGGACGGCGACCGATGGGTGAGGATGCTCACTCGTCTCGGACCGTCCTACATCAAGATCGGCCAGCTGCTGAGCACCCGGAGAGACCTGCTGCCCGACGATGTCACCCAGGCACTGAGCCGGCTCACAGACGGCGTGACGCCGCCGAGCCGGCGTCGGATCGAGCGCGCCGTTCGGCGCAGCTACCGCAACCGCCCGTGGCCGTTCCGCGAGTTCCGCTGGGAGCCGCTTGCCTGCGGCAGCATCGCTACGGTGCATGAGGCGTGACCCGGGACGGTCGCCGTGTCGCGGTCAAAGTGCGGCGCCCTGGCATCGATTGCATGATGCAGCGTGACTTTGCACTGACCGCGTCGATGATGGGCATGCTGGGTGTGCTGCCCCGGTACGGCAGATGCCGTTCCGGCTCATGCACGCGCAGGTGGGCGGGGCGATCCTGCGGCAGCTGGACTTCGAGGCCGAGGCCGCATCGTTGACCGTGCTGCGGGACAACTTGGCGGACTTCGGGAGCGTGCGTATCCCCGCCCCGCTGCCTGAGCTGTGCACGTCCGAGACCGTGGTCATGGAGTACATCGGCGACCTGCGGCGGTTTGAACCGGACGAGTTGGCTGTCGGCACGCGCCAGTCCGCTGTGCGTGCCGTCTTGGCCGCGGTCTACGAAATGCTGTTCGTCGACGGCATCGTGCACTGCTACGGCAGCTGTAGATAGCCGCTGCTGAGCTTTCTGATCACGGTGTGGTGTCGGCGTACGCGTGCCAACGGCAGTGGCAGAGGCGG
>NZ_JACTVI010000176.1 GCF_014495685.1 Streptomyces sp. TRM68367 | reverse complement strand
CAGCACCTCCTGGGCGACTACCCGCAGCAGCCGCCGCACACGCGTCCCCTTGGTCCAGATCCGTTTCGACGCGGCAACCTGCCGCGCCTGCCAATTGCGCCCGCGATGCACGACAGCGGGCAGCGGCAAGTGGGGACGAGCCCTAACCTTGCGCGAGCCCGCCCAAAGGGCGGCACTCCAGCAGCGCCGCCGCGAACAGGACACCGACGCCTGGCGAGCCCGCTACCGGCCCCGCGCGGGGATCGAGGCCACGGTCTGCCAGATCGTCCACCCCACGCACGCCGCAGCCGCTACCGAACCGCCACAGCCACCCACCTCGGCCACTGCCTCGCAGCCACCGCCGTCAACCTCATCCGCATCGATGCCTGGCAGCAAGGCCACCGCCCCGAGCGCACCCGCACCACCCACTTATGCCGTCTGCTCGCCCAACCCTCGAAATGAGAGATCAGCAACGGGGTCCTTCAGGCGAGTGGAAAAAGTCAAGTTGAGCGCCAGCCGTATCCCAGAGGCGCGATATCACGCGAAGCTCATCAGTAGTCAGGGGCTGGTGTTGCCCGGGAGTCCGGCGGCCAGCGCTGCCGGACTCCCGGGGCTAATGGTGGAATGCGAACAGGGGGCGTGGTGTCAGAGTTCGCCGTCCATCAGGTCGATGTTGTTGTCCACTGCCAGTTCCTCGCCGCGAGCCGCCTCGACGTCGTCGGCCAGGTTGTTGAGGAAGTCGTCGATGATGACGTCCTGCTCGGCCCGGACCGCGTCGTAGTTGCGGATCAACACATCCATGCCCGCGAACATCGCGTTGTTGGCCATTTGGCGCTGTAGGGCGTTGGGGAGTTCATCGATATTGTCGCGCATCTCGTAGTAGACCCGGGCGGTCGTGATGATCGCTGCGACTGCGAGGCCAACCGCGGCGCTCGGGATGCTGATGACACCGGTAGCTGCCAGGCCCAGCGTCCCCACGGCGGCTATTGCGGCGAAGATTACGGTGCGGGCCGCCTTCTCGCCGGGAGTGCTGAGGCAGCGCCCCTCACAGACGTTGCCGTTCTCAACCTGTGCGAGGACTTGCTGCAGCTGCCCCAGGTCGGTTCCGGTTTCCGACCCGGTCGCATCATCGGCGACCGGGTCCAGGAACGTCAGCAGACTGCTGGCCTCCTGTTCCAGCCGCTGGCGCTCCTCCGATTGCGTCAGGTCCCAACCGAGATCGCTCATCCGCTCGTTCAGGTCATCGAACTTCGCGTCGAGATCGGCATTGCTTCTGTCCACCGTATGATCCCGCTCGATCTCGGCGAAGTCGGTTACCAGGTTGATCCCATCGTCGGTCGAGTGAATCTCCACGACGTCGCCTTCGTTGGAGGACTCGACGGCGACGGGTGCCGCACTGGCGGACTGGGTCGTGAGCTGCACGGTCAGCGCCAGCAAGAGCACGCCGACGACGGACATGATCCAAAGTTTCAGCTTGCCGAAGGTGGATTTGTGCATGGGGCCTCCTCCATGATTGGGAGCGGAACGGGACGTGCCGCTTCGTCATCCTGAGGTCCAGAGGCGCCGGTCGATAGAGTCAAATATCCCTACTGAACGGTATCTTCTGTGGGTCTTCCCTTCCGGGGTAACGTCATTTCAGTGTTCAGCCTCGACTCGTCAGCGGGGACGGGCACGGAACCCTGAGGAACTCGCAGCAATCTGGACTGCCAAGCATGCTGCTGGAAGCCGAGCGCGGTGGCGTCGCCGTCGGCCGCGACGTCGACCAAGCCCGGCTGGTTTACATGCACTTCGTTGATCGGTTCCAAGTACGGCACTACGCCCGGGCGCCCGGGGAGGGTTCGGCTGCGGCGGTGTCTTCACCCGACCGAGTGCGGGTGATCAGGGGCTGTCGCCGCCCCAGTCCCAGCGGGACGGGTCGCCGGGGCGCGGGTCGTACAGCGCCCGGCCCCCGGGGGCCGAACTGCCCGAGCTCGGTCAGGAGGGAGGCACCGTCGTCGATCTCTTCCGGCCTCCAGCCGTGATGTCGAGCAGCAATCCGTCCAGCGGTCCGCCCACCAGTTCGACGTAGCGCCGTCCCGGCTTCGGGCCCGGGTGTTCAGTCAACGAGCCGTAGACCCGGCCGCGCATCGCCTCATCCATACCCGGCAGCATCGCAGCCATCCCCGACAGACGGGAGTCAACCTCTCCTGTTCCAGGGAGAGGTGTCGTCGAGAGGATTGAGGTTGCCCAGGGGGTATGAGCTGCATCGATGCCGACCAGATCGTGGAGCGGCTGGTACTGCCCGCAGCAGCACCAGCCGTGGAACCTGTAGCGGTACGGACTGTGGCACCAGCCGCAGCACCGGCTGCGGTACGGCGGCCCATCGCACCCAACGGCGCAGCGCCAGCCTCTCCGAAGTTCCTCGCCGGCCGCGCCCAGCGTCCCGGCACGCGACAGGCTCGGGCCGGCGCTCCAGCCCGAGGCAAGCGCAGCGGCTGTGGTTCTCCCGGGTCGCCGACTCCACACAGGCCAAGGGGCTGCTGCCCCAGGCCGAGCGCACCGAGGCCGGCTACCGGCTCTTCGATGAAGCCGACCTGGAGGTGCTGCGCTTCGTCCGCCGCGCCAAGGCGCTGGGCCTGACCCTGGACGAGATCAACGACATCCTCGACTTGCAGCGTGACGGCGCCCAGCCCTGCGGCCGGGTCACTCAGCTGCTTGACCGCCACCTCGATCAGATCAACCGCACCCTGGCCGAGCTGCGCGAGCTACGCCGGGCCCTGCTCGCCGCCCGCCGCACCGCCGAGGTGACCCGCCGCGCCGGTGGCGACGCCGTGGTGTGCCAGATCATCGAAAGCAGCCCCGGCCCGGGCCGGTGACGCTTTCGGACTCCGACCGTGTTGTCTGCGGTGCGGGCCTGCAGGGATCAGTGTGGCGGGATGCGCTGGTTCGCTGGGCTGTGTGGGCACCGGGCACAGCCTCCCTCTCTCAAGCCCCGCGACCTGTGCCTGGCGATGGACCTGCCCCTCCTGCCCAAGCACACCGAAGGCATCCGCTCCAAGCTCAAGCGCCTGGTCGACGGCGGGATCCTCGTCGAGACCGAACCCGGCCTGTTCGCCCAGCCCCGCCCATAGACCAGCACCGACCTCCACGAGCATCACGCCTCACCCAACACCAACCCCGTAACGGACATCACGCCTCATAACGCCATCTCAGAGGGTCCGGCTGCGCCAGGCGGGCGAGGAGCTGAGCCAGGAGGTGACGCGGCTGATGTCCGAGGAGGTGACGATGCCGACGACTCGGCCTCCCTCCAGCACGAGGGCCCGGTGGGCGGGATTGGCCTGCAACTCGGGCACGAGCGGCGCCAGCGGGTCGTCGGGACGGGGGGTCGGCAGGTCGCCGACCGGCACCATCACGTCCGCGACGGTGGCGGAAGCGCGCTCCGTCTCCGGGACCGCGTCCGCACCCTTCAGGGTGACCAGGCCCGCCGCGAAGTTCGCGTCGTCGATCACGGGAAAGGCCGAGTGACGGTAGCGAAAGCGCGGGTCGGCGAGGAAGTCTCCCACCGTGGTGCCGGCGGGGACCGTCACCGGGTCGGGCGTCATCGCGTCGCTCACCGGGATTCCGCCCAGCAGTTCGCGGACTCTCGCCTGGCCGCCTTCCGCCGTGGCCACCGCGATGACGAACCAGCCGATGACCACCAGCCAGATGCCGCTGAAGATGGCCCCGGCGAGGACGAGGTACAAGCCGACACCGACCAGCACCCACCCCAGCACCCGGCCCGCGGCCGTGGCCACGGCGGTGGCGCGCAGCGGGCTGCCCGTCTTCCACCACACGATCGCGCGCAGCAGCCGCCCGCCGTCCAGCGGCGCGGCCGGCAGCGCGTTGAAGACCGCCAGCAGGATGTTGATCCCGGCCAGCCAGGCCAGCGCCCCCACTGCGAGCCCGGCATCGGTGAATCCGCCCAGTATTCCCGCCGCCAGGGCGAACAGCACCCCGAGCACCAGGCTGACGAGCGGCCCCACGCCGGCGATGCGCAGTTCCGCACCCGGGGTGGACGCCTCGCTCTTGAGCCGGGCGAGGCCGCCGAGCAGCCACAGGGTGATGTCGTCCACGGCCACACCGTTGCGGCGGGCCACCAGCGCGTGGCTGATCTCGTGAGCCAGCAGCGACAGCAGGAAGAACACCGCGGTCACCGCCGAGGCAAGCCAGTACTGCCATGCCGGACGGCCCGGATGGGCTTCCTGGAGGCCCCCCTGTGCCAGCCCCACCAGGATCAGGACGAAAATGACCAGGACGCTCCAGTGCACGCCCACTCGAATACCGGCCATATGGCCCAGTGAGAACGTCGCCCGCACGGAAGCCTCCTCCGTCGTTCCCCCCAGCGGGAGCGGCATGAGCTCCAGCGGGCTCAGTGTCGTGACCTGATCGCCGAATGTCTCCGCCCCGTCGTTTATCCGGCTTTTTTGCCAGTTATCCGATATAGGGGTACCCACGTGAGGTTCCATGCATGGGCCGGGGCCGGGGCCGATGGAACCGGGAGGGAGCGGGGGCCCGAGCACGAGGGCCCGGTCGCACTGGCCCTCCGCCGATCAGGACGTCCGGGGCCGGAAGGTGACCGACCGCTGGTATGCCGACCGCGTCTGCGCCCACTACGGGTCCGCCCCTTTCTGGGGCACCGGCTAGCGTCGAGCAGGTGACCAAGCACCGGGCCGTGTGTTCCCGGTGCACGGTCGCCGTCTTCTGCCATGCCGCAGCCGTCCACCCTGAGACAAGCGCGCCGCGCGGTCGGCGCTGCGCCGTAGCGGGTGACCCTTGCGTGGATGAGGTGGTCAGGCCACGCGCCTGTCGACTTGCTCGGGCTCTTCCTCCTCGTCCGGCAGGTGCACGTCGCCGACGGCGATGTTGACCTCCACGACCTCCAGGCCGGTCATCCGTTCCACCGCACTGATGACGTTCCGGCGCACATCTGCGGCGGTGTCTGCGATGGCGGCGCCGTATTCGACGACCACGTCCAGGTCCACAGCGGCCTGGCGCTCTCCGACCTCGACCTTCACTCCTTGGGCGATGTCGCTGCCTCCGCCGGGCACGCGCTCGCGTACCGCCCCGAACGCCCTGGCCATGCCTCTGCCGAGGTTGTGGATCTCGGGGATCTCACGGGCGGCCATTCCCGCGATCTTCACGACCACCGCGTCCGCGACCGTGGTGCTTCCGCGGTTCTCCGGAGCAACGTCGCTCCCCCTGCGACCCTGCAGTGTCGTCCGCTTCTCCTTCTCTGTCTCCGAACGGCTCCCTTCTTGCGTCCGGGGCCCGGCGTCGGTGTTCTCGCGAACCGTGGTCTCGGCCATGTCAGTCACCTCGCGATCAGCTGGTGCGGTTGCCGTGTATCGGCCCTGCTCGATCGATCAGTACGAAAGTGAGAACGCCGCCTGAAGCGAGTTCCCCTCCGCGGCAGGAACCGAGTAACCCGTCCGCCTTCAGACGAACCGCCACATGCCCGGGCTTACTCGCGCCGGTGGGCCGAGGGACATGATCACAAGCCCCTCGGCCCCGGCCACCTTCGTCACGCCGTCCCTTCTTCGGCGCCGTCCTTTTCGGTGCCGTCCTTCTCCTTGCACCAGGCGGCGTAGGTCAGCCAGACCACCGCCAGCACGGTCCCGCCGAAGAGAATGAGCGTCCAGATCACAGTCTCCGCATCCACGGGTCAGACCTCCTCTCCCTGGTGCGCGGGCGACGCCGGTTCGTCACCGTCGGTGGTCAGGGGGCCGCGGCTGATCCTGCGCGAGAACAGGTTGTTGAGCAGCAGCATCACGACGAAGAGGAGCGTCCACTGGAGCAGCATGGTGCCGATGCTGAACGTCTGGAACGGGTCGTACCAGGTCTGCGAGTCATTGGTGACGGACAGGTACATGAACCAGCCGAACACCACGGCGAACATCAGCGGGAACAGCCCGATCAGCACCTTCCACCACGCGCCGACCTTGAAGTCGCTGGAGTGGTCGAGCGCGCGGCGCGCACGCTCCAGGCCGTAGCGCATCATGGCGATGGCCGCGAACAGGCCGCTGATCAGCAGTCCGACGCCCCAGACGTTGTCCTGGTTGGTCAGCACGTCCAGGTCGAGTGCGGAGGGGATGCCCCCGACGAGCGTCACGAGGACGATCGCGACAACGGCCTTCCTCCGCTTGATGCCGAGGTCGATCACGTTGCGCACGGCGAGTTCCATCATGGCGATCAGGCTGGACAGGCCGGCGAGCACGAGCACGAGGAAGAACAGCGGCCCGAAGAACCAGGTGCCGCCGGGAATCTGGCCGAACAGCGCGGCGAGGTAGACGAACATCAGCCCCTGATCGCCGGCGGAGACCGCCTCCTGCGCGTAGTGCGGCGACTGCACCGCGAAGACCGTGCAGATGACCGCGATCCCGGCGAGCAGCGAGGCCAGGTGGTTGCCGGCGACGACGATTCCCGCGTTGAGCGCGAAGTCCTCCTTTTTGCGCATGTACACCGAGTAGGTCAGGTAGAGGCCCCAGCCGGCTCCGGTGGAGAAGGCCATCTGCACGAACGCACCGAGCCACATCTCACCGTCGAGCATCCTGCTCCAGTCGGGCACGAACAGGTAGCGCAGCCCTTCGCCGGCCCCCGACAGGGTCATGGCGCGGATCGCGAGCAGCACCAGTACGACGAACAGCATCGGCACGGTGATGTTGAGGACCTTCTCCAGGCCGCCCTTCAGGCCACGGATCACCACGAACCCGACGAGGAAGGCGGCGATCACGTGGAACAGGATCGTCTGCGCCGGGCTCTCGACGAAGTTGTCCCACAGTCGCTGGGTCTGCTCTCTGCCGACACCTGAGGAGAACTTGCCGCTCACCGCGTAGACGAAGTAGCGGATCGCCCAGCCGCAGATCACCGTGTAGTAGAAGAGGATGCCCATCGTGACGACGGCCATGAAGCCGCCCATCCAGGCGAACTTGCGGCCCATGAAGTCACGGAACGCCCCGATGGTGCCGAGGCGGCTGCGGGATCCGAGGAGCGACTCCGCCATCAGCAGGGGGACGGCCCAGACCAGGTTGGCGAGCACCAGGGCGATGATGAAGACGCCACCGCCGCCCGCTCCCACGTCGCGGGGGAATCGCCAGATGTTGCCGGTGCCCACCGCCATCCCGATGGCCGCGGCGATGAACGCGAAGCGGCTGGAAAAGACCTCTCGCGTCGTGCCGGATGTCTGACGCGCCATGATCAGATTCACTCCGTTCAGCCGGTTTGAGACCCGCGCCCTGGCAAGTCAGTGCCGCACCTCGTGATCGTCCTCCCCTCGACGGCGAGCACAGCTCGTCACCCTCGACGCGTGGCCGGTAATGTATTACACCTCAGCCACGTTTCCGCAAGGGTTCTGCCAGGAAACTTCTCCGGCCGGCCAGGGCAGCCCGGGTAGAAGGTCTCGATGAAGTTGAAGAGCTCGGCGCGTGCGGTGGCCCGGTCGGGCCAGAGGCGGGTGCCGATCTCTTCTTTGAGCAGCGCCCAGAAGCTTTGAGTGCCTCCTGATATCGATCAGCGACAGGAGCCACCCTCGGTCCGTTCGCCGCTCACCCGGCAGACAGGTCCGCTGCCCCACCGCGCGGCGACCGCCTCCTGGGCGGGCGTGCCCTGCAGAAGGGGACGGTGCGCAGGCCGAGGCCGGTCAGGGTGCCGACGAGGTCGAGGCCGGGTGCGGGGGGCTTTTGTCGCGGTGCCCGGTCACAGGTCGGTGGGCAGGTCCAGGCCCGTCAGGGCGCCGACCGGGTCGGTGTCCGGGATGCCGCGGGGCCACCAGTCGTCGCGGCCCGGTTCGGACTCGTAGGCGTACCACAGGCCGTCGCGGCCCAGGCGGAGCTGGACGTGGCCCCGGGGGTGGGTGAGGCGGTTACGCCAGGGGCGGAAGGCGGGCAGGTCGGCGGCGAGGAGGAGGGGGCGGGCGCGGTCGAAGCGGCCGGCGGGCGGGTCCCAGGCGTCTTCGAGGACGGCCAGGCCCACCGGCCCGCCCTGGCGCCAGGCGGCGACCGCACGCGCCAGCTCGGCTGTGCCGCGGCCGGTGGCGGCGGCGAGCGCGGAGTACAGGGCGCGGGTGCCGGCGGTGAGGCCGGAGCCGGGCCGGGCGGCGGCGAGCCGGACGGCGTCCTGCCACAGCGTGAGCTCTCCGACCGGGTCCTGGCCGGTGCCGAGCAGGGTGTGTGCGCGGGCGGCGGCGTCGGTGGCCAGCTGGTCCAGGGCGAAGGGGTCCGGGCCGCCGGGCGCGGCCGGGTACGCCGGGGGCTGCTCGGGGTGCGCGGGCACGGGCTGCGGCGCCGGGAGCGGCGGGAGGTCGCGCGGCGCGAGGGCGTCGCTCGCCCGTACGCCGGGCAGGGGCTCCGGGTCCCGGTCCGCGGCGGCGAGTACG
>NZ_JACTVI010000175.1 GCF_014495685.1 Streptomyces sp. TRM68367 | reverse complement strand
CGCCTGCGACCGGGGCGTTCGTCACCGGGTTGCCGCCGGGGGTGCCGGTGGCGGGGTAGTAGACATAGGTGGTGCACCGGCGGCTGCCGCGGGTCCAGTCATACCGGCGCACGCCGACCGCGAACGGCGTGGTCGGCGCCGTGTCCAACGGCCCGACGGCGGCTATTGCCTGCCCCGCGCCGAGCAGGGACAGACCCACGCCCGTCGCTCCGGCCGCGCTCATCCTGAGGAATGTCCGTCGTTGCATGGCCATGGATGTCTCCTTGGGTGCGGGGGTGGGTGTAGCGATTGGCGTTCGGCTGGGCCCGTTGCCGGTGCGTCCAGTCGGCGGCAGGTCGACTGGACGCGCGGCGCGAAACCGGGTGTGGGTGCTCCTGCCACCCGCGAGGGGCGGCAGGAGCGTTGCGCGCGTTGTCAGTACAATCCATCCGCCTCCTGGTCCTTCGCTTGGCGATGGAGGCTATGAGGTGGTCAAGTCGTGTTCGCCGTGTCTGGGAACGACGTCGATGACCGCCGTGACCGGTCCTGTGTCGGTCATCCCGGTGACCGTCACCACACCCGGCCTGTCGGTCGCGCCAGGTGGCAACGGCTGCCAGCGGACGGGGACACCGGTGATCGTGCTGTTGGCGGTGGTGAGCATGTGGATGGAGGAGGGCAGCTTCGGTGCGGCTCCCACCACGGCGGCGGTGTAGATGGTGTCCTGGAGGATGTGCTTGGCGCGGCTGGCGTTGAAGACGTTGATGGACGCGTGCGGCTCCCACGTGTTCGCCAGTCCGGGCACGGCCCGGAACATCGGCTGGTAGCCGGCCGGCTCCCACACCAGCACACCTGAACCTCGGTTGTCGACCACGTCGTTGGCGGCCTGGAATACCCTCCGGATAGCGTCCGCCTGGCCCTGGATGGTTCGCGGGAAGGGTGAGTTGGGCATCGGCGAGCCCTCACCGCCCGAGGCGGGGTAGGCGGTTTCGGCGATGTCGATTTCGTAGTCGGGATAGGTGGTGGCCATGGTGTTCAGGTTGAGATCCAGCGCCTCGGGTGTACCGTGCCACTCCGGGTAGTACGAGATGGCCAGCACATCAGGGTTCTGACCCTTTGCCTTCACCCGGGTGAGGAACTGGTGCCAGAACTCCATGGTTTTGGCGAGCCGGTCCTTGCCGACAATCACGTGTATCTCGACCTTGGATGTCGGTGACGCGTCGCGGACGGCCTTGATCCCGGCCGCGGCCAGGGTTGTGAACCGGTCCCACGCCTGGTCGTAAAGCTGCTGCTCCACCGGGTCGGTTGACCGCCAGTACCGCCACAGCAGGCCACCGCCGGGCTTCGACTGGTAGATATCGGCCTGGTCGACGAAATACGGCGGATTCGTCGTGCCGATGTGGACCGCCTCGCTGCCGTACATGAACCCATTGATGATCTCGTTGCCGACGGCCACCTTCTCCGGCGTGGTGCCCTGCTGGATCAACCGGTCCAGATAGTCGGCGGTGAAGTCGTACACGGCCTGGGACAGGTCCGCGAACTCCAGCTGGGCCCAGGCGCGTGGTTTCGGTTGCTTGCTCGGGTCCGCCCATGAGTCCGCGTAGTGGAAGTCGATCCCCAGGCCCATGCCCCGCTGCTTGATCCACTTCGCTGAGACCAGTGAGCGCTCCGGACCCTGGCGCGGTATCGGCGTCGGTTGACCGGTGCTCTCGCTGCGCGGCTCGTTGAATATCCGCAGCCGGGTGTGCTGCATGCCACGATCCTTGGCCACGTCGAGCAGGTGGGGCCCGGCGCCGCGGTCTTCGGCCAGGGGGTCGACCCAGTACTGCTGGTCCTGGAGGTCGTCCATCCAGGACAGATCGGCGCCGAGAGTGAGGTCGTTGCGCAGGTAGTTGAAGACCTGGAACTCGCTGACACCAGCCCGGGCACGGCCCAGCACACCTGTGAACATCAGCCGGACGAAGCGCGTCGCCGGCCGGGTGAACAGGTGCACTTCCCCTCGCGACACGGCTCGGTTGTGGGACCTGTCGGTGATGGTCTTCCACCGGCGACCGTCGGATGAAGCCTCGACGACGTACCGGTAGGCCACGCCACGGTCCGGGAACATCACCTTGACCTTACGCAGGTTGTCGTAGGTTCCACCGAGGTCGACGGTGAGCCACTGCCGGGCGCCGGCACGACCGGGGTACCAGGACGTCGTCGGGTCGCCGTCGATGGCCAGTCCGGCGTTCGACGAGCCGTTGCTGGATGTTGCCGAGGCCCAGGGCTTGGCAGCGATATTGCTTTCGATCGGCTTGATGTCCGCGGTTCCGAAGGTCGCATGGGCCGGCGCGGGCATCATGAGTAAAGTCGCGGACACCATGGTGGCCAACGTCGTCATGCCCGCGATCACGCGGGGCAGACGCTTGCTGCTCATGTCCTTCTCCTGACGATGTGACTTACTTGCGGCAAGTGCTGTTTCGCACGCGGTCGGCCGTCGTTCTCATTGGCACTGCTCGTTGCGCAGCACACCGTGGTCACGCCGGTGTCGTGGGCTCAAGGACGCGACCCTTGTACGCTCTGCCGGTCGAAGAGACCGGCAGAGCGTGGGATGTCAGCCAGTCGCGGCACCGACATCGAGGGAGTCGACGTTGGGCAGTCCGGCTGCCGTGGTCGGATCCAACCGGATGGTGTTGCTGCCGGCGTTCAGCGAGACGGTCGCGGTCTTGGTCGACCATGTCGTCCAGGCACCGGTGGACTCGAACGAAACCGTCCCCACCGTGGATCCGTTGACGACCAGGTTCGCCGGCCTCGCACCGCTGCTCGAGCCATTGGCGAACCGGACCCCCAGCGTCGCCGTACCAGCGGCCTCGGAGTTCACAGTGAACTGCGCGAAGGCCCCCGCAGCGTTATTGCCGTTGCAGAACCCGCTGCCGGAGAATCCGGCGTGATTCGAGTCGATCGTGCCCTGGCACTCCGCCGACGTGGTCTCTGCCTCGTAACGCTGCCCCGTCGGCGGAGGCGTGTCGGCAGAGGTCTTTACGAGTCCGAGGTCGTCGACGACGAGGTACCCGTTGTTGCTCGCCGCTCGGATGGTGACGGTCGCGGTACCGGCGGACAGCGGGATCTCCGCGAGCTCACGACGAGTCCAGCCGCTCGCTGCCGCGACGTTGAGCGTGCGCGAGTTACCGCTGGCGTCGGTGACCGTGATCTGCGCGGCGCGGAGCGAACCAGAGGTCTTGGCGAAGAGGGACAGCTTGTAGGTGCCGGCCGGCACCGTGATCTGTTGCCGCACGCCACCCGCGTAGGACTGTCCGGCGCCCACGCGCAGCCCGAAGCGGCTTCCGTTCGCACCGCCGTTGACGTTGGTCACGATCGAACTCGGTCCCGACTCCCGGAAGTTGGTCCACCCGGTCAGCCGGGAGACGATGATGCGGTCGGCCTGGAAATTGGGGTTGAGGACGTAGTTGTTCTGCGGCCCGACCCGCCACTCTCCGGTCGTGGCGTTGAACTGCCACTGGCTCACCGAGTGGAACCGTGGCCTCGCGCCGGTCTTGGTCACCGGCATCCACTGGTTGTACCCGATGCCGTTCCAGGCGAAGTCGGCCCAGCGGTCGCCGGCGAAGATCACCGTGTTCTGCTTGGTTCCATTGACCGTCACGAAGAACCCGGTCTGGGTCACGTGGCTGTAGTCCATCTCGGTGCCGGCGAGCGTGTACTCGCCCGTGTAGGAACCCTGGACGTTGCTGCCGGTCGACTCCATGACATGCGTGACCGAGGTGTTCCAGCCGTGCAGATCCGACGCCGCGTGGTAGTACTTGCCGTCGAGCTTGAACATGGCGTTGCCCTCGCGGCCGGAGGAGTTGTATCCGATCTGCACGCCGGGCTCGATCCGCAGCGAGTCGGACTCCCGGAACTTGGCCACGAAGGCGCGAGAACGTCCTTCGCGGTTGGAGAAGATCAGGTAGTCCTTGCCGTTGTCGTCGGTGAAGACGGTCTGATCTCCGGTGCCGGTCGTGGGCGAGTTGGTGATCTGGGTCTGGAAGTAACCGTAGTCGAAGGTGTCGGTGGGTGAGTCGCCCTGGAGCAGCAGAACGCCGTGCCCGCCCCTGCCGGTGTGCCACATCTGCACGGCGAGCACGTACTTGCCGGTGTTCTCGTTGTAGGAGACGCCGAGCCGCCCGACCCAGCCCGCACCACCCAGGTTGGCACCGTTGCCCACGCCGGTGGAGCGCGTCGCCACTCGGTTCTCGAACTTCCAGTTCACCAGGTCCTTGGACGAGTACACGGGGATCGAAACGAACCTGACGTCGCCGTCGTACTTCCTCGTCGGATTGGCCCGGTAGAGCTCGGCGCCGGTGTAGTGCACGCCGTACCAGTAGTAGGTGTCGCCGAACTTGAAGACCCCGCCGCCCTGCGAATAGATGGGGTTGCCGCTGGTGTCGTTCCAGAAGGTGTCGTTCGTGATGGTCTGGAACGTGCCCTCGTCAGCGGCCTCCAGATCGGCGGCGGCGGTCATCAGTGCCGTCTTCGCGGCGGCGACGTCCGACGTGGTGGCCGATGTGTCGCCGGCGACATCGGCCGCGGCGGTCAGCGCCTTGGCGAAGGGCGCCCAGGAGTCAGCCGTGTACTTCGACGGAGTGCGTGTCTGGTAGTCGGACACCAGGTACTTGAGACCGCGATCCACCACCGGTCCAGCAGCGGCACCCTGGTCCTGGAGCGCCGTTGCCGCTGTCTCCGTTGCCGGCATCTCCGTTGCAGGTGTCTCCGCCGCAGCGGTGCTCGCCGAGAGCGGTGCCGCTAACGCCACGGACAACAACGCTGCGGCGGCCAACTTCCAGTACTTCGAAACGACACGCGGTCTTGGCCTCATGATGTCACCTTCCATCTTTCTCAAAGGCGCCGAGATCCGGCGCACTTCCGCCGAAGGGCAGTCCCACGTCGGTGCCCTTGTCGATCAGGGCACTGTCCGCCGCGAGACGGAGGTGGGGCAGCACCGGCAGGCTCCCGTCGGTCTGGCGGGGCGCGTCCCAGCCGGACGTCGACACACTCTGGAACTCGGAGTTCGACAGGGGGACGCCGAGGTTCCAGGAGTTGTACGCGGCGTTCGTACCGGTCATGTTCGACGTCGGCGTTCCGGTGTAGGCGATGTTGTTGCGCAAGTTGCCCCGGCCGACGGCGGCGCCGCGCGAGTCCACTCCCCGCATGTTGAAGTTGGGGTGGTTTCCGTAGCCGGTGTTGTTGAAGAAGTCGTTGGCCACCGGGTGGTGGTTGGCGTAGAAGCCGGCCGCCTTGTTGAGGAACGCCACCGAGGAGCGGACGGTGTGCTTCGGCGCGTTGGCTTCGTAGTCGCCCCCGTAGCCGCCCGACTTGAAGCCGGCTCCGTTGCCGGAGGGCGTCGTCGTCCCCGGCACGTACCCGTTGCGCCAGGCCCACGAGTTCTCGATGATCACGGGCGAGTAGGTGGAGATGAGGTCGAACCCGTCATCGGCGTTCCACCACGCGCGGCAACCCCGGAACACGTTCGCGGGGCGGCCGGCCGGCGTGTAATGCGAACCGAACCCGTCGGCGTTTTCGCCGGGTCCGTCATTGCTGCGCGGGTCGTAGTTGTCATGCGAGTCCGAGTTGAGGACGAGGTTGCCACCCCCGCCGTTGATGAACAGGCCGGTGCCCATGTGGTGGTGGGTGTTGATCTGCTCGAAGACGTTGTTGCTGCCGGAAACCCAGATCCCCCAGGACTCGGCGTTCCGGTTGTTGTTCTGGGGAACGCCGGTGACTTCCAGTCCTTTGAGGTGGATCCAGCTGCCGGTGACGTTGAAGCCCTTGATACGGCAGTTGTCCGTCATTCGCGAGAAGTCGAAGACCGGTTTCTCGTCCGGATGGGCCCAATACCGGATCAGGTTGCCCGAGCTGCCGCTCTTGTTCAGGGTGATCGCGTCGACTCTGGCGGACTGGCTCGAGCAGGCGCTGTTCGCGCGGGTGTAGGCGTAGGTGCCGCCCCGGAAATAGACCGTGTCGCCCGCCTTGGCGACGGCCTGCGCACGGGCGATCGATGCCCACGGGGCGGCCTGCGTACCTGCTGCACCGTCATTCCCGTTCGGGGCGACGTAATAGGTGTTTCCGGCCGCCGCATCGCTCGCGGACGCCGAGCCGGGGGCCATCGCGATGGAACTCGCCGTGACCACCGAGAGCAGGAGGGCAGGGCTGACCAACTTCGCGGTTCTCACAGCGTCATCTCCCCGAGGTTCTCCATCGGTCTGGCGGCCGCCGCCGCGACGCCGGCCGCGGGCGTCGCGGCACCCGCGTCGACTGCGAGCGTCGTAGCCGCGGCGGACAGGAGCACGGCTGTGGTTCCGGCTAACGAGACCCTGATGGACTGTTTCATGGATCCTCCCGTGCAGGGGCAGGGCTCGTGCCTGCCTGAAGAACTCAACGCAGGTGCGGAGACTGCTTTTCGAAAGGCGCCGACCATGCGCGTGCTTCTTCAGAACTTCATGGCGCCGGCGGCCAGGTTGGCGATGAAGTGGCGCGAACCGATCAGGAAGACCCCGATCAGCGGGATCACCGACATGAGCGCTCCGGCGATGACCATCGACTGGTCAGTGGTGTAGACGCCGTTCAGCTGCTGCACGGCCACCTGCAGCGTCACCTTGCCCGGGTCGGTCATCACGATCAGTGGCCACAGGTAGTCGTTCCAGATGTGGAAGAAGGTGAAGATTCCCAGGAACGCAAGCCCCGGGCGAAGCACCGGCAGCCCCACCGTCCACCACTGGCGGAAGAACCCGGCCCCGTCGACCCTTGACGCCTGGATCAGCTCGTCGGCGATCGCCCCCTGCGCGTACTGGCGCATCCAGAAGATCCCGAACGCGTTTGCCGCACCGGGGATGATCAGCGCCTTGAGCGAGCCGACCCAGCCGAGCCAGGCCAGGGTGACGAACTGCGGCACCAGCGCGATCACCGCGCGCTCCTGGGACTTCTGCAGGTCCTTGCCCAGGGCGATGAAGCCGTCCCAGTCCGGGGCGCGGGCGGCCAGCTCCTTCGGGTCGGTGGTGATCCCGGCTTCCTGAAGCAGGTCGGCGCGGTAGAACAGCCCGGTGGGGCCGGTGTCCATGGGGAACGCGATCATCCGGCCCTCGGGCGTGATGCACTCGTTCCACTTCCAGTCCAGGTACCGGCTCTTCAGCTCGGCCGCGCCGAAGTCGTTCAGGTCGACGAACACGTCCGGGTTGGGGAAGTAGGTGGCCACGTCGGAGTTGATGCCGATGATGTCCGGCACCAGGGACTTGCCGGCGAGCGCGGTACGCACCTTGGTGTTGAAGTGGCCGCCGATGTTGGTGCGGCTGAGTCTGAAGCCCTCGGCCCCGGGAATGCCCTTCGTCTCGGCCCGGGCGACCAGCTCGTCGCTCACCGACCGGTCCCAGGTCCACAGCGTGATCTCATCCGAGTCGCCGAGCGAGCGCTGCGACCCGCAGCCGGCCAGCCCGAACCCTCCGGCGGCCGCTCCGGCGCCCAGCGCCAGAAGCCGCCTTCGTGACACTGCCATGGGCGCGTGCACCACCTTCCGAGCGAGCGGCCCACCCCTTGATCGCTCCGGTGGTGACCGAACAGACATCGCGAACGGCTGCTCCGGTTGAACAGGGGTCGGCGTTCTTGAGGATGCTCGGCGTTGCCGCCGACGCGCTGCACACATCGCTGCCCACGAGCGGCGGTGCGGACATCATGGCCACAGGACGAAGTGGCTGCGCAGCTCCGTGTCCGTCAGGCCGGGGCGGCCGACCTCCCGCATGCCCCGGCCGTCCAAGCCCCCGGGCCAGGCGTAGCACGGCAGGGGGACGTTCACGTCGGTGATGTTCCGCACGCCCATCGCCCTGCTGCCGTCGCTCCCGGTCATCCACCGTTTCGTGATCCACGCGAACGCAGGCACCTGGTCGTTGATGATGCCCTTGGGCGAGCACCAGTCGTACTTGAGGCACTCCAGGCCCCAGGCGGCGAACTGGCAGGCGTCCTGCGCGTGCCCCGGCTGCGTTGGCCATCGGGTAGGTGTTGAAGTACGGCGCGCAGGTCTTGTCCGCCGGCACCGCGCAGATGCCGGGGCACTAGCGAGGGCTCCAACTCGCACGCTGGTCCGGGAACCACCGCAACTGTCGAGCCGACCAGCCGTAACTCACCCATGGAGATGCCTCCTGTCACCACTGATGCGGAGATACAAAGGCCCGAGGCGGCGGGGGCGATGCATGCGATCTGCTCGTTGCGCGCCACATGACTGTGAACGTTCCCACATCGCTTCGAATGACAGAAAGGTTCGCGATCGGAATGTCATCTGTCAATCGGTGCGACCCAATCCCTTTGAACTCAGGGTCAGACCGTCGGGCCGTCAGCCGTGGCTGTGACCGATACCAGCACTCATGCCGGCGATCGTGTGGGCAC
>NZ_JACTVI010000174.1 GCF_014495685.1 Streptomyces sp. TRM68367 | reverse complement strand
CCCCATACCACAACAACGAGGACCAAGGCCCGAAGCCACGGCTTGTTTCCCGGCAAGCCCTAACTACACGGCATTGGGACTAGGCCTTGCGGAGGCGGAACGTCAGGTTCAAGCCCTCGTCGGTGAAAGGCTCGCCGTACGTGTCGTCCGCCGCGCCTTCGGTGAAGTCCGTGGCGAGTACCTCGTCGGCGATCATGGGCGTGTGCTCCGTCAGCGCCTCGGCGACAGCCGTGTCCGTCGACGTCCAGCGGAGCGCGATGCGGTCGGCCACATCCAGCCCGCTGTTCTTGCGGGCCTCCTGGATCAGACGGATCGCGTCACGGGCCAGGCCCGCACGGCGCAGTTCCTCCGTGATCTCCAGGTCCAGGGCGACCGTCGCCCCCGCGTCGGACGCGACCGACCAGCCCTCACGCGGGGTCTCTGTGATGATCACCTCGTCGGGAGCGAGTGTGACCGTCTCGCCGTCCACCTCGACCGACGCCGTCCCCTCGCGCAGCGCCAGGGACAGCGCCGCCGCATCCGCGTTCGCGATGGCCTTGGCCACGTCCTGGACGCGCTTGCCGAACCGCTTGCCCAGGGCCCGGAAGTTGGCCTTCGCCGTCGTGTCGACCAGCGAACCGCCATCCGCTGCACCAGCGGGGGAATCTGCCAGCGACGCGAGCGAGGAGACGTTCAGCTCCTCCGTGATCTGCGTGTGCAGCTCCGGGTCCAGCGTGTCGAAGCCGGTCGCCGCGATCAGCGCACGCGACAGCGGCTGCCGCGTCTTGACCCCCGACTCCGCGCGCGTGGCACGCCCCAGTTCCACCAGGCGCCGCACCAGCACCATCTGCTTCGACAGCTCCGGGTCGATCGCGGCGAGGTCAGCCTCCGGCCACGACGCCAGGTGCACCGACTCCGGCGCGCCCGGGGTGACCGGCACGACCAGGTCCTGCCACACCCGCTCGGTGATGAACGGGGTCAGCGGGGCCATCAGCTGCGTCACCGTCTCGACGACCTCGTGCAGCGTGCGTAGCGCCGCCTTGTCGCCCTGCCAGAACCGGCGCCGGGACCGGCGCACGTACCAGTTCGACAGGTCGTCGACGAACGCGGACAGCAGCTTGCCGGCGCGCTGGGTGTCGTAGGCGTCGAGGGCCTGGGTGACCTGGTCGGTGAGCGCGTGCAGTTCGGACAGCAGCCAGCGGTCCAGGAGCGGGCGGTCGGCCGGGGCCGGGTCGGCCTCGGACGGGGCCCAGCCGGACGTACGGGCGTACAGGGCCTGGAAGGCGACCGTGTTCCAGTACGTGAGGAGCGTCTTGCGGACGACCTCCTGGATGGTGCCGTGGCCCACGCGGCGGGCCGCCCAGGGGGAGCCGCCGGCCGCCATGAACCAGCGGACCGCGTCGGCGCCGTGCCGGTCCATGAGCGGGATCGGCTCCAGGGTGTTGCCCAGGTGCTTGGACATCTTGCGGCCGTCCTCGGCGAGGATGTGGCCCAGGCAGACGACGTTCTCGTACGACGACCTGTCGAACACCAGGGTGCCGACCGCCATCAGCGTGTAGAACCAGCCGCGGGTCTGGTCGATCGCCTCGCAGATGAACTGCGCCGGGTAACGGGCCTCGAAGATCTCCTTGTTCTTGTACGGGTAGCCCCACTGCGCGAACGGCATCGAACCCGAGTCGTACCAGGCGTCGATGACCTCCGGCACACGCGTGGCCGTCTGCCCGCAGCCGCCCTGCGGGCAGACGAAGGTGACCTCGTCGATGAAGGGGCGGTGCGGGTCCAGGTCCGACTGGTCGGTGCCGGTCAGCTCGGTCAGCTCGGTGAGGGAGCCGACGCAGGTGAGGTGGTCGTCCTCGCAGCGCCAGATCGGCAGCGGGGTGCCCCAGTAGCGGTTGCGGGACAGCGCCCAGTCGATGTTGTTGTTCAGCCAGTCGCCGTACCGGCCGTGCTTGACCGTGTCCGGGAACCAGTTGGTGTTCTCGTTCTCCGCGAGGAGGCGGTCCTTGATCGCGGTGGTGCGGATGTACCAGGAGGGCTGCGCGTAGTAGAGGAGCGCGGTGTGGCAGCGCCAGCAGTGCGGGTAGCTGTGCTCGTACGGGATGTGCTTGAAGAGCAGTCCGCGGCTGCCGAGGTCTTCCGTGAGCTTCTCGTCCGCCTTCTTGAAGAAGACGCCGCCGACGAGGGGGACGTCCTCCTCGAAGGCGCCGTCCGGGCGGACGGGGTTCACGACCGGCAGGCCGTAGGCACGGCAGACCTTGAGGTCGTCCTCACCGAAAGCGGGTGACTGGTGGACCAGACCCGTACCGTCCTCGGTCGTGACGTACTCCGCGTTGACCACGAAGTGGGCCTCTGCGGGGAATCCAACGAGCTCGAACGGGCGCTGGTAGGCCCAGCGCTCCATCTCGGCGCCCGTGAAGGTCTGCCCGGTGGTCTCCCAGCCCTCGCCGAGCGCCTTGGCGACGAGCGGCTCGGCGACGACCAGCTTCTCCTCGCCGTTGGTCGCGACGACGTAGGTGACCTCGGGGTGCGCGGCGACCGCGGTGTTGGAGACCAGGGTCCAGGGCGTGGTCGTCCACACCAGGAGCGCGGCCTCGCCGGCCAGCGGGCCGGAGGTGAGCGGGAAGCGGACGTACACGGACGGGTCGACGACCGTCTCGTAGCCCTGCGCCAGCTCGTGGTCCGACAGACCCGTGCCGCAGCGGGGGCACCAGGGGGCCACGCGGTGGTCCTGGACCAGCAGGCCCTTGGTGAAGATCTCCTTGAGCGACCACCAGACCGACTCGATGTACTCGGGGTCCATGGTGCGGTACGGCTCGTTGAGGTCGGTCCAGTAGCCCATGCGGGTCGTGAGCTCTTCGAACGCGTCCGTGTGCCGGGTCACCGACTCGCGGCACTTCGCGTTGAACTCGGCGATGCCGTACGTCTCGATGTCCTGCTTGCCGGAGAAGCCGAGCTCCTTCTCCACGGCCAGCTCCACCGGGAGGCCGTGGCAGTCCCAGCCGGCCTTGCGGGACACGTGGTAGCCGCGCATGGTGCGGAAGCGGGGGAAGACGTCCTTGAAGACCCGGGCCTCGATGTGGTGGGCGCCGGGCATGCCGTTGGCGGTGGGCGGGCCCTCGTAGAACACCCACTCGGGGCGGCCCTCGGACTGCTCCAGGCTCTTGGCGAAGATCTTCTGCTCGCGCCAGAAGTCGAGCACTGCGTGCTCGAGCGCGGGCAGGTCGACCTGGGCGGGTACCTGGCGGTACGTCGGCGTTGTCATCAGCGGGCTTCCTCCGGCGGACTTGCTGCCTTCCGTCCGGAGGGACGAGAGCTACGTCCTTGCCTGCGCCGCTTTCGGCGCGCTCCCGCGGTACCACCCTCCTTGGCCCGCCGACGCAGGTTGTGCGTCGGTGAGCCCCCTCATTGGGTTCGCGATGCCGGTTCTACTGGCCACTGCGCTCGGCTGCGGTTTTCTTCCGGCGGCTCCGGGGTGATCTTCACGTCGCGCTCGCCCCCGGGCTTCCACCGTCCCCGGGTCGCTCTGGGCTGCGTACGCCGCTACTCGTCCCCATCCACGCTTTTCGCTGCGCCCAGTGTACGGCGCCGGACCGACAGCGGCCGACCGGATTTCCCCGCCCCCGGCGCCGGGGTGCCGTATGGCGTGGCGTGACCCGAATGGCGCGGTACGGGCGTTCGGATCCTGGGACGTCCGGCTCGGCGGATTACCGGGCGGGGAGCTGGGCACAACGCATGCATGCTTGTCGCGCGGCATCCGCGAGGCGGGCGAATCGGGCGGTGCGCCCCGTTGCCGCGGGACTCAAGTCGATTTATCGTCCCAGCACGATTCGCGAGCAAGATCACAATATGTGAAGGGGCCGCGGCCATGGTGGCGAAGAAGACCGCCGTACAGCAGTCGGCGTCCGGCAGGTCGGCGCGGACTTCCGGCGGCGCGGCCGGTGCCACCGACGGTGCGGCCAAGGACGTCGGCGGAAAGAAGAGCACGAGCACGCAGGGCGGCGCCGCGGTACGTGCGGCGGAGCCGGTGAAGACGGTGCGGGGGGTGGCCGGCGGCGCGAAGGGGGACACCAAGAAGACGGCGGCCCAGAAGACGGCGGCCAAGAAGGCCCCCGCCAAGAAGGCCCCCGCCAAGAAGGCCCCCGCCAAGAAGGCCCCCGCCAAGAAGGCGCCGGTCAAGAAGAGCGCGACCAAGAAGGCGCCGGTCAAGAAGGCCGCAGCCTCGAAGGCGGCGGCCAAGAAGGCGTCGGCCACCACGAAGGCCGCGGCCAAGAAGAGCGCGACCAAGAAGGCAGCTGCCGAAAAGACAGCGCCCAAGAAGGCGGCGACAAAGAAAACGGCCGCCAAGAAGGCCGGGGCTGAGGAGACCGGCGCCAGGAAGGCGGCGGCGAAGACCGCGGCCACCAGGAAGAGGGCTGCCAAGAAGCCGGCAGCCAAGGAGACGGCCGCCCAGAAGACGGCTGCCGAGAAGAGGGCCGCCGAGATGACGGCGACGAAGAAGGCGGCTGCCGAGAAGGCGGTCGGGAAGGCCCCCGCCAAAAAGGCGGCGGCCAAGAGCACCACCACGAAGCGCGCGGTCGCGAAGAGCACCACCGAGGCCGGCGCGGTCACGAAGAAGGCGGCCGGGAAGACCACGGCCAAGAAAGCGGGCGCGGCAAAGGCCGCGAAGCAGACGGGAGCCACGACGGTGGGTGCGAAGAAGACTCCTGGCACGGCCACGGCGGCGAAGACCGCCGTTCCGAAGGCACGGATCGCCGCGGCGGAGCCGGGCGAGCTCGCGGTGCGCCCCGGTGAGGACCCCTGGACGCCGGAAGAGGTCGAGGAGGCACGGGCCGAGCTGCAGTCCGAGGCGAACCGGCTGCGCGCCGAGATCACCTCGTCCGAGCAGTCGCTCGTCGGCCTGATGCGGGACTCCGGGGACGGCGCGGGCGACGACCAGGCGGACACCGGAACCAAGAACATCACGCGCGAGCACGAGATGGCGCTGGCCGCCAACGCGCGCGAGATGCTGATCCAGACCGAGCGTGCCCTGGAGCGGCTCGACGCCGGCACGTACGGGCTGTGCGAGAACTGCGGCAACCCCATCGGGAAGGCCCGCATGCAGGCCTTCCCGAGGGCCACTCTGTGCGTGGAGTGCAAGCAGAAGCAGGAACGGCGGTACTGATCGGCGGAGTATGCCTCCTGAGCACGTGGGGCGCCGATGACGTGCCGTACCCTCGTCCTCAGTCAGGCACCTAGGTTGAGGGACTCACGTGGCAGAGGCGGAGCGCATCATCGGTACGCCGGACATCCCGGAAGGGGCGCGGGCCGAGCAGGAGCAGCCCGGCGGGAACGCGCGGCCGGACGAGCGGTCCGGCGCCGAGGTGGCGCGGGCCCCGGCCGCCGGGTCCGGCGCCGATGACGCGGACGCCGGCGACACGGGCGGGCCCGCCGCCGGCCGAGCCGATGACACGGCGTCGTCCGGCGCGGCCGAGCCGGCGGGCGGTGCCGCCGCGCGGCCGCGCGGCAAGCGCCGTGTCGCCGTGCTCTTCGCGGTGGCCACCTTCGCGTACGCCCTGGACCTGATCAGCAAGATGATCGTGGTCGCCAAGCTGGAGCACCACCCGCCGATCGAGATCATCGGGGACTGGCTGCGGTTCGAGGCGATCCGCAACGCGGGCGCGGCGTTCGGCATCGGCGAGGCCTTCACGGTCATCTTCACGATGATCGCCGCGACCGTGATCGTGGTGATCGCCCGGCTCGCCCGCAAGCTGTACAGCCTGCCCTGGGCGATTGCGCTCGGCCTGCTGCTCGGCGGTGCGCTCGGCAACCTCACCGACCGGATCTTCCGCTCGCCGGGCGTGTTCGAGGGCGCGGTCGTCGACTTCATCGCGCCCAAGCACTTCGCCGTGTTCAACCTCGCCGACTCGGCGATCGTGTGCGGCGGCATCCTGATCGTGCTGCTGTCGTTCAAGGGGCTCGACCCGGACGGGACCGTCCACAAGGACTGAGTGCCGCAAGGGCCGATCCCCGCGGGCTGTCCACAGGCTCGTACGGGGCGGTCGGAGCCGTCCGGCATACTCGACGGGTGAGCACGATTCCCGAGATCCGTACCCTGCCCGTGCCCGACGGCCTGGAGGGCGAGCGCGTCGACGCCGCCATCTCCCGCATGTTCGGCTTTTCCCGTACGAAGGCTGCGGAGCTGGCCGCGGCGGGCAAGGTGCTGGTGGACGGCACAGTGGTCGGCAAGTCCGAGCGGGTGCGCGGCGGCGCCTGGCTCGAGGTCGAGATGCCGCAGGCGCCCGCGCCGGTGCAGGTGGTCGCCGAGCCGGTCGAGGGCATGGAGATCGTGCACGACGACGAGGACGTGGTCGTGATCGTCAAGCCGGTCGGTGTCGCGGCCCATCCGTCGCCGGGCTGGACCGGGCCGACGGCCATCGGCGGCCTCGCGGCGGCGGGCTACCGCATCTCGACGTCCGGTGCGGCCGAGCGCCAGGGCATCGTCCACCGGCTGGACGTCGGTACGTCCGGTCTGATGGTGGTCGCCAAGTCCGAGTACGCGTACACGTCGCTCAAGCGCCAGTTCAAGGAGCGCACGGTCGACAAGCGGTACCACACCCTCGTCCAGGGCCATCCCGACCCGACCAGCGGCACCATCGACGCGCCCATCGGGCGGCACCCGCAGCACGACTACAAGTGGGCGGTCACCGCCGACGGCAAGCCGTCGGTCACGCACTACGACCTCATGGAGGCGTTCCGGGCGGCGTCCCTGCTCGACGTGAAGCTGGAGACCGGGCGTACGCACCAGATCCGGGTGCACATGGCCGCGCACCGGCACCCGTGCGTGGGTGACCTGACGTACGGCGCGGATCCGACGCTCGCGAAGCGGCTCGGGCTGGCCCGGCAGTGGCTGCATGCCGTGCGGTTGGGCTTCGAGCATCCCGGGGACGGTCAGTGGGCGGAGTTCTCCTGCGACTACCCGGAGGATCTGCAGAAGGCGCTGGACCAGGTGCGGGAGGAGACGTACGCGTGAGTGGTCCGTCGTACGTCGTGCGGGTCGCGGAGGACGCCGCGGATCGTGAGGCGTGTTTCGCGGTGCGCAAGGAGGTCTTCGTCGGGGAGCAGGGGGTGCCCGAGGAACTGGAGTACGACACGTACGACGCCGATGCGGTGCACGTGCTGGCGGTGCGGGAGGACGGGGTGCCGCTCGGGACGGGGCGGTTGCTGCGGGACGGGCCGTCGGTGGGGGTGCTGGGGCGGCTCGCGGTGACGCCTAAGGCTCGGGGGCTGGGCGTTGGGGCCGTGCTGGTGCGGGCGATCGAGGATGCGGCGCGGGCGCGTGGGCTGGGGGCGATGGAGCTTCATGCGCAGACGCATGCGGTGGGGTTCTATGAGCGGTTGGGGTACGAGGCGTACGGGTCGGAGTATCTGGAGGCAGGGATTCCTCATCGAGGGATGCGGCGCGTGCTTGGGTGACGGCGGCGTTGTGGTTGCTCGCCGTTGGGTTTGCCCGCCCGCGCGCCCCCCTTTTCCAGTCGGCCGAGCGGTTGCCGTTCCCGCGGGGGTTGAGCGTCGCCGGTGGGTGCGGGTGGTTGCGCTCGTGGGTACGGGTGGGTTGCTTCGGTCTTTCTCGCCGGCTCTATAGGCTCAGGTCATGGCTCGCAACGTCGTGATCAGTGGTGGCGGTACGGGGATCGGGCTCGCGGCGGCGCGGGTGTTCGCCGCGGGCGGGGATCAGGTGCTGCTGCTCGGGCGGCGTGCCGAGGTGCTGGAGAAGGCCGGGGTGCCCGGGGCGCTCACCTACGCGGCGGATCTGAGCAAGCCGCGTGGTGTGCGCGGGGTGGAGCGGTTCGTGGCCGCCGAGTTCGGGACCGTGGATGTGCTGATCCACGGCGCCGGCGGTGCGGGGTACCTGGAGCCGAAGGTGGACAGCGACGAGCCGCTCGACGTGGTCCTGCACAACTGGAGCCTCAACTTCGGGCTCAACACCCTGACGGCGGTGCTGCTCACGGAGGCGCTGAAGGACCGGCTCGCCGACCCGGGCGGGCGCGTGCTGTTCCTCAGCTCGATCGCCGCCTACCGGGGCTCGGGCAACGTGGCGTACGCGGGCGCCAAGGCGGCGCTGCATCCGTACCTTCATGATCTGGCCCGGCAGCTGGGGCCGCGCAGCATCACCGTGAACGCGGTCGCGCCCGGGTACGTCGAGGACACCGAGTTCTTCGGGGACGTCATGGACGAGGCGCGGCGGCAGCGGCTCATCGCCGAGACCTCGAACGGGCGGGCCGGCACGCCCGGTGACGTGGCCGCGACCCTGCACTGGCTGGCGTCCCACGCCGCCGGGCACATCACCTCGCAGATCGTCCAGGTCAACGGCGGCGCCGAGCGCGGCCACTGAGCCGCCCCCGTCGGCGCGTCCGGCAACGGCGGGTTCAGCCGCGGCCCGTGCACGGGACTTCGGCCGGGCCCGTGCGCGGGTGCTGGTGAGTGCGGCGG
>NZ_JACTVI010000173.1 GCF_014495685.1 Streptomyces sp. TRM68367 | reverse complement strand
ACCGGCGCCGGCCGCAAACGCTGGACCATGCGCTGGAAGGGCGCCATGAACGCCTTCGACCTGGCCTTCGACGGCCGCCTCACCGCAGACCAACTCTAGCCACACCAACCCCAGCTACACCGCTCGCTTTACAGACCCTCAGGTTGGGCACGTGCCCTATCCGGCCAGTTATGCGAGACCACCAACGGGAGGTGTCGGCTGTCGGTCCCGTTTTCCTGGTGCCTTTCGGCCACCGGCATTCGCTTCTGGGCCATCCTGCGCCCGCTGGGGAGTTGAGCCTTCCTTGCGGTCGGCCTACCGGGTGAACTGTTCACCTGGACCCCATCGGGGTTTTCACGTTCCACATGAGTGAGATACGGCCGGGTTGGGTGCCCTCTGAACCCCGGGGACGGCGGTGCGCTCCCGGCTGGCCTACACTCCCAGCCGGCGCCTGCCGCTTTCCAACGGCCAGTCCCTCTTCTCCCACTGTTGCGACCCATCGGCGGGAGTCCGTTCAACGAGGCATCGTCGAGGATTCATTCACATTCACCCGTCCGGCCTTCCCCAGCCTGTAATCCCCGGATGGAACGGGAATCCTTGGGCCTTTCCCCGGGCTTCGCACTCCGCGATTACTCGCGACGCACGCCGGGGCCAATGGCCATGACTTAAGGTGGCCGGTCTGTGTGATGATCGGCTGGTGGCGGATCAGGATGCGGCGACTGAGGGCCGTCTGACGGATGACGTGGCGATCGGGCTGCTGGCGACGACCTTCCCGGACGAGACGGTCCGGGCGGCGATCGAGGCGACGGGCAAGCGTGAACAGCGCAATCGGGCTCTGCCTGCCCGGTTGATGGTCTATCTGTCGATGGCGTTGTGGCTGGACTTCGGCAAGGGGTACGTGCGGGTGCTGCGGAACCTGCTGCGCGGACTGCGGTGGGCGCGGGGTGGCTGGGATGGCTACGTGGTGCCGACGGACGGGGCGATCTCCCGGGCTCGGGACCGGCTGGGCAGCGCGCCGCTGCGCGCGCTGTTCGAGGTCACCGCGAAGCCGACGATTCCCGCCGGTCATGACGAGGTGTTCTGGCGCGACCTGCGCAAGGTGGTCGTGGACGGCACGGTCTTCGACGTACCCGCCAGCACGGACAACGCGTCGGCCTTCGATACCCCGGCCGGCGGGGTGTTGCCGCAGGCCCGCCTGGTCGCGATGGCCGAATGCGGCAGCATGGCCCTGATCGGGGCCGCCTTCGACTCCATCGAGGTCGGCGAACGCGCCCTCTTCGAGCGGCTGCTGGGAAAGCTCACCCCCGGCATGCTGCTGCTGGCCGACCGGGGCTTTCCTTCCTACGATCTGTACACGGCCAGTGCCGCCACCGGCGCACATCTGTTGTGGCGCGTCTCCGACTCCTTCACCCTGCCGGTCAAAAAGCGCCTGGAGGACGGCACCTACCTGTCCGAACTGCGCGGCAAACGGACCCGGGAGCGGGTCACGGTCCGCGTGATCGAGTACAGCGTCACCGACGACGACGGCGTCTCCGAAGTCTTCGCGCTGATCACCACTCTGCTCGACCCCGAGCAGGCACCCGCGCTCGAACTCGCACGGATCTACGCGGACCGCTGGCACGTGGAGATCCTCTTCCGCCTGGTCAAGGTGGACCTGCGCACACCAGGAGGAGTCCTGCGCTCGCACACCGCCGAGGGGGTCCGCCAGGAACTGTGGGCCCTGCTCTGCCTCTACCAGGCACTCCGCTCGCTGATCACCCGAGCCGTTGTGATCGCCGGAGTGGACCCCACCCGCATCAGCTTCCCGCCCGTCCTGGATGCCGTCAACGACTCCGTCGCGACGGCTTTTTCCCCCTGAACACCTCGCCCAGGCACTGAAGTTCTTCATCGCAGACCTCCCCCGCTGGGTCATACGCAACCGTCCCGACCGCACCGCCCCGATCAAGACCAAACGCCCCAGCCTGCGCTACCAGACCCGCAGCTCAGAGGACCCAGGAACCCGCCTCGTCACCCGCACCATCACCCTGCACCTCCTCGAACCACGAACGACTTAAGTCATGGCCATTGACGCCGGGGCGGGGACATGCCTTGCGCACTGGCATGGGTCTACACCTTCGACAGCATCGAACCTCCGTTTCTGTGTATTCCACTCAACTCATGTGACTTCGTGTCGCACATGGAGATAGCGGTAGGAGGTGGAGGCCGACAGGCCGTTATCGCGGGCGAGTTGGGTCAATCGGGTGCCGTCGATGAACCAGCGCAGGACGAGCACCGCCGGCCGGAAGCAGCCCAGCGCACGCCTGCCCTTGCGGGTTCCGGCCGCGATGCGGTGATCGCGCAGCAGCCGGGCCAGGTGCTCGGCAGTGGACCGCTTCACATCGAGCACGGCGGTGTATAACACTGATCGACACGTGAGGCCCCTCGGTCGGATCTTTGGTGCCTGGCCGACATGACGGCCTTCCTCGCCGCGAGCGGGGGCGAGCACGAACCGGTGCAGGGGGTGTGCGACAGGGGCCTTACGCCTGCCCGGACTTGGGGATGCCACAGGCCGCAGCGCCAACATCGCGATCACAGCGAGCGACGGGCCCTTACTGGGAAAGGCTCAATGGTTGCACCCAAGTTGCCCTGCCCCGGTATGGAGTTGCTGGGACTACTCCGTTCGGGTGATATGCGTTGATGGCCTCTTGTCACTCGATTGGGTCTGTGAGTCACTGAGAGTGTGAACCGGCGGGCTGCCCATCCCGTGCCGGAGGAACGTTGAGACAGGCAGCCCTTGCCGGTTTTCTCCTTGCCCAGGAGAGACGGCGCAGACTGCTGCGCCTCCTGTCGGCGTGCCGGGGCGGACATCTCTTCGTTCGTCCTGGACCCGGCCGCACTGACGGTGCCTGAAGGGGTCGGGAAGGGAGCAGGCTTGTCCCTTGCCTGCGGCTCGGCCCCACCACGCGGCAGCCGGTGGTCAGGCCCCCCTGCCGGTTCCTCGCATGTCCCCATCAATCAGCGAGGAGTGCCTCATGCCCATCTCTCCGAATCAGGGTTCCACCGGCGGCGGAACGCCGGTGACCATCACGGGTACGAACCTGTCCAACACCAGCGCGGTGACCTTCGGCAGCAAGCCGGCCACGAGCGTCACCAACGTCTCGCCGACCCAGGTCACCGCCGTGGCTCCCTCGGGAACCGGCACGGTCGGGGTGACCGTTGCCACTCCGGGCGGGACCAGCAACCCGGTGCCGTTCTTCTACGTCGGCGCCCCGTTCAAGTCGTCCCTGGGAACGACCTCCGGGGCGCTGGCCGGCGGCAACACGATCACCATCAACGGCACCGGCCTGTCCACGGCCACCAGCGTGTCCTTCGGCGGGGTGACCGCCACTCCGACAGTGAACTCCGACAGCTCGCTCAGCGTCACGGTTCCGGCGGGCGCGGCGGCCGGGCCGGTGGCGGTCAGCGTGACCACTGCGGGCGGCACCAACAACGGCCTGACCTACACCTACGTCGACACCCCCACGATCGGGACGGTCAGCCCCACCTCCGGGTCGACCTCAGGCGGGACCGCGGTGACCATCACCGGCACCAACCTCGACAGCACCGACTCGGTCACCTTCGGCGGCACCCCGGCCCCGTTCTCGGTGATCAACACCACCACGCTGTCCGCCGTCACCCCGCCCGGCACCGCAGGCGCGGCCGACGTGGTCGTGACCAACCCCGCAGGGTCCGACACCGCGATCGGCGCGTTCACCTACGTCGCCGGCCCCGGCATCTGACCCCTCCGCTGACCTTCGCGCAGCGAAGGCAACCAACCCCGTCCGGGCGGCAGTCCCCCCTCCGCCCGGACGGGCCCTACCCGCGTCCAAGGGGGCACCCGCTGGCGCGCCGTGCGTAAGCCCTCCGCAGCCGCGGACTGCGCCCTCTCTTGACGCGGATGAAATATTCCGCCGGACCAGCGCCCCAGCCCTGGGACGTCCACCAAGAGCGCAACCGCTCTGCCGCCCTGTCACCAGGACAGCTGCACCTGTCCCTGCCTTGCCTGAAGGAGTACAGCCATGGCTGCCCCTGTGGTCTCTTCGGTCAGTCCCAACCAGGGGCCGGCCGCCGGCGGTACCACCGTGACCGTGACCGGTACCAGCTTCACCGGCGCGACAGCCGTCCGGTTCGGCAGCAAACCCGCAACGTCGTTCAGCGTCAACAGCAGCACGCAGATCACGGCGGTCAGCCCGTCCGGCACCGGGACGGTGAACGTCACCGTCACCACCACTCAGGGCACCAGTACGCAAACGGCCACCTTCACCTATGTCACCGCATCGGCTCCCTCCCTCTCGAGCCTGTCGCCGAATCAGGGGCCGGTCTCCGGAGGGACCGCAGTCACGCTCACGGGTACGAATCTCTCCGGCGCGACGGCAGTGGGCTTCGACGGCGTCGCCGCCACATCGTTCACCGTCAACTCCGCCACGCAGATCACCGCCGTGGCCCCCGCTCATGCGGCCGGTGCCGCAGCCGTGACCGTGACCACCCCCGGCGGCACCAGCAACTCACTCGTCTTCACCTACCTCACGGCGCCTTCGGTCACCGGTCTGATCCCCACCCAGGGGCCGATCTCGGGAGGCACCACGGTCACACTGACGGGCACGAATCTCTCCGGCGCGACGGCAGTGGGCTTCGACGGCGTCGCCGCCACATCGTTCACCGTCAACTCCGCCACGCAGATCACCGCCGTGGCCCCCGCTCATGCGGCCGGTGCCGCAGCCGTGACCGTGACCACCCCCGGCGGCACCAGCAACCCTGACGATCCTCAGGCGTACTTCTTTTACGCCGCCTCCCCCTCGCTGGCCGCCGTCGCCCCTGCCTCCGGGACCACAGCGGGCGGCACGACGGTGACCTTGACCGGCGGCGACCTGCTGGGGGCGACGGCGGTGCGCTTCGACTCCGTGGCCGCGACGTCGTTCACCGTGGACTCCGCCACGCGGATCACCGCGGTCACGCCGCCCCATGCGGCCGGTGCCGCAGCGGTTACCGTGACGACCCTCGGCGGCACCAGCAATCCCGTCGGCTATGTCTACCTCGCACCGCCCACGCTGATCTCCTTGGTCCCCGACCAGGGACCGACGCACGCCGGCACGGTCATCACCCTGACCGGCACCAACCTCACCGTCACCACCGAGGTCCGCTTCGACGCCACCCCCGCATCGTTCACGGTGGTCTCCCCCACCCAGGTCACGGCCGTGGCCCCCGCGGGCACTGACGGACCGGTCAGCGTCACGGCCACCACCCCCGCCGGCACCACCAACGCGCTCACCTACACCCGGCTCCCGGCCCCCGGCGTCTGATCCCGAGCAACTGCCTTCGCCCGACGGGACGTCGTGCCAGGACGGCAACAGCACACCCCCACCCAGGCCCTGGGCCGCCGGGGGCAACAGCACGCCATTTCCTGGCTCTTCCCCACCGTCTGGCTCAGTGCCGGGTCGTCGAGCGGTCGACCGCCCGGCAGTCGGCGCTCTTGTCGAGTCCGCCCGGTGTGGGCTCGTTGGGTTCGGGGACGGTGAGGACGACTAGGTCGCTGTCGGAGCCGCAGTGCAGGTTCTGCCTGCCGGTTTGGGCCGTGGCGGACTGCGGTCCTGCTGCGGTGCCGTTCATGGCCGTGGCCTGGCCCCGGCGGTGAACACCGGGGCCGTGGCTGCTGGAGCCGTCCACGGCCTCGCAGGTCGTTCTCTTACTGACGGTGCCCAGGGCATTGACGGTGAGTACGTCGGCGGAGTTGCCGCAGTCCAGGTTCTGCTTGCCGCTTTGCGCGGTGGTGAACTGCGGCCCGAGGGCTGTGCCGCCGACGGCGGACGCGCCGACGGATCCCGGCTCCTCCACGGAACGGGTATGGCTGGCCCGGGCCCGGCCAGGGAGGTCCTGTGAGTCGTCCACGATCTGGCAGGTGGTCTCCTCCTCCACGGTGCTGAGCACATTGACGGTCATGACATCGGCGGAGTTGCCGCAGTGCAGGTTCTGCTTGCCGGACTGTGCTGTCGTGAACTGCGGGCCGAGAGCCGTGCCGCCGACGGCGGAGGCGTCAGCGTCGCGGCTGCCGGGGCGCGTGCATGTCCGCTCACGCCTGATGGTCCGCAGGACGTTGACGCTGACCAGCTCATGGCTGTTGCCGCAGTCCAGGTTCTGCTCACCGTCCTGTGCGGTGGTGAAGGGCCCGCCGCTGGCGTGGGCGGTCTCGTCGTGTACGCCCAGCAGAGTGCTGACGGCCATGGTCAGCAGCGCCGCCTTGCCGATCACGCTCATTCGTTTCCTCCGTCGTTCGAGCAGCCGGGGCACAGGGACCACGGTTCTGGTCAACGTGCCCGGAGGTCCTGAGGTCACGGACGGAGCCGGCCCACTACGCGGACGGCCCACGCAGCGCCGGATGGCAGCGGACATTCGGGCGAAGCCGTGATCGCTCACGTGTCTCACAGGCACACCGCGCGTTGGCAGCAATAAAAGCGATGGATGCGCGCCTGTGCGCGTGCAGTCAGGAGGATTGCACGATGACCGTTGTCGTACGACGTATGACCGGGAAGTCCGTACTCGCGGCTGTGGTGCTCGCCGGGCTGGTGTCCACGGGTACAAGCACGGGTGCGCCCCTCCCAGACGGTGGTGCCCAGGCCGACGGGGGCTCCGGAGCGGCCGAACTCTTCGACCAGAACACCGCGCTGGACGGCCGGCAGAACAACGCCTGCGGCGATTCCCAGACGCTCGCCGACATGCTCGGTGGCAGTGGCCGGATCGGAACGCACTGCACAACGGGCGCCCGTTCGCACAGCATCGACGCCACGAGCACCGGCGGCGGCGCCGAGGCCAGCGGAGGCGACGGCGTCGCCCTGCAGCAGAACATCGCCGAGCGCGGCCGGCAGAACAACGCCTGCGGCAACACGATCGAAAGCCGCCTCTTCGACGGCGAGACGGAAGCGCACTGCACAGCGCGCGACCACTCCCTGAGCAAGAAAACCCTCACCCACGCGGGCGCCGCACAGGCCACCGGCGGCAACGGAAACCTGTACCAGCAGAACATCGCTCAGCAGGGCCGGCAGAACAACGCCTGCGGCGACATGAACCAGGGCATTCTTTCCAGCACCACGGAAGCCGACTGCGCGGCGCACGACGGCTCGGTGAACAAGGGCACCGCCACCCGCGGTGACGGCGCCCGGGCCACCGGCGGCAACAGCACGCTGGGTGCGTCCCAGCAGAACATCGCCCAGGAGGGCCGGCAGAACAACGCCTGCGGCAACATGAACAACGCTGGCCTCCCCGGTGTGACCGAAGCCGGCTGCGCGGCCCGTGACGGCTCGGTGAGCAAGGGCACCGTCACCCGCAGAGGCGGCGCCGAGGCCACCGGCGGCAACAGCGAACTGGGTTCGACTCAGCAGAACATCGCCCAGGAGGGCCGGCAGAACAACGCCTGCGGCAACACCAACGTCGGTTCCGTCCCCGGTGAAGCACAGGCGCACTGCACCACGCATGACCGCTCGGTGAGCAAGGGCACCGCCACCCGCAGCGGCGGAGCCCGGGCCGCCGGCGGCAACAGCACCTTGAACCTGACGCAGCAGAACATCGCCCAGGAGGGCCGGCAGAACAACGCCTGCGGCAACACCAACTCCCTGACCCTGGAGGAAGGCCGGACGAACGCCCAGTGCAGCTCCACCGACGAGTCCATCGAAATCAGAAGCAAGAACCACGGCTAAAGACGCCGACCAGCCGCAGCACGTCGAAGGCGACGCAGTGGGCAGGCCACTCGCTGGCGAGCCGAGCGGCTACGGCGCGTCGCCGTTGCAGTTGACCCTGGAGCCGCTCGAACGCCAACCGGCCCGACTCCCACACCACCAGCTCACCGTCCAGCACCGTCGCGTCCGGCAACTGCCCAGCGGCGACCACAACCTCCGGGAAGCTCTGCGCCATGTCCGCCCCCCGCCGTGAGTGCAGCACCCCCCGGGGCCTGTCGGCGGAGAACTCCGCCCTCCACTGTCCCACTTCGGCTTGCCCGCCCAGCCCGGCCGCAGATCAGGGCTAGCGACTGTGGCGACAAGCATCGGCTTCGGCAGCGTCCCGTCACACTCGCATCCCTCCACCCGGCCTGTCCGCCACCTGAGCGGCTGCCCGCGCCCTCCTTCCGTAGTGGGCGCGGGCAGTGTTTGTCGACGGTTTCTGGGCTCTGGCAAGATTCCGTAGGCGGAGATCATTTTGATGTGGCGGTCTGTCTACCCGGGTCTTCGAATTTAGTCGGGGTCCCCTTCGCGTCGGGAGCATCTCGTGGTCGCGCAGAGTGACCGTAGGCGCTGGTTGGCGCGGTTGCGGTAGCCGAAGGCGCATCGCGCGTCGAGCTTGATGACGCGGTTGTTGCCCTCGCTGGCGGCGTTCGTGATCCCGGTCAGGACGTACGCCTTGATGCCGTCCCACCACTGATCGACGGTCTCGGCGAGGGTGGCCAGTTCCGACAGGTGGGCGTGGTCGGCGCAGTGGGCCTGGAAGCGGTAGCGGGCGGCGGAGATCGNTCGACGGTCTCGGCGAGGGTGGCCAGTTCCGACAGGTGGGCGTGGTCGGCGCAGTGGGCCTGGAAGCGGTAGCGGGCGGCGGAGATCGCGGAGTGGCCGGGAGCGGTGTGGGTGTGCTTGGCGGCCAGGTGGAGCAGGTTGCGCAGGAGTTCCTTGGCTTGCCAGCCGGCCAGGATCTGCCGCCCGTAGGTACCCATGGACGTCAACTCGCTGATCAGGAGGTCATGTTGCTCTGTGGTGAGGTCTTCCCTGTTGCAGCGCAGGAGTTTGCGGACGGTGTAGATCGCGTCGCCCTTGCGGGCACGGCGGCCGTGTTGCTTCCAGGTGAGGCGGCGGCGCAGGTCGGCCAGGTGGCGCTGGGCGAGCTGGACGACATGGAAGGCGTCCACGACCACGGTGGCGTGCGGCAGCGCGGCGCGCACGGCGGAGCGGAAGGTGGCACACAGGTCGATGGCGACGTAGCGGATCGACGTGGTCCACCAGGCCGGCTGGGCTGCCAGCCAGGCGGCAACGGTGGCGGCGTTGCGTCCCTCGACCTGCCCGAACAGGCCCTGTCCGCCCACCGCGTCGACGAAGCCGATGTGCCAGGCGTCCGCGACCAGCTCCCACTTCCCGTCGTCGTTCTGCTTCCAGACAGCCCGGCCACGGCGGGTCTCGTCGATCCCGATCGCCTCAGTGGCCGGCGGTGCGTCGGGCAACACCTGATCCGCGTAGGTGCGGGTGGCACGCATCACGACTGGCCAGGTGGGGCCCAGGTCACGGCCGGCCTGGACGACCGTGCGCCCGCCGTCGACCACGGCCTGCCCGCACGCGGTCCGCAGCCGCTCCGTCAGCCGCATTCGGGCCGGTATCTGCGCGATCTGCTCGGTGAACGATCCGCGCTCGCACTGCCGTTCGCGGCACTGCCAGCGCCGCTTGTGCCAGCGGATCAGCACAGGACTCCCGCCGTGCGCCAGGTCACGGGGCCGTGTCACGGCCCGTTCCTTAACCCGGGTGGCGAAGGTCCCGCACGACGGACAGGCCCGCGCCGCCGGGTCCGTAGTCACCAGATGGACCAGGCGCGTCCCGTCCTCGCCCCGGACCACCTCCACCACCGCGACCCCCTCCAGATCGAACAGCGCCGTCGCGCCGGTATCGTGCTCCATGCCGCCCGCGTCGCTCGTAGATCCACTGCTTCAGCAACAGTGATCATCCACAAGTGCCGCGGGCGGTTCGCGTTCAGGTCCGGCCTCCCGCGCGGCAGTCACGCTCCGCAGT
>NZ_JACTVI010000172.1 GCF_014495685.1 Streptomyces sp. TRM68367 | reverse complement strand
CGCGCTCGCCCGCCTGTTCCACGAGGCCCCGCACCTCCAGGGCGCCGAGCAGCCGGAACGCGGTGGATTTGTGAACATCGATCTCGGCCGCCACCTCGCTGACGCCCGCCTCGCCGCGCTGGGCCAGGATCTCCAGGACGCTGATGGCACGGTCGACCGACTGTACGCCGCCGGCGTGTGAAGTTGAGGTTTCGGTCTCAAGGTTGTAGTTGCTCACAACGAAACTATACCCACAGTAAACAACGCTACGGCAAGTAACAACGACGAAATATGGGTCCGGGAAAGTTGCGTGCTCCGCAACCTGGTGCGTATGGCGCTACTAGTACTAGCATGCCTCGCGTATCTACGGCGCGAGCGAGACGAGGCACCATGGCTCCCCTGCAGTACGACTTCGTCATCGTCGGCGGCGGATCGGCCGGCAGCGCACTGGCGAACAGACTCTCCGCGGACCCGGCGACCCGGGTGCTGGTCCTGGAGGCCGGCCGGTCCGACTACCCCTGGGACGTCTTCATCCACATGCCCGCGGCGCTGACCTACCCGATCGGCAGCCGGTTCTACGACTGGAAGTACGAGTCCGAGCCCGAGCCGCACATGGGCGGCCGGCGCGTCTACCACGCGCGAGGCAAGGTGCTGGGCGGCTCCAGCAGCATCAACGGCATGATCTTCCAGCGCGGCAACCCCATGGACTACGAGCGCTGGGCGGCCGACCCCGGGATGGAGACCTGGGACTACGCGCACTGCCTGCCGTACTTCCGGCGGATGGAGAACTGCCTCGCCGCCGACCCGGACGACGAGTTCCGCGGCCATGACGGACCGCTCGTCCTGGAGCGCGGCCCGGCCACCAACCCGCTGTTCACCGCCTTCCTCAAGGCCACCGAGGAGGCGGGCTACGCGCCCACGAACGATGTCAACGGCTACCGGCAGGAAGGTTTCGCCAAGTTCGACCGCAACGTCCATCGCGGACGTCGCCTGTCGGCCTCGAAGGCGTACCTCAAGCCGGCGATGAAGCGGCCCAACCTCACGGTCAGAACCCGCGCCCTCGTCACCCGCGTCCTCTTCGAGGGCAGACGCGCCGTCGGAGTCGAGTACCGGCGCGGCCGGGGCGCCCCCCAGCAGGTCCGCGCCAAGGAGGTCATCCTCTGCGGCGGTGCCATCAACTCCCCGCAGCTGCTTCAGCTCTCCGGCGTCGGCAACGCCGCCGAACTGAGCGCCCTCGGCATCGACGTCGTCCAGGACCTCCCGGGCGTCGGCGAGAACATGCAGGACCACCTGGAGGTCTACGTCCAGTACGCCTGCAGACAGCCCGTCTCCATGCAGCCGTATATGGCGAAGTGGCGTGCCCCCTTCATCGGGCTGCAGTGGCTCTTCCGTACGGGCCCGGCCGCCACCAACCACTTCGAGGCCGGCGGCTTCGCCCGCAGCAACGAGGACGTGGACTACCCCAACCTGATGTTCCACTTCCTGCCCGTCGCGGTCCGCTACGACGGCTCCTCGCCCTCCGGCGGCCACGGCTACCAGGTCCACGTGGGCCCCATGTACTCCGACGCCCTCGGCTCGGTGAAGATCAAAAGCAGGGACCCGCGCGAGCACCCGGCGCTGCGCTTCAACTACCTCTCCACCGAGCAGGACCGCCGCGAATGGGTCGAGGCGATCCGCGTCGCCCGCAGACTCCTCAACCAGCCCGCGCTCGCCCCCTACAACGGCGGCGAGGTCTCGCCCGGTCCGCGGGTGGAAACGGATGAGGAGATCCTCGCCTGGGTCGCCAAGGAGGGCGAGACCGCTCTGCACCCGTCCTGCACCTGCAAGATGGGCACCGACGAGATGTCCGTCGTCGACCCGGCAAGCCTGCGCGTGCACGGTCTGGACGGCCTGCGCGTGGTGGACGCCTCCGTCATGCCGTATGTCACCAACGGCAACATCTACGCACCGGTGATGATGATTGCCGAGAAGGCCGCCGACCTGATCCTCGGCAAGGAACCCCTGGCCCCGTCGAAGGCCGCGTACTACCGCCATCACGATGCCCAGAAGCAGACGGGATAGACGTTGGGCACCCCAGGGCTGGGGGCGCTGCTGCGCAGCGTCCGCTATGAGGTGCTGCCCGCGAAGGCGACGGAGGAGCAGGTCCTCGCCCACGTGCCGCATGATGTCGTGGTTACCGTCACGGCATCGCCGGTCAAGGGCCTGGAGCCGACGCTCGGCCTCGCCACCCGCCTGGCGGCGCACGGCTACCGCGCCGTCCCGCATTTACCCGCACGCCTGCTGCGGGACGACGCGCATCTGAAGGACGTGGCCGACCGGCTGCGTGAGGCTGGCGTGGACGACGTGTTCGTCCCGGCAGGCGACGCCGACCCGCCGGCCGGGTCCTACGAGGGAGCGCTGCCGGTGCTGCGCGGGCTGACAGACCTGGGCAGCCCCTTCGCGTACGTCGGCGTCATCGGCTACCCGGAGACCCATCCCCTCATCCACTACGACGTCACCATCCAGGCGATGTGGGACAAGCGAGAGCACGCCACGTACGTCGTGAGCAACCTCTGCTTCGACCCGCGCACGCTGGGGGAGTGGGTCGCCCGGATCCGCCGCCGCGACATCGTCCTGCCGGTCCACGTGGGCGTGGCGGGCCCGTGCAGCGGGCGAAGCTGCTGGCGATGGCGACGAAGATCGCTGTGGGTGAGTCCACGCGCTTCCTGACGAAGCACGCCTCCTGGTTCCTGCGCTTCGCGACGCCCGGAGGGTATTGCCCCGACCGGCTGCTGGCCCGCGGCGAGCAGGCGCCCACCCCACCCTCGGCGGGGGTGGCCGGCCTGCACCTGTTCACGTTCAACCAGATCGCCGAGACGGAACGGTGGCCGCGCCCTGCTCGCGCGGGTGGGTGACTGACATCACCGCTCTCAGGAATAGGTGACCAAGGTTTTGCACTGCTGGCTGACATAGGTTCCCGATCGCGGGAAAAAGGCTGACAGTCCCCTTGTGGAATAGCCATCAGGCCCTTGACGTCTGTCTGGACTTTCGCCAAGGTGTTCCACCACAAGCAATTGGATGCGCAATGCGCAACAAACGTCGGTTGAAGGGCTGGGCGCGTGGCAGACCTGTATGTGGGCGGTGAATGGCGGAAACCCGTGGCCGGAGGCCTCCGGGAGATCCGCTGCCCCGCTGACGGCACGCTCGGCGCGACCGTCTCGGAAGGGACACGCCCCGACACCGAGGCGGCGATCACCGCCGCCCGCCGCGCCTTCGACGAGGGGCCCTGGCCGCGCACCCCCGAGCGCGAGCGCGGCGCGCTCCTGCTGCGCACCGCCGACCTCCTCGAACGCGACGCCGACGCGTTCGCCCGCGCCGAATCGCTGGACACCGGCAAGCGGCTGGTGGAGAGCGAGTACGACATCGCCGACGTCGTCTCCTGCTTCCGCCACTACGGCGGGATCGGGGGCACCGACGCCGGCCGCGTGATCGACACCGGCCGCGACGACGCCGTCAGCCGTGTCGTGTACGAGCCGATCGGGGTGTGCGGGCTGATCACCCCCTGGAACTACCCGCTGCTCCAGGCGTCCTGGAAGGTCGCGCCGGCCCTCCTGGCGGGCAACACCATCGTCCTCAAGCCCAGCGAGCTCACCCCCTCCACCTCGATCCTGCTGATGAGGGCGCTGGAGGAGGCCGGGCTCCCGGCCGGCGCCGCGAACCTCGTCCTGGGCACCGGGCCCGAGGCGGGCGCACCGCTCGCCGAGGACCCCGCCGTCGACATGGTCTCCTTCACCGGAGGCCTGGAGACCGGCAAGCACATCATGGCCACGGCCGCGGCGACCGTGAAGAAGGTCGCCCTGGAGCTCGGCGGCAAGAATCCCAACATCGTCTTCGCCGACGCCGACTTCGAGACGGCCGTGGACTTCGCGCTCACGGCCGTCTTCCTGCACTCGGGACAGGTCTGCTCGGCCGGCGCCCGGCTGATCGTCGAGGACTCCCTGCACGACGCCTTCGTCGACGAGGTCGTACGCCGCGCCCGGCAGATCCGCCTGGGCGGACCCTTCGACCCCGGGGCCGAGACCGGGGCGCTGATCTCCGCCCGGCACCTGGAGAAGGTCGAGGCGTACGTCGCGGCCGGGCTCGCCGAGGGCGCCGTGCTACGCTGCGGCGGCCAACGCCCGGCCGACCCCGCGCTGGCGAACGGCTTCTATTACCAGCCCACCGTCCTGGACCAGTGCCGACAGGACATGCGTGTGGTGCACGAGGAATCCTTCGGACCCGTGCTCACCGTGGAGCGCTTCACCGACGAGGACGACGCCGTCCGCATCGCCAACGACACCGAGTACGGACTCGCCGGCGCCGTCTGGACGCAGAACGCGGGCAAGGCCCAGCGAGTCGCCCGGCGGCTGCGCCAGGGCACGGTGTGGATCAACGACTACCACCCCTATGTGCCGCAGGCGGAATGGGGTGGGTTCGGGTACTCCGGCGTGGGCCGGGAGCTGGGACCGACCGGCCTGGACGAGTACCGAGAGCCCAAGCACATCTGGCAGAACATCCAACCCCGGCCGCAGCACTGGTTCCGCGGCTGAATGCCGAAGAGAGGGCGATCGTGACCCCAGTACAGACCGAGGTGCCGCAGCGGCGCGGCACGCCTCAGGACTCGGACGACACGCCGGTCGTATCCGTGCGCAAGTTGTGGAAGGTGTTCGGGCCCAAGGCCGAGCGGGTGCCCGGTTCGGAGGAGCTGTGCGGGCTCACCCGCCGCGAGCTCATGGACCGTACGGGGTGCACCACCGCCGTACGCGATGTGAACTTCGACGTCGCGCCCGGCGAGGTCTTCGTCGTCATGGGCCTGTCCGGCTCCGGCAAGTCCACGCTGGTGCGATGTCTGACACGGCTGATCGAACCCACCACCGGCGAGATCGTCTTCGAGGGTGAGGACATCCGCGGCGCGGACGCGGGGCGCCTGCGCGAGCTGCGCCGCAGCAAGTTCTCCATGGTCTTCCAGCACTTCGGGCTGCTGCCGCACCGCCGCGTCGTCGACAACGTGTCGTTCGGCCTGGAAATTCGTGGCATCAGCAGGGCAGAACGCACCAGGCGGGCGATGGAGGTCGTCGAGCTGGTGGGCCTCGCCGGCTACGAGAACTCCTACCCCGACCAGCTCTCCGGCGGTATGCAGCAGCGCGTCGGCCTCGCCCGGGCCCTGGCCGGCGATCCGGAAGTCCTCTTCTTCGACGAGCCGTTCTCGGCGCTCGACCCGCTGATCCGCCGTGACATGCAGAGCGAGGTCATCCGGCTGCACCACGAGGTCGGCAAGTCCATGGTGTTCATCACCCACGACCTCTCCGAGGCGCTCAAGCTGGGCGACCGCATCCTTATTATGCGCGACGGCAAGATGGTCCAGTGCGGCACCGGCGACGAACTGGTCGGCGCCCCCGCCGACGACTACGTCCGCGACTTCGTCAAGGACGTGCCGCGCGGCGACGTGCTCACCCTGCGGTGGATCATGCGCGCGCCGGAGGCCGGCGACGCCCTGGACGGCCCCGAGCTGGGCCCGGACGTCGTGGTGCGGGAAGCCACCCGGGCCGTACTGGCGGCCGAGAAGCCGGTCAAGGTCGTCGAGAACGGCAAACTGCTCGGCGTCGTCGGCGACGAGGAGATCCTCGCGGTGGTTGCCGGGCAGGAAGGCGACATGTGATGACCGTTGCCGTAGAAAAGCCCGAGAAGACCGAGCAACAGGAAGAGAAGAGCCCGCCCGCCGCGGTCGTGCGCAGGGTCAGCCGGCGCACGCTGGTGGCCGCGATCCTGGTCGCCTGGCTGCTGCTGTTCGCCGTGCTGCGCGGCAAGCAGACCCTGTCGCTCGCGGCGGCGGACCTCACGGATCTGCATCGGTGGTTCAACCACGTCAACGACTCGATCGGCGCGAACCGCAACTCCAACCCGCTCTTCATCTATTTCTTCAACGAGATCCGTCTGGTCATCGACAATCTGGTGACCTTCGTCCAGGGCCTGATCTCCCAGCCTTCCGGCTTTCGCCCCGTCCCGCAGATCGGCTGGCTCGGCGTCGTCGGCATCGCCGGATATGTCTCCTGGGCCGTGGGCAACTGGCGGGTGGCGCTGCTGGCCGTGGCCGGTTTCACCTTCCTCGGGCTGCAGGGCCTGTGGCAGGAGAGCATGGACACCCTGGCCCTGACCCTCTCCGCTGTCCTGGTCGCGCTGCTGTTCGCGATCCCGCTGGGCGTGTGGGCGGGACTGTCCGACCGGTTCAACCGGATCGTGACGCCCTTGCTGGACTTCATGCAGACGATGCCGACCTTCGTCTACCTGGCCCCGATGACGCTGTTCTTCCTCATCGGCCCCGCCTCCGCCACGATCGCCACCGCCATCTACGCGGCTCCGCCGGCCATCCGCATCACCGCCCACGCCATCCGCTCCGTACCGGAGACCACCGTCGAGGCGGCGGACTCGATGGGCGCCACCCGGCGGCAGGCGCTGCTGAAGGTCCTGTTGCCGATGTCCAGGCGGACCGTGGTGATGGGGGTCAACCAGACCATCATGGCCGCCCTGGCCATGGTGACCATCACGGCCCTGATCGACGCGCCCGGCCTCGGCAAGACCGTGGTCCAGGCCCTGCAGTCGCTCGACGTGGGAACCGCCTTCAACGCCGGCCTCGCCATCGTCGTCATGGCCATCGTCCTCGACCGGGTCACCACCGCGGCCAGCGCCCGCGCGGAGGCGGCACGGCGCTCGGGCGGCCGGTTCCTCGCCTGGCGGCGTCCCCTGCTGGGCGCGGGCGCCGTGGTCACCGCCGTACTCTTCTACATGTCGCACACCTACGTGTGGGCGGCGGAGTTCCCCGGCGACGGCACCATCGGCAGCAAGATCGCGAGCGGCGCGGACACCGCGACCACCTGGGCACAGGACAGCCTGTCGGGCCTCACCAACGGCTTCCGCGACGCCCTCACCAACGGCCTGCTCAACCCGTTCCAGTCGCTGCTCACCGGCTCCCCGTGGTGGCTCGTCGGCGCGGCCCTGATCGGGCTCAGTGTGGTGCTCGGCGGCTGGCGGGCGGGGGTCACCACCGCCGCCTGTATCGGACTGCTGGTCGGCACGGGTGTCTGGTCGGACGCCATGACGACGATGGCGTCGACCGTCGTCGCGACGGTGCTCGTGATGGTGCTCGGCGGCGTCTTCGGCGTGTGGATGGGGCGCAGCATGCTAGTGGACCGGCTGCTGCGGCCCACCCTGGACGCGGCACAGGTCATGCCGCCGTTCGTCTATCTCGTGCCGTTCCTCGCACTGTTCGGGGCGACCCGCTTCACGGCCATCGTCGCCGCGATCGTCTACGCGGCGCCGGTCGCCACGAAGATCGTCGCGGACGGTGTCCGGGCGGTGCCCGCGACCACCGTGGAGGCGGCCACCTCCGCCGGGTGCAACACCTGGCAGATCATCACCAAGGTCCAGCTGCCGATGGCACGCAGCGCCCTGACCCTCGCGACCAACCAGGGCCTGATCTACGTGCTGTCGATGGTTGTGGTGGGCGGCCTGGTAGGCGCGGGCGCCCTCGGCTACGACGTCGTGGCCGGCTTCTCGCAGGGCCAGCTTTACGGGAAGGGGCTCGCCGCGGGGCTGGCCATCGTCCTTCTCGGAGTCATGTTCGACCGGATCACACAGGCAGCGGCGCGACGCGCAAGCGCTTAAGGAGCACGACACCATGGCAAGACACTGGCGAGCCGGCGCGGCCGGCCTGGCCGTCCTCGGCCTCACCCTCACCGCGTGCGGCGGCGCGAAGGTCGGCGACAACTCCGCGGGGTCCGGCGGCTCCGGCAAGTGCGGCACCTTCAATCTCGCGATCAACCCGTGGGTGGGTTACGAGGCGGATGCGGCGGTCGTCGCGTACGTCGCTCAGCACGACCTCGGCTGCACGGTCAACAAGAAGGACCTCAAGGAGGAGATCGCCTGGCAGGGCTTCGGCACGGGCGAGGTCGACGCCGTCCTGGAGAACTGGGGCCACGAGGACCTGAAGAAGAAGTACATCACCGAGCAGAAGACCGCCGTCGACGCCGGCCCGACCGGCAACAAGGGCCTCATCGGCTGGTATGTGCCGCCGTGGCTGGCCAAGGCGCACCCGGACATCACCGACTGGAAGAACCTCAACAAGTACGCGGCCAAGTTCAAGACCTCCGAGTCGGACGGCCAGGGCCAGCTCCTCGACGGCGACCCGTCGTACGTCACCAACGACGAGGCGCTGGTCAAGAATCTGAAGCTGAACTTCAAGGTCGTGTACGCGGGCAGCGAGACCGCGCTCATCCAGGCCTTCCGCAACGCGGAGAAGAACAAGCAATGGATGATCGGCTACTTCTACGAGCCCCAGTGGTTCACGTCCGAGGTGCCGCTCGTCAAGGTCAAGCTGCCCCCGTACAAGGCGGGCTGCGACGCCGACCCGGCGAAGATCGCCTGCGACTACCCCGTGTACAACCTCGACAAGATCGTCAGTGCCAAGTTCGCCAAGTCGGGCAGCCCGGCCTATGACCTGGTGAAGAAGTTCCACTGGACGAACGACGACCAGGACACCGTGGCCAAGTACATAGCGGTGGACAAGATGTCGCCGGAGGCGGCGGCGAAGAAGTGGGTCGAGGCCAACCGCGCCAAGGTGGACGCCTGGCTCAAGTAGTGCCGTAGGCCGAGGCCGGAAACCAGTAGAAAGTACCCGGTGGGCGGTGCGCACACGTGCGCACCGC
>NZ_JACTVI010000171.1 GCF_014495685.1 Streptomyces sp. TRM68367 | reverse complement strand
CGGCGTCTCGGGCCACTCCCTGGGCGGCATGATCACCCATGGCCTGCTGACCTCCTGGCCCGACCGCCGGATCATCTCCGCCAACCCGGAGTCCTGCACCGACATGGGCAACCCGTCCAGTTCGGTCTCCGCCAAGGTCCTGTTCGTCCACGGCGACCGGGACTCGACCACGTCGTACTCCTCGGCCCGGCAGGCGTACACGGAGATGACCTGGCCCAAGGCGTTCCTCACCTTCGTCGGCGGCAGCCACACCAGCTTCTGGAGCGACAGGCGCTTCCCGAACACCGTTGTCGACTGGGCCCGCTGGACGATGTACGGCGACACCGCCGCACGGGACCGCCTGCCGGCCGACGCGGCCGGACCCAACACCAGGTGGGAAGCCCGGCTGGGTGACTCACCCGGCGGCCCGGCCGCCTACACCCTGGTGGCCCAGCACAGCGGCAAGGCCGCCGACATCTACGAGGCCTCCACCGGCGCCGGCGCCCGGCTCGTCCAGTGGACCACCAACAGTCGCTCCAACCAGCAGTTCGAATTTGTGGACGCAGGCGACGGCCACGTCCGCGTCAAGGCCCGGCACAGTGGCCTGTTCCTCCAGCCCACGGGCACCGTGACCGGCGCGGACGTCGTCCAGCAGGCCGACACCGGCGCCACCGGCCAGCAGTGGCGCGTGGTCGACCACGGCGGTGACGTGATCAGCCTCGTCAACCGGGAGTCCGGCCTGGCCATGGATGTCTGGGAGTACTCGACCGCCGACGGCGCCCGCATCTCCCAGTGGACCTACACCGGCAACCCCAACCAGCGCTTCACCCGCCGCCGCGTCTGACCCGGGACCTGTCGGGGCACTGCTCGGGCAACAGGGCGGGCGGTGCGCCGACTGGCGCCGACAACCCTTCGCGACCACATTGGACGGGCCTTTCCACGATCCGACCTCACCGTGACGTCCGCGCAGACGCCGCACCGCATTCGTCCTCGTCGGCGCAATGATCGCGGACCCGATCGCGCACCCGGGCCAGCAGGGCGTCGGCCAGGCGGGCGGTGCCGCCGTCGATCTCGTAGAAGCGGGTGGCGGGGTCTGAGCGCCGAGCCCATGAAGCTGTGCAGGGAGCGAGCGGCAGCCGGGACGCCATCGCGCTCGTCCACTTCTCCGGCAGGGTCCTGCCCGTCCCACGGTGGGTCCCGAACACGTTGCGGATGATCGGATGCGAACGGCACCTGGTTCATCGCACGGGCGGGGGCCCCTCATTCGGTCGGCCCCGGACGCCGGGTCGCCGGTGCCAGGGCCGGGGGCCGGACGGCGGGCGGTATTCGACGCCGAGTGCGTCGAGCCGGGCGTAGTGCGCGGCGGCCATCCGCTGCTCGAAGTCGACGAAGTCGCGCTCGAAGGATGCTGGAAGAGGACGCCAGGCGACCTCGGCGAAGGCCGACAAGCGAGGAAAGACCATGTAGTCCACGGCCCGGGCCGAGTCCATCGTCTCGGTCCAGACGTTGGCCTGGACACCGATGACATGCGCGGCTTCTGCCCTGCTCAGGGAGTGGGGCACCGGTTCAAAGCGGTAGACGTCCTCCAGGGTACGCACATGGGCGATGGGAATGGGCTCGTGGGGGCCGTCGGCCTGCCGCCAGTCGAGGTAGACGTGCTCCTGCGGGCACATCACCACGTCGTGGCCGGCGCGGGCGGCTGCGATGCCGCCAGCGTAACCCTGCCAGGCCGACACCACCGCGCCCGGTGCCACGCCGCCCTCCAGGATCTCGTCCCAACCGACGAGCCTTCGGCCCCGGTCGGCCAGCCAGCGGTCGAAGTGGTGGATGAACCAGCTCTGCATCTCAGCCTCGTCCGCCAGGCCCAGTTCACGGATGCGCCGTTGGACGGTAGGGCTGGCCCGCCACTGCTCCTTGGCGCACTCGTCACCGCCGATGTGGACGAACTCGGACGGGAAAATTTCCAGGACCTCGGTGAGGACGTTCTCGTAGAACGCCAGCGTGGCCTCGGAGACGTTCAGCACGTTGAGGCTGATGCCCCAGTCGTCCCACGGCGCCAGCGCGGCGGTTTCGACGACATCGGTGTTGCCCAGTTCCGGGTAGGCGGCGATGGCTGCCTGCGAGTGGCCCGGAATGTCGATCTCGGGTACCACGGTGATGTGCCGCTCGCCGGCGTAGGCAACGATTTCGCGCAGGTCGTCCTGGGTGTAGTAGCCGCCGTGCGGGCGCTCGTCCCAGAGCGGGCTGTCCTCGAGCCCGATCCGGCTACGGGCTCGCCACGACCCCACCTCGGTGAGACGGGGGTATCGGCCGATCTCGATCCGCCAGCCCTGGTCGTCGGTCAGGTGCAGGTGGAGCACATTCAGTTTGTGGGCAGTGAGCAGGTCGACGTATCGCAGAACCCCGTCCTTCGGCATGAAGTGCCGGGCGACGTCCAGCATCATGCCGCGCCACGCGAAGCGCGGGGCGTCCGCGATACGCACCGGTGGCACTGTCCAGGGCCCTTCACGCAGCGGGGCGCGCCGGAAGGCATCCGGGCCGAGCAATTGCCGCAAAGTCTGGGCGCCCCAGAAGACCCCGGCCGGGCCACCGCCCTCGATCAGCACGCCGGAGGCGTCCGTGACCAGCTCGTACGCCTCGGGGCCGAGCGCTACGAGCCGCTCGGCGACTTGCAGGGTGACGGCCCCCTCTGCTCCGGGCGTCGCGGGCTCCAGCGGCAGTCCCATTGCGGTGCCGAGCACGGAGCGCAGCCAGCGGGCGGACGTGCCGCTTGCCGCGTCAGCCGCCACTCCGGTGCCGAAGCCGAGGACGAAGGGGCCGCCATCCGCCGAGCCGGGACGGATTTCGCGGGGCGCGGGAACGAGATCCATGGAGCGTTGGCCTTTCGGGTGGAGACCAGGCAACAGTAGACGCGGGCCGGAAGATGCGAGAGGTCTGTCGAAGCTTCGTAATTCGTCATACGGCCATGACCAGGGACGGGGATGGGTCCACGTCCGGTATCGAACCGGGCAGGGGGGAACGTGCTGTGCCGCCCGCGGCGGTCGCTGCGGGCGTGGGGCCGGCCGGTCCGTGCTCGCGGACGCCGGCCTCCGCGTGCCGGGCTGCAGTGGTCGTGAACCCGTCTACCAGGGGTTTCACTCGCGGAAGATGCGGCGTCGGGTGCGGCGGAGTTTCTCGTCTGCTTCTTCGTCAGTCGGTTCCTCGTCGAAGCGCTGGTCTTCGGCGCGCAGGCCCGGAGTGTGCTCGGCGATCAGCCGGTCCTTGTGGTGCAGTCGCGCGCAGGCTGCGAAGAGGCGACGAGACATGCCCAGGCGTAGTTCGGCGATGGGGATGCAACGCGTGAGAGTGCGTGAAGCGGTGTCGTGATGTCACCGCATCGGTCGCGGGTGACGGCGGGCGGGGTGGGCCGGGAGGGGCCGGGTCACCGCTCACGTCGGGCAGGTCCCACCTCGGTTGAAGGCGACACCCTCGGTGCGAACCGCGGCGAGCTCGTCGCGGGCCGCGTGGAGCCGGACGAATCCATGATCGCCATATGCGGACCTGATGGCCTGCGTCCCGCGCATAGTCGGAGCGACGGCACAGGATGGTTGTTCACGCTGTCCCGGACGGTCAGGCGGGGAGGATGGACTGCTCGGCCCAGATGGTCTTGCCGGAGGGGCCGTAACGGCTGCCCCAGCGCGCGGTGAGCTGCGCGACGAGGAACAGGCCGCGGCCTCCCTCGTCGGTGGTGCGTGCGCGACGCAGACGGGGCTGGGTGTTGCTGGAGTCGGTGACCTCGCAGACGAGCACGGTGGTGTCGCGGATGAGGCGCAGCCCGATGGGGCCGCCGGCGTAGCGGATGGCGTTGGTGACCAGTTCGCTGACGACCAGTTCGGTGGTGAAGGCGGCCTCGGCCAGTCCCCAGTCGGCCAGCTGGCGGGTGGCCGCCTCGCGGGCGTCGGCGACGACGGCGGGGTCGGCGGGGAACTCCCACGCCGGAGTGGCGTCCGGCGGCAGGGCGCGGGTGCGGGCAAGGAGCAGAGCGATGTCGTCGCGGGGCGCAGGGTCGGCGGCGTCGATGAGCAGGGCGCTGCCGATCTTGTCCAGGGCCCGGCCGGGGCGGCAGTGTGCGGCAAGGCGGTCGGCCAGGTGCCGGAGGCCGACGTCGGGGTCGTGGTCGTGGCGGTGAAGGAGGCCGTCGGGGTAAAGGGCCAGGACGCTGTCGGGGTCCAGGGTGAGGGTGGTGGTCTCGAAGGGCAGGCCGCCCACGCCCAGCGGCGGGCCGGGGGAGATGTCGATGAGCTGGGTGGTGCCGTCGGGCCGGACCAGGACGGGGGGCGGGTGCCCGGCGCTGGCCAGGGTGCAGTGGCGGGTGATGGGGTCGTAGACGGCGTACAGGCAGGTGGCACCGACCGTGTCGCGGTGTCCGGGGTCGGTCTCGGCGGCGAGCCGGGCGACGAGGTCGTCCAGGTGGGCGAGAAGCTCCTCGGGGCCCAGTTCCAGGTCGGCCAGGGTCTGCACGGCGGTGCGCAGCCGCCCCATGGTGGCGGTGGCGTGCAGGCCGTGGCCGATGACGTCGCCGACGACCAGGGCGGTCCGCAGCGAGGGCAGCGGGATCACGTCGAACCAGTCGCCGCTGATCTCGGCGCCGCCGCCGGCGGGCCGGTAGGCGCCCACGGTCTGGGCGGCTGGGGTGTCGGTGGTGGCGCGTGGGAGCAGGCGCTGCTGCAGGGCGACGGCCGCGCGGTGTTCGCGGGTGTAGCGGCGGGCATTGTCCACGCTCAGCGCGGCCCGCGAGGCGATTTCGACCAGCAGGTCCGCGTCCTGCTCGTCGAAGGCCTCAGGCCGGTCGGTGCGCCAGAGCACCACGCCGCCGAGCCGCAGGCCGCGCGCGAACAGCGAGGCGGCAAGGACCGAGTGCGCATGTTCGGGGAAGAACTGGCGGAGCAGTTCCGGGTGCCTGTCGGCGGCCGCCGTCGGGTCGATGATGACAGCCCTGTCGCGCTGCAGGTGCTGTATGACGGGCATGTCCGGCATCCGGGGGATTGCCGCGCCCACCTGGAGGAGGGCGGCGGGCCAGGGGCCGGCGGCCGAGGCCACCGCGGCCCGGCGCAGGTGCAGCTGTCCCGCGCCTGGGATCTTCATGGGCTCGTCGCCTTCGAGTACGGCCTCGGCCAGGTCCACCGTGGCCAGGTCGCCGAGGGCCGGGACGAGGACGTCGGCCAGGTCCTGGGCGGTGCGCGTCACGTCGAGGGATGCGCCGATCCGGGCCGAGGCCTCGTGGCGCAGCTGCAGGTGGTCGCGGGCCCGCTGCTGCGCGGTGGCGTCGGTGACCAGCGCGGCCACGCCCATCGGATCCCCGTGGGCGTCCTCCAGCCGGACGGCGGACAGCGAGAAGGACCACTGCCGCCCGGGAACCTGCGGCGAGCGCATCCGCTGCTCGTGCCCGACCAGCGGTACGCCCGTGGCGAGCACCCGGCGCAGCGCCGCCTCGGCGGCCTCGGCGTCCTGCGGGGACATCACGTCCGCCAGTCGGCCGCCGGGGGGCAGGGCGGGACCGCCGAACAGCTCGGGGGTGATATTGGTCCGCACGACGGTCAGGTCGATGTCGTGGATGCTGATCCCGATCCGGTCCTGGGCGAGCAGGGCAGACAGGAGGGCCGCGCCCTGCTCCCCGTCGCTCACGAGCCTGACGGGTGCGGCCAGCACGAGGAACTCGGCGCGGGCCTCCAGCGGCAGCACCCGGAAGACGACCTCGACCACGTCACCGCGGCGGTGTCGCAGCAGCGCCCGGCCCGCCGCCGTCACTCCGGCCCCAACAGGCTGGTCCCGCCACTCCTGCTCCGAGGCGTCGACGAGCAGGCGCAGGACCGGGTGACCGCAGACCTCCCCGGCCGTCCGGTCCAGCAGTTCCGCGGCCTCCCGGGACCAGCACAGCACGGTGCCCCGAGCGTCGAGCACGGCCGTCGCGACGCCGTCCAACAAGGACGCCCGCGCGCCGACGCGCCGGGTGGAGCCCTTCATCCTGCTCCTTCCCCTCGCCGAACGAGAACCGTGTCCAGTACAGGCGATTCGAGAAGGTCTGCGCTGCTTACAGACGACCGCGCCGGCCGAGCACGCCCCCGTGAGTTGTTGCCGTCATCTGCCGGGAAAACGCTTCGATGCAAGACATTGTAAGCCAGCAGGCCCGAGCCCCGGGGTGCCCGGGTATCAGGACCAGGTGTGCGCGCCCGCCGCAGGGCGAGCAGAACCTCGCGTGCCGCGCCTTCCTCGTCCACCAGTGCCCTTGCGCAGTGGGCTCACATCTACCAGGCGGAGCCCGGCGACCTGGCGCCCGCCGAGCGGGGCCCTGGTCGACACCCTCGCCGTTGGGATGATGCCGGGCCCGGCGCCGCGGTGTGCGGGTCGCCCGGCCCGGCCGCACCGGCGTCAGTCAGTCCGGGGTCTGCTGGGGCGGCCGTCATGAACCGGCCCGCCACGCGGCCCGGCCGGTCCACCACCCAAGGGCCGACCATCCAGTACGCCGCGTAGAACAGCAGCAGGAGCTCCACCAGCCGGCGGCCGCTCAGGCCACCGCTGATCGTTGTCAGCAGGATGTAGCCCAGGGCCGCGACGACCAGGGCGAGGCGGATCCAGCGGGTGCGGCGCAGGTCGGTCTGCTGGGCGACGCCCGGGGGAGGTCGCGACCCGGCGCGGCATCGACACCGCGCTGACGGTGATGAGGGCGGTGACCGCCAGCACGATCGCCGCGAGCCAGCGCAGGCCGACCCACAGCTGGTCGGTGTACCAGCCGCCGAGGCCGTACGGGATCTCGGCGAGGCCCGCAGCAGCGCGCTGTACAGTGCCGCGCCCGCCAGGGCGCCGGCCGCGGCCGACGGCGGCGGCCTCGGCGGCGGTCATGGCGAGGATCCGGCGCGGGATGGCCCCGGCCAGGCGCAGGGCGGCGAGTTTCTGTTCGCGCCGTGCGGCGCCCAGGCGTCCGGCCGCCGAGGCCAGCACGATCACGGGTACCACCAGCAGCACCGCGCCCATGACGACATTCGATTCGGGCCATTCCTGGCCATCATCGATGTGCCGCACGGGTGGATGACGGGTGACCAGCGGCGTGCGCTGAGGCCGACAGCCCGGTGAAGAAGCTGGCGACGTGCCCGGGGGCGGCCGATGCCGGGTCGGGCAGCTCCTTGCCGAGCACCCGGTCGGCCGTCCACGTCGCCGTACCCGGAGACGGGCCGGTGACGGCGTGAGCGCGAGCTGGGGAGGCGATGAACCAGGCGTTCTCCCGCTCGGCCAGCCAGCGCAGCACCACCGCCCCCTCTGCTGCATCTGGGTCCCGGGCGAGGTTGTGGCGTTGGGGATGACTCCGGGATGGGACCGGGCTTGCGTCAACCGTCTGCCGTGGTCCGACCACGACGTGGGATGAAGCGCTGGGGAGAGAAGGGGAGAGCCGTGCGGGCCGTGTCGGCTCGCTGCCGGCCTCCGGAGATTTCCGCGGAGATGATGTCCGCCGTCACTGGCGCGAGGGTGACCCCGAGCATGCTGTGCCCGCTCGCGACCAGCATGTTGTCCTTGCCCGGCAGCGGCCCGATGACCGGCAGTCCGTCGGGTGTCATCGGACGCAGCCCCGTCCAGCCCCATGGCTGTGACTCCGGGGGGAAGTCCGGCAGGTACGTGTGGGCGGAGCGGGCGATGCCCCGCAGCCGATGCGGATCGATGGTCGCGTCGGAGCTGCCGAACTCCATCGTTCCGGCGAACCGGAGCCGGTCCGACAGCGGTGTGACGGCCACCTTCGCCTCGCCGAGGTAGACCGAGTGCCGCAGCGTCACCGAGCCACTGGTGTCGTCGAAGCCGTAACCCTTGCCGGGCCGGATGGGCAGGGGGCGTCCGGCCAGCCGCGAGAGCGAGCCTGTGTGCACTCCGGCCGCGAGGACGAACAGGTCGCCGGTGACTTCCTCGCCCCCGGCGAGCACCGAGGTCACGCTGCGGCCCCTCGACCGGATGCCGGTGACCGGGCTGCCGTGCAGGAACCGCACTCCCAGTTCTCGGCAGCGGTCTTCCAGGCCCCTGACCAGACTCGCGGGGTCGACGTGCCGTTCCTGCGGGCAGTGCAGGCCGGTCAGTACCTGCCTGCTGAGTGCCGGCTCGAGGTCGCGGAGTTCGTCGCCGGTCAGAGGGGCGGCGGTGTGGCCGATCCGTTCCATGGGTGCCGTCGCCGCCCGGTACTCCTCCATGGTGTGCCGGGTGGTGAAGACCAGGAGCTGGCCCACGCGGTGCTGCTCGAAGCGGATGCCGTCCTTCTCGTACTCATCGAACAGCTGAAGCGTGCGCTCGTTGAGGGAGGTGAGCGCCTCGACGCCCGACGCGAAGGCCCGGGGATTGCAGTGGCGCAGCATGTTGATCATGAAGCGCACGTGCTCGGGACGCGGGGAGGGGCGGACGTACAGGGGGCTGTCCCTGTGGGCCATCCATCGAAAGGCCTGTCCGAGCATCCCGGGCGCGGGCACCGGAGTCGACATGATCGGAACGATCCATCCGGCGTTGTGCACGGAGGCTCCGGCCGCCCCGCCTCCTGCCGCGTCCACCACGGTGACGGCCAGGCCGTCCTGGGCGAGCCGGTGGGCGGTGGCGAGTCCGATCACGCCCGCACCGACGATCACTGCGTTGTCTGTCATCGTTGTCCTTCCCGCGGATCGCGGACCGGGTGTGCCGGGATGCTCCTATGGCTGTCAAGCCGCTGGAGCCAGGTCGGTATGAGTGATTCGTTCGGTCGGTGTGCTGGTCAGTGCCCGGTAGA
>NZ_JACTVI010000170.1 GCF_014495685.1 Streptomyces sp. TRM68367 | reverse complement strand
CTGAATCATCGCAGGTCGGAAGCACCCTTCCTCCATGAAGTGACTGGCTGTCACTGAAGCTCCTGGTGCCGTGAATTCGTGAGGCTCACCTTCGGCCATGACAACGGCCTCCACGATGAACGTGACCAGGGTCTGCACGGCATCCCCGCCCTGGTCCTTCTCCCCCGCCGATTGTTCATGATCGTTTAGGGTGGGGTCCTTCGACCGGGGAGCGGTCGCGAACACGGCGGTGAACGCCGCGATCGTCCAGCCCACCGCTACGGCGAGCACGATCAAGGGCGCGTAGGGCGCCGCGTACGGGAGCAGGAAGAACCAGGCCAGCACGGCGAGGAGCCCGGCGGCTGCGAGCAGAAGGAAGAGGGCCAGCAGGGCGATAGCGCACGAGTCGCCCGCGCTGGTCCTGCGCTTGCCGCTCTCGTCGGTGTCGAGGAACAGGTCGACCCACCCCCGCAGCCCCCTGAACAGGGCGTCCGCGAGGTACTGCACGATCAGCCGCGACCCAGTGAGCAAGAGCCGCAGCGTCTCCTTGCTGCCCTTGAAGGGGATGCCCAGCTCCCGCAGCAGCCCCCTCATGCGAGCCGCCCCAGCATGGAGCCGATCAGGTCGTACAGGATGCCGAAGTAGCCGCCCGCAATGCCCCACGAGACACCGGCGCCGATGCCGAAGAACAGGGGCCAGAACAGCTTTTGCCACTCCGGCAGGAAGGTCACCGTCGTCAGGAACAGGGCGGTACCGGCCGGGGTGATACCTCCGGCCACGTTGGGGTCGGCGAGGGTGCGGGCGGCCATGTCCTGCGCGCCGTAGGCGATAGCCCTCCACGTTCCTCCGGCCATGATGCACAGGACACCGAAGACAACGGCGGCGCCGCCGAGTCGGCGCGCGTCGCCGAGGAACTTCTTGACCGGCTTGGACCTGCCCCGTATGGCCATGATCAGGATGGCGCCCATGGTGAGGGCCAGGGACGACAGGCCCACCGCCCCGAGGACCTGCATGCCGTTGGCCCCGGCGGCGGGCGCAGCGGATATGAGCGAGTGGAGCACGGAAGATCCTTCGAGTTCAGGACGCGTAGAGGGCGCAGGCGAGGACGGCCGTCGCGAGGGGGATGCGGGAGAACCAGCGAACGGGCAGGGACTTGGCGCGGGTCTTCCACACGAGGAAGCCGGTCGAGCCGCACAGGGCGGCGCCCACGATGAGCAGGGCGACCTGTAGGGCGTCCAGGCCGGTGTGGGCGTGGATCTGGGCGGCCACGGTGGGGAGCAGGAGCTTTCCGGTGCGGCGGCCGATCTCGGCGGCGAGGAAGACGAGGCCGGCCTGCCCGAGCAGGCCGTACGGGATGATCTCGGCGACGCCCTTGACCGTGACCACCTTCCAGGCCGCGAGCCCGGCCCCGAGGGCGCCCACCAGGGCGAGGAGACCGCCGGCCGCGATCAGGGCCTGCTGCGGGAACTGGCTCAGGTACATCTTGAGTCCGATGGCCGAGCCCGCGGCGGCGGCGCTGCCGTTGAACAGCAGGAACATCCACGCCTTGCTGTCCCGGATCCGGCGGGGAAGCAACCGGCGAGCCCCCGTGGCGGGAGGCGCCGCCGGTGCCGGGGCGGGTGCCACCACCACCGGCTGCTGCGCGGGCTCATCGACGCCGCCCCACTCGCCGCCCGAGGGCTGCGCGGGAGCGGCCACCTCGGGCGCTCGCCGGGGAGACAGCCGCCACCAGTCGGGGCGCCTGCTCCTGCCCTCTTCTTCTTCGTCCTCGTCGGAGTCGTCGTGCTTGTCGACGGGGCCGAGTGGCTGCGGGCCATGGCGGGGGCCGTGCCAGTCCACCGGTTCCCCGAGGTCACCGTCTCCGACGTCCTCCGGGTCCTGGTGGGCGGGGGCGGTCAGGTCGAGGGTCTGGCCGGTGCGCCAGTCCGGCATGCGGTTGCCGGGAGTGGTCGGGGCCGTCGCTGCCGGGTCCAGGTGCACGGTGGGCGGCTCCGACGGCGGCGGGGGCACGGGCGGGAGGGCCGCGGGCGGGGGCGGTGCGTCGTCCGGGCCGCCCCCGCGCGGGCCCACGCCGAGGCGGCGGAGCGTGGTCAGCACGGCCGCCTCGTCGGAGTCCTGGTCTGTGGTCATGAGGCTTTCTCGTTCCTGGTCTTGCGGGCGTAGCGCAGGACGGTCTCGCTGAGCCGGGGCCGGTCACCGTGGAGCGCCTTGACGCGCTCGATCAGCTGGTCGTCGCTGATGCCCGGGTACTCGCCGAGGACGGTCCGGACGGTGGATGCGATGGACACGAGCTGTCCGGACGGCGGTGGGACAGGTGCACCGCCGGGTCCGGGCGGCGTGGCGGGCTCGTCCTGCCGTCCGGACGGGTCCGGGTCGTGTCCGCCGTTCTGTCCGGACGGGTCCGGGGCGGTGTCCGGATTCGGGGCGGACGCCTCCGGGGCCTGTCCGGACGGCAGTCCGTGCGGGGCGGGGCCGCTGGCCACGGTGGCGAGGGCGCCGGCCGCAGCGTCTGGGCCGTAGACGGCGGTCATGTACGCCTGCTGTCCCCCGAGGCGCTGCTGCTGGCCGAGCAGGGCCGCCGCCGCGGCGTTCCGCTGCTGGCGGTCGCGCAGCCATACGGCCACAGCGTCGCTGAACTTCACGGAGAACAGGCGTAGAACAACGGTCCAGAGCCCCTTTGCCAGGACGGACACGGCGCCGCCGACCAGCCCGGCGGTGCGCTGGTCCTCGTGGAAGCCGTGGGCGACGACTGCGGCCACGACGATGCCGACGGCGAACCATCCGGCGATGGCGACGGGCCGGGCGCGCTCCGGGTCGCTGCGCAGGAGCCACTGAATGGACAGCAAGGTCACCCACGCGAGTTCGAACGTGACGCTTGCGGCGTACGCGATGACGGGGGTGACGACCAGGGCTAGCAGGGCGCCGATGCTCGCGGTGGACCACACGACAGCGACGGCGGTCATGCCGACGGCCACCGTGATCACGAAGCGCAGCAGGACACGGTCCAGGTCGACCGGCGGGATAGGAACCTGGACGTCGTACTCCTCGTCGACCATGACGACGTCGCCCATGACCTCCTTGGGAACCTGCCGGACGCGCCGCTCGCGCCGGTACCTGACTCCAGGGATGCGGGGCTGCTCGGTGGTCACAGTGGGGGCCTTTCGTGGGTTGCGGGACTGGCCCGGGGCCCACCCTTGGGGGGAGAGTTGGCGGGCCCCGGGAGCGGCCGAGGGGCGCAGGGGGATGAGGGGATGCGCCCGTACGGCCGCTTTTCAGGTGGCTCAGCGCCCGGAGTCGACTCCGCCGCGGTTCACGCGGGCGCGGTGGCCCGCGCGGCGGGCGGCGGCCTGCCTGGCGTACCGCGCCTGCTTCTTGGCGTGCTTGTCGCGCTCCGTCGTGGAGGCGTAGGGCGAGATACCGCGAGGCGGCGGGGCGCTGCTGGGGCCGCCCCTGAACACGGAACGGATGCCGTCGAGGAAGCTCATCAGCGGCACCCCCCGGCAGCCTCGGCACTCGCCTTGGCGTGGAACTGTGCCGACTCCCGCTGACCAATGGCCTCCTCAGCCCGGGCGTCCCGGTCCTGTGAGGTGCCCCGGTCCCGTCGGCACGCCGCCATGGTCGCGGGCTGGCCGGCGACCTGGTTCGGCTGCTTCGTGCTGATCCGGCGCGTCACTTCCGCACCGCCTCTCGCGGCGCGTAGATACGCTGTCGCATGTCCGCTCTCCTGGTAGCTCAGGTGGGCGACCGGCCCCGGTCGGGCCTTCCACAACTCCGACCGGGGCCGCTTCACATCAGGAGGCGGTTCCGACAACCTCCCGTGCGGGGTACCCTACACAAAACTCTGCGTGGAGGGTACCCCGCACAGGCGTTGCCCGGGGCCGTCGCGGTTCCGAAGGGGTGATCGTGGGCGAGGAAGGCCCTCAGCTGGACGAGGAGGTACAGCGCGTGCTGGAGGCGATTGAGTCGCTTGGCTCACCCGAGGTGCCTGCCGCTGCGCGAGCGAAGCGGCTGACGCAACTACTGGACGAGTGGCCGGACACCCACAGTCGCGTCCGGGAGATGCGTCAGGACGCAATGAAGGAGTTGCAGGATGACGGCCTATCCCTGCGGGCAATTTCCGCCGAGACCGGCGTCAGCTTCGGGCGGGTGCGGGAGATCATCCAGGGCATCACGAAGCGGCCAGCCAAGAAGTCCGCAGCCAAACACAAGACGCCGGACAAGGAACACGAGGTAGCCGCGGACGAGCCGGAGACCTGACCGCACCGACGGGACGACACAGGCGACTAGCCGGCCGACCGCGCGTTCATTGATCGTTTATCGGGCGACATCGGGAACATCTTCTACGCGGTGCACGTGAGCCGATAGATCGAGGCCGCGACCCGCAATTCGGACTGCGGCCCGGATTCGGCGAAGCCCCTGGCCGAGAAGGGAACGGCCGGGGGCTCTTTGCCACCCGCCCCACCGCCTCATGATGCAACTTTACATTGCAACATGACAGTGCCTATAGTGGTGGCGCGAAGACGGCAACAACCGAGGAGCCCACGATGCAGCGCACGAAGAACCGCCAGGGGGTTATCACCGAGACGATGACGTGGGAGGGTACCGAGTTCATCACCGCCGGTTCCCTGACCAACGTCTACGACCGCCCCGTCACGGTGGCGCTGCGCGGTGTTGGCGAGACGCACCTCGGTGACGAAAAGTCGGCCGTGTGTGGCACCAACTTCCGCAAGGTGGCCCGCCCTGCCTCACTGGAGGGCGCTGAGATCACGTGCAAGAAGTGCCTGAAGATCATCGAGGCGACCGAGCTGGTGGACGATGAGCCGGCCCCCACGCAGGACGTGCAGGAAGCCGCCCCGGCGGCCAAGGAGACTGCGGTCAAGGTCGGCGCCGGCGACCTGGTGGAGGCCGAGGTGTGCAGCACGCACCCGCGGACCATCACGGTGCTGGTGGACCGGGAGCCCTGGTCGATCGAAGCGGACAGGACGGGGCGGGACCGTATGGTGCTGACCAACCGGTGCGGCCCGGAGGCGGTGTATACGGACAGCCTGCGGGTGGTGCCGCGGGATACGCCGGAGGGTGCCGTGTGGTACGCGCTCGCGGCGAGGCGGCTGAAGTGGGAGGTCCTACCGCAGGTGGAGCGGCGGGCGCGGGAGCTGGCACTTCTGGACGCGGCCGGCAGGGTGCTGGGCGTGGACCGCGGCAAGGTGCTCGGCGTTCGGTACGGGTCGGCGGTCGCGACGGCGCTGCACGGGGTGCTGCACGTGGAGGCGCACCGGGCGCCGGATGAGGCGCAGGTGCTGGCGGAGGTGCGCCAGGTGCTGGAGCGGGCGGGCTGGACGGTGCTGGACAGCGGGACCCACCTGACCGCGGCGCCCGCGTAACGGGTGTGCAGGAGTGAGCCCCCGACCCTTGATGGTCAGGGGTTTCCTCACCCTCTTATTGCCTCTTGACGTTGCAACATCATAGTGCATATAGTAGTGACCGCAAGGACGACAACAACACCCCAGGAGAGCACCATGACCAGCACCTACACCCTCAAGGCGAACGGCGAGCGGTACGAGGTCATGGAGAACGGTGAAGCCATTTCGATGCCGCTGGAGATGCGCAAGGCCGCGGACCTGCTGCGCCGCTTCGAGAACGGTGCCAACTGGGGCAACCTGAGCTGGGAGGAGCGCACGGTGGAGGAGATCCTGGCCGACAACGGCCTGGCCAATGAGACGGTGGAGGAGCCCGCCGCAGAGCAGCCCGCGCACGTGTGCGACGAGGAGGCCGAGCGCAAGATGTACGGCCGGTACGTGGACGACGGCATCGCGTCCACCGATGGGTGGTACATCCCGGAGGACTTCGAGACGTGGCGCTCGCACTACCACCGGGGGATCGGCCACTTTGAGCCGCGGACGGAGGAGTGCACGGACACGGAGTGCAAGGCCCCGAGCCACGAGCGCGTGAAGTGCGTGCAAATCGTCAAGCGCCGCAAGTGCGTGAAGATGTTCAGCGTGTGCCGGGAGTGCTACGACAGCCGCCACCGGCCGCGTAGGGCAGCTGCCTGACGGAACGCGAAACCCCCCGGGGACCGGCCTCGGGGGGTTTCCTGCTGTCCGAGGGTCACTGTACCCCGGTGATGCGGCGGCGAGGTGCTCGGCGACCGCGCGGCGGGCGGCCTCGCGCTCCTCAGGGGGCAGTTCGCCCCATGCGTTGCCCAGCTCGGTGGTGAACTCCAGGTCCTGCCACGTGGACTCGATGTACCCACCGGCCATGAGGTGGGCCAGGACGGCATCCGGCACGGCGGGCGGCTGCAGAGCCCTAGACAGGCGGGCGGCCTCGTGGCGCAGGTCGGCGTCGGGGTACGGCGGCGGGGTAGTCATGCGGCGGCTCCGGTGACGGCGGGAGGCCCGGCGGTGGGGGCGGGGTCTCGGTGAAGGCGATGACGACCTGTGTGCCCGGGCCCAGGGCCTTCGCCTCGGGGAACGGTGGCAGGGCGGGCCAGGCGTAGGTGTTCACCGGGCGCACGTCGCCAAACGCGTAGGCGCGGTGGTCGCCCTCCAACTCCTTGAGCGGCCACCGGTCGGTGTCCGGGTTGTAGCGCCACCAGGGGATGAGCGTGTACCACCACGTGCCCGGCTCCTGTGGCTGCCAGGCCTCCACGGCGGAGCCGGTGCGGCGGCGCTGCCACAGGCCCTGAGCGAGCGCGTAGACGTCGCGGGACTGCTCGTGGTCCAGCGGGGCCACGATCGCGGCCAGCCTGCGCGGTGGCAGCCACTCCCTCAGGTTCTCGCCGGGTGCATTGAGGAAGGACGGGATGCGCTCCAGGGCGCCGGAGCCCAGCAGCACCGGCTCCCGGTAGTGGTAGGTCATGGCCCACCCGTGGTCTGGAGTGCCGTCCTCCTCCAGCGGGGTCACGCGCAGCACGGTCACGGCCGCGCTGCTGACGTGGGTGATCTCCTCGCGGTCCATCACTGGTCCTCCCCCTGGCCGTCCGGCAGGCCGTGGCCGGTCTCCGCGGCGATGACGCCGAGGGCCTCGGCGAACGCGGCGCCGGCGAGGTGGCGGGGTACGCGGGCCCGGTACTCGATCCGGACGCCTCCGGACGCGTCCGCAGGAGCCGTCCGCAGACGTGTCCGGGCGGTGTCCGTGCTGGTCACGGGGCGTCCGTCCTCGTCGTGGTCCACGCTGCGGATGACCTCTCCGGACACCGTCCGGATGTCCGTCCGGACGTCCGGAGGGGTGTCCACGGACGTGTCCGTCAGCATGTCGGCGAGGGTTCGGACGGCGGTGCCGGCGAGGTGTTCCGGGGTACGGGCCGCGGGCGGCACCCGCAGGAACGCTTGCCGCAGCGGCTCGAACAGGATCTCCACGTCTCGGGGGTGGGGGGTGCTCACGGGGTTCTCCTGGGGGTGTGGGGGCGGGGCTGTCCGTCGGGGGTGAGGCGTCCCTCGCGTATGGCCATCTCGCGTACGGCGCGCTCGATGATGCGGGAGGGGACCATGCCCGGGTAGCAGTGCCGGACGATGTCCTCCGTGGTCTGGCTGACGTAGCGGCGGGCGTGCCGGCGGCGCGGCGTCTGGCTGCTCATCGGCTCCTCCTCGGGGCGGGCCCGTACGGGCTGGCCCACGCAGGCCGGTCCCGGTGACGCCGGCCGCGGTGGGTGCGGGCCTGCTGGGCGAGGCGGGCGAGGGGTGCCAGGGCCTCGGCGAGGCGGTGAGCGAGGTGAGCGAGCTGCTCGCGCAGCGTGCGGAACCAGTCGGCGAGGCGGGCGAGGGCCTGCCGGACGGTGGGGCGGTCCATGAGGGGGGCCTCCGTTACGTTTCGGTGGGGCGGTGCCGGTGGGCGCGCCGCTCCTGTACGGCACGCCGTGCAAGGAACGGGGCGCCGTAGAGCAGGGCGGCGGCGGGCAGCGCGTACGTGCTGCCGCGGTCGCCGAAGGTGCCGATGGTGGCTGCGGCGAGGGCGACGGCCCCGCCGGTGAAGACGACGGCGGCGGCGAGTGCCCGGCCGCGGGGGTGGGTGCTCACTGCTGGTGGGCGCCCTCGGCGGTGCGGGCGAGGTCGGCGGCCCACATGTCTGCGGGGTCCTGGTGGTGCTGGATGGCGGTCACGGCGTGCCAGGCGTCTTCGCCTTCGTGCTCCAGCAGGATCTTGTCCCCGGGGTGGATTCCGTGGCCCCACCCGGACACGCGGAGCTGCTCGCCGTTGTCGAGGGCGTGGTGGACCATGATGTTGCGGCCCCACGTCAGCCGGTCCGGCCGGTAGTCGTGCACCAGGTACGGGCGTACGGCGGTGGGCTCGTCGGGCTCGCGTATGGAGTAGGTGTGTCGGCCGACGAGCGGCCGGTGCCGGGCGACGCGGCCGGCTTCCTCGAGGTAATCCAGTTCCGCGCACACGAGGGTGTAGGGGATCAGGAGCATGCGGCTGATGTCGCGGGCCGTGCTGTCGGGGCTGTCCCGCAGGAAGGCCAGGATCGAGGCGTGGCGTCGGCGGGCGCGCCGGACGGCTTCGCCGTAGGCGGCAAGGACGACGGCGGCGGCGAGGCACAGCAGCGGCAGGGCGGTGCCGAGAACGCGGGCGGGGGTCACAGGGTCACCTCGGTGGGGGCGTTGGCGGGGGTGTCTTCGCGGTGGTCCGGGCACAGGTCGTCCCCGAGGTCGTTGTGTTGCCAGCCGCGGTGCTGGGTGATGACGGCGCGGTGGATGGCGTAGCAGTCTGGGCGCAGCATCGAGCGGGGCACGGTGTACAGGCCGGTGCTCTCCCGCAGGCAGCCGAACCTGTCACAGCCGATCGTCAGCCTGGTGACCACGTGGCCGTCGGGGAGGGTGGAGGTGCTCATTAGAGGACCATCCCTTCTGCAGCCCTCACGAGTAGGGTTGTGACCTCTCGGTCCCGGTGGGTGCATGGCCAGTGATGCG
>NZ_JACTVI010000017.1 GCF_014495685.1 Streptomyces sp. TRM68367 | reverse complement strand
CCGCCCCGGCTCCCGCGCCGGCCGCCCCCGCGGCTCCGGCCGAGCCCGCCCCGGCGCCGACTCCGGCCCCGGCGCCCCCGGCTCCGGCCGCCCCGGCCGCCGCCGCTCCGGCGCCTGCTGCCCCGGCTCCGGCTCCGGCTCCGGTCACCCCGGCTCCGGCTGCCCCGGCCGCCGCCAAGCCGACCGACGAGGGGGCCTACGTCACCCCGCTGGTGCGCAAGCTCGCCGCCGAGAACGGCGTCGACCTGTCCACCGTCAAGGGCACCGGCGTGGGCGGCCGTATCCGCAAGCAGGACGTCCTCGCCGCCGCCGAGGCCGCGAAGGCCGCCACCGCCGCGCCGGCTCCGGCCGCAGCTCCGGCTGCCGCCGCCAGGAAGGCGCCGGCCCTGGAGGTCTCCCCGCTGCGCGGCCAGACCATCAAGATGCCGCGGATCCGCAAGGTCATCGGCGACAACATGGTCAAGGCCCTGCACGAGCAGGCCCAACTGTCCTCGGTCGTCGAGGTCGACGTCACCCGCCTGATGAAGCTGCGCGCCCGCGCCAAGGACGCGTTCGCGGCCCGTGAGGGCGTCAAGCTCTCCCCTATGCCGTTCTTCGTCAAGGCGGCGGCCCAGGCGCTGAAGGCCCACGCGCCCATCAACGCCAGGATCAACGAGGCCGAGGGGACCATCACCTACTTCGACACCGAGAACATCGGTATCGCGGTGGACTCCGAGAAGGGCCTGATGACCCCGGTCATCAAGAACGCCGGTGACCTCAATCTCGCCGGTATCGCCAAGGCCACGGCGGAGCTCGCGGGCAAGGTGCGCGCCAACAAGATCACGCCGGACGAGCTGTCCGGCGCGACCTTCACGATCAGCAACACGGGTTCGCGCGGCGCGCTCTTCGACACGATCATCGTGCCGCCGGGCCAGGTCGCGATCCTCGGCATCGGTGCCACGGTCAAGCGTCCGGCCGTCATCGAGACGGAGGAGGGCACGGTCATCGGCGTCCGCGACATGACGTACCTGACCCTGTCCTACGACCACCGGCTGGTGGACGGCGCCGACGCGGCCCGTTACCTGACGGCGGTCAAGGCGATCCTGGAGGCGGGCGAGTTCGAGGTCGAGCTCGGTCTGTGAGGGGTTGAGGATCTCAACGAAGTAGAGCTGGGCTTGTAGTCACCGCTCAGCCGCACACATCGGTGCCCCTGCCGGGAAGTTCGGGCAGGGGCACCAACCTGTGGGGGCGCGGGGCTGTATAGATGTGCGGCTCCGCCGCGTGGGCGCGACCAGCCACACACGCCCCGCAGCCGCCCGACGGCAGACCAGGCCGAGCTCCAGGGCGCCGAAACGAACATGTAAGTCTCGTCTCACCTGCGCCAAAGCGCCCCCATGCGCCCTACCCGCGGAGCGAACCGGCCTTATTGTCTAAACGTCAAACGCCCTAAGGAGCCCTTCATGACCGCGCCCGTCATCCACTCGCTGCGCGAACAGATCCGCGAGCACATCCTGGAAGGGATCATCAGCGGGCGCTGGCAGCCGGGCGAGCGGATCGTGGAGCGGCGGATCGCAACGGAACTGGAGGTCTCGCAGACGCCGGTGCGCGAGGCGCTGCGTGAGCTGGAGTCACTGCGGCTCATCGAGTCGGCCCCGAACAAGGGCGTGCGGGTCCGGAATCTGACGGCGGCCGACCTGGAGGAGAGCTACCCGGTCCGGGCCGGCCTGGAGGCCATCGCCGCGGAGCTGGCGGCGGAGAAGCTGGCGGAGGACTGCTCGGCGCTGGAGCCGCACGTCGCAGCGCTGTACGAGGCCGACCGCGTCGCGGACGGCACGGCCCAGGTACGGCACACGGTCGCCTTCCACCGCGAGCTGGTACGGGCCGCCGGCAACTCGGTGCTGCTGCACACCTGGGAGGGCCTGGGCATCGAGGTCTTCACCGCCCTGTCCATCCGCTGGCTGGGCACGGTGCAGCAGTCCTACGCCGAGGAACACGACGAGTTGGTCGCCGCCTTCCGCAGACAGGACCCGCGAATCGCCGACATCGTGAAGGCCCACGTCCTGGGCTGCGCACCGCGCCACGAATCCTGAGCGCACCCCCGCTCAAACGCACGCTCACCTGCGAAAACCGTCGGTCGGAGCGTCACCCGGTGCCACCGCTGGAGGCACGCCGTGCCTACTTTCTCGTGATCAAGAGGTTTTCCTCGTCAACCCTTTGATCGATCATCGATCAGGGAGTTACAGTCGCCGCGGGCTTGCCACCCAAGCCCACGCCCTGTCCTGCCAAAGACCAAGGGCACCCCCGAACCTTACCGATGAGGGAACCCCCTTCGACTGAGGAAGGCGGCGACATGACCGACCCCAACGCCATCCAGCAGAGCGAGCTCGACCAGCTCCCCGACCGGGATCCGGAGGAGACCGCCGAGTGGCGGGCCTCGCTGGACGCGGTCGCGAAGGCGGCCGGGCCGCACCGTGCCGCGTACCTGATGCGCCGCACGCTGGAGCGCGCCGAGGGCACCGGCATCGCGCTGCCGAAGCTCCTCGAGACCGACTACGTCAACTCCATCCCCACCGCGGCCGAACCGGCCGTCCCCGGTGACGAGGAGATGGAGCAGAGAATCACCGCGTGGAACCGCTGGAACGCGGCCGCGATGGTGACCCGCGGCAGCAAATACGGCGTCGGCGGCCACATCGCCACCTTCGCCTCCGCCGCCTGGCTCTACGAGACCGGCTTCAACCACTTCTTCCGCGGCAAGGACTCCGGAGAAGCCGCCGGTTCGGGTGACCAGCTGTACATCCAGGGCCACGCCTCCCCCGGCATCTACGCCCGCGCCTTCCTCGACGGCCGTCTGAACGAGTCGCACCTCGACAACTTCCGCCGGGAGGCGGGCGGCGACGGCCTGCCGTCGTACCCGCACCCCCGCCGCCTGCCCTGGCTGTGGGAGTTCCCGACCGTGTCGATGGGCCTCGGCCCGCTCTCCGCCATCTACCAGGCACGCTTCAACCGGTACCTCACCAACCGCGGCATCAAGGACACCACCGCCTCGCACGTGTGGGCGTTCCTCGGCGATGGCGAGATGGACGAGCCCGAGTCGACGGCGGCCCTCGCGCTCGCCGCCCGCGAGGAACTGGACAACCTCACCTTCGTCATCAACTGCAACCTCCAGCGCCTCGACGGCCCGGTCCGCGCCAACTTCAAGATCGTGCAGGAACTGGAGGCCCAGTTCCGCGGCGCCGGCTGGAACGTCGTCAAGACGCTGTGGGGTTCGGCGTGGGACGAGTTGTTCCGGCTCGACACCACGGGCGCGCTAATACGCCGCCTGCGCGAGGTACCGGACGCGCAGATCCAGACGTACCAGACCCGCGACGCCGCCTACATCCGCGAGGACTTCTTCGGGAAGGACCCCGCGCTCGCCGAGCTGGCGAAGCTGCTGAGCGACGACAAGATCATCGAGTGCTTCCACTTCTCGCGCGGCGGTCACGAGGCCCGCAAGGTCTACGCCGCGTACAAGGCCGCCGTGGAGCACAAGGGCGCGCCGACGGTCATCCTGGCCCAGACGGTCAAGGGCCACACCCTCGGCACGGGCTTCGCGTCGAAGAACGCCAACCACCAGATGAAGAAGCTGACGGTGGACGAGTTCAAGGCGATGCGCGACCTGCTCGGCCTGCCCGTCAAGGACAGCGACTTCGTCGACGGGGTCGTGCCCTACGGCCACCCCGGCGCCGACTCACCCGAGGTCCGCTACCTCCAGGAGCGCCGCGCGGCCCTCGGCGGCCCCGCCCCGGCCCGCCGCGTCCATCCGGTCGCCCCGCTGCCCGCGCCCGCCGAGAAGGCCTTCGCGGCGTTCGACAAGGGCTCCGGCTCCCAGAACGTCGCCACGACGATGGCCTTCGTACGCCTCGTCAAGGACCTGGTCCGCGACAAGGAGAGCGGCAAGCGCTGGGTGCCGATCGTCCCGGACGAGGCGCGCACCTTCGGCATGGAGTCGCTGTTCCCCTCCCTCGGCATCTACTCGCCCAAGGGCCAGACGTACGAGCCGGTCGACCGCGACCAGCTGATGTACTACAAGGAGGCCAGGAACGGCCAGATCCTCAACGAGGGGATCACCGAGGCCGGTTCGATGGCCGACTTCATCGCAGCGTCGACGTCGTACGCGACGCACGGCGAGCCGATGATCCCGTTCTACATCTTCTACTCGATGTTCGGCTGGCAGCGTACGGCCGACCAGATGTGGCAGCTCGGCGACCAGCTCGGCCGCGGCTTCCTCATCGGCGCCACGGCGGGCCGGACCACGCTGACCGGCGAGGGCCTCCAGCACGCCGACGGCCACTCCCCCGTCATCGCCGCGACCAACCCGGCCGCGCTGTCGTACGACCCGGCGTTCGCGTACGAGGTCGCGGTCATCGTCAAGGACGGTCTGCGCCGCATGTACGGCGAGGCCGCACCCGGCGAGGACCAGAACGTCTTCTACTACCTCACCGTCTACAACGAGCCGCTGCCGCAGCCGGCGAAGCCGTCCGGACCCGGCGTCGACGAGGGCATCGTCAAGGGCCTGTACCGCTTCAACACGGCGGAGTCGGCGGGGCTGTCTCCCGCGGCCAACGCCCCGCGGATCCAGCTGCTCGGCTCCGGTACGGCGATCCACTGGGCGCTGAAGGCGCAGCGGCTGCTCGCCGAGGAGTGGGGTGTCGCGGCCGACGTGTGGTCGGCGACGTCCTGGAGCGAGCTGCGGCGGGAAGCGATGGAGGCGGACGAGGCGCTGCTGCGGGGCGAGGAGCGGGTGCCGTACGTCCGGCAGGCGCTCCAGGGCGCCGACGGCCCGGTGCTGGCGGTCTCCGACTACATGCGGCAGCTTCCGGACCAGATCGCGCAGTGGGTCGAGCAGGACTACACCTCGCTGGGCGCCGACGGTTTCGGCCTCTCCGACACCCGCGAGGCGGCCCGCCGCCACTTCGGTGTCGACGCCGAGTCCATCACGGTGGCGGCCCTGGCCCAGTTGGCCCGGCGCGGCGAGGTCAAGGCGACGGCCGTGAAGGAGGCCAGGGAGCGGTACGGCCTGTAAAGGGGAGTGACCGACGAGAAGAGGGTGCCGACAGCCCAAGGCCGTCGGCACCCTTCGCTGCCGGCATCCGCTTCGCTGCCGCAGCCGCACCGCCCGGCGCTACTCCGCCGGAGGAACCCCCGCCTCCTCCGGCTCGGGCCCCGGGTCGGGGTGGCGGCGGAGTTGGATGATGGACAGGGCCAGACCGCCCCAGACGATGAGAATTGCGATGATCATCATAGCGATGGCGCCACCGGACATCAGCGGTCCTCCTCTCCGTGCTCGCCGCGCCCGCGATGCGCCTCGTGCTCCTCGGCCGTCGCCATGTCCAGGTCGATCAGCCCGCCCTGCGCCGCCTTCCACGGGATCAGGGACAACAGCACGCCGACCACCAGCGCGCCGATCGCCACGCTCCAGCCCGCTCCCAGCAGGAACTCGGTGGAGTAGCCCTCGTAGTTCTCGTCGAGCTCGTCCCGCAGGCTGTCGACCATCATCCAGCCCAGCACGACGGGGGTGATGAGACCGAGGCAAATGCGCCACCACAGGCGGAGGCGCACGGCGGAGGTGGCGTCGGCGTCCCGTTGGAGCTCGGGCAGTTTCCGCAGCAGCCAGGCCACCACGATCACGGCCACCAGCGCGGCCAGCGCGATGCCGTACTGGTTGACGAAGTGGTCGGAGGCGTCGAGGAGGAAGACGCCCTCGTTGGTCGGGAACAGCAGGATGGAGACGAGGGCAACGGCCCCGCCGACGCCGAAGACGGCGGGGATGCGGTGCAGGCCGGTGCGGTCCTGCACGGCGGCGACGACCACCTGCACGATGGAGATCAGCGAGGACAGCCCGGCGATCACCAGCGAAACGAAGAAGATCACTCCGAACACGCCGCCCAGCCACATCTCGGAGATGATCGTCGGGAAGGCCACGAAGGCCAGCCCGAGCCCCGCGCTCGCCACGTCCCCGACCGGCACACCCGCGGACTGCGCCATGAAGCCCAGCGTGGCGAACACGCCGATGCCGGCCAGGATCTCGAAGGAGCTGTTGGAGAGACCGGCGACCAGGGCGGAGCCGGTGAGGTCGGCACGGCGCCGCAGATAGGACGCGTAGGTGACCATGATGCCGAAGCCGATCGACAGCGAGAAGAAGATCTGGCCGTAGGCGGCCACCCAGACGCTGCCGTTGCCGAGTTCGGACCAGTCGGGCGTGAAGAAGGCGTCCAGTCCTTCCGCTGCCCCGTTCAGGGTGACGGCCCGGATCACCAGGGCGACGAAGAAGATCACGAGCAGCGGGATGAAGACCTTGTTGGCCTTCTCGATGCCGCGCCGGATACCGAACGCCAGGATGACCAGCACCACCACCCAGACGGCGATGAGCGGCCACAGCACTCCGGAGACGTACCCGGAGACGAAACCGGGCTCTTCGGAGGCGCGGAGGAAGGTGCCGAAGAGGAAGCCCTCCGGGTCGTCTCCCCACGCCTGGTCGGCGGAGAACCCGACGTAGCGGATCGCCCAGGCGATGATGACCGCGTAATAGGTGGCGATCACGAAGGAGATCGCCACCTGCCACCAGCCGATCGCTTCCGCCGGGCGGGCCATCTGCCGCAGCGCGGCGGGGGGCGAGGTCCGGTATCTGCGCCCGATCGTGTATTCCATGATGAGCAGGGGGATACCGGCCGTGAGCAGCGCGATGAGATAGGGCAGGAGGAAGGCGCCGCCGCCGTTCTCGTAGGCGACAGCGGGAAAGCGCCAGATGTTGCCGAGACCGATGGCGGAGCCGATCGCCGCCAAGAGGAATCCGGTGCGGGTGGCCCACTGTTCGCGGGGCAGTTTCTGCCCGCTGGTCTGATTCGCCATGTATAAGCCCTCGTTCAGGGACGTCTCGAGTGAACCGCTGAACCTCCGGTGAGTTGACCGTTTCCTGACGTTAACAGCGGTTCCGGGATCGCCACAGGGTGCAGGCAGCCAGGCAGGTGACCGACGCGGCAGAATGGCGGTCGTGCGTGCCGCACGGCTGATCAAGATGGTGCTGCTCCTCCAGTCCCGGCCGTCCATGACGGCCGCCGAACTGGCGCGGGAGCTCGAGGTGTCCGAGCGGACGGTGACGCGGGACGCACAGGCGCTGTCGGAGGCGGGGGTGCCGGTGTACGCGGACCGGGGGCGGGCCGGCGGGTATCGGCTGATCGGGGGCTACCGCACCCGGCTCACGGGGCTCCACCGCGGTGAGGCCGAGGCACTGTTCCTGAGCGGCGTACCGGGGGCGCTCAGGGAAATGGGGCTGGAGGACGCCGCGTCGGCGGCCCGGCTGAAGGTGTCCGCGGCGCTGCTGCCCTCCCTCCGCGACGCCTCCCGCACCGCGGCGCAGCGCTTCCACCTTGACGCGCCGAACTGGTTCAAGGACCCGAAGACCCCCGGACTGCTGCCCGCGGTGGCCGACGCCGTGTGGGACGACCGCCGGGTCACCGTGCGCTACCGGCGCGAGGACAGCGAGGTCGACCGGGACCTGGAGCCGTACGGGCTCGTGCTGAAGGCGGGGGTCTGGTACCTGTGCGCGCGAGTCGTGGGGCGCGAGTCCTTCCGGGTGTACCGGATCGACCGGTTCACCGCGGTCGACGCCGGGGACGGGCGCTTCGAGCGCGACGAGGAGTTCGATCTGCCGGCCTTCTGGGACGAGCGGGCGGAGCAGTTCGCACGGTCCATCCTGCGGGCCGAGGTCGTGGTGCGGCTGTCCGCCGACGGGGTACGGCGGCTGCCGTACGCCGTCGATCCGCAGTCGGCGCGGGAGGCCCTGTCGGACGCGGACGAGCCGGGCGACGACGGCTGGCTGACGCTGACGCTGCCGGTGGAGTCCGATGATGTCGCCCACACGCAGCTGTCGATCCTCGGACCCGAGGTCGAGGTGCTGGCCCCGGCGAGCCTGCGCGCCCGCTTCACGGACGACGCCCGCCGCCTCGCCGGGCTGTACGGCACACAGCGCCGTACAGGACACGGCGTCGGCCCCGGCGCCCTACGAGGACCGCTGTACGGGACATAACAATCCGTCTCACTCCACGTGCGTCCCACCCGTTCAGGGCCGATGCTGGACCCGTGATGGATGAGACGGAGTTCTGGGAGCTCGTGGACGCGACCCGCGAGGCCGCCGAGGGCGACCCCGAGGAGCAGGCGGAGCTGCTCGTGGAGCGGCTCGGGCAGCTCGACCCGGAGCAGGTCCTGGACTTCGCCCGTCACTTCGAGTCCCGCTACAACCGGGCGTACACCTGGGACCTGTGGGGCGCCGCCTGGCTGCTGCTCGACGGGGCGAGCGACGACGCCTTCGACTTCTTCCGGTGCTGGCTGATCGGCCAGGGCCGCGAGGTCTTCGAGGGCGCCCTGCACGACCCGGACACGCTCGCCGACCTGCTGGACGACTTCGACGAGGAGATCGACGGCGACGGCGAGGAGCTCGGCTACGCGGCGGATGAGGCCTACGAGCAGCTCACCGGGGTCGTCGCCCCCGATCTGGAGATCCCGCCCGCGCCCCCGGAGCCGGAGGGCACGCCGCTGAACTTCGAGAACGAGCGGGCCCTCGCCGAGCGGTATCCCCGGCTGTGGGAGCGCTTCAGGGGCTGACGCTCACGCGACGCCCCGGCGCCTGCTCGTGTCCGACGGGATGTACGCGTGCGTCTGGTCGGCCCGGATGACCGCCTGGTGCAGCGGTGCCGCGTCGGCCTGGTCGAGGGCGGACGCGGTGACCGCGGCCGGGCCCAGGACGACGGTCACCGCCGCGCAGAGCGCCGCCCAGGGACCGCGCATGCCCCTCCGGGTCCTCCCGGCCGTCTCGCCACGCCTGCTGTTGCCCATGTTCCCCACCTCCGGTCGACTGATGGACAGGACGGCAGGGAGCGGGGATCTGAGGACCCTGCGAGCGGGCTGTGCCGTACCTGTGAGTCTCACGGGCGGCCCTGGAGGCGGGCCGCGTGTTCCCTGATCTCCGGCAGGCGGGCGCTGAGGGCGGCACCGGGGCAGCTGGTCATGTAGCCGTCGTCGTGGCCTGCGACGGCGGGCAGTGCGGCGGTGGTGCCGGCGGCGTACCGGCTGAGACCGTTGCTGGAGACCAGGCGGACCCGCGCGCGCGGGTCGGTGTCGCTCGGGCCGAGCTTCCAGGCGGCCAGCGCCGCGATCGCGTCGGTCATCGCCCGCGGCACCGGTACGCCCGCGGTGAACGTGCCGAGGGCGGCGATGCCGGTGGTGCGGTGGTTGAAGCCCTGGGTGTGGGCGCCGGTGACGGGGCGGCCGACGCCGCCGGCACGGCCCTCGTAGACGGTGCCGCAGCGGTCGACGAGGAAGTTGTAGCCGATGTCGTCCCACTGCCTGGAGCCGGTCTGGCCCGTGTACAGGTCGCGGATGATGCGGGGCGCCTGAGCGCAGTCGTAGCCGTTGGGTGTGTCGGTGTGGTGGATGAACACGGCGACCACCTGGTCGTCGTAGCGCGGCGGGGGCTGCGGGCGGGCGGCGTCGCGCAGCCAGGCCGACCGGGGCACGATGTGCGGCCGGGCGGCGCGGTGCCGGTCGTCGGTGCGGGCCGTGGCGGACCGGTCGGGGGTGGTGGCGGCGCGTTCGGCGCCGTACGCGCACAGCAGCAGCGCGGCACCGACCGCCAGGCCCGGCAGACAGCCGAGCAGCGCCGGGGCCGCGCCCGCTATCCGTGCCGTGCGCCGGTTCCGCGCTCCGCGCGGTCTTCGGCCGGCACGCGTGCTTCTCAGGACACGCATGCTTCCACTGTCGGCCGGAAACCGTCCGCCCGCGATGTGTGCTGTGCCACCCGGTGGAACCATCGTCCAGGTCCGCGACGTTTTTCCGAGTGCACGCGCGCGTGGCTGGTTCCGGCGGGCACGCGCGCGCGTGGTTGATCATCGGGCCCGTCCCCCACGTACTAAGGGGTCTGAGAGAAAGGCGGCTCCGTGGACCTGCTCGACATCCTGCTGTTGCTGGTCATCCTGGCCTATGCGGCGTCCGGCTACCGGCGTGGGCTGGTGGCCGGCTGCGTCTCGCTGGCCGGCTTCGTGGGCGGTGCGGTGGTGGGCGTGTGGATCCTCCCCTGGGTGATGGATCTGGTCACGCCGGGGACGACAAGAGCGACGCTGACCGCGGTGTTCACGGTGCTGCTCCCGGCCGTGGTGGGCCACGAGCTGATGGGCCGGCTGGCGCTGCGGCTGCGGCGGGAGCTGGACCGCGGGCTGCTCAGGGTGGCCGACGGGATCGGCGGAGCGGTGGCCAACTCGGCGGCGGTGCTGATCGTGGCGTGGGTGGCGGCGAGCGTGCTGGCGGCCACCTCGTCGCCGATGCTGACGACGGCGATCCGGGACTCGCGGCTGCTCGGCGCCGTGCAGGGGGCGATGCCGGACACCACACCGGCGTGGTTCTCACGTGCCACGTCCGCGCTGACGGAGGCGGGTTTCCCGCAGGTCTTCAACCCGTTCGAGAACGAGTCGACCGCCGAGGTCGCCCGCCCCTCCGGCGACAGCGTCACGGCGGCGGCCACGAACGCGGCGAAGATGAGCACGGTCAAGGTCGAGGGCATCGCGGGCACGCAGGGCCGCGAGGGCAGCGGGTTCGTGTACAGCCCGCAGCACGTGATGACCAACGCCCACGTGGTGGCGGGCATCGACGAGCCGACCGTGCGGGTTGGCGGGGTGGGGCGGTCGTACGAGGCACGGGTGGTGCTCTTCGACCCGCAGCGCGACGTGGCCGTGCTGTACGTGCCGGACCTGAACGCCCCCGTGCTGCGCTTCGACGACAGTGCCGAGCGGGGCGACGCCGCGGTCGTGGCCGGTTATCCGGAGGACGGCGCCCTGAACCTGCAGGCGGCGACGGTCGCGAACCGGGTGCGGGCGACGGGCCAGAACATCTACAACGACGCGTCGGTCACCCGTGAGATCTACTCGATCCGCTCCACGGTCCGCCCCGGCAACTCCGGCGGCCCGCTGCTGACCACCGAAGGCCGGGTGTTCGGCGTGGTCTTCGCCCGCTCCACCTCGGACGCCGAGACCGGGTACGTCCTGACGGCGGACGAGGTCTCCGGCGACGCCGAGCGGGCGGCGGACGCGACGGCGCCGGTGGACACGGGGAGTCTGGTCACGTCCTGAGGTGCAGGGCGCGGAGGTCTACAGGGCGCGGCCCATGAGGACGTCGTCGACGTAGACGCCGTCGAGGTGGAACTCCTCGGGCAGGACGCCCTCCACCACGAAGCCCTCGGACTCGTACAGCTTGCGGGCCAGGGTGTTGTGCCCGAGGACGCGCAGGGTGAGGCGCCGCGCCCCCTGCCTGCGCGCCTCGTCCTGCGCGGCCCGCAGCAGTGCGCGCCCGACACCAGCGCCGCGCGCCTCCTCCGCGACGGCGAGCCCCCGGATCATCCGCACGTGCGCGTTGCACGCGAGCTCGGTCGCGAGCCCCAGCCGGAGGTAGCCGACGACGGCGCCGTCGAGTTCGGCGACGAGATGGTCCTGTGGCCCCGACTGCTCGGTGAAGAACGGCCCGTACGGCGGTTCGGGTCGGGCCTGGACGGCGTGCAGCGGCGACCAGGTGTCGCGGTCGAGGCGCGCCAGGGACTCCTCGTCCTCGCGCCGCGCGGGTCGTATGTACGGGGTCGGCATGGCGGTCACCCTACGTCGGCGGCGCGGCATGCCGACGGGGGTTTCATCAGGCCGACCGGCAGGATGGGGGCATGGAACGTTCCCGAATCGCGGTGGCCGGCGCGTCCGGTCTGATCGGCGGTGCTCTGGTGCGGTCCCTGACCGCGGACGGGCACGAGGTGGTGCGTCTGGTGCGGCGCGCGCCCCGGACGGCGGACGAGGTCCGCTGGGAGCCGGAGGCCGGGCGGGTGGATCCGGCCGGGCTCGCCGGGTGCGACGCCGTGGTCAACCTGGCCGGGGCCGGGGTGGGCGACCGCCGCTGGACCGAGGCGTACAAGACCCGGATCCGGTGCAGCCGGGTGCTGGGCACGGCCGCGCTCGCGAAGGCCGTCGCCGCACTGGAAGCCGGCGAACGGCCGCGGGTCTTCGTCAACGGCAGCGCGATCGGCTACTACGGCGGCACCGGCGAGCGGGCCGTCGACGAGAACGCGCCGGCCGGAGAGGGCTTCCTGCCGGAGCTGTGCGTGGAGTGGGAGGGGGCCACGGCGCCGGCCCGGGAGGCGGGCGTACGGACGGTGTTCCTCCGCACCGGTCTTGTGGTGGCGCGCGGGGGCGGTGCCTGGGGGAAGCTGTTCCCGCTGTTCAAGGCGGGGCTCGGCGGGCGGATGGGCGACGGCCGGCAGTACTGGTCGTACGTCGCGCTGTACGACGAGGTGGCCGCGATCCGGCACCTGCTCGACCGCGACGACCTGTCCGGGCCGTTCAACCTGACCGCCCCGCAGCCGCTGACGAACCGTGAGATCACGGCGGCGATGGGCCGTGTGCTGCGCCGGCCGACACTGTTCGCGGTGCCGGCGCCGGTGCTGCGGGCCGTGCTGGGCGAGTTGGCCGGGGATGTGCTGGGCAGTAAGCGGGTGCTGCCGACGCGGCTGCTGGAGTCCGGGTTCACGTTCGCCTTCCCGGGGATCGACGACGCGATCCGGGCGGCACTGCGACCGGAGCGGTGACCGCGCTCTGACCGGCGCGGCGATCGTGCCGTGACCGCCAGCGTGACCCCGTGTCATAACGCGACCGTATGCGACCGTTGTGCGCCCGTGCCCTGTTCATGCGCGACTCCCGTTGACCGATCACGGCCCTAACCTCGACCCGAACTCGGGCATCCCTGAGGCTCGTTGGGGGCATGACGTTCCCAGCGGCCGCACAACCGCGAGGAGGGGCACGTGCTTGAGCCCGCATACCAGGCGGACGTCGTCGTGGTCGGAGCGGGGGTCGCAGGACTCTCGGCGGCACATCGGCTGACCAGCGCAGGAGTGACGACCGCGGTCCTGGAGGCCGCCCACGGGGTGGGCGGCCGCATGGCGACGGAGCAGGTCGACGGCTTCCGGCTCGACAGAATCGGCCAGTTGCTCTCCACGGCGAATCCGGACCTACGGCGCACCCCCGGCCTCGACGGGCTGGTGCTGCGCCCGTTCGCGCCGGGCGTGCTGCTGCACAGCGGCGGACGCCTGCACCGCGCGAGTGCTCCCGCGGGCGCCGGGGGCACACGGGGTGCACTCCACGCGGTGCGCGCCCTGGCGGGCGTCCCCCGGCCGGCGCCGCTGTCCCGGACCCGCGTGAGCGCCCGAATACCGCCGTACGGCCGCCCGGCCGCCGTGCCGCGCGGCTGGGCGGGTGCCCCGCTGGGCAGCGCCGTCGACCAGGCCCGCCTCGGCGCCGCGCTGACCCGGCTCGCGGGGACGCCGGTCGAACGCCTGCTGGCCCGGCCGGAGTTGCCCGCCCTTCAGGCCCTGGCCGCGCGCGGACTGCCCGCCCGCACGGTCGATGGTTTTCTGCGCCCGCTGCTCGCCGCACTGCTGTGCGACCCGGACCTGACCACGTCGAGCAGGTGCGCGGACCTCGCGCTGCGCGCCTTCGCGGGCGGGCGGCTGTGCCTGCCGGAGGGCGGCGCCGAGGCGCTGCCGGAGCTGCTGGCGCGCACGCTGCCCCCGGGCACGGTGCACACCGAGGTCCGGGTCACCGCCGTCTCCACGACTTCGGTGACCACCGCCGAGCACGGTGAGATCCGCTGCCGGGCCGTGCTGATCGCGACCGACGCGCGGGCCGCCGCCGAGCTGCTGCCCGGCCTGCGCGTGCCGGACTTCCACCCGGTGACGGTCGTCCACCACACCGCCGACGAGCCGCCGGCGACCGGTGCTGCGCTGGTGCTCGACGCCGACCGGGGCGGGCCGGTGGCGCACACGGCGGTCGTCAGCGGCGTCGACCCGTCCCGTGCCCCGGCGGGCCGTACGCTCGTCTCCTCCACGGTCCTCGGGCCGCCGCCGTCCGACGTGGACACGGCCGTACGAATGCACCTGGCGCGCCTGTACGGCACCTCGACCGCCCGCTGGGAGACCCTCGCCGTCCACCACACCGCCGAGGCGGTCCCGGCGATGCGGCCACCGCACGATCTGCGCCGGCCGGTGCGGTTGCTGGCGGGGCTGTACGTGTGCGGGGACCACCGGGACACCAGCACGGTGCAGGGGGCGCTGCACTCCGGGCAGCGGGCCTCCTCGGCGATTCTGGCGGATCTGGGGGCCGGGGGTTCGATGCACGTGGCGGAGCCCTTGCGGAGAGTGCCGAGAGCCGCGTGAGTTGTTCCGTTACCCAAGTACAGCCACCTTGTCCCGGTAGTTCCGTACCGGTGTCGCGTCCCTGTACGGCTCCAACCTGCGTTCGAAGTCCCTGACGTACTCCACCGCCCGTACCGACCGCATCTCCGCGGCCTGGCCGGCGGCCTCCGCGGCGAGTTGGCAGGCCTGGTCGAGTTCGCCGAGGCCGAGGCGGGCGGTGGCGAGGACGACGCGGCAGAACAGGCGGCTGCGGGCGTAGGAGGGCGCGCGCAGGTGCAGTGAGCGCTCCGCGTGCTGGGCGGCGGCGCGGAACTGCTGGAGGTCCCGGTGGCAGTGGCCGAACTCGTCGGCGAGCTGCGCCTCGTCGAAGGACCGCGCCCAGTGCGGGACGTCGTCCCCGGCCCGCACGGTCTCCAGCGCGCGCTCGGCCCGCACCAGCGCCGCCGTGCAGGCCCGCACCTCGCCGAGCACCCCGTGCCCCCGCGCCTCGGCGGCGTGCAGCAGCGCCTGCACGACCGGCGGGGCGTTCGTGCCGACCCCCTGCTGAGCGACCCGCGCCAGTTGCACGGCCTCCCGCCCGTGGCCGAGATAGACGGCCTGGCGACTCATCGTGACCAGCACATACGCGCCGTACGTCCGCTCCCCGGCGGCCTGCGCGAGCCGCAGCGCCTGCACGAAGTAGCGCTGGGCGAGCCCGTGCGCGGCGATGTCGTACGACGTCCAGCCCGCGAGCCGGGTCAGGTCGGCGGCGGCGGCGAACAGCCGGCGGCCGGTCTGCTCGCCGTAGGTGCCGCGCAGCATCGGCTCGCACTCGTGCTCCAGGTAGCGCACGAGGGCCTGACGGGCGTGCCCGCCGCCGTAGGCGTCGTCGAGGGTGCGGAACAGCTCGCCGACCGAGCGGAGCGCGGCGATGTCGCCGCCGGTGACCCTCTGGCCGGGGCCGCGCTCGGCCTGGCCGCGCGGGCGCGGGATGCCCGGGCGGCCCTGCGCCGGGATGCGGACGGCGGGTTCGCTGCCGCGAGCCACCTTCTCGTCGGGGCGGCCGATCAGCCAGTCCCGGCTGGGCACGACGAGCCCCGCCGGGGTGAACGCGATCTTGCGCAGCTCGGCGTGGCTGCCGGAGTCCTTGCGCCACAGCCCGCTGACGATGTCGACGGCCTCTTCGGGCGTCGCGGCGAACTCCAGCCCCGCGTAGACGGGCGCGCAGGCGTCCAGCCCCAGGTCCTGGGCGGTGAGGCGGCGGCCGAGGCGCCGGGTGAAGACCTCGGCGATGAGCGCCGGCGTGGTACCCCTGGGCTGCTGCCCGCGCAGCCAGCGGGTGACGGATGTCTTGTCGTATCTGAGGTCGAGCCCGTGTTCGAGACCGAGCTGGTCCACGCGACGGGCGAGACCCGCGTTGGAGAACCCCGCTTCTGCGATGAGCGCGGCGAGCTGGCGGTTGGGGGTGCGCTGCGCGGGTCGTTCCGTCATCTGCGGTGCGGTCTCCTGCCTTCCGTGGCGTTGCGATCTGACCGGATTGCCGGTGAGCAGCCCTTATGGCCTCGCGGACGGCGCGAATGTAGCGGAGAGTAAGCACGTGATCGCACACTTCGACAGGCATTCATCCGATCGTGTGAGGAAAGCCCGCAGAGCTGACGTGTGACGGGCGGACGTACAGTGACTTGGGCGCGCTTCATGCCTGACACACCCGTCCGAGGAGGCTTGCCGTGAGTGAGTTGCGGTTCATCCGCATGGGGTTCGGCGCCGAGGCCGTCGAGTACCAGGAGGCCTGGGCCGAGCAGCGCCGGGTGCACGCGGCGCGGTTCGCCGACGAGACCCCCGACACCGTCCTGCTCCTGGAGCATCCCGCGGTCTACACGGCGGGCCGGCGCACGGCCGACAGCGAGCGCCCCCTCGACGGCACGCCCGTCATCGACGTCGACCGCGGCGGCAAGATCACCTGGCACGGCCCCGGCCAGCTGGTGGGCTACCCGATCCAGAAGCTGCCCCGCCCGGTGGACGTGGTGGCGCACGTACGGCGCCTTGAGGAGGCCCTGATCCGCACCTGCGCGGAGTTCGGCCTGGAGACCACGCGGGTCGAGGGGCGCAGTGGCGTATGGGTGCTGGGCGATCCGGTGGAGCGGCGCTCGGCGCTCGGCGGGCTGAGCCTGGACTTCGACCCCCGCCTCCAGGACGAGGAGTTCGACCCGCGCCTGAACGGCCCGGAGTACGCCCCGTCGAACGCGGGCCAGCGCCGCGAGGACCGCAAGATCGCACAGATCGGCATCCGCGTTGCCAAGGGCGTCACGATGCACGGCTTCTCGTTCAACGTGAGCCCGGACATGAAGTGGTTCGACCGGATCATCCCGTGCGGCATCCGGGACGCAGGCGTCGCCTCCCTCGCGAGCGAGCTCGGCCGGAACGTGACGATCGACGAGGTGCTGCCGATCGTGGAGCGGCACCTGAGGGACGTACTGGAGAACGCGGAGCTGAAGCCACGGGAGATCGAGAAGGCGGCCGTCTGACCGGGGAATGGCACCCCAACCCCTGAGGTTGGCCTGACAGAAGGGCCCATCAAACACGGGCGTACCCTGGTGTACGCCGAAGAATCGAAGCTAGGGAGCCGACGTGTCCGCAGTCGCACCCGACGGACGCAAGTTGCTGCGCCTGGAGGTCCGCAACAGCCAGACCCCCATCGAGCGCAAGCCCGAGTGGATCAAGACCCGGGCGAAGATGGGTCCCGAGTACACGAAGATGCAGAACCTCGTCAAGAGCGAGGGCCTGCACACGGTCTGCCAGGAAGCCGGCTGCCCGAACATCTACGAGTGCTGGGAGGACCGCGAGGCCACCTTCCTCATCGGCGGCGACCAGTGCACCCGGCGCTGCGACTTCTGCCAGATCGACACCGGCAAGCCCGAGGCCCTGGACCGCGACGAGCCGCGCCGAGTGGGCGAGTCCGTGGTCACCATGGACCTGAACTACGCCACGATCACCGGTGTCGCCCGCGACGACCTGGCGGACGGCGGCGCCTGGCTGTACGCCGAGACGGTCCGCCAGATCCACGCGCAGACCGCGGACCGCGAGGGCGGCCGTACGAAGGTCGAGCTGCTGGCCCCCGACTTCAACGCGGTCCCGGAGCAGCTGGCGGAGGTCTTCTCCGCGCGCCCCGAGGTCTTCGCGCACAACGTCGAGACGGTGCCGCGGATCTTCAAGCGGATCCGCCCCGGCTTCCGCTACGACCGCTCGCTGAAGGTCCTCACGGCCGCCCGCGACTACGGCCTGGTGACCAAGTCGAACCTGATCCTCGGCATGGGCGAGACCCGCGAGGAGGTCAGCGAGGCGCTGCGGCAGCTGCACGACGCCGGGTGCGAGCTGGTCACCATCACGCAGTACCTGCGCCCGTCCGTGCGGCACCACCCGGTGGAGCGCTGGGTCAAGCCGCAGGAGTTCGTGGAGCTGAAGGAGGAGGCCGAGCAGATCGGTTTCTCCGGCGTGATGTCCGGCCCGCTGGTCCGCTCCTCGTACCGCGCCGGCCGCCTCTACCGGATGGCGGTCGAACAGCGTCAGTCAGCTGCTCCGCGGCGGGGTGCCGCCGACGCCTTCGTCGCCGCGCAGGCCGTGTGACCTGCCTGACAATCCATCATCCCCCTTGCGGCACCCGGGGCGAGACAGCCGTGTGAATTCCCGCACAAGCAGCTACCCGCCGGTAGTGTCCGATGCGACGCGGTCCTGGGCGTCCTCGCAGATGAGGGCGCCGACCAGGGCCGCGTCGGCGTTTCGGCCCGCCGTATCAGAGGCTTCATGGGTGTTTGACCAGTCGGTCACGCCCTGGTAACACCATTCAGTGACCCTGGACTCACGCCACGTAGCCCCGTACCCGAAGCCGCCCCGAGGGGGGACCTCCACCATGCAGGCCGCGCCCGTCCGCGCCACCGCCATCCCGTCGTTCACCACCGCACTGCGCGCCGTCGAGTCGCTGCTGCTGAGCAGCGGTCAGCGCACCGCCCGGCGCAACGCCTGGACCTCCGTCCTGGAGGACCGCCGTCGCGCCAAGGACCGGGTCGAGACGCAGCGCGTCCTCGACCAGGTCACCGCCGCCCGCCTCTGACCGCTCCCCGCACGCGCCCTCGGACACTGCCGTCCTAGGCGCTTGTGGGGCCACGTAGACTTCCTGGCATGGCGAGGAAGGAATCCGCAGCGGACGCTGCGAACACCGGGCGACTGAAGCAGATCGCCCTGACCTACAAGATGACCCGCAGGGCCGACAAGAAGATCGGCCTTGTACTCGCGGCTGTCGGAATCGTCACCTTCGGTGTCTTCCTCGCGATCGGTTTCTTGATCGGTCACCCCATCTATCTCGGCATCCTGGGTGCTTTCCTCGGTGTCATCGCGGCGGCGATCGTGTTCGGGCGCCGGGCCGAGCGGGCGGCCTTCGGGCAGATGGAGGGCCAGGCGGGTGCCGCCGCGGCCGTCCTGGACAACGTCGGCCGGGGATGGACGACGACCCCCGCGGTGGCGATGAACCGCAACCAGGACGTGGTGCACCGCGCGGTCGGCAAGGCCGGCATCGTGCTGGTCGGCGAGGGCAACCCGAACCGGGTGAAGTCCCTGATCGCCGCGGAGAAGAAGAAGATGAACCGGATCGTGGCGGATGTGCCGGTGCACGATCTGATCGTCGGCACGGGTGAGGGGCGGGTCGAGCTGAAGAAGCTGCGTACGACCATGCTCAAGCTGCCGCGTGTGCTGACCGGTCCGCAGGTGACGGCCACGAATGACCGGCTGCGGGCGCTCGGTGACCTGATGAGCAACATGCCGTTGCCCAAGGGGCCGATGCCGAAGGGGATGCGGCTTCCCAAGGGGGGCAAGCTGCGCTGATGCCTGCGGCTGCTTGAGCTGATGCCTGCGGCTGCTTGAGTGGCTGGGCCCCGGGAACCCTGCGGTTCTGCCGGGGCCGCGGCTTCAGATCCGTACTTCGACCGTGCGGGCCAGCCTGTCGTGCAGGCCTCTGCCGTCGCGGTCCCAGATGAGGGCCGGGATGGCCAGGCAGAGGAGGACGGTGCGCAGGAGGGCGCGGAGGGGGTTGACCGTGCCGGTGTCCAGGGCGAGTACGCGGAGGCCGAAGAGGCGTTTGCCGGGGGTGAAGCCGATGGTGCCGACGGTGAGGACGCTCATCACGAAGAAGATGAGCAGCGCCCAGTTGCTGTTCGCCTGGCTGTAGCTGTGCGTGATGAGACCGTATGCGATCAAGACGCACACGGCCCAGTCCACGGCCAGCGCGCCCAGCCGCCGGCCCGGGCGGGCAATCGAACCCGGCCCCTCCTTCGGCAGACCGAGCTGCTGTCCCGGGTATCCGAAGTCGACACCGGCGTCCTCCGCGGCCGCACGGGGGCCGGAGAGCCACGATCCGACTGCTTGCCTCTTGTCCACCCGCCCACCGTACTGCGACCGTTTCGGGATGCGGACAGGTGGGGTCGAGCGCACGATGTCCGGTTAACGTGTGCGAAACAAATGGGTCACGCCCGAGAAACCACCCGTCCCTAGGGTCGAGGTCAGCGTGTGCCACCGCACTGGCCGCACGAACGAACTACCACCCCGGCGGGACGGTCGGGAGTAGGAGGAGCTGGATGTTCCAGAACGCCGACGAGGCCAAGAAGTTCATCGCGGACGAGGACGTCAAGTTCATCGATGTCCGCTTCTGCGACCTGCCCGGCATCATGCAGCACTTCACGGTGCCGGCAGAGGCGTTCGACCCGGACGACCAGCTCGCCTTCGACGGCTCGTCGATCCGCGGCTTCCAGGCCATTCACGAGTCCGACATGGCCCTGCGCGCCGACCTGTCCACCGCCCGGGTCGACCCGTTCCGCAAGGACAAGACGCTCAACATCAACTTCTTCATCCACGACCCGATCACGGGCGAGCAGTACTCCCGTGACCCGCGCAACGTGGCCAAGAAGGCCGAGGCCTACCTCGCCTCCACGGGTATCGCGGACACCGCGTACTTCGGTCCCGAGGCCGAGTTCTACGTCTTCGACAGCGTCCGCTTCGCGACCAGTGCGAACGAGTCCTTCTACCACATCGACTCCGAGGCGGGCGCCTGGAACACCGGCGCCCTGGAGGACAACCGCGGCTACAAGGTCCGCTACAAGGGCGGCTACTTCCCGGTCCCGCCGGTCGACCACTTCGCCGACCTGCGCGCCGAGATCACCCTGGAGCTGAACAGGGCCGGCCTGCAGGTCGAGCGCCAGCACCACGAGGTGGGCACCGCCGGCCAGGCCGAGATCAACTACAAGTTCAACACGCTGCTCGCCGCCGCCGACGACCTCCAGCTCTTCAAGTACATCGTGAAGAACGTCGCCTGGCGCAACGGCAAGACCGCGACCTTCATGCCGAAGCCGATCTTCGGCGACAACGGCTCGGGCATGCACGTCCACCAGTCGCTGTGGCAGGGCGGCTCGCCGCTCTTCTACGACGAGCAGGGCTACGCCGGCCTGTCGGACACCGCCCGCTACTACATCGGCGGCATCCTCAAGCACGCCCCGTCGCTGCTGGCCTTCACCAACCCGACGGTGAACTCGTACCACCGCCTGGTGCCGGGCTTCGAGGCGCCGGTCAACCTGGTGTACTCGCAGCGTAACCGCTCCGCCGCGATGCGTATCCCGATCACCGGCTCGAACCCGAAGGCCAAGCGCGTCGAGTTCCGCGCACCCGACTCGTCCGGCAACCCGTACCTGGCCTTCTCGGCGCTGATGCTGGCCGGCCTGGACGGCATCAAGAACAAGATCGAGCCGGCCGAGCCGATCGACAAGGACCTGTACGAGCTGGCTCCCGAGGAGCACGCGGGCGTCCCGCAGGTCCCGACCTCGCTCCCGGCCGTCCTCGACTCCCTCGAGGCCGACCACGAGTTCCTGCTCCAGGGCGACGTGTTCACCGCCGACCTGATCGAGACCTGGATCGACTTCAAGCGTACGAACGAGATCGCGCCGCTCCAGCTGCGCCCGCACCCGCACGAGTTCGAGCTGTACTTCGACGTGTGATCGACACCGCCGCGACGGTGCTCCGGGGCCGCCACCCAGCTGGGGTGGCGGCCCCGCCGTCGTATGTCCGGAACCCGCTTCACAAGCCGGGCACAATCGGGGGATCCTGGTACTGACACTTGTGTTCGAGAGAAGGAACGGGGATGGCCGAGCGGGACGAGCGGGACGACATCGAGCACCGGGAGTTCGACCTCCGGTGGGCGGACGACGCCGAGCACAAGGAGCCCTCGGCGCGGGCCCGCATGCTCGCCGCGCGGTGGAAGGACGACCCGCCGGGACCTGTGCCGTTCCGGCCCGAGCCGGAGCACCGCAGGTCGCCCCGCGGCCGCTCGCCGTGGCTGTCGACGGCGGTGGTGCTGGGATGCGTGGCGGCGGTGATCCTGCTGCTCGGGTACATCAACTTCCGGCCGTACTGAGCCCTGCCGAGCCCGCGCGGAGCTTTTGCCGGTCCTGGGGACGGTGGCGACCCGTTCATGGGTGGGGACGGGTGCACACTGGCAGTGGGACGAGTGCCTGAGTGCGGGGTGATGCAGATGCAGAGCCGTTTCCGGAGCGACCGGGGCCTGACCGTGCGGATGTCGGTCACGCTCTTTCTGCTCGGGCTGATGTACGTGGCGTTCGTCGCCGCGTTGGTCGTGTTGCTGAAGTCCTGGATCCTGGTCGTGGTCGTCGCGGCGGCGATCCTCGGGGCGCAGTACTGGTTCTCCGACCGGATCGCGCTGTTCGCGATGCGCGGGCGGGTCGTGGAGCGGGAGGAGTATCCCGAGCTGCACGCGGTGATCGACCGGCTGTGCGCGATCGCGGACATGCCGAAGCCGGTGGTCGCCGTGTCGGACATGGATATGCCGAACGCGTTCGCGACCGGGCGAAATCCCGACAACGCCGTGGTCTGCGTGACCACCGGGCTGCTGCGGCGCCTGGAGCCCGCGGAGCTGGAGGGTGTGCTCGCGCACGAGATGTCGCACGTGGCGCACAAGGACGTCGCCGTGATCACGATCGCGTCCTTCCTGGGCGTGATCGCGGGGCTGATCGTGCGGTTCGCCTTCTACTCGCAGCTGTTCGGCGGGGGCCGGCGGGACCAGAACACGGCGGTCGTCTTCCTGGCCGTGATGGCGGTGTCCGCGGCCGTGTACGCGCTCAGCTTCCTGCTGATCCGGGCCCTGTCCCGGTACCGGGAGCTGGCGGCGGACCGGGCGGCGGCGCTGCTCACCGGCCGGCCCTCGGCGCTGGCCTCCGCGCTCACCAAGGTCTCCGGCGACATCGCCCGCATCCCGACGAAGGACCTGCGCACGGCCCAGGCCTTCAACGCCTTCTACTTCACCCCGGCGCTGGGCCGTGAGCCGGGCGTGGCGAAGCTGTTCTCCACCCACCCCAGCCTGGAGCAGCGGCTCGACCAGCTGGGCCGGATCTCCGCGGAGCTGGGCGAGGCGACGGCTCCCGGAAAGGGCTGAGCATGGGGTTGCTGGACATCATCCTCGGCCGCACGAGGCCGGTGGCGCCCGATCTCGACCGGCTGTTCGCGCTGCCGTCGGCGGCGGTGAGTCTGGAGGCCGCGGCCTCCTTCACCCCGACCGGGCAGGGCGCGGTGTGCTTCGCCACGGTCGAGGGCGCCGCCTTCGAGCAGACGCACCGGGAGGTGCAGGCCCTGCTGGACGCGGACGCCGACCGCGACGGGCCGCCGGTGGGGCTGCGCCGGGACGAGTACGGCTACTCCTGGCTGGTCTCCGAGCGCGGCCCCGGCGAGCTGCCGCAGCTGGTCAACGATCTGCACGCGGTGAACAGCGCGATGGAGGTCAACGGCTTCGGCCCGCAGCTGCTGTGCTCCCTGGCGGGTTTCCGCGACGACCGTGACCGCCGCCTGGCCCTGGTCTATCTCTACAAGCGCGGCACGTTCTACCCGTTCGCGCCGCTGCCCGGGCCGGGACAGCGGCGCGACGGCGCACTCGAACTCCAGGTGAAGGCCGCCCTCGGCGACGATCTGCGGATCGAGGAGGATCTGGGACGCTGGTTTCCGGTGTGGGGCGCTCCCGGTCTGTGACGGCCGGGAGCCACCCGAGTGATCCGTGCGCCGGCTTATCGGCCGCGCTCCTGGCGGTGGGCCTCGTGGGGGCGCTCGCGGCGGTAGCGGCGCTCCCACTTGGCCTGCTGGTCACGGCGGGCCCGGTACGCCCGGTAGGTGGCGGGCGCGGGCCCCGCGGAGGAGCCGCCGCCCGTCGGGGTCGCCGAGGACGAGCCCTGCCCGTACCGGAGGTACAGGTAGAGCAGTGCGACGGCGGCGAGCCACCAGGCGTGGTTGCCGAAGCCCAGGACCACCAGAACCACGGTGCCGGCCAAGATGAATGTGCTCATGACTGGTCACCTCCGTGTGGTCTCGTGCCGGTGGGTGGGGTGGGTGTGCTGGGTGATGCGTCCAGCGTAGGGAGGCGGTCACGGTCCGTGCATCCGTATTTCCGGGGAGCGTCCGGGCGGGGCGTGAGTGAATGGGCGCATGAGTGAGCTGGTCTCTTTCACGCACGTCCACGACGGTGAACGACTCAGCGGGGTGTACGGCGGCGGTGGTCCGGCCGGGCTCGGGGCCACCGCGGTCGTGCTGCACGGGGCGGGCAACGGCTGCGCGGAGCGGCTGCGGCCCCTGCTCGCGGAGTTCGCCGCCCGCGGCTGCCGCGCCCTCGCCTTCGACTTCTCCGGGCACGGCGAAAGCACCGGCGCGCTGCGCGAGTTGAGCCTGCGCCGCCGCCTCGGGCAGGCCCTCTCCGTCATCGACGCGTACTCCCCCGCCGACGGGCCGCTGGTGCTGGTCGGTTTCAGCATGAGCGGCCAGACGGTGGCCGATCTCGTCCGGCACTACGGCGGCCGGGTGGCGGCACTCGGCCTGGGCGCGCCCGCCGTGTACGCGGCTCAGGCGTGGGACGTGCCGTTCGGGCAGGGCGACGGCCGGTTCAGCGCGATCATCCGCACCCCCGGCGGCTGGCGTACGGCGCCCGCGCTGGACGTGCTCCGGGCGTACGAGGGCCGGGCGGTGCTGGCGGTGCCGGGCACGGACGCGGTCATCCCGCCCGCCGTGACGGAGGCCGTGCAGGATGCGCTGGCCACGCGCGCGCAGTACACGCGCTTCGAACTGCCGGACGCCGGGCACCACCTGGGACTGTGGTTCCGCGACCACCCGCAGGACCTGGCGGAGTTCGTGACCGCCGTCCTGACCGGCCTCGGCGAGCGGGGCTGGACGGCAACCCACGCCTGGGTGGGCAAGCAGCTCCCGGAGGGCCGTACGGTCGTCGGCTCCCGTTTCCTGAGCCGGGGCTGGAGTGCCCAGATGCGGTGCCTGACCCTCGACGACGGCACCGAACTGGTGCGGCGGACGTTCGTGAAGCCCTTCTTCCGGCACCACGCCCCCGGACTGCTGGCCCGGGAGGCCTCGGTGCTCACGCTGCTCGCCGGGCAGGAGGGCGTGCCGGCTCCCCGGCTGATCGCGGTGGACGCGACCGCCGAGCACTGTGACCACCCGTCCCTGCTGATGTCCCGCCTGCCGGGCCGGGTGCGGGTCGACGAGACGGACCTGGAGCGCCGGGTGGATCTGCTGGCGGCGCAGCTGGCGCGGGTCCACACGGTCGTGCCCGAGGAGCGTCCACGCCGCTACCAGGCGTGGACGTCGCCCGACCGGGTGCGTACGGCGGGCGGTGAGCGGTGGGAACGGGCGGTGGCGGTCATCCGCCGTGATCCGCCGCCGTACGAGGGCTGCTTCCTGCACCGGGACTTCCACCCCGGGAACGTGCTGTTCACCGGGGCGGGCCCGGACCTGCGGATCACCGGCGTCGTCGACTGGGTGGAGACCTCGTGGGGCCCCGCCGACCTGGACGTCGCCCTCCCCCACTGCCTTAAGGGCGTGGGAGGTACCCCCAGCTCAACGGCCCTCGCGCTGCTGCACGGCCCGGAGTACGGCCTCGGTTTCCGCACGCGCTACGAGGCGCACGGCGGCCGCCGACTGAGCGACGGACCGGACCACCTCTACTGGCGGCTGCTCGACGCCCTGGCCTACGTCCCCGACGCGGCGAAGCTGGCGGGCCCGTGGCGTGAGCTGGGCCGGACGGATCTCACGCCGGAGGTGCTGGGCGGGCGGCTGGAGGCATACGTGGGCGGGCTGCTGGAGCGGTACGGCTGAGCGGCTCACGGACCCGATTGTCAGTGGCGTACGCCATGATGCAGTCAGATGGGGAGGCACCCCGTCCGGCGTTTGCGGACGAGGCCGTCAGGCCGACAGCGGGGTCTGGGGGCGCAGCCCCCAGGACGGCAACCCCAGCGCCGGGTGCCCCAAAAGCACAGGGCACCCGGCGCCGGTCTCACCGGCAGTAGCGCATCAGCGCTCGTACCATGTGGCACGTCGTGTCGGACGGCGGGTGTACGCCGATCATCTCCGCCGTGCTCCGGATCGTCTCGTTGCGGGCCTGGTTCGGCACGTAGACACCGGAGTCGAGCAGGGCGATCGCGAGCCGCATCGCCTTCAGACGCCGGTTGTGCGTGATGTACCACTCGCGCGGACGGCCCGGCGGCAGCGGGCGCTTCTCCACGGGCGCGTACGGCAGGTCGAGCAGGACGGGGCGCTTCGCGGTGGACTGGGTCGGCAGCGGCTTGGCGGTCGGCTTCGGCTTGAGTGCGGCAGCGGGCACAGGCATCCTCCTGTCGCGGTCAGAGCGCCCCCGGCACATCCCGGCGACTCTCTCGAACACTGCTACCAGTCTACTGCCCGCCACTGACAATCCCCGAACCCTGCGTGACCGTCAAAATCGCAGGTGGAGAAGGAAATTGTCGCCTCGTCACAGCACTCCCCCGCAACCCGTGCGCGACACCCGGAAATTCGAACAGAGCAGGCGGGGAGCAAGCGCCGCGTACCGTGTGCGGCATGGAGATCTGGATCAACCCGGCCTGTTCCAAGTGCCGCAGCGCGGTCGGGCTGCTCGACGCCGAGGGCGCCGACTACACCGTCCGCCGCTACCTGGAGGACGTCCCGAGCGAGGACGAGATCCGCGCCGTACTCGACCGGCTCGGCCTCGAACCCTGGGACATCACCCGCACCCAGGAGGCCGTCGCCAAGGAACTCGGCCTCAAGGAGTGGCCGCGGGACGAGTCCTCGCGCGACCGCTGGATCACGGCGCTCGCCGAGCACCCGAAGCTGATCCAGCGCCCGATCATCACGGCGGACGACGGCACGGCGCTGGTGGCGCGCACCGACGAGGCGGTACGCGAGGCTCTGTCCCGTTAGGCACCGCTTTGCCGGGCGGCGGGAGTTCACGCGGTTCCCGGTGTTACTCTCCGCCGCCATGACCTTCGGTGATCAAGGAATGCCCTATACGCCGCCCGACCCGTACGCCCTGTGGGCCGCGGAGCAGGAGCGCATACGCAGGCGGCGCCGGACCCGGAACGCGGTGGCGGTCACGACGGGCGTCGTGCTCCTCGCCGCCGTCGCCGCAGGCGCCCTGATGTACGCAGGCAGTGACGACCCCGCGGCGGCCCCGCCCGCGGCCACCGCCTCCGCCAAGAGGGCCGTCCCCTCCGTCGAGGCCACGCTCCCGCCCGACGCCCCCACCGCCCTGCCCTCGCTGCTCGCGCGCCCCGTCATCCGCCCGGAACAGGCGTTCCCGGAGAAGCACGTGCGCCTGAAGGACGGCTCCCGGTACGCCCGCGTCGACCTGGCCAGCACCACCGACTGCGCCCGCGGCATGTCACCGGAGCTGGCCGAGCTGATCGAACGGGGCGAGGAGTGCGCCCGGTTGACGGCGGCCCTGTTCACGGACACCGAGCGGCGCTCGCAGGTGACGGTCACCGTGCTGAGCTTCCGGCGCGTCGAGGACGCCTCGCGGGTGTTCGCGATGGCCTCGATGGACCCGGTGACGTACCAGGTCGTCTCGCTCGACCCGCCGCCGGAGGCCGGGATGCCGACGGTGCCGCCGGGGTCGGCCGGGGTGTTCCGGCGCCTGATGACCGTGCGGTCCGTGGTGTTCTCCAACGGACAGTGGAGCGACGGCGCCGAGGCCGAGGAGGCCTTGATCACGAAGCAGACCGAGGACCTTCTCCGGTACGTCAACGACAAGGTGGTGGCGTACGAGCAGGGCGGCACCGGCAGATGAGCCCTGAAACTCCCTCAACACCCCTGTGACGCACAGGATGAGGCTCAGGAGCCGAGGAAATCCCTGAGGCTGCGGCCCAGTTCGGAAGTCGCGGCGTGCGGCAGCGCGTGGTGGGAGACGTCCGGCAGGACGTGCGTCTCCACGCGCGGCAGCAGCGCCTCGGCCCGGGCCGCGACTCGGTAGGTGTCATGGGTCCTGCTGTTCCCGGCCAGGAGCAGCAGGACCGGTACGTTCAGGCCGCGCAGCGCCTCCGGCGCCGGGCGCGGTCCGGTCACCGGCCGGCCGGCGGGGAATCCGGCGGCCGTCTCCTGGAGGCGGAGGCAGTCGGGGTCGAGGTTCGCTCCCCCGGTCTCCCACTCCAGGAAGGCGCGGACCCGGCGGGGCGCGGGCCGCAGCAGCATCGGCAGGGCGTGCCGGAGATACGCCGCCTTGAACCCGGCGAAGCACTGGGTCGGGTCCAGGAGGAACAGGCGGCGGGTCCGGGCGGGCGCGCGCAGGGCGTGGTGGAGTGCGATCCAGGCGCCGTAGGAGTGGCCGCCGAGGTCGGCCTCGCCGACGCCGAGGCCGTCGAGGACCGCGTCGAGCCAGGACGTCAGGTCGGCGACCGTACGGGGGTGACGGTCGGCGGCCGGTGTGCTGCGGCCCGGCGCGCCGATCAGGTCGACGGCGAGCACCCGGCGGGTCCGTGCCAGGTCGGCGACCTGGGCGTACCAGGACGCGGAGGTCGCTCCCCCGCCGCCCGGCAGCAGCACCAGCGCAGGCCCGTCCAGCAGGCCGCAGGCGTTGACGTACGTCGTGCCGAACGGCGTGGGGACGGTCAGCGCCTCCCGTGCCGCCGGCCACTTGGCCATGACCTTGTCGTACGCCGCCCGGAAGGCGTCGGGGTCGTACACACCGCTCATCTCCGCTCCCCTATTATCTCGCTCATCGAGATACTCGCTGAGCGAGATGGTACGGGAGGCCGTCGTGCATGACCAGGGATCCGGGCCCGGCGAGGGCCCCGAGAGGGAGATCGTGCATCTGCTGCGCGCGGCGGCCGTGGAGCTGAGCCTGCACAGCGCCCGGTTCGCGGCCCGTAACGGCATGCATCCCACGGACGTCCGCGCCCTGATCGCGCTGATGGACGCCGCGCGGGCGGGCGAGGAGATGACGGCCGGACGCCTGGGCGCGGCGCTGGGGCTGAACTCGGCGGGGACCACGGCCCTGGTCGACCGCCTGGAGCGGCTGGGGCACGTGCGGCGGACGCGCGGCACGCGGGACCGGCGCAAAGTCGTCGTCGAGGTGAGCGAGCGGGCGGTCGGACTCGGCCAGGACTTCTTCGGGCCGCTGATCGAGCGGTCCGTGGAGCTGCTGCGCGGATACGACGCGCAGGAGCAGGCCGCGATCAGGGGCTTCCTCACCGGGGTGCGGGACGCGGCGGCCGAGCGGGAGTGACGCCGCGCCCCGCGCTCACCCACCTCTCCGCCGTGAGCTGCGACACAGCATCACCAGGTAACACGGGGTTCACATACGAGCAATGGACGAGAAATCGCCTGTTGACAGGCTGCCGGGCATCGACCCGCGGCGCCCCAGTGCCGCAGCGCGGCAGCACCCGCAATACGCGCCCAGACACACCCCCGAAGGATGTGGCCCGTGACCTTCAAGGCTGAGTACATCTGGATCGACGGCACCGAGCCGACGGCCAAGCTGCGATCGAAGACGAAGATCATCGCGGGCTCCCCCGCCGGTCTCGACGCGCTGCCGATCTGGGGCTTCGACGGGTCCTCCACCAACCAGGCCGAGGGCCACGCCTCGGACTGTGTGCTGAAGCCGGTCTTCACGTGCCCGGACCCGATCCGCGGCGGCGAGGACGTGCTGGTCCTGTGCGAGGTCCTGAACATCGACTTCACCCCGCACGCCAGCAACACCCGCGCCGCGCTGACCGAGGTCGCCGAGAAGTTCGCCGCGCAGGAGCCGATCTTCGGCATCGAGCAGGAGTACACCTTCTTCAAGGACGGCTACCCGCTGGGCTTCCCCAAGGGCGGCTTCCCGGCCCCGCAGGGCGGCTACTACTGCGGCGTCGGCTCCGACGAGATCTTCGGCCGTGACGTGGTCGAGGCCCACCTGGACAACTGCCTGAAGGCGGGCCTGGGCCTGTCCGGCATCAACGCCGAGGTCATGCCCGGCCAGTGGGAGTTCCAGGTCGGCCCGCTGTCCCCGCTGGAGGTCTCCGACCAGCTGTGGGTGGCCCGCTGGCTGCTCTACCGCACCGCCGAGGACTTCGGCATCGCCGCCACCCTCGACCCGAAACCGGTCAAGGGCGACTGGAACGGCGCCGGCGCGCACACCAACTTCTCCACGAAGGCGATGCGCGAAGGACCCGAGGGCTATGCCGCGATCACCACTGCGTGCGAGTCGCTCGGCGAGGGCTCCAAGCCGCTCGACCACGTCAAGAACTACGGTTCCGGCATCGACGACCGCCTGACCGGTCTGCACGAGACCGCCCCGTGGGACAAGTTCTCCTACGGCGTCTCCAACCGCGGCGCCTCGGTCCGTATCCCGTGGCAGGTCGAGAAGGACGGCAAGGGCTACATCGAGGACCGCCGTCCGAACGCCAACGTCGACCCGTACGTGGTGACCCGCCTGCTCGTCGACACCTGCTGCTCCGCGCTGGAGAAGGCCGGCCAGGTCTGATCCGTCCCACTCGTGGGAAGGGGCGTCCACCCTCGTGGTGGGCGCCCCTTCGCATGCTCGTGACCACGGCTCCCTCATCCGGGTCGACACCGTGCAGCGCACCGCCGAGGTGGGCGGGACTCGACCTGACCTACCTGGAGTTCGAGCTGCTCGCCCATCTCGTCGCGCACCCGGACCGGGTGCACACCCGCGACCAGTTGGTCGGGACGGGGTGGGGCTACGGCCATGTGGGCGACGGCCGCACCGTCGACGTCCACATCGCCCGGCTGCTCCGCAAGCTGGGCGCCGAGTACCGGGACGCGATCCAGACCGTGCGCCGGGTCGGGTACACGTACGTGGGGTGTAGGTCTTCGCCACCGGAACGGGGGGTCTCGCCACCGCCCCCGGGTGCAAGGACCCCTAACCTCGCAGCCGCCGGGGCGGAGGCCCTCGCAGCCGGGATGTACGGCTGACCGCCGACCGGCGGTGCAGGACCCCGCCGTCGCCCGAGGCGTATAGCCGCCGGGGTGTACCTGACACCACCCCCTGATCCGGGGCTTCGCCCCCGTGACCCGCGGCCCCGCCTTCGCGAGACTTGCGCCATGGACATGGTGTCGAAGAGTGACAACGGCCGTGTGAAGGGCGCCGGACTCGCGGCGCTGCGGGGGCTGGCGCTGGCGCTGGTGTCGCTGCCGGGGGCGGTGGTGTTGTTCGTGCTGTCCGTCGTGTCGATCGCGCTCATCCCGATCGGCGTCGGCATCGTCACCACGCCGTACGTACTGACCGGCGTGCGGAACTTCGCCAACTGGCGGCGGGTGCTCGCGGCCGAGTGGGCCGGGGTGCGGACCCCGCCGGCGTACCGGCCGCTGCCGAAGGACGCCACCCCGTGGGGGCGCACGTTCGGGATGCTGGGCGACGCGGCGACCTGGCGGGATCTGCGGTGGCTGCCGCTCGACATGACGCTCGGGTTCGTCACCGCGCTGCTGCCGGCCGCGCTGTTCCTGTACCCCCTGGAGGGGTTCGCGATCGCGGCCGGGCTGTGGCGGGTGCTCGCGGACAGCGGCACGTACTGGTACGGCTTCGTGCCGGTCAGCGACCCAGGGACCGCGTTCGGCGCCGGCGTCCTGGCCCTCGCACTGCTCCTGCTCGCGCACTTCGTCACCCCGCGCCTGCTGGAGGTCCACTTCCGGCTCACCAAGGCGGTCCTCGGCTCCAGCCAGGGCGAGCTGACCGAGCGGGTCCGCGTGCTGACCGAGACGCGCTGGGACGCCGTCGACGTCTCCGCCGCCGAACTGCGCCGCATCGAGCGGGACCTGCACGACGGGGCGCAGGCCCGGCTGGTCGCGGTGGGCATGGATCTCGGCACCATCGAGGCGCTGCTCGACAAGGACCCGGCCAAGGCCAGGGAGCTGGTGGCGCAGGCCCGAAAGTCCTCCGTCGAGGCCCTGACCGAGCTGCGCGCGCTGGTGCGCGGCATCCACCCGCCGGTGCTGGCCGAACGCGGGCTCGGGGACGCCGTGAAGGCGCTGGCGCTGCGGCTGCCGGTGGCCACGGAGGTGGACGTGGAACTGCCCGGGCGGGCGGAGGAACCCGTGGAGTCGGCGGCCTACTTCGCGGTCAGCGAGGTGTTCACCAACGCGGTCAAGCACGCGGACGCCGACCGGGTCTGGGTCGACGTCCACCACACCGACGGCATGCTGCGGGTGGCCGTCACGGACAACGGCAAGGGCGGCGCGGTGATCGGGGCCGGCTCGGGACTGGCCGGGGTGGAGCGGCGACTGGGTACATTCGACGGCGTTCTGGCCGTCAGCAGCCCAGCAGGCGGCCCCACCATGGTCACCATGGAGATTCCTTGCGCGTTGTCCTAGCCGAAGACCTGTTCCTGCTGCGCGACGGACTCGTCCGGCTCCTCGAGGCCCACGACGTCCAGATCGCCGCGGCCGTCGAGTCCGGGCCCGAGCTGGACCGGGCGCTGGCCGAACTGGAGCCGGACGTCGCCGTCGTGGACGTCCGGCTGCCGCCCACGCACACCGACGAGGGGCTGCAGTGCGCGCTCCGGGCCCGCCGGGACCGGCCGGGCCTTCCGGTGCTGGTGCTCTCGCAGCACGTGGAGCAGCTGTACGCGCGCGAGTTGCTCGCCGACGGCAGCGGCGGGATCGGCTATCTGCTCAAGGACCGGGTGTTCGACGCGGAGCAGTTCGTGGACGCCGTACGGCGGGTCGCGGCGGGCGGTACGGCGATGGATCCGCAGGTCATCCAGCAGCTGCTGACCCGGCGGGCAGCCGACGGCCAGCCGCCGGCGCGCCTGACGCCCCGGGAGCTGGAGGTGCTGGAGCTGATGGCGCAGGGGCGGTCCAACGCGGCGATCGCCGGGAAACTGGTCGTCACGGAACGGGCGATCGCCAAACACACCGCGAACATCTTCGCCAAACTGGGACTTGAGGTCTCGGACGACGACAACCGGCGCGTGCTGGCGGTTCTCGCCTATCTCGACCAGGGCCGGTGAAGACACCCCCGCTGCTTCACCCCCGGTGGGCGGTCGGCAACTCGCGCTATTTCAGAGGCTGTTGAAACCACAGGACACTCACGAATCTCTCAACAATTTCCGGGACGGCTGAACACCTCTGGGACGGGCTCCGTATGGAAGGGCGCCGCTTCACTCCTGTCGGGCGCCTCGATGCCCCGCAAGGGATGCCCCGCAAGGAAGTCAGAGGAGTTCCATGGGACGCAACACAAGAAAACGCCGTACGCCGCTGGCCACCAAGGCCATAGCCGCATCGGCGGCCCTAGCGCTCGGTGGGGGCGGGCTGATCTGGGCGAACTTCTATGCCTCCGCGCACGAGGAGAACTCGGCGCAGGGCCAGACCAAGGCCGCAGGCGCGCAGATGGCCACCATCCAGTGCCCGGACGTCGGTCAGCAGCTGAACTACGTGCCGGAGGGCGCGCGCGCCGGAGTCGACAAGGAGCTGGCAAACCTCGACCAGCAGATCACCGAGGCCTACTCGCGGCTCGCCTCCACGCGTCAGGCGCAGGAGGGTGACCCGGGCTTCGTCCAGAACGCGATCCTCGGCCCGCTGAAGTCCAAGCGGACCGCCGCGCTCGACCGGATCGAGATCAACATCCGGCGTGCGGGCGGGCAAGCTCCCGACCTGCAGCAGCTCGCCGAGTGCCAGGGCATGGCAGCCGACCAGGCGGAGGCCAACGACGGCAACGGCGGCGACGGCGGCGACGGCGGCAACGGCGGCGACGGCCAGAACAACGACGGTCAGGACCAGGGCCAGGACAACGGTCAGGACCAGGGGGGTGAACAGGATCAGGACAACGGTCTGGACCCGGTGCCCGAGGGCAACGGCGGCCAGGCCGGCAACGGCCCGGCGAACGAGGACTTCGTCGACATCACCCAGGTCCAGCCCAACATCGACAAGTCGAACGGGAACGGGTTCGCGGCGAACGGCGACAGCGGCTCGACGGGCTCCTTCAGCACGTCCTGCGGTGTCAACGAGAACAACGTGTTCAACACCGACAACCTGATCGTCGCCCCGGGTGTCGACAACGGCGCGCACCACACGCACGACTACGTCGGCAACCAGGCCACCGACGCCTTCGCCAGCGACGAGGACCTGGCCAACGGGGACACCACCTGCCAGAACCAGGGTGACAAGTCCACCTACTACTGGCCCGTGCTGCGTCTCCAGGACGGCACCGACGAGTTCGACGCCAACGACGCCGGCGGTGGCGCCGAGGGCAACGTCGGCAAGATCCTGCAGGCCGAGGAGGCCGACATCAAGTATGTCGGCAGCAAGCAGGGCGACGTCGTCGCGATGCCGAAGTTCCTGCGCATCATCACCGGTGACGCCAAGGCCTTCACCAACGGCGACGCGAACGCCAACGTGGCCCTGAGCTGCACCGGCTTCGAGGACAAGGTGCAGCTGACGGACAAGTACCCGGTCTGCCCCCAGGGCAGCAACCTGGTGCGGACGTCCAACTTCCAGAGCTGCTGGGACGGCCAGAACATCGACAGCGCCAACCACCGTGACCACGTCGCCTTCGTCCAGGAGGACGGCAGCTGCCCGGACGGCTTCCAAGCGATCCCGCAGCTGCAGGTCCGGCTGGTCTACGACGTGTCGGCCACGACCATCGAGAACGGGCAGGTGCAGAACCCGTACGCGGTGGACGGCTTCCCGGAGCAGCTGCACAAGCCGATCACCGACCACAACGACTTCATCAACGTCATGGACGAGAACGTGATGAACCAGGCGGTCGAGTGCATCAACAGCGGCCAGGACTGCCAGTGACGCACTAGGCGGTGACGCCACGAGAGAGGCGGCCGGTGGATTTCCCACCGGCCGCCTTTCGCATGCCCGGGCGAAAAGCCCGGCGCGGTCAGCCGTTGTGACCGGCGTGCGTGGCCGAGTGCCCCGCACCGCCGCTCGACTTGTGCCCCTCACTGCCGTCCGACGAGTGGCCGGAGTGGTCCTTGCCGATCTCCAGCGTCCCGCCGAGCGTGCCGCGCAGGTCTCCCACGACGTCCTGGTGGCCGACGGCGACCCACTTGCGGCCGACGAGGTAGTAGCCGCCGTAGTCCTTGGCGGTGTTGATCCACTCGCGCTGGCCGCGATCGGTGGAGAAGGTGGCGAGGATGTACTTCTCCTTGCCGTACTTGCAGATGGCCTGGCGGATCGTGTCGGCGTCGGTCTGCATGTCCGGCCTGCACTTCGCCTCGGCCGCCAGGTGCTCCAGGCTGCCGGTCGCCGTCTCGGGCACGGCCGCCTCGCCCTTCCCGCCGGATCCGCAGCCCGCCAGCGCCAGTACCGCCGCCGCGCCGGCCAGCGGGAGCATCGCCCGTGTCACTCTCATGTGTTCCTCCGGTCCCTTCCGGCGACATGCCGCACGGAGCCCCGGCAAGGGGCCCTCGCCTTCGATACGGCTGCGGGGCGTGCAGCACTCAATACGGCGGTGCGACGGGGGACTGGCGTGCGAAGGTATCCCGGTGAACCAGGACTGGGAAGATCGGGTGGCCGCCGCCTGGGCGACCTTCGACTGACGCCCGAGCTGGACGCGCCCCCGGACGAGCTGGACGACGCCGTACGCGCCACGCTCGCGCTGTGTCTGTCCAGCCTCGGCCGGGACCGCGAAGGACTGTCGCTCGTACTGGGCGCGCTCGCGCCGCACCTGCCCCGCTACCAGCGGTCGATGGCGAACTGCGCACGGCTGCTGGTCGAGCCGGAGCGACAGGCCGGGGCCTAAGGCGTCCTTGCACCATGCCCGCCCGGGTGGCGGTGACCAACGCACGGTTCGCTCGTTCTGCTGAACGTGCAGTCACAGGATGTCGCCCCGCACCCCGCGCCCTCCGCCACCGACCCGGTCGTCGATGTCGACCAGGCCGAGGCCGCCCTCGTCGAGCACTATCCGCGGCTCGTCCGGCTCGCCTACCTGGTGCTGCCGCCGACCCTCGGCCGGGGCCGCCGGGTGCTGACCGCGCACGCCCTCACCCAGCGCGCACTGCCCCGGGGCCGCACCGCGACGCCCGTGATCCCGGCCCAGTCGACCGGCCGCGACGGCGACCCGGGCTACGCCTTCGTCCGCCTCAGGGTCCTGCGTACGGCACTGGCAGCGGGCCTGCCGCCGTGGCGCCGGGGTTGGCCCAGGCGGGCCCAGCTGCCGCCGGTGCTGCCCCAGGTGTGGGGGCTGCGCCTGTTCCCGCGCTCGGGCGGCGCCCATGAGCTCGCCCTGGACCAGCAACTGTCGGCGCTGTCCGGCCCGGCCCGCGCCGCGTATGTGCTGCGGGGCTTGGAGAAGCTCCCGGACGGTGACGTACGCCAGGTCCTGACGGCCGCAGGCGTCTCCGACGTGGACGCGGCGCTGCGCGCGGCCGACGAGGTGCCCGCGCAGTACCGGCTCCTGGACTCCCCCGAGTTCGACGCCTGCTCTCTCCAGGCCCGGCCCACCGACCTGATGCGGCGCAGGCAGCACACCAAGGCCGCGCTGGCCGCCGGGGCGGCGCTCGTCGTGTGCGGGGCGCTGCTCGGCCTGCCCGGCGAGGGCTGGGGCCCGGACGGCGCCGCCGCGCCGGTGTACGCGCAGAACCCGGCCACCGAGGCAGCCCTCGATCCGGGCCGGCTGGTCAAGGTCTCCCCCACCGCATGGCGGACCTCGGCGCGCACCGACTTCTCCGTGTGGCCGGCCCGTGGTGACCTCACCGGCGACACGGCCCTGCTGCGCCGCGCCCTCGCTGTCTGGGCCCGCCCCGGCAAGACGGTCCAGGTCTCGGCGACCCCCGGAACCGCGTCCGGCGGCCCCTCCGGACCGCCCCAGTTGCTGTACGCCGGGACCGTCGGCAACGCCCGCCTGGTGATCTTCTACGACGGTCTGCGCATCGCCCGCTACGCCGAGCCGAAGGCCGGCACGCAGGGCGCCGCCCTCGACTTCGCGCGGGTCGACGGCGCGGGCCGGGCCGAGGCGAGCGCGATGGTGCTGGACCGGGCCGACGGCAACGTCCGCTATCTGACGGCGCCCTGGGTGACGAAAGTGGCCGCGCGGGACCTGATGAAGCCGGGCTCCGGGGCGATGGACCTGGGGCTGACCGACGGGGTCACCGCACCGCTGGCCAGCCCCGCCCTGCGCGGCGGCACGTGCACGTCGTGGAACGTGCTCCAGCTGACCGACGGCAGGGGCACGTGGCTGCTGACCGACCTCGGCGAGCTGGTCCCGGCCCGCCTCACCGCGGGCCGGCCCGGCTCCGCGAAGGACGCCTCCGGCGCGGAGGCGCAACGCACCTGGGCGCCGTATGCCTGCTCGCTGGGCGCGATGCGGTCCGCGGGGGTGCGGTCGGTGAACGCGTGGGCGTACGCCGAGCAGCCGCTGCCGGACGCGAGCGGGTCTGCGGCGTGGGTGTGCACGCGGGCGGAGACCTGGCGGGGCGGCGGAGAACGGGTGCTGGCCCAGTTCCACACGCCGGGCGGCCGGTACGGGGCGGTGGCGGCGAAGGCCGAGCACGTCACGGCGTGCGGTGCGCGGGATCCGCAGGTACTGGCCGGGGTGCTGTGGAAGTCGGCGGCGGGGTCCTGGTACCTGCTGGCGGCCGGCAGCCGCGACACGGAGTCGATCCGGACGACGGGTGGGGTCGAGGCGAGCGTTCAGGGCCATTTGCTGGCGGAGCGGGCGAAGCAGGGGGCTCAGGCCGTGCTGAAGGGGACCCTGGAGGACGGAAGGTCGATCAGTGGGCTGCGGTAGACACCGGGGTTGTTGACAGCAGCGTGGCGATGCACTCGCAGGCGCACGACGTGGTGCTGCCGCACCTGCGGGAGCTGGGGCTCGATCCGACGCCGTACACGGCCCAGGTCGACCGGCTCCTCGAGAAGCTGCTGGCCGCCCGCACCCTGCCGCCGGGCCGCCCGCGCCGGCGGCCGGGCAGTCTTCCGGGGCTTCTGTCTCCCGGGCACGCGGTGATCGACTTGCACTGGATATGTGACGTTTGATGTGAACACCGATGTCCTGTCCGGTCGTTTCGGGGCCGGATTCGATCGGTAAGGTGTTCGCATGACTACCGGGGTACGCCGCAGAATGGGAGTCGAGGAGCGGCGGCAGCAGTTGATCGGCGTCGCCCTCGAACTGTTCAGCCGCCGCTCGCCCGACGAGGTCTCCATCGACGAGATAGCGTCGGCCGCGGGCATCTCGCGCCCGCTGGTCTACCACTACTTTCCCGGCAAACTCAGCCTGTACGAGGCCGCGTTGAAACGTGCCTCGGACGATCTGGCGGCCCGGTTCGTGGAGCCGAAGGACGGTCCGCTGGGGGCGCGGCTGCTGCGCATGATGCGCCGGTTCTTCGACTTCGTGGACGAGCACGGCCCCGGTTTCGCGGCGCTGATGCGCGGCGGCCCGGCAGTTGGCTCCTCCACGACCAACGCGCTCATCGACTCCGTACGCCAGGCCGCGTATGTCCAGATTCTTTCGCATCTGGGCGTGGAGAATCCGCCCGCGCGACTGGAACTGGTCGTCCGCTCCTGGATCTCGCTCGCCGAGTCGACGGCACTGATCTGGCTGGACGGCCGACGCATCCCGCGCGCCGAGCTGGAGATGCAGCTCGTGCACGACTTCGCCGCGCTGGCCACCGTGAGCGCCGCCTACGACGAGGAGATGGGTGCGCTGCTGCGCCGCATGATCAAGGACGAGCCGGCCGACGGGCCCTTCAGCAGCCTCGCCGCCCGGCTCATGAGCCTCGCTTCCTAGGCCTCTCCGCCACGCCTCCTGTACGTTCCCTGCGTCTCATTCGTCTCCTACGCGTCGTACTTCCGGTACGAGGCGTCGAGGTCGCGCGTCTCGACGGAGGCGTGCAGCGCGAACCCCTCCGGCTTCGCGTGCTCCCGCACCGCCTCCAGTACGGCCTCGGTGAGCCGCGCCTTGGTCTCCGTGGAGCGCCCGGCGAGCAGCCCGATCATGACGTGCACGACCGCGTGCCCCTCGGCGTCGGGCCCGACCACCGTCAGCTCGGTGCGGCGGAACTGCGTCTTGCAGGCCTCCGGCTTGGCGGCCGCGATCTCCACCACGTGGGTGTGCATGGCCTTGGCGAATCCGGCCCGGTCGAAGGTGTCGGCCAGGGGGGCGGAATAGTCGACGGTGATCTGCGGCATGGGCACTCCTGTTCTACGGCAACGGGGATCACCCTAGTGCCCCGGCAGGCAACGTTCGCCCCGCTCCTTGACGGGCGAACGTTGCCTGTCGCGGCACCTAGTTCCCGAGCTCCCGGAACACCGCGACCGTACGGCCCGGCACGGAGAAGGTGCCCGTGTCCGCCGCGTAGGAGGAGGCCTTCACGACGGCGTCCGCGCCCGAGGCCTGCACCAGGCGCCTGAACATCCGTTGGCTCACGTTGGGCTGAGCAGGTCGACGGCGGCCGGCCGGCTCCGTCGTCAGGATCCGCGGGGGCGTACCGCCAGAGCCTCAACCGGCCTCGGTGACCGGCCGCTCGACGGCATCCGGGCCTGCCCCCAACCGGGCGGCAGGCCCAGCGCCGCGCGAGCCATCAGGCCGTCGTCCACCACACCGTCGTGTCGGCCGGCACCTTCACCTCGCCGTCCGCCTCGCTCACCTCACCGCTGGCGAGCAGCACCCTCCCGTACGCGGGCACGGCCACCGACTCCCCGCCGGTGTTCGCGACGCACACGAACTCCCCGCGCCGGAAGGCGAGCACGCCGTCGGGTGCCCGCAGCCACTGCACCGCGTCGCCCGCCCCCAGGTCGGGCTGCTCGCGGCGCACGGCGAGCGCGGCCCGGTACAGCTCCAGGGTCGAGCCGGACACGCCGGTCTGCGCCTCGACGCTCAGTTCCCCCCAGCCCTCCGGCTGCGGCAGCCAGCTGCCGCCGGCGCCGAAGCCGTACGACGATCCCGTGCGCGTCCACGGGATCGGCACCCGGCAGCCGTCGCGGAAGCCGTCCTGCCCGGCGCCCCGGAAGTACGCGGGGTCCTGGCGCACCTCGTCCGGCAGGTCGACCACGTCCGGCAGACCGAGCTCCTCGCCCTGGTAGACGTACGCCGAGCCGGGCAGCGCCAGCATCAGCAGGGTGGCCGCCCTGGCTCGCCTGAGGCCCACTTCGCGGTCGCCGGCCAGGCAGATCTGGGTGCCCAGGCCGGGCGGGTTGGCGAAGCGGGTGGCGTGCCGGGTGACGTCGTGGTTGGAGAGCACCCAGGTGGCGGGCGCGCCGACCGGGCGCATCGCCTCCAGTGTGCGGTCGATGACGTCGCGCATCTCCTCGGCTTCCCAGTAGGTGCTCAGGTACTGGAAGTTGAAGGCCTGGTGCAGCTCGTCGGAGCGGACGTAGTTCGCGGTGCGTTCGATGGTCGGGGTCCAGGCCTCGGCGACGAAGATCCTCTCCCCCGCGTACTCGTCGAGGACGTGGCGCCACTGCCGGTAGATCTCATGGACGCCGTCCTGGTCGAAGAACGGCATGACATCGTTGCCCAGCAGTTTCACCTGGTCGTGGGAACCCAGGTCCGGCAGCCCTTCCGCCTTGACCAGCCCATGCGCCACGTCGATACGGAAGCCGTCGACACCCATGTCGAGCCAGAAGCGGAGAATCGAGCGGAACTCGTCGCCGACGGCCGGGTGCTCCCAGTTGAAGTCGGGCTGCTCGGGGGCGAAGAGGTGGAGGTACCACTCACCGTCCGGCACGCGCGTCCATGCCGGGCCGCCGAAGATGGACTCCCAGTCGTTGGGCGGGAGTTCGCCGTTCTTCCCCTTGCCGGGCCGGAAGTGGTAGCGGTCCCGGAGCGGAGAGCCCGGACCGTCGGCCAGCGCCCGCTTGAACCATTCGTGCTGGTCCGAGGAGTGGTTGGGCACGAGGTCGACGATGATCCGCAGCCCCAGCTCGTGGGCGTCGCGGATGAGGGCGTCGGCGTCGAGCAGCGTGCCGAACATGGGGTCGACGGCCCGGTAGTCGGCCACGTCGTACCCGGCGTCGGCCTGCGGGGAGGCGTAGAAGGGGCTGAGCCACACGGCGTCCACGCCGAGGTCACGCAGGTACGGCAGGCGGGTGCGGACGCCCTCCAGGTCCCCCATGCCGTCGCCGTTGCTGTCGGCGAAGCTGCGCGGATACACCTGGTAGATCACCGCGTCCAGCCACCAGTCGCGGCGCTTGGCGACGGTGGCGAGGGCGGAGGTCGGTCCGGGGGCCGGTGCGGCGGAGTGCTGCTGGCTCATGTCGTCCTTGGTGCGATGGGGTCCCCCGCTCGAACGAAGTTGAGAGTGGGGGAAGAGTTCGGGTCATGGAGGCGTGCGTAGGGGTGGGGAGCTTGGCGGCCGCGGTGCAGCGGGTCGGATGGACACCGCGGCCGCCACCCGCGCGGCGAGGCGCGGGAACCGGTGTGCGTCGGGGGTCAGCCCTTCGTGCGCCCGCTGTGAGGCCGGTCACCAGGTTCTTCTGCACGAGGTAGAAGAACGCGGACACCGGTATCGCGATCAGGACCGCGGTGGCGGCCATGAGGTTGCGCTGCGCGTCGTGCTCGCTGATGAAGCTCTGCAGGCCGACGGCGAACGTGTACTTGGTGTCGTCGAGCATGAACGTGGTGGCAATGGCGACCTCGCCGAACGCGGTGATGAAACTGTAGAACGCGGCGACCGCCAGACCGGGTTTGGCAACTGGCAGGATCAGCCGCGCGAACGTGCCGAAGGGGGTCAGCCCGTCGACGCGTCCGGCCTCGTCGATCTCGAACGGGATGGTGTCGAAATAGCCCTTGAGCAGCCAGGCACAGTACGGCACCGCGGTCGAGCAGTAGACGAGGACGAGACCAAGGTAGCTGTCGATGAGCTGAAACTCCGACAAGATCTGGTACGTGGGCACCATGAGGACGGCCACCGGGAACATCTGGGTCACCACTGCGCGAAGTCGCGCGGCTGCTGTCCGAAGCCCAGCTGGTAGGCCCAGGTGACGAGGATCTGGGCGTCGACGGCCCACGGCAGGATCAGGATCAGCCGGTAGAGGACCCGGCGGCGGGTCGGTCACCGGTACAGTCCAGGTCTGTGACCACACGGCTTGCCGACATCGCTGCGCAGGCGGGAGTGAGCGAAGCGACCGTCAGCCGGGTCCTCAACGGGAAGCCGGGCGTCGCCGCCACCACCCGCGAGTCCGTGCCGGCCGCTCTCGACGTGCTGGGCCACGAGCGCCCGGTCCGGCTGCGGCAGCGCAGCGAGGGCCTGGTGGGCCTGATCACCCCCGAGCTGGAGAACCCGATCTTCCCGGCGCTGGCCCAGGTCATCGGGCAGGCGCTGACCCGGCAGGGCTACACGCCGGTGCTGGCCACGCAGACTCCGGGTGGCTCGACGGAGGACGAGCTGACCGAGATGCTCGTGGACCGCGCTGTGGCCGGCATCCTCTACGTCTCCGGGCTGCACGCCGACACCACGGCCGCCACGACGCGCTATGACCGGCTGCGCGCCCAGGGCGTGCCGTACGTCCTCGTGGACGGCTTCTCGCCAAAGGTGCAGGCTCCGTTCATCTCCCCCGACGACCGTGCGGCGATGACGCTCGCCGTCACTCACCTGGTGTCGCTGGGCCACACCCGCATCGGCCTTGCCCTCGGCCCCAAGCGTTTCGTGCCCGTGCAGCGCAAGATCGAGGGCTTCGTGCGCACGATGCAGGACCAGCTGGGGCTGAGCGCGGACGCCGTCGAGGAGGAACTGATCCAGCACTCGCTGTACACGCTGGAGGGCGGCCAGGCCGCGGCGACAGCGCTGATCGACCGGGGCTGCACGGCCGGTGGTGTGCGCGAGCGACATGATGGCGCTGGGCGTGATCAGGGCCGCGCGGCAGCACGGTCGAGACGTCCCCGAGGACGTCTCGGTGGTCGGCTTCGACAACTCCCCGCTGATCGCGTTCACCGACCCGCCGCTCACCACGATCCGCAAGCCGGTCCCGGCGATGGGCCAGGCCGCGGTGCGCACATTGCTGGAGGAGATCGGCGGGACTCCGGCGCCGCACAGCGAGTTCGTGTTCATGCCGGAACTGGTGGTGCGCGGCTCCACCGCGTCGGCTCCCGGAGAGCGGGCCCGCCCCTGAGGGATCCCGTCGTTCTCAGGGCGGAGAGCCGCACGTCGGGCCGTGCCCGGGGAGGAGGAGGGGCCGTTTTCGCGTCGTAGAACGTGCGTCCTGAACCAGACCGAGGGATGATCGGTGGGGGAATGCTTTTCTGGCAGACTCTGTGTCTATGGGTGAGACGACCGTGACGACACTGGAAGGCCAGGACAAGGCCGTTCCGCGCCCCGTCGCGGACGAGGACGCGGTCGGGGGCCCACTGCGCCGGCTGCGTCGCCCACGCCGGCCCCGCTTCTGGTTCGAGATCCTTCTGATCGCCGTGAGTTACTGGACGTACTCACTCATCCGCAACGCGGTGCCCGAGCAGAAGGGCGAGGCGCTGCGCAACGCCGACTGGATCTGGCAGCTGGAGCACCATCTCGGCATCGCCGTCGAGGAGTCGGTCAACCACGCGGTGAACGCGGTGACCTGGCTGATCGTCGGCATGAACTACTACTACGCGACCCTGCACTTCATCGTGACGCTGGGCGTGCTGGTGTGGCTCTTCCGCCGCCATCCCGGCCGCTACGCGGCGACCCGGCTGGTGCTGTTCGCGACCACGGGCGTGGCCCTGGTCGGTTACTACCTGTTCCCGCTGGCCCCGCCCCGCCTGATGAACGGCGGCGGCTTCATCGACACCGTCATGATCCACCAGACGTGGGGCTCGATGGCGTCCGGCGACCTGAAGCACATGTCCAACCAGTACGCCGCGATGCCGTCCATGCACATCGGCTGGTCCGTGTGGTGCGGCCTGACGATCTTCATGCTGGCCAGGGTTCCGTGGGTCCGCGTGCTGAGCCTGCTCTACCCGGCGGCCACCCTGGTCGTCATCGTCGCCACGGCCAACCACTTCTGGCTGGACGCGGTGGGCGGCATCCTGTGCCTGGCGTTCGGCTTCCTGGTGGCCCGCCTGTGGTACGGGACGCAGCCGTACGCGCTGCCGAAGCTGGTGGCGGTGCCGCAGCAGAGGCGGCCGAGGGAGGCCGTGGCTGCGGGGGCCGGGAGCCCGCAAGGGGCCGGCAGCCGCGCTCACGTCCCGTAGAACCGCTCCTCCACGACGCCGCGCGCCCGCCGTGCCGTACGCCGGTACGCGTCCAGCATGTCCCCGACGTGTCCGGGGCCGTAGCCGAGGCAGCGGCCCACCGCGGCCAGCTCACGCCCGTCGGACGGGAACGTGTCCCCGGCGCGGCCGCGCACCAGCATCACCGCGCCTCGCACCCGGGTCGCGAGCACCCAGGCCTCGTCCAGGATCGCGGCGTCCTCCTCCGTGAGCAGCCCGGCCGCGCTCGCCGCCGCGAGGGCCTGGCGGGTGCGCGTGGTGCGCAGGCCCGGCTCGGCCCCGCCGTGCCGCAGTTGCAGCAGTTGCACGGTCCACTCGACGTCGGACAGGCCGCCGGGTCCGAGCTTGGTGTGCAGCTTGGGGTCGGCGCCGCGCGGCAGGCGTTCGGTCTCCATCCGGGCCTTCAGACGGCGGATCTCGCGGACGGACTCCTCCGGCAGGCCCTGCGCGGGGTAGCGCAGCGGGTCGATCAGCTCGACGAAGCGGCGGCACAGGTCCTCGTCGCCGGCGACCGGCTCGGCGCGCAGCAGCGCGTGCGACTCCCAGACCAGGGACCAGCGCCGGTAGTACGCCGCGTACGACTTCAGGGTCCGCACGAGCGGCCCGGACTTGCCCTCGGGGCGCAGGTCGGCGTCGATCAGCAGCGGCGGGTCGGAGCTGGGGATCTGCAGCAGACGGCGCATCTCGGACACGACCCGGTTCGCCGCCTCCCCGGCCTCCCGCTCGTCGACCCCGTCGCGCGGCTCGTGCACGAACAGCACGTCCGCGTCGGAGCCGTAGCCCAGCTCGTGGCCGCCGAAGCGGCCCATGCCGATGATCGCGAACCGGGTGGGCAGGGTGTCCCCCCACCCGTCCCGTACGACCGCCCGCAGCGTGCCCGCGAGGGTCGCCGCCGTCAGGTCGGACACGGCACCGCCGACCCGGTCCACGAGCGCGCCCTGGTCGGCCTCGGCGGGCTGCTCCTCGGTGCCGTAGGAGCCGACGATGTCGGCGGCGGCCGTACGGAACAGCTCGCGGCGGCGGACGCCGCGGGCCGCGGTGACCGCCTGTGCCGCGCCGTCGGCCCGGCGGACCGCGGCGAGTATCTCCTGCTCCAGGTGGGCGCGGGAGCGCGGCTCGAGGCCACCCCCGTCGCCGTCCCCGAGCAGCGCCACCGCCTCCGGGGCCCGCATGAGCAGGTCGGGGGCGAGCCGCCCGGCGGACAGCACGCGGGCGAGGTTCTGCGCGGCGGCGCCCTCGTCGCGCAGCAGCCGCAGGTACCACGGCGTCTTGCCGAGCGCGTCGGAGACCTTGCGGAAGTTGAGCAGGCCCGCGTCGGGGTCGGCGGAGTCCGCGAACCAGCCCAGCAGCACCGGCAGCAGCGTCCGCTGGATCGCCGCCTTGCGGGTGACGCCGGACGCCAGGGCCTCCAGGTGCCGCAGGGCGGCGGCCGGGTCGCCGTAGCCGAGCGCGACGAGCCGCTCGCGCGCCGCCTCCGGGCTCAGCCGGGCCTCGCCGGGCGCCAGCTGGGCGACGGCGTCGAGCAGCGGGCGGTAGAAGAGCTTCTCGTGCAGGCGGCGTACGACGGTGGCGTGCCGCTTCCACTCGCGGTTCAGCTCGGCGACCGGGTCGGCGCGCAGGCCCAGCGAGCGCCCGATGCGGCGCAGCTCGGCCTCGTCCTGGGGCACGAGGTGGGTGCGGCGCAGCCGGAAAAGCTGGATCCGGTGCTCCATGGAGCGCAGGAACCGGTACGCCTCGTCGAGCTGGGCGCCGTCCGCGCGGCCCACGTACCCGCCGGCGGCCAGTGCCTTCAGCGCGTCCAACGTGGTGCCGCTGCGCAGGGAGGCGTCCGCCCGCCCGTGCACCAGCTGGAGCAGCTGCACCGCGAACTCGACGTCCCTGAGGCCGCCCGGGGCGAGCTTGAGCTGGCGGTCGATCTCGGCGGCGGGGATGTTCTCGACGACCCGGCGGCGCATCTTCTGCACGTCGGCGACGAAGTTCTCCCGCTCGGCGGCCTGCCACACCAGCGGCTCGACAGCGGCGACGTACTCCTCGCCCAGCTCGATGTCGCCGGCCACCGGGCGGGCCTTGAGCAGCGCCTGGAACTCCCAGGTCTTGGCCCAGCGCTGGTAGTAGGCGAGGTGGCTGGAGAGCGTGCGCACCAGCGGACCGTTTCTGCCCTCGGGCCGCAGATTGGCGTCGACGGGCCAGATGGACCCCTCGACCGTCGTCTCCGAGCAGATCCGCATCAGGTGCGAGGCGAGCTTGGTCGCGGCGCGCAGGGCCTTGCCCTCGTCGGCGCCGTCGACGGCCTCCCCGACGAAGATCACGTCGACGTCGGAGACGTAGTTGAGCTCGTGTCCGCCGCACTTGCCCATCGCGATCACCGCGAGCCGGCACAGCGCGGCGTCGTCGGGCGCGGCGGCGCGGGCGATGGCGAGGGCGGCGCGCAGCGTGGCGGTGGCCAGGTCGGCCAGCTCGGCGGCGCTCTCGGCGACGCCGGTGGTGCCGCACACGTCGCGGGCGGCGATGGACAGCAGGCAGCGCCGGTAGGCGACGCGCAGCGAGACGGGGTCGGTGGCCTCGGCGAGACCGCGTTCGAACTCCTCCACTCCGGGGTGCAGGTCGCGCGGCTCGTACATGACGAGCGCCTGCCAGTCGCTCGGGTGCCGGGCGAGGTGGTCGGCGAGCGCGGCCGAGGCGCCGAGCACGCCGAGCAGCCGGTCGCGCAGCGGCTTGGCCGCGATGACCGTGTCGAGCAGCTCGCGGCGGGCGGTGGGGCCGGGCTGTGCCTCCAGCAGCCGGACCAGCCCGTGCAGGGCGAGGTCGGGGTCGGCGGTGGCGCCGAGCGCGTCGAGCAGGACCGGGTCGTCGCGGACCGGGACGAGGTCGGTGCTGTCCAGGAGGCGCTCGGCGGCCGACGGATCGGTGAAGCCGTGCCGCAGCAGTCGCGTGAAGGTGCTGCTCCTGCGCCCCGGCGCCGCTGTCATGCCCCCGCCTCCCGTCGGACCGTCGGATCAAGGTCGTACGGCCTTGAGCCTAACCGGAGACGTTGCGGGAAGCGCCGATGAGTTCGGCGTGCGGTCCGGGTCGGTACTGGCGGACACTGGCGATGTGGAGGTACGGCGATGATGCAGCCGCATGCCGAGCTGGACCCCCGGTACAGCAGCGAGGGTGCCGCCGCGCCCGCCTGGGCCGACACCGAGGCGCTGCTCGTCGGGGCGGAGCTGTTCTGGATCTCGACGGTACGGCCGGACGGGCGCCCGCATGTCACGCCGCTGCCCGCGGTGTGGTCCGAGGGCGCGCTGCACTTCTGCACCGGTCCCGAGGAGCGCAAGGCGAAGAACCTGGCCGCGAATCCGCACGTGGTCCTGACGACCGGCACCAACCTCTGGAACAAGGGCTACGACCTGGTCGTGGAGGGCGAGGCGCGGCGCGTGGCGGACGAGGGGCGGCTGCGTGAGCTGGCCGCCGCGTGGGAGGCGAAGTACGGCGGTTTCTGGCACTTCGACGTGCGGGACGGGTATTTCCACCACGGTGCCGGGCACGCTGCCGTGTTCTCGGTGGCGCCGCGCGTGGTTCTCGGCTTCGGTAAGGGTGAGCCGTTCAGCCAGACCCGCTGGCGGTTCTCCTGATTCCGGACGTCGACGAAGGAGCCACGCGATGGAGTACACGCTCGAAGTGATCCCGCTGCCGGTGAGCGACATCGACCGGGCCCGCGACTTCTACCGGGACAAGGTCGGCTTCCACGTCGACATCGACCAGGAGGTCATGCCGGGGATGCGGATCGTCCAGCTGACGCCGCCCGGCTCCGGCTGTTCGATCGCCCTCGGCGACAGCATCTGGGAGATGGCCAAGGGCCCGAAGCCGGCTCCCGGCTCGTACCAGGCCCTGCAACTGTGCGTCGCCGACATCAAGGCCGCCCACGCGGAACTCGTCGAACGCGGCCTCGACGTCTCCGAGCCGGTCCAGTACGCCCCAGACGACGGCGCCACGTTCATGTACTTCACGGACCCCGACGGCAACGGCTGGGCGATCCAGGAGTACCGCGTCCGGGCGACGGAGCCGCTGCACCAGCTGCTGGGGGATCTGGCGGGCCAGCGTCAGCGATAACACCGCCATGGAGGGGGCGCTCAGGTGAGCGCCCTCGGGCCGTTCTCTTCCCGTGCGGCCGGGCCCGCGATGCGGGCCTGCCGACGCCGCCCAGCGACTGTCCATGAGGGGGCCGATCTCCGAGGGCACCACGCACTACGTGCGCCGTCAGACCGGCCGGTTTCCGGTGGAAGGCGTTGACGTGACGACGGTGCGGCTGGCCGCCGAGGAAGAAGCCCATCTGCTTGAGGTGGAGCGGCCCGCGGCCGTCGCCGTAATGCTGCACACGGCGTATGACCAGGAAAATCGCCCGCTGGTATGCGAGGAAGGCGTCACGCCGTCCCACGTGTTCGAGCAGATCGACAACTACCCGATGCAGTAAGGAAACTGACGCTCCGCTGGCTGGACCGGTCCACCGGTCCAGTCTCTTTTCAGTGCCGCGCATGTGCCATCGGCGGCGGGCGCGCCATGCCCGCTTCCGGCACAAGGAACCCCGGCGACCGTCCGACCGGTCCCGGGGCGCGTCCAACGCTCATAGAAGCGAAGGCCGCGGGCCTGAACGGTGAGGTCGCGCGGGTCAAGAGGCTCGCTCGGTCCGTCGTGGCTCTGTGCGACCACTACGACACGCTCTCCGGCATCGCCCTGTGCGTGCTCTGCGAGAGCGTGATCGAGGACGGCCACGTAACGGTGCCGTACCACCACGACAGCCACTCCCGAAGCCGGGGCCCGCAGCGGGTTCCACGTGCAACCCCAGCCGGGTCCCGGCTTCCCCGAAGGCCTACGCCGTCTCCCGCTCTGTCGTCGTAGCCGGCGCTGACCGGTCTGTTCGCGGTGCGCCGACCGCATCCGCGGACAACGCCCCTGCGCCTACAGCTACAGCTACAGCACCGGCAGGCTCTTGCGCAGCTCGAACGCCGTCACCTCGGAGCGGTACTCCTCCCACTCCTGCTTCTTGTTGCGCAGGAAGAAGTCGAAGACGTGCTCGCCCAGCGTCTCGGCGACCAGGTCGCTGCGCTCCATCAGGGTCAGCGCCTCGCCCAGGTTCTGCGGGAGCGGCTCGATGCCCATCGCGCGGCGCTCGGCGTCGGACAGCGCCCACACGTCGTCCTCGGCGCCCGGCGGGAGCTCGTAGCCCTCCTCGATGCCCTTCAGGCCGGCGGCCAGGAGGACGGCGTACGCCAGGTAGGGGTTCGCGCCCGAGTCCAGGGACCTGACCTCGACCCTCGCCGAGCCCGTCTTGCCGGGCTTGTACATCGGCACGCGGACCAGGGCCGAGCGGTTGTTGTGACCCCAGCAGATGTACGACGGGGCCTCGCCGCCGGCGCCCGCCGTGCGCTCGGCGCCGCCCCAGATGCGCTTGTAGGAGTTGACCCACTGGTTGGTGACCGCCGAGATCTCCGCGGCGTGCCGCAGCAGGCCCGCGATGAAGGAGCGGCCGACCTTGGAGAGCTGGTACTCCGAACCGGATTCGTAGAAGGCGTTGCGGTCGCCCTCGAAGAGCGACAGGTGCGTGTGCATGCCGCTGCCGGGATGCTCGGAGAACGGCTTCGGCATGAAGGTCGCCTGGACCCCCTGCTCCAGCGCCACCTGCTTCATGACCAGGCGGAACGTCATGATGTTGTCCGCCGTGGAGAGCGCGTCCGCGTAGCGGAGGTCGATCTCCTGCTGGCCCGGCGCGCCCTCGTGGTGGGAGAACTCGACCGAGATGCCCATCGACTCCAGCATCGTGATCGCCTGGCGGCGGAAGTCCATGCCGATGTTCTGGGGGGTGTGGTCGAAGTAGCCGGAGTTGTCGGCGGGGGTCGGGCGCGAGCCGTCGAGCGGGCGGTCCTTCAGGAGGAAGAACTCGATCTCCGGGTGCGTGTAGAAGGTGAAGCCCAGGTCGGAGGTGCGGGCCAGGGCGCGCTTGAGCACGTACCTCGGGTCGGCGAAGGACGGGGAGCCGTCCGGCATGAGGATGTCGCAGAACATGCGGGCCGTGCCGGGGGCCTCCGCACGCCACGGCAGGATCTGGAAGGTCGACGGGTCCGGCTTGGCGATCATGTCGGACTCGTACACCCGGGCGAAGCCCTCGATCGCGGAGCCGTCGAAACCGATGCCCTCGTCGAACGCCTGCTCAAGCTCGGCCGGGGCCACGGCCACGGACTTGAGGAAGCCCAGCACGTCCGTGAACCACAGGCGTACGAACCGGATGTCGCGCTCCTCCAAGGTCCGGAGCACGAACTCCTGCTGCTTGTCCATCTTCCGCTTCCCCATCCTTGCTGGTCAGACCGCGTGTCTCCCGCACCACGGGAGGCGGTCGGGCACCTGAGCATCCCACCACAACACCATTTCGTGCGCGTTGCGGACCATGATCGTCCGGCCGACGCCGGGGCGAACACGGCACCTACGGCAGGTGTACAGCTCTGCTGCCCATCTTGCCTGCTTGGACTGACATCCGTAATGGCGGGACTCCCGCGACCGTGATTGCGGGCCTCTTGCAACCTTCCGGGTCTTCCGGGCCTTCCGGGGGCCCCCGGTCGCCACAGTACGATCAAAACATCCGTTCCACAGACTCCGTCCGTCCGATCCCCCAAAGGACACAGTCGATGGCCTCCGCCAAGAAGAGCAGCAGCGCCGAGCGCAAAACGCGCATAGAGGAGATGCGGCGTGCCGAGCGCGCCCGCGAGCGCCGCAACCGGATCCTCACGATCACCGCCAGTGCCGTGATCGTCGCCTGTCTCGGCGTCGGCGGTGTGGTCCTGGTCCAGTCGCAGTCCGACTCCGGAACCACGGCGAGCGACTCGAAGGGCCCGGGCAAGTTCGTCACCGGCAAGGACGGCGTCAGGACGTGGGAGGGTGAGCTGACCCGCAACCACGTCGCGAAGAGCGTGAACTACCAGAGCGAGCCCCCGGTCGGCGGCGACCACAACCAGGTGTGGATGAACTGCAACGGCGACGTCTACACCAAGGCGATCAAGAACGAGAACGCCGTGCACTCGCTGGAGCACGGCGCGGTCTGGGTGACGTACAACAGCAAGGCGAAGAAGGCCGACGTCGACGCGCTCGCGGCGAAGGTGAAGAAGACGCCGTACACGCTGATGAGCCCGGTCGAGGACCAGAAGGACCCGGTCATGCTGACGGCGTGGGGCCACCAGCGCACGGTGACGGGCGCGAGCGACCCGAACGTCGACAAGTTCTTCGAGAAGTTCGTCCAGGGCGAGCAGACCCCCGAGCCGGGCGCCGCGTGCACGAACGGGCTGCCGCAGTGAGGCAGGCGGGACTGATCGCGGGCGCCGCGGCGGCGGCGCTCGTCGCGGCCGGCGCGATCACCTACGCCGTCGCGCAGGACGGCGACGGCTCCGGCGGCACGCCGTCCGCCGAGTCCGCGGACGCCGGGTTCGCGCGGGACATGGCGGTGCACCACCAGCAGGCCGTGGAGATGTCGTACATCGTGCGTGACCGCACCAAGGACGAGGAGGTGCGGCGCCTGGCGTACGACATCGCGCAGACGCAGGCCAACCAGCGCGGCATGATGCTGGGCTGGCTCGACCTGTGGGGGCTGCCGAAGGTGTCGTCCGAGCCGCCGATGACCTGGATGGACATGGGCGACATGGGCGACACGGCCTCCGGCAAGGACGGCGCGCTGATGCCGGGGATGGCCACCAACAGCGAGATGAAGAAGCTTCAGGGCCTGAGCGGGCGGCAGGCGGAGGTCTTCTACCTCCAGATCATGACGGACCATCACAAGGGCGGCGTGCACATGGCGCAGGGCTGTGTCGAGCAGTGTGCCGTCGGCGTGGAGAAGCGGCTCGCGCAGGGCATGGTCGAGGCGCAGGAGTCGGAGATCAAGCTGATGGCGGACATGCTCAAGGAGCGGGCCGCGGCGGCGCGTTCGTAGCCGCGGAGCTCGGGCCCGCCCCGCCCGGCAAACCTCAAATCCCCCTGTGTGCCATGCTCTTGGCGCCTTCTTGGTCCCGTTTGGGGTCATCTTGGTCCGCGCATTCCCCTGGCATGAACAGTTCATCGAAAGAGTGGCCAGCGTCGAGTGATCCACTCGCGACGAACCGCACAGGGGGTTCTCATGAGATCCACACGCGCCACTGTGCGCGCCGGGGTGAGCTTGGCGGCGACGCTGCCGATGCTCGCGGGCGCGCTGGCGCTCGGCATACCCGCGGCGCACGCCGCGGACAACCCGAGCCGGGACACGCTGGCCGGGACCAAGCCGGCGTGGGCCACGGCAGGGGCGGACCGGGGCGCGGCCTCCGACGGCGCCCCGGTCTCCGCCCGGGTCTATCTCGCCGGCCGCGACGCCGCCGGTCTCGCCGACTACGCGCGGGCCGTGTCCGACCCGCACTCGGCGTCGTACGGGAAGTACCTCACGGCCCGGCAGGCGCAGGCCCGTTTCGGCGCGACCGAGGCCCAGGTGGCGGCCGTGAAGGCCTGGCTGGCGTCCGCCGGTCTGAGCGTCACGTCCGTGACCCGGCACTACGTCGCGGTCACCGGTGACGTGGCCGCCGCCGAGCGGGCCTTCGGCACCCAGTTGCACAACTACGCCAAGGGCTCCGGTACTTACCGGGCCCCGGCGACCAGCGCCACCGTGCCTGCGGCCCTGAAGGGCACCGTCCTGACCGTGACCGGCCTGGACACCGCCCCGCACCGGGCGAGCCACGACGACCGACTCCCGCCGCCGGAGACGGTGTTCCGCAACGCCGGGCCGTTCTCGTCGTACTACGGCTCGAACACCGCGAGCACGCTGCCGGAGGCGTACGGCACGAAGATCCCGTACGCCGTCAAGGGCTACACCGGCAAGCAGCTGCGGGCGGCGTACGGCGCGGGCACCCGCACCGGCAAGGGCGTGCGGGTCGCCATCACCGACGCCTACGCCTCGCCGACCATCGCCTACGACGCGGCCACCTACGCCAAGAAGCACGGCGACGCCGCGTGGGGAAGCGGCCAGCTGCGCCAGGTGCTGCCGAAGAAGTACACGCACACCAAGGAATGCTCGGCCGCCGGCTGGTACGGCGAGGAGACCCTCGACGTCGAGGCCGTGCACGCGGTCGCGCCCGCGGCGAACGTCACGTACGTGGGCTCCGCCTCCTGCGCCGACGAGGACCTGCTCGACTCGCTCGGCAAGGTCGTGGACAACCACCTGGCCGACATCGTCTCCAACTCCTGGGGCGAGGTGGAGTCCGCCGAGACCCCGGACATCGCGGCCGCCTACGACCAGGTATTCCAGCTGGGCGCGGTGGAGGGCATCGGCTTCTACTTCTCCTCCGGCGACAACGGCGACGAGGTCGCCAACTCCGGGACGAAGCAGGTCGACTCCCCGGCGAACTCGGCCTGGGTGACCGCGGTCGGCGGCACCTCGCTCGCGGTCGGCAAAGACGACACGTACCAGTGGGAGACCGGCTGGGGCACCGAGAAGGCGATGCTGTCGGCCGACGGCAAGAGCTGGAAGGACTTCCCCGGCGCCTTCACCTCCGGGGCGGGCGGCGGCACCAGCAGGACGGTGGCCCAGCCCGACTACCAGAAGGGCGTCGTCCCGGAGGCGCTGGCCACGGCCAACGGCTCCGCCGGCAACCGTGTCGTGCCGGACATCGCGGCGATCGCCGACCCGAACACCGGGTTCCTGGTCGGCCAGACGCAGACGGTGCCGGACGGGAAGACAAACGGCAAGTCGCAGGCGTACAGCGAGTACCGCATCGGCGGCACCTCGCTCGCCGCGCCGACCATCGCCGCCATCCAGGCGCTGGCCCAGGAGGCCCGGGGCGGCACGCCGATCGGCTTCGCCAACCCGGCGATCTACGCGAAGGCCGGCTCGAAGGTCTACCACGACGTCACCGACAACCCGACGGGCTCCGGCCTCGCCGTGGCCCGCGTCGACTTCGTGAACGGCTACGACGCCACGGACGGCCTGGCCACGTCCGTGCGCAGCCTGGGCAAGGACAGCTCGCTCGCGGCCGTGAAGGGCTACGACGACGTCACCGGCGTGGGCACGCCCGCGAACGGTTACGTCGAGTCGTACCGGCGCCGCTGACCTCCGCAAGGGGATCGGGGTGGTGTGGGGTGACCCACACCACCCCATTGCGTCGCTCTGACGATTACACTGAACGCGTGCCTCAACTTCGTCTCGCCCTGAACCAGATCGACTCCAGCGTCGGCGACCTCGCCCGGAACGCCGGGACGATCGTCCGCTGGACCCGGCACTCCGCCGAGCAGGGAGCGCATCTCGTGGCGTTCCCGGAGATGGCGCTGACCGGGTATCCCGTCGAGGACCTGGCCCTCAGGTCGTCCTTCGTGGAGGCCTCCCGCGCGGCCCTGCGCTCACTCGCCTCCCGCCTCGCCGAGGAGGGCCTCGGCGACCTGCCGGTGGTGGTCGGCTACCTCGACCGCTGCGCGACCGCCCAGCCGAAGTACGGCCAGCCGGCCGGCGCCCCGCAGAACGCGGCGGCAGTCCTGCACGGCGGCGAGGTGGTGCTGACCTTCGCCAAGCACCACCTGCCGAACTACGGCGTCTTCGACGAGTTCCGCTACTTCGTGCCTGGCGACACCATGCCGGTCCTGCGCGTGCACGGCGTCGACGTGGCACTGGCCATCTGCGAGGACCTGTGGCAGGACGGCGGCCGCGTGCCCGCGGCCCGCTCGGCACAGGCCGGCCTCCTGCTGTCCATCAACGCCTCGCCGTACGAGCGCAACAAGGACGACACCCGGCTGGAACTGGTCCGCAAGCGCGCCGAGGAGTCCGGCTGCACCACGGCCTATCTGGCCATGATCGGCGGCCAGGACGAGCTGGTCTTCGACGGCGACTCGATCGTGGTCGACTCCGGCGGCGAGGTCGTCGCGCGGGCACCGCAGTTCGCGGAGGGCTGCGTGGTCCTGGACCTGGACCTGCCGGCGGCATCGCCCGACGCCCCGACGGCCCGCGACGCAGTCGCTCATGGACAGCGTGTGGACGACGGCCTGCGCATCGACCGCGTGGTCCTGTCCGAGGACCCGCTCCCCGCGTACGAGCCGGAGCTGACCGGCGGCTACGCGGACCGCCTGGACGACGACGAGGAGGTCTACTCGGCGCTGGTCGTGGGCCTCAGGGCGTACGTCGCGAAGAACGGCTTCAAGTCGGTCCTGATCGGCCTGTCGGGCGGCATCGACTCGTCCCTGGTCGCGGCGATCGCCTGCGACGCGCTGGGCGCGCAGCACGTGTACGGCGTGTCCATGCCGTCGAAGTACTCCTCGGAGCACTCCAAGGACGACGCGGCGGACCTGGCGAGGCGGACGGGCCTGAACTACCGGACCGTGGCGATCGAGCCGATGTTCGACGCGTACATGGGCTCGCTGGGCCTGACGGGCCTGGCCGAGGAGAACCTCCAGTCGCGCCTGCGCGGCACGCTGCTCATGGCCGTCTCCAACCAGGAGGGCCACATCGTGCTGGCCCCGGGCAACAAGTCGGAACTGGCGGTCGGCTACTCGACTCTCTACGGCGACTCGGTGGGCGCGTACGGCCCCATCAAGGACGTCTACAAGACCTCGATCTTCCGCCTGGCGAAGTGGCGCAACAAGGCGGCGCAGGAGCGCGGCCAGACGCCCCCCATCCCCGAGAGCTCCCTCACCAAGCCCCCGAGCGCGGAGCTGCGCCCCGACCAGGTCGACACGGACTCCCTCCCGGACTACGCCGTCCTGGACGCGATCCTGGAGCGCTACGTCGACCTGGACCAGGGCGCCGACGAGATCGTCGCGGCCGGCTTCGACCGGGAACTGGTGGCGCGGACGCTGCGGATGGTGGACACGGCCGAGTACAAGCGGCGGCAGTACCCGCCGGGCACGAAGATCTCGGCGAAGGTGTTCGGGAAGGACCGGCGGTTGCCGATCACGAACGGGTGGCGGGAGACGGTGTAAGGGCCCTGAGTCTTCGGGGTGATCATGCACGGCGCGGTCAATCCACGGACTGCGGCAGTGCCGGGAGGGCAGGGCGGCGTGAGGTTCGAACCAGTGACCGAAGGCCCCGGCCGGGACGCCGACGCTCGAAGTATGCCGGGCCCAGTAGACTCGAGGGCTGTGGCGGACACCCAGTACGAAGACCTGTTGCGGCTGGTACTCACCTCCGGGACAGCCAAAGCCGACCGGACGGGCACCGGCACCCGAAGTGTCTTCGGGCACCAACTACGCTACGACCTCTCACAGGGGTTCCCGTTGGTCACCACCAAAAAGGTGCACCTCAGGTCCATCGTGTACGAACTGTTGTGGTTCCTGCGCGGCGACTCGAACATCGGCTGGCTGCATGAGCACGGCGTCACCATCTGGGACGAATGGGCCGACGCGAACGGCGAACTCGGCCCGGTTTACGGCGCGCAGTGGCGTTCCTGGCCCACTCCGGACGGCAGGCACATCGACCAGATCAGCGACGTTCTCGACACTCTGCGCCGCGACCCGGACTCCCGCCGCATGATTGTCTCCGCGTGGAACGTCGCCGAGCTGACCAAGATGGCACTCGCGCCGTGTCACGCCTTCTTCCAGTTCTACGTCGCCGACGGCAGGCTGTCCTGCCAGCTGTACCAGCGCAGCGCGGACCTGTTCCTCGGCGTCCCGTTCAACATCGCCAGCTACGCCCTGCTCACGCACATGGTGGCGCAGCAGGTCGGCCTCAAGCCGGGTGACTTCATCTGGACCGGCGGCGACTGCCACATCTACGACAACCACGTGGAGCAGGTGACCGAGCAGCTTTCGCGCACTCCGTTCGAGTTCCCCAGGCTGCGTTTGCGTCGAGCGGACTCCCTTTTCGACTACGCCTACTCCGATGTGGAGGTGCTCGACTACCGGCACCACCCGGCCATCAAAGCCCCGGTCGCGGTGTGAACGTCGGGCTGATCTGGGCGCAGACCCTCGATGGCGTGATCGGCGCGGGCAACGCGATTCCGTGGTGGCTGCCTGAGGACATGGCGCATTTCAAGGCAACCACCCTGGGTCATCCAGTGGTGATGGGGCGCAGAACATGGGATTCGCTGCCTCCGCGATTCCGCCCGCTGTCCGGCCGGCGCAACATCGTGGTGACTCGCGATCCACAATGGGCGGCCGAAGGCGCGGAGCGTGCCGGATCCATCGCCAAGGCCCTGGAACTTGCAGCCGAGTCGTTGGAGCCGGCCGCCTCTGCTGCGGTATGGGTGATCGGCGGCGGGGAAATTTACCGTGCCGCCTTGGGACACGCCACGATGCTCTCGGTGACTGAAGTCGACTCGAAGGTGGACGGCGACACCTACGCCCCGGCACCGGACCCGAGGTGGAAAGTCGCTGAGGACAAAGGCTGGCAGTCCTCGACGTCCGGGCTGCGCTACCGCATCCGCAGATACACGCGGTGACAGTCGGTCCCCGCGACCGCCGGCGCCAGTGCCGACGGAGTTGCCTCGGGCCCCTTCACCGGCTCCACGACTACCGGTGCCGGCCGTCAGAGATGCGCGCTCGACTCCGCCCGCTGTGGCACATGCGAAGCCACCACCCGTTCGCGGACGGCCCGCGGAGCGACCCGCCGGTCCACCGCATAGGCCGTCCCCGCCACCGCCAGGCCGAGGACCGCCAGGGCCGCGCCCGCCACCGCCGGAGACGTCACCCCGAAGCCGGCTGCCAGGGTGAGGCCGCCGAGCCAGGCGCCGCCGGCGTTGGCGAGGTTGAAGGCCGCCTGGTTGGCGGAGGAGGCCAGGGACGGGGCCGCCGATGCCTTGTCCATGACCATCAGCTGGAGGGGGGAGCCCGTCGCGAAGGCCGCGGTGCCGAGGAGGGTTACGGCCAGAGCAGCGGTCCACTGGGTGGACATGAGGAGGGGGAACGCCGCGAGGACCGTCGCCAGGGCGAGCAGGCCGCCGAAGAGGGTGCCGCGCATGGAGTGGTCCGCGAGGCGGCCGCCCAGGAGGTTGCCCGCCGTCGCGCCGACGCCGAAGAGGGCCAGCAGCAGGGTCACGCTGGCGCCGGCGTACCCGGCCGCGTCCGTGAGCATCGGCGTGATGTAGCTGTACGCCGCGAAGAGGGCGCCGAAGCCGGCGACCGTCGTGCCGAGCGCCAGCCACACCGGCAGGGAGCGCAGGGCGGCCAGTTCGCCGCGCAGGCCCGTGGACTCGGCCTGGGCGGCCCGGTCGCGCGGGATCAGCAGTGCCAGCGACACGATCGCCGCCACGCCGATCGCGCTGACGCCGAGGAACGTCGACCGCCAGCCCAGGTGCTGGCCCATGAGGGTCGCCACCGGCACGCCCGCGATGTTCGCGACCGTCAGGCCCAGGAACATCAGGGAGACCGAGCGGGCCTTGCGGTCGGGGCCCACCATCGTCGTCGCGACGACCGCGCCCACGCCGAAGAAGGCGCCGTGCGGCAGGCCGCTGAGGAAACGGGCGGCCAGCAGCCAGTCATAGTCGGGCGCGAGCGCCGAGAGCGCGTTGCCCGCCACGAACAGGCCCATCAGGGCGATCAGCACCGTACGGCGGGACATGCGCGCGGTCACCGCCGCGAGCAGCGGGGCGCCGATGACGACGCCCAGCGCGTACGCCGAGACCAGATGGCCGGCGGTGGGGATCGAGACAGCGAGGTCGTCCGCGACACCGGGCAGCAGGCCCATCATCACGAACTCGGTCGTACCTATGCCGAAGGCGCCGACGGCCAGGGCGAGCAGGGCCAGGGGCATGGAGGGTCGTGCCTTTCAGGAGCGGGGTTCCGTACGTGTTCACGTCCGTATGTTCAAGTACGGAACAAAGCCGCCCAGGCTCGGTATTCCGGGAGCTGACAGCCCGGTTGCCGCAGTCCGAAGAAACGCCGCTGACCTGGTGTTTTCACGAACCTGTTGTGTCGATCCTCACACGCGCGGCGATCGGCAGATGGTCACTTCCGGTGCGCGGCAGCGTCCACGAGCTCTCCGGCTCGACCCCGCTGACCAGGATCTGGTCGATCCGCGCCATCGGGAACGACGCCGGCCAGCTGAAGCCGAATCCGCTGCCCGCCGCGCCCTGCGTGGATCGCAGCTGGGCGCTGACGCCGCCCAGCGCACGGTCGTTCAGGGTGCCGTTGAGGTCGCCGAGCAGGATCTTCCTGGGCAGCTTCTCGTGGACGATGGCCTCGCCCAGCGCGTCGGCGCTCTCGTCGCGCTGCCGGGCGGTGAAACCGGCCTCCAGCTTCACGCGCACGGACGGCAGGTGGGCGACGTACACCGCGACCGGCCCCTCCGGGGTCGCGACGGTGGCCCGCATCGCCCGCTCCCAGCCCAGGTTGATGTCGACGGGCCGCACGTCGGTCATCGGGTACTTGCTCCACAGGCCGACGGTGCCCACCACCTTGTGGTGGGGGTACGCCGACTCCAGCGCCCGCTCGTACGTCGGGACGGCCGCCGCCGTCAGCTCCTCCAGGGCGAGGATGTCCGCGCCGGACGCGGCGACGTCGCGGGCGGTGCCGGCCGGGTCGGCATTCTCGGCGTTGACGTTGTGCGTCGCCACGGTGAGGTCGCCGCCCCCGGCGGTCTTGTCCCAGATCAGGCCGCCGAAGAGGTTCAGCCACACGACCGCCGGCAGCACGACCGCGATCAGCGCGGTGGCCGACCGGCGCAGCAGGCCGATCAGCAGGAGGAACGGGACGAGCACCCCCAGCCAGGGCAGGAAGGTCTCGGTCAGGCTGCCGAGGTTGCCGTACGCGTTCGGGATGCGTGAGTGCACCAGCATGACCACGGCCAGCAGGATCGCGACCACCGCCGTGACGATGCCGCGCCGCCAGGTCCGCGGGCCCCGCCAGCCCGCGAACAGCCGGCCGACCAGGCTCCGAAGCCGGGGCCCCTGGCGCTCGGGCCCCGAGCTGCCGCTGTCCGTCTCCGTCACGTACGCCTGCTGCGCCATACCGTCGCCTCACTACCTACCGTGCACACCGTCTCCCCCGTGCCACCAGAAGACCCTAGGGGATGATCGGATCCCTTCACGCCGTCTCTCGACGGCCGTACGGGGGCGAGGACGTACGACGCCACGTCACGAGTTCCTGCCCCGATCATGGAAAGCGCACTCTGTGACGTAACGCGCACATAGGGACTGCCGAGCGCCGGAACAAGTCTGACAGATGGTCAACTGGCCGGCTCGGGCAGGCAGCGGCTCCTGGTGGGCGCGGGCAGGCAGACGCCCCCGGAGCCGGCGAAGACGCGCGCGATAGCATCGCGATCATGGGGGACTGGGAACTCCGGCCGGCTTCGGCGGCGGACGTCGAGGCGGTGGCCGAGCTGCGGGCCGTCGCGCTGAGAGCGGATCTGGAGCGTCTCGGGCGGTACGACGAGCGGAGAGTCCGGCAGCGGCTGCGGGACGGGTTCGCCCCGGCGCACACCTGGTTGATCGAGGTGGCAGGCGCCCTGGCGGGCTGCGTGGCACTGCGGCCGTCGCAGGTTGTCCACGGCACCTGTTGGCTGGAGCACTTCTACCTGGAACCGGGCCTGCAGGGCAGGGGCATCGGCTCGGCGGTGCTGGACCTGCTGCTGGAGCGGTGCGACCACGAGGGCGTCCCGGTCCGGCTGAACGTGCTCCGCGGCAGCCCGGCCCGACGGCTGTACGAGCGGCACGGGTTCCGGGCCGAGACCGAGGACCCGGTGGACGTGTTCATGGTCCGCGAGCCCGCGGCCAGGGCCTAGCGCTCCCCGGGCGGTTGGCTGACGGGCCGTAGGCCTTCGAGGAGGGTGTCGACGATCTGTTCGGCGAGGCCCTCGGGGAGTCCGGCGTCCGGGCGCAGGACCGTGCGGACCAGCATGGGACCCATGATCATGTCGTTGACGAGTTCCAGGTCGACGTCGGCGCGCAGTTCGCCGTTCTCCTGCCCGCGGCGCAGGATGTCGAGGCCGAGCCTGCGGCGGGGCGCGACGACCCTGGCGTGGTACGCGGCCCAGATCTTCGGGCTGTTCTTCATCTCCGCGTGGACGTTGCGCAGGATCGTCGAGGAGCGGTTGGCCAGGCCGCGTCGGCGCAGGGCCTCCAGCAGGACCACGAGGTCGTCGCGCAGACAGGCGCCGGGGAGCGCCTCGGGGTCGGCGGGCTCGACGGCGCGCACGACGTCGACGAAGAGCTCCTCCTTCCCGCTCCAGCGGCGGTAGATGGTGGCCTTGCCGACGCCGGCGGTGCGGGCGATGCGCTCGATGGACAGGTCGGCCAGCGGGACGCCCTCCTCCAGGAGCTTCATCACGCCCTCGACGATGGCGCGTTCGGCGGTTTCGCTGCGGGGACGGCCCCGGCAGGGCGGGCCGTCGTGCCGGGGGTGGCTGTCGGCGAGACTCACGTCGTGTCGTCCTTTCGGTGGGCTGGAGCGACTTCCCACGGTCCCCAGTCGTGGATCTGCGGTGTCTGCCCCGTCGTACAACTCCTGCCGTACGGCAGCCGTTCCCCGGGCTACTCCCCCGCCGCCACCAGCTCCGTCTCCTCCTCGCCCTGCTGCGGGGCCGGTGTCCGGCCGGGCAGGAACAGGGCCACGACGATCGCGCCGAGCACCGCGACTCCCGCTCCCCACAGCGCGGTGACGTGCATGGCGTGCAGGAAGGCGTCGTTGGCGGTGCCGACCAGGTCCCTGCCCTGCGGGCCGAGCTTCGCCGCGACGGCGAGTGTGGCCTCGATGGACTCGCCGGCGGCGTGCCGGGCGCCGGCCGGCAGGACGGCGAGCTTGTCCTCGATGTCGGTGCGGTAGGCGGTGGACAGCACCGAGCCGAGGACTGCGATGCCGAGGGCGCCGCCGACCTGCCGGAAGGTGTTGCTGAGCGCGGACGCCGAGCCGGCCTTCTCGCGCGGCAGGGCCTGCATGATGACGACGCTGACCGGCGTCATGATGTGCGCCATGCCGGTGCCCAGGAGGAAGAAGACGACCTCGAGGATCCAGATCGGCGTGTCCGCCTCCAGCGTGGCGAACGCGGCCAGCATCGCCGCGATGATCACCATGCCGCCGGTGGTGGTGGCCCGGTTCCCGAAGCGGTCGACGAGCAGCCGGGCGCGCGGCGCGAAGATCATCTGGGCGGCGGCCAGCGGCAGCATCAGCAGTCCGGTCTCCAGCGGCGAGTAGCCCCGTACGGACTGGGTGTAGAAGACCGAGAAGAAGGTCACGCCCATCAGCGCGAAGAAGACCAGCGCGATGGCGGCGATCGCGGCCGAGAAGACCTGGTTCCGGAAGTACGTGACGTCGATGGACGGGTGGTCGCTGCGCTTCTCGAACACGACGAAGGCGACAAGGACGGCGAGCCCGGCACCGATCGACGCGAGGACCGTGGCGTCGGTGAAGTCGGCGAGCTGGCCGCCCTTGATGATGCCGTAGACCAGCAGGACCAGGCCGACGACGGACAGGACGACGCCGACCGGGTCGATCCGGCCGGGGGCCGGGTCGCGGGAGTCGGGCACCAGCCACAGCATCAGCGCGAGGGCGAGGAGCACGATCGGCACGTTGACGAGGAAGACCGAGCCCCACCAGAAGTGGTCCAAGAGCACTCCGCCGGTGATCGGGCCGATGGCGATGGCGATGCCCACGCCGCCCGCCCAGATGCCGATGGCCTTGGGCTGCTCCTCTCGCTCGAAGACGTTCATCAGGACGGCGAGGGTGGCCGGCATGACGAAGGCGGCGCCGAGGCCCATCACGGCGCGGAAGGCGATGAGCTCGCCCGGCGAGCCGGAGAAGGCGGCCAGCGCGGAGCCGATGCCGAACACGGCGAGGCCGCCGAGCAGCACCTTCTTGCGGCCCAGCCGGTCGCCGAGGAGGCCGGCGGAGAACAGCAGGCCGGCGAAGACGAGGGTGTAGGCGTTGATCGCCCACTCCAGCTCGCTCTGGGTGGCGCCCAGGCCGGTCGGGGCGGGGGTCGAGATCGTCTTGATGGCGACGTTCAGGATCGAGTTGTCGAGTACGACGATCAGCAGGCTCAGCATCAGCACGCCGAGGATCGCCCAGCGGCGCCGGTGCACGGCCTCCGGTATCCGGCGGCCCTGGCCGGCGGGGTCGGCGGAAGTAGTCATGCGGTGGAGCCTAGGCCCCTTTCGATACGAGACCGTCTCGTATCGAAATTCTTGACCAAGACATGACGTTCCCGGGCCCGGCGCCGTAGAACGGACAGGGGACGGAAGTCATGGTGCCCGCTCTGGCCCTGACTGGCACGAGGTGCCACCATGGTGGTGATTCCGGGGACGCCGTCAGGGCGCCACGAGATGACATGAAGGAGCCGTTGCCATGACGCAGTTTTCGGCTGCCCAGAGTGCACAGACCGCAAAGAGCAGGTCCTCCGACGGCAGCAAGGCGCTGTACGGGGGCAAGAGCACCCGCCGCATCACCGTTCGCGACATCGCCGCCGCCAAGGGGCGGGACGAGAAGTGGCCGATGCTCACCGCGTACGACGCGATGACCGCGTCCGTGTTCGACGAGGCCGGCATCCCGGTGATGCTGGTCGGCGACTCCGCGGGCAACTGCCACCTCGGCTACGACACGACCGTGCCCGTCACGCTCGACGAGATGACCATGCTGTCCGCGGCCGTCGTACGGGGCACCAGGCGCGCCCTGATCGTCGGCGACCTGCCGTTCGGCTCGTACCAGGAGGGGCCGGTGCAGGCGCTGCGCTCGGCGACCCGGTTGGTGAAGGAGGCGGGCGTCGGGGCCGTGAAGCTGGAGGGCGGCGAGCGGTCGCACCGGCAGATCGAGCTGCTGGTGGAGTCGGGGATTCCGGTAATGGCGCACATCGGGCTGACGCCGCAGTCCGTGAACGCCATGGGGTATCGCGTGCAGGGGCGCGGCGAGGAGGCGGCGCAGCAGCTGCTGCGGGACGCGAAGGCGGTGCAGGACGCGGGCGCGTTCGCCGTCGTGCTGGAGCTGGTTCCCGCGGAGCTGGCGGCCGAGGTGACGCGGGTGCTGCACATTCCGACGGTCGGGATCGGGGCCGGTCCCGAGACCGACGCTCAGGTGCTGGTGTGGACCGACATGTTCGGGCTGACCGGAGGCCGGGTGCCGAAGTTCGTGAAGCAGTACGCGGATCTGCGGGAGGTCATGGGCAGCGCGGCGAAGGCGTTCGCCGAGGACGTCGTCGGAGGAACGTTCCCGTTGGAGGAGCACTCCGTCCACTGAAGCAGTTTTTTGCGCCTGAACCGGCGCCGCTCTCGCGGACCTGGTTGCTCGCCGTCGTGGTGCCTCAGTTGATGGTTGCGGTGCTCGTCGGGAGTGTCGGCGCTGTCGGCGGTTTGTGGGGGCTGTCGGTGGTCTGTAGGTCGTTTGTCGGTCGGGGCTGACACCGTCGGGGGCATGACGCGAATCGACAAGACCCCCGGCGGCGCCGGAAGCGCCGTGTCCGTGCGGGGGCTGCTGAAGCACTACGGGGAGACCAAGGTGGAGGAGGCCGAGCAGCTCGCCTCCGAGCTGACCGTCGTCGACCGCGGCAAGGTCATCGCGGGTGGCCGCATCGAGGAGCTGAAGGCCAGGGTCGGAGGGCGCACGCTGCGCATCCGGCCGGCCGACCCGGTGCAGCTGCGGCCGCTCGCCACCGCGCTGGACGACCTCGGGATCACCGGGCTCGCGACCACCACCGTGGACACCGAGACCGGCACCCTGCTGGTGCCGGTCCTCAGCGACGAGCAGCTGACCGCCGTGGTCGGCGCGGTGACCGCACGCGGCGTCACGTTCTCCTCCGTCACCACCGAACTGCCCAGCCTGGACGAGGTGTTCCTGTCCCTCACCGGCCACCGCGCCAGTTCCCCGCAGGACACCGTGCCCGCCGACACCCGCGAGGAGGTCGCCGTATGAGCTCCCACCCGTCGCCCGCGACCACCCTGGACGAGGCGCTTCGCGCCGCCCCCGCCATCGCCGTCACCACGGCCGACGCGCGCATCTCGCTGCGCGGCCACCTCCGCCACACCGGCGCGCTCGTCCGCCGCAACCTGCTGTGGATCCGGCAGGACCCGGAGTCGATGTTCGACGCGCTGCTGATGCCGGTCGTGTTCACCCTGCTGTTCGTGTACGTCTTCGGCGGCTCGATCGGGCAGGCCCTCGGCGGCGGTCAGGACGGGTACGTGCAGTACGTGATCCCCGGCATGATCGCCATGATGAGCATGACGCTGTCCCAGGGCGTCGGCACCGGCTTCAGCCAGGACTTCAACTCCGGTGTCATGGACCGCTTCCGGTCCCTGCCGATCGGACGCGGCTCGGTGCTCTTCGCGAAGGTCACCGTGGAGCTGGCGCGGATGCTGTTCGCGACGACGTGCTGATGATCGTCAACACCCCATCTGCCAGTCCGCGTAGAAGACATGCCATAGCCCCATGCCCCCACCCTCCCCGGAACCGGCAGGCCCGCGCGAGACGTTTTCCCGTGCGACCGGTACGGTCGGGCAGTCCCACTGCGTGTACGAGAGGCCAGGGAGCCGCATGACCACCGCCACCACCCGCCACAGCGACCGGCGGATAAGTCCCGTGTTCATCGGGATCCTGGCCGTGACGGCGGTGACCGGAGGGGCCACCTGGACCGGTTTCGCCGAGCAGCCCGGCGTCGCGGTGTTCCTGTTCGTGACCGCAGCCTGGATCGTCTCCCTGTGTCTGCACGAGTACGCGCACGCGCGCACCGCGCTGCACAGCGGGGACATCTCGATCGGCGCGAAGGGCTACCTCACGCTGAACCCGATGAAGTACACGCACGCCCTGCTGAGCATCGTGCTCCCGGTGATCTTCGTGATCATGGGCGGCATCGGTCTGCCCGGCGGTGCGGTGTTCATCGAGCGCGGGCGGATCCCGGGGCGCTGGCGGCACAGTCTCGTCTCGGCCGCCGGCCCGCTGACCAACGTGCTGTTCGCCGTCGTCTGCACCGCCCCGTTCTGGCTGGACGCCCTGGCCGGCGTGCCGCGCGACTTCCGGTTCGCGCTCGCCTTCCTCGCCCTGCTCCAGGTCACCGCCGCGATCCTGAACTTCCTGCCGGTGCCGGGCCTGGACGGCTACGGCGTCATCGAGCCCTGGCTGTCGCACAACATCCGGCGCCAGGTGGAGCCGTTCGCGCCCTTCGGTCTGCTGTTCGTGTTCGCGGTGCTGTGGATCCCGTCCGTGAACACCGCGTTCTTCGACGTGATCGACACCATCCTGCGCAGCCTGGGAATCTCCAATGACCAGACGTACTGCGGCTACGACCTGTTCCGGTTCTGGCGGGAGAGCAACCCCTACTGCTCGGTCAGCCCGTGACCGACCGGCGCCGCGCGTCCCGCCCGCGCTTGACGTAGTACCAGGTCATGTTCGACGACAACCCCGCAAGCAGCACCCACACGATCCCCAGCCAGAGGCCCTGCACGAAGGAGACCACGGCCGCGGCCACGGAGAGCAGGCAGACGATGAGGGCGTAGACGGCGAGTCGCCGGGCTGGGTCGCGTGGGGGCAAGAGGGGCATGTCGGTCGGCTCCTGTCGGGGAACACTGCGGGCACTGCTGATGCCCACCAGTGTCCCCCATGCGCTCACACGTCGGTGACGCGGAGCCCCGCGTGCGCCTTGTAGCGCCGGTTGACGGAGATCAGGTTGGCGACCAGCGACTCCACCTGGTGGGCATTGCGCAGCCGCCCGGCGAAGACGCCGCGCATGCCGGGGATGCGCCCGGCGAGCGCCTGCACTATCTCCACATCCGCGCGCACCTCGCCGAGCACCATCACGTCGGTGTCGACCTCCTCGATCTGCGGGTCCTGGAGCAGCACCGCCGACAGGTGGTGGAAGGCGGCCGTGACCCGCGAGTCCGGCAGCAGGGCGGCGGCCTGCTCGGCGGCGCTGCCCTCCGTCGGCTTCAGCGCGTAGGCGCCCTTCTTGTCGAAGCCGAGCGGGTTGACGCAGTCGACGACCAGCTTGCCCGCCAGCTCCTCGCGCAGGGGCTCCAGGGTCTTGCCGTGCCCCTCCCACGGTACGGCGACGATCACGACGTCGCTGCGCCGCGCGCACTCGGCGTTGTCGGCGCCCGCGACGCCGTACCCGAGTTCCGCGGCGGCGGCCTCGGCGCGCTCCGCGGCCCGGGAGCCGATGATCACCTCCTGTCCGGCGCGGGCGAGCCGGTAGGCGAGGCCCTTGCCCTGCGGCCCGGTCCCGCCGAGCACGCCGACGACGAGCCCGGAGACGTCGGGCAGGTCCCAGGGGTCCTTGGCCGGGGCCTTCGCGGGGGTCTCCGTGGGCTGCTGTGCACTGTCGGTAGAGGTCATGGGCCGACTTTACGTCCGCCTCCGCGCCCGCACCGAATCAGGTGAGGTCCGTCACGGCCACCCGCCGGAAGGTGACTCCGTTGTCCTTCCCGGTGGGCGGCAGGGAGTGGTTGGCGGGGACGACGACCTTCGTCGTCGCTGTGCTGCACCCACACGCGCCGCCCGTCCGCCGCGCTCACCACGCCGCGCCGGATGGCGTCCTCGGTGGCGAGGGCCGCGTTGCGCACGTGGACGAGCAGAGGCGCGGCCCGCGCGGAGAAGGTGGACGCTGGTCTCTGCGGTCTGTGCCATGGAGGGCTCCGCGGGCGACCGGCGGGACGGACAGCCTCTGCTCTTGCCCCTCCCGGGCGAATTCGGGGTGAACTTCACGTCACGAGTGGCCGGTTGCGGCAGGATGCCGTCGCATGGATGCCGTACGGGTCGCGCTGCTGCGCGAAGTGCTCGCCGGGACCGAGTGGCTGGGGGCCACGCGCCGCTTCGCGGGGGTGTTGCGGGAGTCGGTGGTGTCGCACGGGGGCGGGCTGCTGCTCGTGGGTACGCCGGAGTACGAGCCGTGGCATCTGGCGGCGCACCTGGTGGACGAGGCGGCGTGGTCGGGGACGCCGGAGCTGGCGCCGACGCTGGTAAGGCACGGTGCGCGGCGCACGGATCCGGCGCATCTGGCGGTCGGTCTGGGGCGGCTCGCGGCGGCGCGGCGCGGCGAGACGCTGCTTGTGGTGGCGCCGGAGGGGCCGGGGGCGCCCGTGCTGGAGCGGGTGTACGACGCGCGGCGGGCCGGGGCGACGGTGCTGGCGCTGGGGGCCGGGGAGCCGCAGGTGACGGCGATGGCGCACGAGGCGCTGGCCGTGCCGGAGGGGGCGGAGCTGGACCTGGACACGGTGCAGCACCTGGTGAGCGCGGCGGCGGGCGAGAACGCGCTGCCGACGGTCAGAGGGCGCCGGCGTTTCCGGGACAGGCTGGCCCACCTGGCGGACATGTTGACGGCACCGCCTCCTGCCCACTGGTGATTTCCCACCCACCGACTCGGCCGGCCTCCCTGCCTCCGGCAGCCGGGCAACGGCCACCTGCCCCGGAATTGACCAGAACCGTCCGTCGTCCGCTGCTGGCCGGACACACTCCCGCCCCCACAAAACCGCTTGCCCCCGCCACCGCCCCACCCGAACATGACCCCTCGTGACGGACGACCCCCCGGCGCTCGCCGAGCCCGCCGAGCCCGATGATGACATCGCCGAGACTGCCGAAGCCTCCGGTCGTTCCTCCGCGCCCGCCGACGACGCCGCGCCGCCCTCGCGCCTGCGCGCGCTGCTCCCCGACCTCACCCCCTGGCACTCCTCCCCCGACTTCCGGCGGCTGTGGGTGTCCGGGTTCGTCTCGAACTTCGGGAGTTTTCTGACGTTCGTCGCGCTGCCGGTGCAGTTGAAGGAGCTCACCGGGTCCGCGGCGGCGGTCGGGGCGATCGGGGCCGTGGAGCTGGTGCCGCTCGTGGTGTTCGGGCTGTACGGCGGTGCGCTGGCCGACGCCTGGGACAAGCGGAAGCTGATCGTGTGGACGGAGGCCGGGCAGGGCCTGCTGTGCGTGGCGCTGCTGGTCAACGCGATGCTGCCGCACCCGGCCGGGTGGCCGCTGTACGTCATCGCCGCCCTCTCCTCCGCCCTGGTGTCGGTGCAGCGGCCCGCGCTGGACGCACTGCTCCCCCGGATCGTGGCCCACGAGCACCTGCCGGCCGCGTCCTCCCTGAACGCGCTGCGCTGGACCATCGGCGGCGTGGCGGGCCCGGCGCTGGCCGGTGTGGTCGTCGCGTACGCGGGGCCCGGCTGGGCCTACGGTGCGGACCTGGCCACCTTCTTCGTGTCCGTCCTCCTCATCATCCGGCTCTCCCCCTCCCCCGCCGCGCACGAGGCCGGGCGGCCGTCGCTGAAGGCGATCGTCGAGGGCGCCCGGTACGCGTGGAGCCGCAAGGAACTGCTCGGCACGTACGTCGTCGACATCGCGGCGATGCTGTTCGCGACGCCGCTCGCGCTGCTGCCGTTCCTCGCGGACGAGCTGGACGCCGAGTGGTCGCTGGGTTTGATGTACGCGTCCGTCCCGGCCGGGGCGCTGCTGGTGAGCCTGACCAGCGGCTGGACGTCGCGGGTGCACCGGCACGGGCGGATGGTGGTGGTGTCGGCCGCGCTGTGGGGGCTGGCCATCGCGGCCGCCGGGCTCTCGGGCAACGTGTGGCTGGTGCTGTTGTTCCTCACGCTCGGCGGCGGCTTCGACATGGTCAGCGGGATGTTCCGGGCCACCATGTGGAACCAGACAATCCCGGACGAGCTGCGCGGCAGGCTCGCCGGCATCGAGCTGCTGTCGTACTCCGTGGGGCCGCAGCTGGGTCAGACCTGGGCGGGCGGTGTGGCGGCCTGGAAGGGTGTGCGGACGTCGATGTGGTCGGGCGGGCTGCTGTGCGTGGGCGCGGTGGGGCTGCTGGCGGTGTGCCTGCCGAAGCTGATGACGTACGACGCCCGCACCAACGAGCACGCGGTGCGGCAGCGCGAACAGCGCGCAGCCGCCGCTGCCGCCCCGCCCTAGCTGCGGCGGGTATTCAGCCGTCGTCGCGGTCACCCGCCGCAGCCGTCGGCGACGGCGACCGCCGCCTCAGTCGTCGTCCCGGCCGCCCGCCGGGGCGTCGTGCCAGCGGGGGTCGTTCTCCCACTGGAGGTTGCGCGTGCGGGCCGTCTCCATCGCGTGCTCGGCCTCAGCGCGGCTCGCGTACGGCCCGAAACGGTCCTTGGCCGGGCACTCCGGGCCCTCCTCGACCTTCTTGTGCTCCAGGCAGTAGTACCACTCGCCCGGCTTCCCGACCGTCCGCTTCTTGAACAGGGGCATGACCGGCTCCTTTCGCCACGGACATGGTCCCCCATGGCCGCTGTCTTAGACTCGCTGGCATGTCTGGCCAGTCGCTGCTCGTACCAGGGGACGTGTCCCCCACCCGTTCCGTACCCGGAAACATCCGCCGCCCCGAGTACGTGGGCAAGCCCGCGCCGGCGCCGTACACCGGACCGGAGGTGCAGACGCCCGAGACGATCGAGGCGATGCGCGTCGCCGGTCGGGTCGCCGCGCAGGCCTTGGCCGAGGCGGCGAGACTGATCGCGCCCGGCGTGACGACGGACGAGCTGGACAGGGTGGCGCACGAGTTCATGTGCGACCACGGCGCCTACCCCTCGACGCTCGGCTACCGCGGCTTCCCCAAGTCGCTGTGCACGTCCGTCAACGAGGTCATCTGCCACGGCATCCCGGACAGCACGGTGCTGCGCGACGGCGACATCATCAACCTCGACGTGACGGCGTACATCGGCGGCGTGCACGGCGACAACAACGCGACGTACCTGGTGGGTGACGCCGACGAGGAGAGCCGCCTGCTGGTGGAGCGCACCCGCGAGTCGCTGAACCGGGCGATCAAGGCGGTCAAGCCGGGCCGGCAGATCAATGTCATCGGCCGGGTCATCGAGTCGTACGCCAAGCGCTTCGGCTACGGCGTCGTGCGGGACTTCACCGGGCACGGCATCAACAGCTCGTTCCACTCCGGCCTGGTCATCCCGCACTACGACAGCCCGCACGCGACGACCGTGATGCAGCCCGGGATGACGTTCACGATCGAGCCGATGCTGACGCTCGGGACGTACGAGTACGACATGTGGGACGACGGCTGGACGGTCGTGACGAAGGACCGCAGGCGGACGGCCCAGTTCGAGCACACGCTGGTGGTGACTGAGACGGGGGCGGAGATCCTCACCCTGCCGTAAGCCCCGCTGACCTCGTGGGACCGCATGGCCCGCCCTCCTCGGAGGGCGGGCCTTTTCGCGTGATCACCACGGGTGTGGTTTCCGGGGCCGAGGGGTATTGTTTTACCGACAGGTCGTCGGCAAAACCGGTGACTTAGGTAACCCTAACCATAGAAACTCTGGCCTATGGACTCCTTCTCCACACTCATCCGCACCGCCTCTCACGAGCAGCACGTGGAGGCGGAGACGTCGACGTTCATGAGCGACCTCCTCGACGGCCGACTCGGCGTCGACGCGTACGCGCGCTATACCGAGCAACTGTGGTTCGTGTACGAGGCGCTGGAGGCCGGGGCCGGACGGCTGGCGTCGGACCCGGTGGCGGGGCCCTTCATCCGCCCGGAGCTGATGCGTCTGACCTCGCTGGAGCGGGACCTTGCGCACCTGAGGGGTCCCGGCTGGCGCGGCACGCTCTCCGCGCTGCCGGCGACGCGCGCGTACGCAGGCCGGATCACCGAGTGCGCCCGCGACTGGCCGGCCGGCTACATCGCCCACCACTACACCCGCTACCTCGGTGACCTCTCCGGCGGCCAGATCATCCGCCACCGGGCCGAGAAGACCTGGGGCTTTGCGAAGAAGGGCGACGGGGTCCGCTTCTACGTCTTCGAGGAGATCCCCAACCCGGCCGCGTTCAAGCGCGGTTACCGCGAACTGCTCGACGCGGTCCGCGCCGACGAGCTGGAGCGGCAGCGGATCGTCGCCGAGTGCAAGCGGGCGTTCGCGCTGAACACGGCCGTCTTCCGTGCCCTGGGTGACGAGTTCCCGCTGTCGGCGTGACCGTCCCCGGGGGCCGGCGCAGGTTGACCGCCTCAACGCTCAGAATTTGGCCGCCTCAACGTTCAAGAATAACGCGCCCCCCGATTTCCACCCACCCTCCCGGCTGCGGTGCCGTCAGGATCTGCGATCCGGAGCCCTGCGTGATGTTCAGCGCGCGGCCGAGCCGGTCCGTCAGGAGCAGCGCCGCGGCAGCGGTCGCCTCGTCCTCCTCGATGCCGTCGCCCCGGCCCGGGAAGGCGCGGGCGCGGATGCGGCCGGCGGGCTCGTCCTCCCACGCCCAGGCGTAAATCCTCCCCCACTGCCCGAAAGGCGTGGGAGGTGCCCCCACGCCGGGCGGCGGCACGGGCAGGTCGTCGACCTCGGCGGCGGTGGCGTACTGGCGGAGCGTGCACGGCGGGGCCCAGTCGGCGAGGGCCTCGATCCAGCTGAACTCGCCGTCCAGCCGGGTGCCCACCACACCGGCGGGCGTGACGAGTTCGGGGACGTCGAGGAGCCAGGCCGTGCCGACGCAGGAGTGGCCGGCGAAGGGCAGGCGGAGGGTGGGGGTGTAGATGTCGATGACGCCGCGCTCAGGGTCGTCGACGAACACGGTCTCGGTGAAGCCGAGTTTGGCGGCGAACGCCTGCCGGTCGCTCCGCTCGGGGATCGCCGATCCGTCGCGGACGACGCCGAGTTCGTTGCCGTAGCCCCCGTTCGGCGCGCAGAAGACGCGCAGCACGTCGTAGTCAGTCACGGGTGCATTCAAGCATCGCCGGGGCGACCGGGACGAAGAGGCAGCCGGAAGAACAGGCAAGGCCAACCTGAGCCGCATGACCTGGTGCCCTAAGGGGGTTGACCTAAGGGCGGGGGCTCAAAGGTCGTGTGGCGTCTGCGGGTTGTGGGGGTTGGTCGCATAGGCCACCGGCGCGCGCTACTCGCACACCGACCTGGTCGACTTCAAGTCCAACGTCGGGCGGCGCGGGTCTCGCGATCGGAGTGCTGCCCGTGCGAGGTCTCGGGCTGCCGTATCCACGCGGCCAGTAGCCGAAGCGCCTCTTCGGAGCTGGAGCCTGCCTCGGCGGTGTAGACACTCAGCCGCTGGTCCGGGTCGGCGGGCAGGGTGAGGGACTCGTAATTGAGGGTGAGCGGGCCGACGATCGGGTGGTGGAAGTGTTTGCTGCCATGCGTGTGCCGATACACGTTCTGGTCGGCCCACCAGCGGCGGAAGTCCTCATCCGTGATCGAGAGTTCGCCGACGAATTCGGCCAGCAGTGGATCGTGGGGATGGCGTCCGGCGTCGCGCCGTAGCGAGGCGACAGTGTCCTGGGCGTGGGTGTCCCAGTGGGTGTACAGCGAGCGGGCGGTCTCGTCGCAGAACATTTGCTGAAGGGCGTCTTCAACTTCCAGCCCGATCCGACCGTCCTCCAGGTCACGGTGTGGCTGCTGTACCTGATCCCGACGCTCGCGCTCTTCCTGGCCCCGGTAGGGTTCGCCTCCGGAAAGGGGAAGGTGAAGCAACCCGATGAGCAGGGATCGCGGCCCTCGAAGGCTCCGCAGGCTTGGCCGGAGCGCGTTGATAGCGGCCTCGCTGACCGCCTTGGCGTTGACGGCGAGCGGTTGCGTGGTGGTGCACGGCGAGCGCGAGGTGCTCCCGGCCACCACTCGCGCCGAGGCCGCTAAGGCGCTCCAGCAGTTCACGACCTCGTACAACAACGCCGACAAGGCGTACGACAGTTCCCTGGACGCCGACCACACGACCGGCGCCCTCGCCGACATCGACGGGGCGCGGCTGAAGGCCGGGCACGCCAACAACCCGGACGGCAACCCGAATCACACTCCGCTGAAGCTGACCGACGCCAAGTTCACGATCCCGAAGAAGGCCGGCTGGCCGCGCTGGTTCCTCGCCGACACGGCCGGCAACAAGGGCGGCGCCGCGCGCTGGCTGCTGGTGTTCACCCGGGGCGGCCTGGACGAGCCGTGGGAGGTGGCATACCTGACGCTGGTGGCTCCCGGCGACGTGCCGGCGTTCAAGACGGACAAGGACGGCTGGGCGGAGGCGGTGCCCGCGAACTCCGCCGGACTGGCCGTCCCGCCCGGGGAGTTGAGCAAGGACTACACGACGTACCTCAAGAGCGGCGGGGACGGCTTCGCGGCGGGCGCGCACACCTCCGCATGGCGCGCGCATCGCGCGAAGGACACCAGCCGGCCGGGACTGGCCACGCAGTACATCGACGAGCCGATGAACAGCGGCGACTACGCGCCGCTGGCGCTGCGCACGAAGGACGGCGGGGCGCTGGTGTTCTTCACCACGCGCCACTACGAGAAGCAGACGGCCCACTCCGGCACCTCGGTGCCCCCGCCGAACAAGGACGTGCTGGCACTGACGACCGGGGAGATCAAGCAGTCGCTGACGATGGAGTTCGTCTCCAACGAGGTGGCCCTGGATCCGAGGAGGGGCGGAAAGGTGTCGGTCCTCGGCCGGATTCAGGGGCTGACGTCGGCACAGGGCGGATAGCCGCTCATCGATTCAGTGGCGCAGGGGCCAGGCCGTGCCCGCGCGGTCGGGCTCCCCGCCGATGTACCGGGCGCAGGAGTCGGTGAGGACCTCCAGCAGGCTCAGCGGGTCGGGCAGCGGGTGCTCGGGGCCGCGTACCCAGTGCACGATCTGGTCGTCGCCGGGCAGCCGGGCGGGCGGTACGAGGACGTAGGAGCCGCGGCAGTGCCAGCGCAGGCCGGGGTGCTCGTCCATGGTCTCCGGGTGGCAGTCCAGCTCGCACGGCCACCACTCGTCCTCGTCCTCGGGGGTGCCGCGGGTGAGGGTGAAGAACAGCAGGCGGCCGTCGGTGCTCTCGGCGACCGGGCCGACCTCGATGCCGGCGGCGAGCAGCCGCTGCAACGCCTCGCGACCGGCGTCGAGGGGCACGTCGAGGACGTCGTGCACCATGCCGGTCGCGGTGATGAAGTTGGCCTGCGGCTGGTGGCGGGCCCAGCGCTCGATCTGGGCGCGGTCGGTGGTGGACTGCGACTGCCAGGCGAAGGACACCGGGTGCCGGGCCGGGGTGGGACAGCCGACGCGGTCGCAGGAGCACATGTAGCCGGACGGATGCGCGGCGGGCGCGAGGGGCAGGCCCGCTTCGGCGGCGGCGAGCAGCAGGTCCTCCCGGCCGCCGTCCCCGACGGCCTCCTTCGGGCGGCGTCCGCGCAGCCACTGGGAGAGTTTGCCCTGCCGGCCGGTGCGGCCGCCGAACGTCGCGCTCATCAATCCCCTCGCCTCGCTGTCGTGCGGAACAGCATGACCTATTGTCCCACCATCCTGTGCATCGGGGGGCCAGAGGCCCCGACCGGGGTGGGTGGGGGCCGTGATTTGGCGTCCTACCGTGATCGTCACGGTCACGAGGATCGCGCTGACGGCGCTGGGGTTCCGGCCCGCTGACGGCGGCGGCGCTCCCCGGCGTCACGTACGTCGCCCACCGGGGCGGCGCGCGCGAGGTCCCGGAGAACAGCATGTCGGGGGCTGATGGCGGCCTACCGGCGCGGACCCCGAGGTGGCCTGGCCCGGCCGGGGGCGAGGCGGTGAGGGCTCAGCGGGGGGCGAGGCCGTACAGGGCGTAGTCGACGAGGGTGTCGGTGTACTCGTACGAGATCGGGCCGGTGTGCTGGAGCCAGCGCTGGGCGAGCGGGGAGATGAAGAACTCCAGAGCGATGCGCGGGTCGATCCCGGGGCGCACCTCACCGGCCTCCTGCGCGGCGCGCAGCCGGTCGACGTACAGCTGGATGGACGGTTCCATGAGCGTGGCCGCGCACCTCCGGCCGAGTTCTTCGTCGACCAGCCCCTCGGCGGCCAGGGCCCGTGACGGCGCCGCGTACCGGGGGTCCTTCAACTGGTCGACGGTGGCCCGCAGGACGGCCTTGATGTCGGCGGCCAGGTCACCGGTGTCCGGGATGACGTACGGTTCCGCACCCGCCTCCCGCGACGCCTGCGCGAAGAGGTCGAGGTACGCCTCCATCAGGACCTCCGCCTTCGACGACCACCACCGGTAGATCGTCTGCTTGCCGACGCCGGCGCGGGCGGCGATGCCCTCGATCGTGGTCCTGGGGTAACCGAGCTCGACGACGAGGGCGATGGCGGCGTCGTAGATCGCGCGCCGGGACTTCTCGCTGCGGCGGCTGGCGTCGGGGGCGGGTTTGTCGGGGGCGGGACGGGTGGACTTCTGAACGGTCATGCCCCGAATTTATCAGCTTGACAAGACGATACGTCTCGCTGGACTCTGGAGAGCATGCGGCGAGACAATACGTCTCGTTACGTCACCTTGACGAAGGGAGCCCACCATGGCGCGGAACGGATCCGGAAACCTGCTCGGAGTCGGCGGCACCCGCCGGACCCTCGGACGCAACGCCCTGCGGGGCAACGCCAAGGGGGGCCGGATCGGGGGCGGAACCGATCCGGCCGCACAGAAACGCGAGCTGCTGCGCAAGCTCCAGGAGAAGCAGGGTGAGGCGAAGGGCCACGACTCCCAGGAACACGACAGCTCCCGGGAAACGGCCTAGTCGTCCGGTTGCGGCGCAGGTAACCGACCGGCTTCGGCTTTGTCGTTGGCGCCGCCTTCGAGACCCTTCACGGTGTCGGTGACACCGTCCCGGCGGTGCGGAAGCCGTGGGTGTGGAGCCCTTTCTCCACGAGGGACGCGATCTCGGCTTCGTCTTCGGCGATGAGGATGCGGGCGGGGTCGTGTGCTGGTCGCATGGTCTCCTCGTCGGCCTCGTCGGCCTCGTCGGCGAGTTCGAGGCGACGGGCGCGGCTACTGGGTCGCCGGCGGCCAGGCGTCGCCCCAGTCCGCGTCGCGCGCGGCCTTGTACAGGTGGCCGTGGCGCTTGGTGACGGTCGTGCGGCGCAGCTTCGGCTCGGTCTCGCACAGGTCGAGCAGGACCTGGCCCTTGCGGATCTGCGGCTTGCGGACGACGCGGGAGACGGCCGGGGCGACCGGGAAGCGGGCGGCGGCGACGTAGGCGAACTTCTCGTCCTCGTAGGCGAGGGAGCCGCCCTTGACCTGGCGGTGCAGCGAGGAACGGCTGACCCTCGCCGAGAAGTGGCACCAGTCGGTGCCGGGGGTGATGGGGCAGGCGGCGCTGTGCGGGCAGGGGGCGGCGACGCGGAAGCCGGCGGCGATCAGGCGGTCGCGGGCGGCGAGGACGCGGGTGTAGCCGTCGGGGGTGCCGGGTTCGACGATCACGACGGCCTGCGCGGCAGCCGCGGCGGCGTCGACGAGGGCGGTGCGGTCGGCGGCGGTGAGCTCGTTGAGGACGTAGGAGACGGTGACGAGATCGGTGCTCTCGATGGTGAGCGCCGCTCCGATCCGGGAGCGCCGCCAACGGGCGTCCCGCAGCGCCGGGTTGGCGGCGGCGATCTCCCGTCCGAGCGCGAGTGCGGGCTCGGCCCAGTCGAGCACGGTGACGCTGCGCTCGTCGGGCCAGGTCGCGGTGACGGCCCAGGTCGCGGCGCCGGTCCCGCCGCCGACGTCGATGTGACTGCCGGGCACCCACTCCGGCACGGCCCGCGCGAACGCCTCCAGCGCCGAGTGTGCCGCCTCGAAGGTCGCGGGCATCCGGTAGGCGGTGTATGCGGCCACGTCTGCGCGGTCGCGGAGGATCGGGGCGTCGGTGGGCGTGGCACCCCGGTAGTTGGCGATCAGCCGGTCGACGGCCTGTGCGGCCTGGCGGGGCGGGAGGCCGTCGAGGAGGGCGGCGAGGGCGGTACGCAGGGTCTCGGCGGCCGGGGGTGCGGGGGCGTTCACCCGGCGATTCTACGGGCGTACCGGGGCAGAGCGGCGCTCACAGAGGAGAGCAGCGCTCTCCGAAAGAGGTCGCCGTAGTAGGCCATGGCCACGTCGCCGTGCCCCAGCAGCCCCGGCGCGGGCAAGGCCGTCCTGCAGCGCGGGGGAGCCACTCCCAACCCGCGCCATGGGCCTCCCCCACGTGTTCCGCCTCGGCAAGCAACCCTGCCGATCAGGAGGCCGGCCTCGAACGGACTCTCACATCCCCCGCACCGCCCGCGCCACCCGCGACCCCACCGCCGCCCTCGGCCGGCTGTCCGGTGTCCGCCGGCGGGGATGGACCGTGTTCGCCAGCAGGACGACGAAGGTGTCCGTGGCCGGGTCCAGGACCAGGGACGTGCCCGTGAAGCCGGTGTGGCCCGCCGCTCCCCTGCCCGCCAACTCGCCCATGAACCACGCCTGGTCGACGACGAAACCCAGCCCGGGCGGGGTCAGCAGGAGGTCCACGAAGTCGGGGCCGAGGATGCGGGCGGGGCCGTAGGAGCCGGCCGCGAGCAGCGTGCGGCAGAAGACGGCCAGGTCCCGGCCCGTGGAGAACAGGCCCGCGTGGCCGGCCACTCCGCCCAGCGCCCACGCGTTCTCGTCGTGCACCTCGCCGCGCAGCATGCCCCGGTCCGCCTTGGCCCACGGCCGCCGCTGGTCCTCCGTGGCCGCCGCGCCGGGGCAGGGCCCGAAGACCGTCGCGGTCATGCCGAGCGGCCGGGTGATGCCGTCGTGGACGAGGGCGTCGAGGGTGCGTCCGGTGAGGCGTTCCAGGACGTGCTGGAGGAGCAGCATGTTCAGGTCGGAGTAGCAGTACGTGCCCGCCACGCCGACCGGTGGCTCGGCGCGCAGCAGGGCCAGGCGTTCGGCGTCGTCGGCGCAGTCGTACAGCGGGAGTTCGGGCCGCAGCCCGGAGGTGTGGGTGAGCAGCTGCCGTACGGTGATGCCGTGCAGGGCGGCCGCGTGGAAGTCCGGCAGGTACGCGCCCACGCGCGCGTCGATGCCGAGCGTGCCCCGCTCGATCTGCTGCACGGCCGCGACCGAGGTGAACAGTTTCGTCAGGGACGCCAGGTCGAACGCCGTGTCCACGGTCATCGGCACCCGCACGTCCGGCGGCAGTTCGACCCCGGCGTCGGCCCCTTCGTCGTACGCCGCGTACCGCACGGCCCAGCCCGCCGCCTCCGCCACGGCGATCACCGGTCCGCGCCCGGCGACCACGACGGCGCCCGCCGCCCACGGCTGTTCGCCGGTGGTGAGGGCCTGGACCTCCTTCACGAGGTGACGGAGTTCCCCGGGGTCGAGTCCGGCCCGATCCGGTGGGCCGGTGCGCAGTCTCGGTGCGCTCAGCTCTCTGCCACCTCCACGCTCGCACGCCTGTTCCAGGGACGGCACATTCCCACGAAACAGGCCGCCGCCACCAGTGCCGCGGCCAGTTGGACGACGGCCATCGGGACGGCGGTGTCCTCCCCGGCCACGCCGACCAACGGCGAGGCGATCGCGCCGATGAGGAAGGACGTCGTGCCGAGCAGGGCGGACGCGGAGCCGGCCGCGTGCCGGGTGCGCATCAGGGCGAGTGCCTGGGTGTTGGGCAGCGTGATGCCCATCGCGGACATCAGCACGAACAGCGCGGCGGCGACCGGCACGAGCCCGACCTCGCCGAAGACGCCCACCGACATCAGCAGCAGCGCGGTCGCGGCCACGGCCACGACCGCGAGGCCGACGGCCAGCACCCGGTCGAGGCCGACCCGGCCGACCAGCACCTTGCCGTTGATCTGGCCGACGAGGACCAGGCCGACGGAGTTGATGCCGAACAGCAGGCTGAACGTCTGCGGCGAGGCGCCGTAGATCTCCTGGATCACGAACGGCGAGGCCGAGACGTAGGCGAACAGCGAGGCGAAGGCGAAGCCGCCCGCGAGGGTGTAGCCGGCGAAGGCGCGGTCGGCGAACAGGCCGCGCATGGAGCGCAGGGCCGCGCCGACCCCGCCGCCGTGCCGCTCGGCGGCGGGCAGCGTCTCGGGCAGCTTCGCCCACACCACCCCGGCCAGCACCACGCCGATGACCGCGAGCAGCACGAACACGCCCCGCCACTCCGTCACCCGCAGGATCTGCCCGCCGATCAGCGGTGCCACGATCGGCGCGACCCCGGAGATCAGCATGAGCGTGGAGAAGAAGCGGGCCATCGCCACACCGTCGTACAGGTCGCGTACGACGGCCCGCGCGATGACGATCGCGGCGGCCCCGGCGAGGCCCTGGGCCAGCCGGAACGTGATCAGCGTCTCGACGGTGGGCGCGAGCGCGCACAGCACGGTGGCGACGATGAAGACGGCGAGTCCGGCGAGCAGCGGGCGCCGGCGGCCCCACCGGTCGCTCATCGGCCCGACCACCAGCTGGCCGAACGCCATGCCGGCCAGGCAGGCGGTGAGGGTGAGCTGGACGGTCGCGGCGGGCGCGTGCAGGGCGCCTGTGACCTCCGGCAGCGAGGGGAGGTACATGTCCATCGCCAGCGGGGGTATCGCTGTCAGGCTGCCGAGGATGAAGGTGACGAGCAGGCTGATGCGGCGGAGCACGGGAACGGCCGTTCCGGTGTGAGATGGTACGGCCGTTTGTGGCGCTGTCTTCGTTTGTGTCGCTGTCTTCGCTTGTGTCGCCGTGTCCCTCGTCGTGTCCGGTCTCGGTGCCCTCTGCTCGGGCATGTGCCCCTCCCTCTGCGCGTGATCCGCCCCTATGCTCTCAGCTCGTACGGATAGTCATGCGAAATGCCGTGGGTCACATGAGTGAGGGGTGGGGGCCGGGTATGGCGGAGCGGAGCGTGCGGTGGGGGATCCTGGCGACGGGCGGGATCGCGGCGTCGTTCACGGCGGACCTGGTCGACCTGCCGGACGCGGAGGTCGTGGCGGTGGCCTCGCGCACGCCGGACGCGGCGAAGGCGTTCGCGGAGCGGTTCGGGATCCCGCGGGCGTACGGCGAGTGGGCGGCGCTCGCGCGGGACGAGGACGTCGACGTGGTGTACGTCGCCACGCCGCACTCGGCGCACCGGGCGGCGGCCGGGCTGTGTCTGGCGGCGGGGCGGAACGTGCTGTGCGAGAAGGCGTTCACGCTGAACGCGCGTGAGGCCGGGGAGCTGGTCGCGCTGGCGCGGGAGCGCGGGAGCTTCCTGATGGAAGCGATGTGGATGTACTGCAACCCGCTGATCCGGCGGCTGAAGGCGCTGGTCGACGACGGCGCGATCGGCGAGGTGCGGCATGTGCAGGCCGACTTCGGACTCTCCGGGCCGTTCCCGCCGTCACACCGGCTGCGGGACCCGGCGCAGGGCGGGGGCGCACTGCTGGATCTCGGCGTGTACCCGGTGTCGTTCGCGCACCTGCTGCTCGGGGAGCCCTCGGACATCACGGCGAGAGCGGTGCACTCCGAGGAGAGCGTCGATCTCCAGACGGGAGCACTGCTCTCCTGGGAGAGCGGCGCTCTCGCTTCGGTGCACTGCTCCATCGTCGGCGGTACGCCGGTCTCCGCTTCGGTCACCGGCTCGCAGGGCCGCATCGATGTGCCGCACGGCTTCTTCTTCCCGGACCGGTTCGTGCTGCACCGGGACGGCCGCGACCCGGAGGAGGTCACGGCCGATCCGGCGGACGGTCCCCGGGGCAGCCTCAAGCACGAGGCCCGTGAGGTGATGCGCGCCCTGCGGGCCGGCGAGGCCGAGTCCCCGCTCGTCCCACTGGACGGCACGCTCGCCGTGATGCGGACGCTCGACGCGATCCGGGACCGCATCGGCGTCCGCTACCCGGGCGAGGCACCCGACGAGGACCCCACCGCACAGCTCACGCCGGCTTGAGCCCCTGCTCCCCCACCTCCGTCACGAAGGACGCGGCCGTCGCGACCGGCGCGCCCGGCCTGAGCACGTACGGCACGGTCCTGAAGTCGGCGCGCGCCCGCTCCTGCCCGAGCGTGACCGTCACGTATCCGCGCCGCCCGTTGTAGAACTTCAGGTGCGGGTTGGCCCTCGTGTACGTGTCCCAGTTCGCGGGCTTGTCGGCGCCGTCCCGGCCGCTGGAGATCGAGGTGGCCACGATCTCCGTGCCGAGCGTGCGCGACGCCTGGTCGTCGAAGTCGTCCTTGATGTCGAAGGCGTACGCCGAGTGCACGTCGCCGCTGAGCACCATCAGGTTCTCGATGCCGGCCGCCTTCGCACCATCGAGGACGCGCCCGCGTGAGGCCCGGTAGCCGTCCCAGGCGTCCATGGACACCCGCGACGGCGTGGTCAGGTCGATGTGCCGCTGGGCGAACATGACCTGCTGCGGTACGACGTTCCACAGCGCCCGCGAGGCACGCCAGCCGTCGAGCAGCCACCGCTCCTGCGTCTCGCCGGTCATGGTGCGCGCCGGGTCGTCGGACTCGGGGCCGGGGGCGTGCGCAGTGTCGCCGTAGGCCTGGTTGGAGCGGTACTGGCGGGTGTCGAGCACGTCGAACTGGGCAAGCCGGCCCCAGTGCAGGCGGCGGTAGAGCCGCATGTCGGGCCCGGCGGGCTGCTGGGGCAGGCGCAGCGGCTGGTTCTCCCAGTAGGCGCGGTAGGCGGAGGCGCGGCGCAGCAGGAACTCCTCCGGCGGGACGTCGTTCTCGGGGATGTCGTCGGCGTAGTTGTTCTCGGTCTCGTGGTCGTCCCAGGTCACGACGAACGGGTGCGCGGCGTGCGCGGCCCTGAGGTCGGGGTCGGACTTGAAGAGGGCGTACCGCAGGCGGTAGTCCTCCAGCGTCACCGTCTCGCGGTTGAAGAGGGCGGGCAGGGTGCGGTCCTTGTAGTTGCGCTGGCCGCCGACGGAGTTGACCGCGTACTCGTAGAGGTAGTCCCCGAGGTGGAAGACGAGGTCGACGTCGTCCTGAGCCAGATGCGCGTACGGGGTGTAGTACCCGTCGTGGTACGCCTGGCAGGAGACGGCGGCGAGGGTGAGCGCGGCGGCGCTGCTCCCGGGCGCGGGCGCGGTGCGGGTACGGCCGGTCTCGCTCACCCAGCTGCCCGCCCGGAAGCGGTAGAAGTACCCGCGGCCGGTGTCGAGGTGGTCCACCGTGACGTGCACGCTGTGGTGGAACTCGGGGTGCGCGGTGGCGGTGCCCCTTCTGACGACGCGGCTGAAGCGCTCGTCGCGGGCCAGCTCCCAGTGGACGGTGACGCGCTCGGCGGGCAGCCCGCTGTCGGCCTGGTACGGCTTGGGGGCGAGGCGCGTCCACAGAAGCACGGAGCCGGGCAGCGGGTCTCCGGAGGCGACGCCGAGCGTGAACGGGTTCTCGGTGATGCGGGCGGCGTCGAGTTCGGCGGCGGCCGCCACTCCGGCGGACGGCAGGTTGGTCGCGAAGGCGAGCGCGGCGGCGGCGCCGGTGGCGGTCAGGAAGCGGCGGCGGCCGATGTGCCGGGCGGCGGCGCGGAGTTCGGGGGCATGCTGGGACGGGCGTGCTGCGGATGTCATCCGGTCCTCCCCTGACGAATGGGTGCAGGGGGGATTCGAGTGGCCGGGGACGACCTGGGGTTGGCACGTACACAACACCCGCATGGCGGTCGGATGAGTTCCGCATGGCGGACCGTCCCTTACCCTGCGGACGCATGAACTCCTTGCAAACGGATGGGCAGTCGAGGGTCGCGGTGGTCACCGGAGCGGGCTCCGGCATCGGCCGCGCGGTGGCCGTGGAGCTGCTGCGCGGGGGCTGGTCGGTGGCGCTGGCGGGGCGGCGCGTGCAGATGCTGGAGGAGACGGCGGCACCGGCACCCGAGGCCGCGTCCCTCGCCGTACGGACGGACGTCTCACAGCCCGAGGACGTGACCGCTCTCTTCGCGGCCACCGTCGAGCGCTTCGGGCGGGTCGACCTGCTGTTCAACAACGCGGGGACGTTCGGGCCGGGCGGCGTGCCGGTGGAGGAACTGTCGTACGACGCGTGGCGGCACGTGGTGGACACCAACCTCAACGGGGCGTTCCTGTGCGCGCAGGCGGCGTACCGGCAGATGAAGGAGCAGGACCCGCAGGGCGGGCGGATCATCAACAACGGCTCGATCTCGGCGCACACGCCCCGCCCGCACTCGGCCGCCTACACCGCGACCAAGCACGCGCTGACCGGCCTGACCAAGTCCCTGTCACTGGACGGGCGGCCGTACCGGATCGCCGTCGGGCAGATCGACATCGGCAACGCGGCGACCGACATGACGGCGCGTATGCAGAGGGGAGCCCTGCAGGCAAACGGGGAGACCGCCCCGGAACCGGTGATGGACGTCGCCGACGTGGCACGCACGGTGCGGCACATGGCGGAGCTGCCGCTGGAGGCGAATGTGCAGTTCGCGACGGTACTGGCGACGACGATGCCGTACGTGGGGCGCGGCTGAGCCGCCCTCGTCGGTGACCGTCTCCACAACTTACACAAGCGGAATTCGAACGTCCGCGCCATTGGAGCCGGTCGGGGACATATGCTCAGCACTCCTCCACCAAAGCTTCACAGTTGGAGCAGGGAGGTTCCGTCGGCCACTTCCGAGGGGGAGGCGGCGGCCGTTCCACGGCACCGGGCTGGGGGTGGACCCCGCGTGGGACCGCGGGGTGCGCACCGGTTGCGTGGAACGGCTGCCGCGTTACGCCGGGGCGAGTCGCCTACGGCAGTGCGGGCCGGTCGCGTTGGGGCAGGCGCGGTGCCGTCGCCGTCCGTTGGTCGCCATGACGTTCAGGCGCGGTGCCTGCCCTTGGCCGCCTGGGTGTCCGCTCGTCGGCGCAGTGTCCAGATCCCGCCCGCCAGCAGGGCGACCGTGCCGCCGGCCCCTTCCAGCAGCCGCCAGGGCGAGGGGTCTTCCTTCGCCACACCGGACGCCCCCACGCCGATCCGGGCTCCCCCCGGCGCCGGCGACGGGTCCGCCCCGCCCGCGCCGGCCGGCTCGACGAGCGTGCCCACCGCCCGTGCCGAGCGCCCCTCCTCGAAGCCCCAGTCGAGCAGCGCGGCCGTCTCCTGGTACACCTCGTTGGGCCCGTTGCCGGGGTGCATCACGGTGACCAGCAGGGTGCGGCCGCCGCGGGTGGCGGCGCCGGTGAAGGTGTTCCCGGCGTTGCTGGTGTAGCCGTTCTTCACCCCGATCAGCCCCCGGTACGTCGGCAGTCCCCAGGTGCCGGTCAGCAGCCGGTCGGTGTTCTGTATCTGGAAGGACTTCTTTCCCCCCGCCGGGAAGTCCGCGGTCCTGGTCGCGCAGTACGCGCGGAAGTGGGGGTCGCGCAGCCCGTGCCGGGCGAAGAGCGTGAGGTCGTACGCCGAGGACAGCTGCCCCGGGTGGTCGAAGCCGTCCGGGCTGACCACGTGCGTGTCCAGGGCCTGGAGCTCGCGCGCCCTGGCCTGCATCTCGGCGACCGTCTTCGCGACCCCGCCGTTGAGGTGGGCGAGCACGTGCACGGCGTCGTTGCCGGAGCGCAGGAAGACGCCCTGCCACAGCTGCTCGACGGTGTACGTCGTCCCGGCCTCGATGCCGACCAGGCTGGAGCCCGACGGGATCCCGGCCAGGTCGGCGGCGGTCACCCGGTGCCGCTCGGCCTGCCGGAACTTCCCGAGCACCGTGTCGGCGAAGAGCATCTTCAGGGTGGACGCGGGCGGCAGCCGCCGGTGCGCGTGGCGCGCGGCGAGCACCTCACCGCTGTCGTGGTCGGCGACGAGCCAGGCACGGGCGGTGACCCTGGGCGGCCTTGCCGCCCCGCTCACCTGCACGTCGTCGCGGGCCAGCCGTGCGCCGCCGATCACTGTGGCGGCGGTGGCAGGGGTGGCCGCGGCCAGCGGGGCGGCCACGGCGAGGGCGAGCAGGGAGCGCCGGGTCAGCCGAGAGGAAGCGTGCATTCCGGGACGGTACAAAGTCAGGCCGGGACCGCGTACGGCGGCCCTGTAAAGGATTCCCCAAGGAAATGCCAAGGCCAGGGAGAGTGCGGCGGGCCGGCGCGGGGTGCGGCGTCCTCTGCGGCCGGGCGCGGACGGCTCTGCGGCCGAGCCCCGGACGGCGCCACAGCCAGGCCCGCACGGCGCCACGACCGAGACCCGGACGGCACTACGGGCAGGCACGCACGCGCCACGACCGAGACGTGGGTGCCGGGCGGCCCGACAGCCGGACGCGGACACTGGACGGCTCCATCGCCGGACCCGGAAGGGGGACCGAGCGGAAGCCGGGGATGGGGATCGTGCGCGGGCTGCGGGCCCAGATCCAGGCGAGGGCGCGCCGGATCGCCTATACGGACTCCTCGTCGTCGACGGTGCCCCAGCCCAGCGGCTGCCCGTCGGGCCTGTGCCGCTCGCCGCCGACCGCCAGCCGCCGAAGCCGAGCGCGCTGACCTCGATGCCACTGCGGCCCAGTGTCCGTGTGTCCGTGTGTCCGTGTGTTCGTGTTCTCGGTGGTCTCCAGGCCCCGGGACGCCAGGAGTTGGAGCCCACGCGAAGGCAAGCGATGCCGGCGTGGCTTTTCGGGCCTGCCATATCGAGGCCGGTGCCCGCGCTTCAGGCCTGCCCGGTCTCGAAGCGTGAGATCCGGCCGTCGTCGTCGACCGTGAAGCTCCACCGGGTGCGCATCTCGCCCCAGGTGTCGTTGCGGTAGAGAGCGATCAGCGAGCGGCCGTTGCGGGACTCGTTGTCGACCTCCATGTGGCCGTTGGAGGAGAAGATCTCCCGGTCGACCCAGTCGGCGAGGTCACGGTCGGACCCGTCGTCCGCCATGGTCGCGCCCGGCGCGAGGATCTTCATGAAACCCTCGCGGTCATGCGCGTTGACGGCCGTGACGAAGGCGCGGACGGCCGGGTCGCTGAGTCTGGTTGTCTGAATGGTCATGGCGGCAGCCTCACACCGGCCCGCGGGCCGCGCCACCCGAACGGCGTCCCGGGCGGGCCGACCGGGTGTCATCGGTGCGACGGTGGAAACGCGGGAAGGTGTCCGTGCCGCGAGCAGGTGTCCGTACCGCTCACCCCATGGACCCGGCATCCGAATGCCGTCCGCCACGTATCCGACGCGCACTGCTCCGGGAGATGACGTGATCTGTTCTTTCCACCGCTCCGTCGGCCGTTCTGCCGACCGCGCCGTCAACCGGCGTGACCTGGGCCTGCTGCTGCTCCGGCTGGGCGCCGGCGGGGTGCTCGCGGCGCACGGCACGCAGAAGCTGTTCGGCTGGTTCGGCGGGGGCGGCATCGAGGGCACCGGCCAGTTCATGGAGTCCGTCGGCTACCGGCCGGGCAAGGCCAGCGCGACGGCGGCGGGCCTCGCGGAGACCGGCGGGGGCACGCTGCTCGCGCTGGGCCTGGCCACCCCGGCCGCCGGTGCGGCGGCGGCCGGCGCGATGGCGGGCGCGGCCGCGGTGCACACGCCCCACGGCTTCTTCAACCAGAGCGGCGGCTACGAGTACGCGGCGACGCTGGGCCTGGCCGCGACCGGCCTCGCGGTCACGGGCCCCGGCCGGTTCTCCCTGGACCACGCGCTCGGCCACGTCTTCGACCGCGGCTGGATGGTCCCGACGGCCCTGGCGGCCACGGCGGCGGGCGCGGCACTGGTCGTGGGCGCGCGCACCAAGCGGCTGCGGAAGGCGGCGGAGGGCGAACAGGCGGCGCTGTTCGAGGAGTAGGCGCCCGGTCTCGACGGGGTCCTCGAACGATCGCGGACCGCGGTGCCCGGCCGTACGGGATCGCGGTGTCCGGTCACACGGGATCACGCTGCCCCATTGCCGCGGACCGCGCTGTCAGTGTGCCGTGGCAGGCTGCGCGCCATGAGCGATCACGACACCCCTGCCCCGCCTTCCTGCGACCTGTGGGACGCCGTGGACGACCTGTGGCGGTGGCTGGAGGCGAACCGGCCGGTCGGCGAGGGCGACGGCATGCTGCTGCGCATGCTGAAGCTGTCGGAGGAGGTCGGCGAGGTCGCCGAGGCGGTGATCGGGGCGACCGGCCAGAACCCGCGCAAGGGCGTCACCCACACCTGGGACGACGTCCAGGCGGAACTGTGCGACGTGGTCATCACGGCCCTGGTGGCCCTGCGCACGCTGACCCCCGACACCCGCGAGGTCCTCACCCGGCACCTGGACCGGGTCACCCGGCGCTCCCTGGGGACGGCCGGCGCCCCCTGACGGTGGCGGTCAGGTCGAACAGCCGGATTCCGCACCGGCGGCGCCCGCGCACATCACCCGCACGCCGCCCGCACAGCACAGCCACACGCGGGTAGCCGGGTTGGCCGGAAACCAGTCGTTGCGCCGTGGCCGACATCGCCGAACTGTCGCATATCTCCGGCCTGTTGACGCTCTCTCAGGGTACGCGGCCCAGACGTTCACGGTCGTCACAGGGTGTAACACGCGCGGCGAGTCCGCTATCACGCCCCGCTGCGGGAACGGCAGGTTCACGACGAAGTTGAATCCCAGGCGGGCTGTTCGGTCAGTCGGATCTCGGCAGGCGGCAGGGTGACTAGCATGAGCCGGTATCCGGTCCGGACGATCGCCGTCCTCACGGCGGTCTCCGCCTGACCTCGACCGTGACGTGTCGGTCGATCCACCGCTCCCGCTCCAAAGACCGAGGACCGCCGAATGCCAGTGCCCGCACCGCCCAGTCAGCACCGGCCGGCGAGAGGGCTCCGCGCCTCGACGGCCGTACCCCTGGCCGTGCTGGTGGTGAGCGCGGCGGCCGCCGGCGGGGCGGTCGCGGCGGCGCCCGCCACCGCCCGCGCCTGGACGGTGACGTCCGCCCTGGCCGCGTGGGCCTGCGTGGCGGTCACCGTCGTCGTCAGCGCACTACTCCTCCGGCGCTCCGCCCGGTCCGCCGCGGCGCGGGAGGCCGAAGCCGGCCGTCTCAGGACCCAGTTGGCCCAACTGGACGCGGAGTCCGCACATTTGGGGAACGTCACCCTGCCCTCGGTCGCGATGCGACTGCGGGACGGGGCAAGCACGAGTGACGCGCTCACGGGCGTGCCGTTGCCGTCCGAGCCGCAACTGCGGCTGCTTCTGGACACCTTCGCCGCCGTGGTGGAACAGGACGTACGGCACGCCACTGCCCTGAACACCGAACGGCAGCAGGCCCAGTGCGAACTGGCCGAGAGCGCCACCGAGTTGGAACGGATGACGAAGGAGACCCTGCCCACCGCGGTCGCGCGGCTGCGGGACGGCCACTCGTCCGACACGGTGCTCGCGGAGTTGGAGTGGTGGCCGCGCAGCCCGCTGCTGCGCGTCCCCGCCGAGTCGTTCCTGCGCGAACTGGCCCACAGCGAACGGCGGGCCGCCGCCGCGCAGGCCGCATCCGCCAAGGCGCTGAGCCGGGTGCAGGCCAAGGCCGTCAGCATGCTCGCCGACCTGCGGGAGATGCAGGAACGGCACCGCGAGGAGGTCTTCGGCGACCTGCTGAGGCTGGAGCACAGCACCTCGCAGCTGGGCCTCATGACCGACCGGCTGGCACTGCTCATGGGCGGCCGGGCCAGCCGCGCGTGGAACAAGCCGATCGTGATGGAGAGCATCCTGCGCGGCGCGGTCGGCCGGATCGCCGCGTACCGGCGCGTACGGCTGCACTGCTCGACGAACGCCGCGATCTCCGGCTTCGCCGCGGAAGGCGTCATGCATCTGCTGGCCGAACTGACGGACAACGCCGCCAACTTCTCGCCGCCGATCGACGAGGTCCATGTGTACGTCGAGGAACGCAGCGCCGGGATCGTCGTCACGATCGAGGACAGCGGCCTGAAGATGGCCGACGCGGCCATGCGGCACGCCGAGGAGGCGGTGACGGGGCGGATGACGGACCTCGCCTCGTTGCAGGGCACGCGGCTCGGCCTGGCCGTGGTCGGGCGGCTGGCCGTCAAGTACGGCATCAGCGTCAACTACCGCCCGTCCTCGCGCGGCGGCACGGGCGTCGTCGTACTGCTGCCGCCGCAACTGCTGGCCCAGCAGCGGGAGCCTGCGCCGTGGGAGACGGTGCGGAGGCCGGCGGACGCGGTGCCGGTACCTCGGGAGAGCGCGGGCGGTACGTCGGTGGCGGAGCCGGCGGCAGGGGGGAGCGTGGGACGTGGCTCGGCCACGCGGCCGGCGGCAGAGGAGGGCGCGAGCCGTGGCTCGGCCGCGGAGCCCGCGCCGCAAGAGACCACGCGCCGTAACTCGGCCTCGGAAACCGCGCCGCGGGAAGTCACACGCCGTACGACGCCGGCGGAGCCCGCGGCAGGGGAGAGCGCGCACGGTAGCTCAGCCGCGGTAGCCGCACCGTGGGAGACCACCGGCCGTTCCTCCGTGGCGGAGCCACCCACGCCCCCGGCATCCGGCACTGCGCAGTCCGCGTCAGGGGCCACCCGCGCCGGGAAGCCCGTGTCCGAGGCCGCAGCCGCCGCGGAGCCCACGCCGGGCACTGCCCGCGCCGCGGAGACCGAGCCGGAGACCACCAACGCCGCGGACCCTGCTTTCGGGAGCACCTACGACGTGCGGCCCGGCACCGCGCCACGCACTGATGCCACCGCGCGGGCCGACGCGGTGGCCGAACACCCCGAGCAGGACGCGCACCGCCGCCCCGCGGGCGCCACGGTGAACGGTCTGCCCGTCCGCGCCCCCGGCCGCACCATGACGGAGGCCGAACGCGAGCGCAGGGCGACGGCCGAGGGCGCCCGGCGGGACGAGGGCTGGGCGGGTGGCCGTTCGGCGGCACGCGACGTGGGAGCGCGCTTCGGCGCGTTCCATCGCGGTCGCCGGTCCGGCAGCAGCGCCGGCGGGACCGGAGCCGAACGCGGGCCCGAGGCCCGTACCGCGCCCGACGCCCGCACCGTGCCCAAGTCCCGTACAGAGCCCGACGCCCGTACGGAACCCGACGCCCGCACCGAATCCGAGGCCCCCTTCGAACCCGGAGCGCACCCCGAGCCCGACGCCCGCCCCCGCCCCCCGGCGCGCCCGGAATCCGAGCCGCCGGTCGTGCCGTAGGCCGGTCCACGTCCTCCCCGTACGGCGCCCGGGGACCCGCGCCCATGTCCCCGCTCGACTTCGTGAGATTGGAGGAACGGGCCGGTGACCCGAAAGCCGGGCACTACCGCCCCATCACCCACCGTGTCCGCTCCCCGGCCGCGGGCCGGCGCGACCAACGCCCGCCGCACCGAGTGTTGAGTTATGGACAGCCGTTTTGGGGGCGGACGATTGCTTGCGGGCACAGTCGCCCGCCGCTCCCACGCCCTCACCCGACCCACTGCACCCCGTCCTCCCGCACCGCTGGGATCTCTTCGGGGGCTGTTGCTCGCTGAGCAGCAGCAATCGGCACGGAACGACACGAAGCGGGGATGGCACATGCGGGACGGCCGGTGGACCGCGGTCACCGACTCGGAGTTCCAGCATGAGCACCGAGGCCTGGAGGCCCTCCGCGAGAAACTCCCGGACGACGACTTGCGTGCCTGGCGCCCGGCCTCGGCCGTCCGTCGCGGTCGGGCATCGGCCCACAAGTAAACCGGCGGCCGACGAGAGATACGAAAGGGAGCGGTCTGCCCCTCACACGGGCATGACCTGCACGTCGTACTGCGGGATCCACTTGTCCCTCGTCACAAGGGTCATCCCTTCGATCTGTGCTTGAGCGACCAGTATCCGGTCGAAGGGGTCCCGGTGATACGCCGGAAGTCGGCCTGCCCTCACCCCATGCCCGGCGGTGATGGGCAGGCCGGTGAACTGGCTGTCGCGTACCCGCTCGGCCAGGTCTTCCGGGCCTTCCAGTTTCCCGAGGGACTGTTTGATGGCGATCTCCCACGGTGATACGGCACTGACGTACACCGCGGGTTCGGTGTCGAGCAGATCCTTGATCTCACCGGACAGCTCAGCAGAGTCGTCCAGCCACCACAGGACCACATGGGTGTCGAGCAGCAGTCGCATCAGTGCATCCCGAAAGCGTCGGCGATGTCGTCGGGCAGTTCATCGAAGTCGTCGGGGATGTGGATCTGCCCCCGGAGTGAGCCCCGGCCGGTCCGCTTAACCTTGGGGCGCAGTGGCACCACCTTGGCCACCGGCTCCCCCGCCTTGCTGATCACGATCTCCTCACCAGTAGCAACCTGCTCCAGGATCCGTGAAAAGTGCGTCTTGGCTTCATGGACGTTGTACTGACGGGCTGCTTCCATGGCTGCCTCACGATCACCGGGTGGACTAAGTACTGGACTAAGGATAGCTCTCCGAGAGGCGCAGCGCACCCCTCGCCCTCCCGACCCGGTGATCACGCCAGCGGTGTCGAGTCACCCCCGCCCCGTACGGTCAGCGGCTCGGCCGCGTGCACGCGCAGCACCGGACCCTCGTCCAGGCTCAGCACCACAGCGGGGCCACCCCCGGCATACCGCTCGCCGCGGACACTGACGACGTTGCGCCACTCGCCCCACACCCGCACTCGCTGCCCGGCCCGAACCATGACCGCCGCAACCTTCCGCATGTCGGGCTCAGCCACGATGTCCGGTGCTTTCAGCTCCGCCCAGACGGTCTTCCCAATCCCGGCCTCGCGCTCGTCCACTCCCCAGCGGTGAGCCAACGCCTCCACGAGCAACAGCCCACGCCCGCCAGCCTCCTCGTCACTGGGCGCCCGTACTTCGGGCCTGCCCGAGCCCGCGTCGCTGACTTCCAGCCGCAGCAGCCCGTCAATCAGGGATCGCGCGATTCGTACGCCCACCTGCCGGTCCCTCGGCACACGTACGCGCAGCGCGTTGGTCACCAATTCCGAGAGCACCAACTCCGCCGACTCCAAGACGTCTTGGCTGACGCCCCACCCGCTGAGCACGGCATGCGCCAGCGCTCGTGTTCGGGGCACGCTGCGACGGCAACGGGTTAACCGGAAGGTGACTTCATTTGGTTCAGCCATGGCAGCCCCCAGAGGGTCGACGCGCGGCCGGAGCCCCATAGAGACAGCAAGTCGAGCCATGGGACGCCGATGTCCATGGCCAGCAGGATGTATGCACACCATCCGAATCTGCAACGTTGCTGACTAGGATGGCCTCAATCTTCCCCCTTTCGAGTTAATGCCACCCTGAGGCATCCACGGCTCTGCTAAAGGTGTTGGCATGCTTGCGAAGAGCACCACTCCGAACCCCTCGACCGTGCTCGGCCGCCAACTTGGCGACGAGCTACGCCGGTTGCGGGAGGCCGCAGGGCTGACCACCACTCAGGCAGCTGAAGCCCTCGACTGCACCAAGGGCAAGATCAGCCGGATCGAGAACGGTCGGGTGGCGGTCCGACTCCCGGACCTGACCGCGATGCTGCATGCCTATGGGGTGGCGGATCCTGAGCTTCGTGAGCGACTGGGAGAGCTGGCCCGTAAGGCCAACCGCCGCCGCAGGCAAGGATGGTGGAACCAGTACGGATCCGTCCTCGCCGACACGTACCGCGATTACATCGCGCTGGAAGCCATGGCCGGAGAGATCCGCACGTTCCAGGCGCAACTGGTTCCTGGCCTGCTCCAGACCCCGGAGTACGTTCGTGCCGTGACGGTGGCTTCACGACAGTGGCAGACAGCAGACGAGATCGAAAAGTTCGTCCAGGTTCGTCTCGCCCGACAGGAACGACTCGCTGGCGACTCCCCCTTGCGCCTCTGGGCAGTGCTGTCAGAGGCCGTTCTCCTCCAACAGGTCGGGGGCCCTCAGGTGATGCAGGCACAGTTGGAGCACCTCCTGACGACCTCCGAGCAGCCCAACGTGACCGTCCAGGTCCTGCCGTTCTCGCGCGGAGCACACGCGAGTATGTTCGGCCCGTACGTAGTACTGGGTTTCCCTGAGGAGGCAGCGCTCGACGTGGTGTTGGCGGACAACCCAACCGGCTCCATCTGGCTGGAGCGGGAGGCGGAAGTCGCCCGTTACCAAGACCTGTTCGACGCCGCTCGCACGTCCGCGCTCTCTCCGATGGAATCCCGAGCCGTCATCCGACGCAGGGCCAAGGAGCACAGAGAATGAATAGCGCACGCCACAGCACGCCGGACCTGTCGGAGGCGAAGTGGCGCAGCAGCACCTACAGCGGCGGCAACAACGAGTGCGTTGAGGTCGCCGTCGGCATCCCCACCCTCATCCCCGTCCGAGACAGCAAGCGCCCCGCCGGCCCAGTGATCGCCTTCGCCCCCCACGCCTGGCGCACATTCATCTCTCACCTGCGCTGAACCCAACCACCTCAAGGCCGGTCCGCCCTTCACTGCCTTCCGGCACCCTCTCATTCATCACTCACAGCTATCGACTCGATACTCTGATTCTCCATACTATGGTTCACTTGAGTATGCTCAATACGAGCAAACTCGAAAGGTGACCCATGCCAGGCTTCGTAGGCCGCACGTCCGAGCTGGCCACCCTGGACCGCCACCTCGCCTGGGTGCGCGACGGCCGAGGCGACCAGCGTGGCCGTGCCCTGCTCCTCCGCGGCCGACGTCGGGTCGGGAAGTCGCGGCTCGTGGATCTCTTCTGTGAGCGCGCCCAGGTGCCCTACGTCGTCCACCAGGCCACCCGAGGCGAGGACGCCCACCGGGAACGGGCCCGCTTCCTCGCCGAGGTCCGGCACTCCTCACTGCCCGACACCGCCCTCCTCGCCGGCGTCACCACCGTCACCGAATGGGACACCGCCCTGCGCCAGCTCGCAGCCGTGCTCCCGGACGACGCCCCCAGCATCGTCGTACTCGACGAGCTGCCCTGGATGCTCGAAGGCGACCCAGTATTGGAAGGCACCCTGCAGACCGTCTGGGACCGGGTGCTGAGCCGCAAACCCGTGCTGCTGATCCTCATCGGCAGCGACCTGGCCATGATGGAGCAACTCTCCGCCTACGGTCGCCCCTTCCACCAGCGAGGGGTCGAGATGGTCCTCCCGCCGCTCTCCCCCTCCGAAGTCATGGCGATGACCGGGCTCCCCGCCGCGGACGCCTTCGACGCCCACCTGATCACCGGCGGCCTGCCCCTCATCTGCCAGGAGTGGCGGGAAGGCGAGAGCCGCACCGACTTCCTCTCCCGCGCCCTCGACGACCCCACCTCCCCCCTCCTCGTCTCCGCCGAGCGGGCACTGGCCGCCGAGTTCCCCACCGCCCTCCAGGCCAGGCACGTACTGTCCGTGATCGGCAGCGGTGAGCGGACCTTCGGGACCATCGCCGCTAAAGCCGGGGCGGCCGACCGACCACTTCCGCCCGGCTCGCTCAACCCCGCCCTGCACACCCTCGCGGACAAACGACTCGTCGCCGTAGATACCCCTCTCTCAACCCGCCCCGGAGACCGCGACCGCCGCTACCGCGTTGCCGACCCCTACCTCCGCTTCTGGCTCGCCTTCCTGGAACAGGGGATCCCGGAGATCGAGCGCGGGCGCAGCCGGATCGTGGTCGAGGCTGTCGAGCGTGGATGGACCTCGTGGCGCGGGCGGGCGATCGAGCCTGTCGTGAGGGAGTCCTTGGCGCGGCTGCTCCCCGACGACACGTGGCCGCAAGTGCGGGAAGTGGGCGGCTGGTGGCCTCGTACGAACAATCCCGAGGTCGACCTCGTGGGGGCGGACCGGGCGCCGGCGCGCGAGATCGGGTTCGTCGGCTCGATCAAGTGGCACGAGTGCGGCTCCTTCGACCGTCGCGCCCTGGCAGCGCTGGCCCGGGATGCCCTGGCTGTCCCCGGTGCCGACGAGGACACTCCCCTGGTCGCGGTATCCCGCTCCGGGTTCTCGGTGGGCGGGCTGGCGGCGACGTACGGGCCCGAGCAGTTGATGGAGGCCTGGGCTTCCGCTGCGTGAGCTGCCTCCCCCATGTCAGACACGCCCGATACGATCGAAGGCCGTCCCCACTTGTGTGAGCAGTGGCGGACGGTGCCTCCGGGGCAGCGTGCGGTGCTGGGCATCGCTCGCCGTCCCGGTCGACGGGGGACGCGCCGCGCTGCCCGGTGGACGTAGACGTAGTACACGGCAAAACAGGAGACGCGAGACACAGATGGCCCCGACCGCCGCCACAGCCCCCCTCCTCCGCGATGTCATCGACATCAAGACCTCCATCTCCACGTCCGACTTCGTCCTGAAGCTGGCCGAGGCCGTCACCAAGGAGGGCGCCGAGCGGGCGCTGCGGGACTACTAGGGCACTCCGGAACCGGTCCAGGCCGGTGGCCAGCAGTGGCCTTGAACACCGACGCACCCGACGCCACGGCGTCGAGTTCGGAGTCCAGGGCACTCCGGAACATGGCGCAGGGCTTCAGCGTTGGGAGGGGTTCCGGGGGCTGGCCTGTTGCCCACGGTGGCTGGCCATGTTGGATGCGGGCGCCTCAAGCGGTGCCCGGCATGACAAGCTGTGCTCTCCACTGCCCGAACCCAGGAGGTCACCATGGCTGCAGAGTCTCCATCGCGCGAAGGTTCAAAGCCGGTTGACGCCGAGAGCTCTTCCCTCACGCCCGACGATGACGGCCAGTACGACCTGAAGCGCAAGTTTCGGGAGGCCCTGGCGCGCAAGCGCGGTATGCAGGCGGACGCCGCCGACCTCACTGCGAACACCGACGCCTCGAAGATCCGCGGCGCGCACGGCCCGGCTACAAGCCAGCGGTCGTTCCGACGCAAAAGCGGTGGCTGAGTCCAAACTCGGACCCGAACCACACCTTCGAGGGCATCGGCAACGACCTGGCAGGACGTCTGCGGGAGCCACGCCATGGGTCCAGCCCGGCCAGCGGAGACTTTCCGCTGGTCGGGCTTTGGCCGTTCGTTGTTGCAGCGGTTCAGGACGAAGTGATCTGTTTAGCCGGTGCGGCCGGCGATCCGGTCGGGTATCCCTCTCTGCGCGGATGTCGGAGGGCACCGCTCGCGTCGTAGACGGCTTCTGGCTTTCCGTCGATGCGCTGGGTGGTTTTGGAGAGGGTGAAGGTCTCGCCGTGGACGATGACGGTGGAGCTCGGAGGGGCGGCGTCGATGGCGTCGAGACGTTCTCTGGCTTCCGCGAGGCGGCGTTCGGCCGTGCGGACGAGCACGGGCAGGACAGGATCCGTTCCCGGGTCCGCTGACCCGACCGGGACTTCTGCTGCTGGCACGCGGAACGCAGGGAAACCCGACGGCTTTGCCGCGTCCGGCAACCAGACGCTGGCGTGGACGGCGCCCTGGAGATGGCTGCGCACTCCGCCCTGCCCGTCCCGGAGCGCGGCGCCGGCTCCGGGCGACGGGCGGAGGTCAGAAGTGTCCCTGCTTGCTCTCCGTGCCGGCGGAGCCGGGGGCCGTGGCCGTCACGGCGAAGGAGTCATGGCTGGAGTCGCGGGTGCCCTGATGGTGGTTGTACTGGAATTCGAAGGTGTAGGTTCCCGGGTCGACGGTCACCCCCGGGTTCAGGACCAGGACGTAGTCCAGCGACCGGCTGTCGGCCGTGCTGTGGACCGTCACCTTGTCGCCCAGCGAAGTCCAGGTGCCGGTGCTCTCCACGCCACCGGTCTGGTTGATGCGCACGACGATCTTGAGCGCGGTGAGCTTCGCCTTGGTGGTCACGGTGACGGTGCTCTGGCTCCAGTAGGGGTTCTGCTTGTACACGGACGTGCTGACGGAGAGGTAGCTCTGCTGCTGGACGTGCTGCTGCTTTGTCGTGGCGGCCAGCGGCTGGGTGACGTGGTCGACCGTCGGTTTTGTCCCGGCGGCGCTGCCCGGGCGCCCGGCCATCGGCGTCGACTTGACGACGTGGAGGGCAGGGGGATGCGGCTTCTTGCCGGCGCGACTCGTCGCGGTGGGGGTCGGGGTGGCCGCACCACCGCCACCCTCGGCGGGCCCGAGGATCGGCGCCGCATCGTGCTTGACGTGCCCTGCGGTCGGATCCGGGTGGAATGCCACGACCCCGCCCACCGCCGCCAGCAGGCCGCCGACCGCAACGGCGACGCCGAGAAAGCGCCTTGAGCCAGGGCTGCCGACGGCGCCCGCGCTCAGGGGAGCCTGCTTCGCCTGCGTATCGCGGGACCCCTGGGGGGCATCGGGCTGTGGAGCTTTTGACGATGGGGAGGCAGCGGCAACCGCCGCCTGGTCCTCGGCCGCCTGGCTCCGCGCGCCGTCCGCCTCGTCGCCGGTGCCGGTGTCCACCTGGGCGGCGGTCGTGCTCTCCCCGTCCGCGGCAGGCTCGGCCTGCGGAGGCTGAGCGGGCGAGGCACTCGGGTCCTGAGGGCCATCCCCCGGCGCGGCCCAAGGCAGCGGCTGGTCCCACACTGCCTCAGCCTGCTGTACCTCGCTGCCGGCGTCGCCGTCCGGTTGCGCCTGCGTCATCGCGGCGCCGTCGGCTGTCTTGTCCGTTCCGGGCTGCTCGGCAGAACGATCCGCCTCGTCGGGCTTGTCGCCTGCGTGATCGCGTCTTGTCATCAGGGCGTTTGCCTTTCGTCATTCCCGTCAGTACGGCTGCCTGAATCGGAAGTACGTGGATCGCGGCTCCTCCGCGCGAGAAACCTTCCTTCCCTCGCCTCGGTGGTCTCCCGCTCCGCCTCGTGGTGCATCAGCATGGCGGATCAGGTCCCGGGCTCCGGCACCGGGGGTAGTACTGACGGCGTGTCAGGTGGCGGCCATTGGGTGCCGCGGGGATGGGCGCTGGTGAAGAAGGTGGCTCCGGTGCCGGTGACCTGTTCCGTGATGTCGCTCCTGGGGATGGCGACCCCGAACGGCACTACACCGGCGGCCTGTTCGACGGCCGTCCCTGCCGTGGCGCCGGTCTTGTGGTGGAAGGTGAACCGGAACTCGATGTGACCGTCGAAATGGACCATGGGCTCGGGGATCTTGGAACTCGCCGTCACGCGCCCTCCCATCGTCCGTTCGGCGCCGTGGCGCCGGGCGTAGCCGCCGCCGACACCGACGATCGGGCCCAATCCGCCGGGCCCGGAGAACTTGACCCCCGCCTGAACCATGAGCTGGACGCCTCGGGAATTCAGCCTGCGCTCGCTGAACCAGCTGCTGGTCTCGCCGACCAGTGCCGTTTCGGCCGCCGGTTCCTCGCGGTCGTAGGCGAGGTCGAGCACCTTCGCCTGCACGGACACCCATGCCTTCCTGCCGCCGACCCGGAACGGTGCGCTCCGCAGTTCTCCGCCCGCGATCAGTTTCGGCAGGTTCGCCCACAGCCGGTTTTGATCGAAGGCATCCATGACCAGGGCCGAGCGCCGGTGCCCGCCGGTTACCCGGGCGTTCCAGGCGCCCCGGTAGACCCGCTGCCCCACGGCGTCCAGCAGGCCGCGCAGCGACCGGACGTCCGGCAGGTCGCGGATCACATGGCCTGCCGCCAGGCCTTTCTGCCAGATCTTCGCCGGGGGCACGGGGAGCCTCCGCAGGTCGGCCACCTCCGTCGGCCGAGGGCTCCACCCGGCCCGCAGGCGGGCATCCGCGGCCTGGGCCACCTCGATGGTGTCGGCGGTCTCGATCAAGGCCTGGAAGCCGACCTCCGCGTAGCCGAAGGTGTGTTCCCGCACACCGAATGCCCTCCTGGTCATCGCGGGCGTTCCCCCGCCCCCAGCGGCGGCGGCCCGGGCCCGCGTGTGCGACCTGATCCGGTCGGACTGCGCTGCGGCCTCGGCAGCGAAGCGCGCTCGCAACTCGGCCACCTCGGCCTCCGTGCCCGGTTGCCCGGACAGCTCGGCGATCCCGCGGCGCAGCCGGTCGAGCTCGCGCTGCTGGAACCGGGCCTCGTCGGACGTCCGCTGATCGACCGTCCTGCCGCGCAGCCGCCAGGTGCGCCGGAATTCGAATTGCAGCAGCGCGACCCCGTCGAAGACACTCCCGGGAACCTTGCTCTTGGTGCCGCTGCCCGTCTGACCGCCGGCCGACTGCACCGCGATCTCGTCGTGGCCACTCGTGTGGGTGAGGGTCCCGCCTGCCACCGCCGCGACCGGTGCGTGTCCCAACGGGCTGGTGGTCACGAGCAGTTGGAGGCTGGTGACCGAGGAGTCGCCCCGTGAGTCCGCTGTCACACTGTCCGTGGCAGCGCTGGTGGACCCCCTCGCGAACTCGGTGGTTCCGGCGCCGGACAGGTGGGTGAGCTCCCGCACGCTGGCCGTGATGGTCACACTGCCGCCCTTCAGGGCGATGACCCACGGCTGACCGGCCATGAGCGACTTCATCCGCGTCTGGAGCCGCACGGCGGTGACCTTCTCCTGCAACGTCCGTTTCGCCGCGGCCCACGCCCGCGCCGAGCCGAAGGCGCGCAAACCGGTGGCGTCGAGCTGGTCGAACAGGTCCGGCGTGGCCGGCAGGACGTTCAGCACGATGTCGCTGGCGCCGAGTACCAGGGACCGCACGATCCGCGGCGGCGGGCCGTGGCGTCGGGCGGGCTCGGGCCTCGCACCGGTGGCCGGATCGACGGGCATCTCGCGCACGGGAAAGGCGAACTCGCCTTCTGTGGCGGCCTGGAGTGTGTGGGTACGGCCCGGTATTCCCAGGGGGTGGAAGAGCGCGACCTCGACCGTGAACTCCACCGTGCCCCGGAACACCGCCACGGGTTCTACGGTTTTGCGCCGGGACGCCACGGCGTCCCTGGTGTCATGGGTGGTTCCGACCAAGTCGTCGGAGTTCCGGGAGTGATCGAATCGCGCGGAGACGTGCGGCAGCGGGACAACCAAACTGCCCGCCATCGTCAGCCGACTCAGCTTGTCCTCCGTAACACCGATGAAGGCCGACGACTCGGTCCCTGATTCGATTTCGAATTCTTTGATGTACCTGAGGTACTCGGTCATCCGGGCGGTTGCCGCAACGATACGGACGTCTGCCCTCGTCCCCCTGACCGTGACGGACGTGCCCCAATCCTGGCCGGAAGTAAGCGCGGCAACGACAGGTCGCAGCGCGATCGAGTCGAAGAACGGCAGCAGGTCTGCCTCGACCTGCCGCCAGTGGTCCCGGAACGTCTCGCCGAGTGCTCCGCGCAGCGCTCTCATGACCACCATGCCGTCATTCAGCCGCAGGACGACGTCGGAGGCGCCGATCTGCCCGTGCCGGGTCACCCGCTCCGGCGGCTGGAAGGCGAGCGCGGGCTCGGACGTGTCAACCGGCGGAGCCGGGTGGGCGTCGGCGCGCGTGGCGATCTGCCGCCCCGCCGCTTGCTCCGCGACCACGTACGGCTCTGCCTCGGACTGGGGGAGGGCCACCACGAACCGGACGTCGGTGTGGCCGGTGAGGCCGGCCTCGGCGGACTGCTGCTCGGCGAACGTTACATCCACCCGGGCAGTGCCGATGAACAGGGCCATCGGCTCGGTGAACTTGGCGCCGGCGACGGTGCTCGCCGCGTCGGAGGCGCGTGAGCCGTCCCGCTGCCGGGTCAGGTACCCGGGACCGGCAAAGATCGCCACGGAGTTCTCGTCGATGGCGCCCTCGAAGCCGATCCCGGCTCTTGCGCCGACGGCACCCCAGGTGTTCAGCTGGCTGCCGGAGCCTGACACGACCTCGTTGATGACGTTGAGTTCGGCCCTGTCCAGGACCCGCAGGAATTCCAGCCGCTCCAGCCGCGCGGTGGCCGACATCTGCGCGTCCGCGTGGCCGCGGCGGGTGAGGAGCGGGCTCTGCGCGGGCACGTTCCGGAGCATTGCCGGCAGCAAGGCTGCCAGCCGCTCGCGGCTGAAAGTGCCGCGCAACACCGGCCGCACGCCGGACCAGTTCCGGGTTCCGAAGAAGGTCCGGCCCAACTCGTTGACCAGGGACTCAAGACTCCGGGCCGGCGCCCGCGTGTCCGTCGGCTGCGGGCCGACGAACACGTCGAGGATGACGGCGCTCTCCGGGATGCCCTGCCGCCCGTCCGGGTCGAGGCCCCACACCCGGGGCTTGGGCCGCCAGGCGGTCGCGCCCACGGGGACGAGCGGAGCCTCCATGGACAGCGGGCCCGGGGAGCGCGTGGCCGCGGTGAACGACTGCGCGGTGTCCACGGCCTGGGACTCCGCGGCCTCGGAGAGAACCTGGAAGCCCAGCAGAGCGGTCCCATGGGCTGCCCGGTGGGTGTCGGTCGCGGTCGCCGGGTCCGCCAGGTGGGTGAAGGTGAGCGTCGCCACCCCGTCGAACAGGGCGCCGGGCACCTTCGCCTTGAGGGCGTTGACCGAACGTAGGGAGACCCGGCCGAGCGACGTGCGGTCGTGTCCGTACTCGCTGGTGACCGACCCTGCGAACACCCCGCTCTCCCTCAACTGACCCGTGTGGACCCCGAGGTGGGCGTTCTGACCTGAGAGGGCGGTCTGGCCGCTCTGCGTGTGCGTGGCCTGGGAGGTGATGGTGCGCGTCACATCGGTGCCGGTGTTGAACTCGGTCTGCTTGGTGTTGCGCAGGTGCGTCATCTCGTCCACCAGCGCGGTGACCAGGATGCTGCCCCTGCCCCCGGAGAGCAGCACCTCGATCGGCTCGCCGGACGTCATCGTCTTCAACCCGGCGTGCAAGGTCATGAGATCGAGATGGCTGAGGAGCTCCCGCCGCACGGCAGGCCAGTCGCCGCCGAACTGCCGGCGGCCGAAGGACTCCAGCGAGGCGGGGTCCTCGGCCTCGCCCAGCAGCGTCCGCATCCCGCCTCGGGTCCGCTGCCCTGCCGCATCGACCGGGTAGACGTCCTTGACGATGTCCGTGCCGCCGAGCGAGCGGGTCTGCTCCACCCGCAGCGGAGGCCGATAGTGCTGCTCGGCCACGGGCCGCGCAGCGTCACCCGCCTCGGCTGCGGGAACCGCCACCAGTACGGGGACCACGACCTGGTGCCGGGCCGCCGAAGCCGGGGCGTTGGAGAAGGCGAAGTCCAACCGGATGTCAGCGTCGATCCGCAGCGCGGGTTCGGGTGTCTTGCCACGGCTGAACATGCGGCCGTTGCTCACGACGACACGGCCGGTGACTTTGTCGCGTGCCATGCCGAGTTGACCGCTCAGTTTGGTGTGGTCGGCCGTACTGCTCCTGAGGGTGAGGCCACCGCCGACACGCGAACGGCTCTCACCGATGTAGCCGACCGAGGCGTAGGAGTCGCTGCCGTCCTCGAACTCCAGCTTGTCGTACGTGCCGATGGTGACGGCACGTACCACTCGAGCAGTGATCTCGACGTCGCCCTGCCAGCTGCCCGCCTTCAGCGATATCGACCTGCTGTCGCCCCGTGTCAGCTGCGAGAGCCAGGGCTGGAGAGTCTGCAGGCTCAGCGAGGTCGCCAACTGTGCCCGCGCCTCATCCGTCCGGCTCTCGCCGAGGACATCCGCCAGGTGCCGAACGATGCTCTCAACGACGAACCCGTCGTCCGCGTGAACGGACAGGACATGGTCGGAAGAGCTGAGTTGGCCGGCCCGAGTGAGCCTGGTCGGGGGTGTCGGCAATGCGGCCAACTCTGTTGACTCGACTCCTCCGCCAGCTCTATCTTCATCTTGTCGACTGTTGGTGTTTGCCTGGCGTTCACCAATGTGGTCGCGTTTGTTTGTCGCGTCGGGATGACTGACCCGTGGGGCCGTGGTGTCGCTGGCCGGGACGGGGTGTTCGGCATGCCCAGAAAGCGGCGGCACATGCTCGTGCTGCCGACTGATACTCCTCTGGTTGATGTCCTTCGTTTCTCTGATGTCCGGCGTGGGATCCGGTGGATCCGGTGGATCAGACAGACCCGATGACGTCTCGTCACCCAGAGGTGGCTTGCCTGGTGGGGATTCCTCGTGCGGTATGGGGCCATCACCGGTCCCCTCACTGTCGCGGATACGGGTCAGGAACGCTTCGAAGCCCGGATCGATCGACCGCTCATCGCCGGACAGCGGCCCGGTGTCCGGCGCTCCTCCGCCGCCACCGCCGCCACCGCTGCCCCCGCCATGACCGCCGCTGCCGCCGGCATCGTCCTCGCCGTCTTCGTCCTCGCCGTCTTCGTCATCGCCTTGGTCGTCGTTGCCCTCGTGCGGGGTGTCCGACTCCGACCGAGTAGCCGTGTCCACTGACGGACTCAGCGCGATCCGGGCAAGGAACGCCGCCAGGCCTGCCGCCTCCTCGTCCTCTTGCGGCTCTTCGCGCTTTTCCCGCTCTTCCGGTTTCGGTCCTTCCGGCTCTTCCGGGTTCGGCTCTTCCAGTCCTTCCTGCCCTTCCGGAATGGTTGGGAGCACCGGCTGCCACGGGGTCGGCCCGTCGCTGGGACCCTCCTGATCGTTCCCGGGCTCCAGGTCGGTGGGCTCGTCCGGGTCTCGCGGTTCGGCCTGAGGTACGTCCGTCGCGGGCCGCTTCGCCTGGGGCTGGCCCTCCGGCGCCACCTCAGCGCGCCGCTTCTCCCCCCGCCCCGCGGCAACGGGCTCGGGGACGGATCCGGCAGGACCCGCCGTCTGTGCGGTGCCCGCGGCGAGCGCGTCGGTGGACTGGGCCAGCGCCACGTCGTGACCGTTGTCGTCGTGGGGGGTGTCCTCCTCCCGGGCCGCCGACGCATCCTGGGAAATCCGGGCAAGGAACGTTTCCAGGCTTGCCGCCTGCTCGTCCTCTTCCGCGATGGCGGGGAGCTTGGGCGTGGGAGTCCGGTCGCCGTTGAGGCCTCGCTGATCGTCTCCGGTTGTCCCGGGGCCGGTGTGGTCGGCGTCTTTCAGGCCGAGTCGGGTGAGTCCGGCGTGGTCGACCTCCAGCAGGATGGGCTCGTCCGGCCCAGTCGTGATCGGCGCCTCCCACTCCGGGGGAACCGGCCGGTTCCCGCGCAGGAACAGCTTCTTCTCCCGGTAGGCGGCCTCGACCGTCCATACCGGCGTCAGCCGGACCAGGTAGCGGGGACCGGCGACACCCTGCGCCTGGGAATCCGGGGCGGTCTTCTTCGTCTCGAAGGCGACCGACTTCTTGCCGCCCCCTGCCGTCCATTGGCTGTAGGAGTCCGCACCCAGCGCGAACGGCCGGTTCGCGGCGGTGTGGTGCGGGAGATGGATCGTCGGCGGCCGGAGGTCGGCATTCCACCACGCACCGGCTCCGCCCGCGATCTCCGAGGTCTTCTTGGCGTGCGACGCCTCCGAGGAGGTGCCGGTCAGAGAACCGCCGTCGATCACCCGGACCAGTTCCCGCGCCACAAAGTCGACCCTGACCGTCACCCTGTCCAGCGCGTCCCCCTCCGGCCCGCTCGCCACCTGGAGGGAATACCCCTGCGGAGACATCGCCTCCCGCAGATTCGACCGCAGCAGCGCCGAACTCGTCTTCGCGTGCAACTCGAAGCCCGCAAGCGGGCGCAGCACCGGCCGCCCCGACTCACCCCCGTACGCCAGATCCTGCAGCGCCGCGTGCAGCGCGGGCGCGTCGAACGGGCGCACCAACACCCGCTCCGGTAGCCCCACCGGTACCCCGCTGTCCCGCTGCCAGTCCACCAACGAGCCACCGGTCTGCCCGGGCGACTCGGCCGGCCGGTCGGCCTCGCTCTCCGCCGGCAGCACCTCCTCGACCGGCACCGTCGACCGCGTCGCACCCGGCAGCGTGAACTCCGCACGCCACGATCCGCCGAACCGGCGCCCGCCAAGCCGTGGGAACCACTCGGGCAGATGCTGACTGTAGTGCCCCGGACGCGCATACGGATACACGTCCATCGTCACCTCCAGATCATGGAGGAACTGCACACTCTCCCCGGATCCGGTACTGGTGACCGACTCCTGGTGCCCCCGGGACGACTCCCACCTCTTCGCCGAGGTCTGCGCACCCGCGAGACCGGCCGCCAGCCATGCTGCCGGACGCTGTGCCTTGCCCGGGTAGGCGATGGCGTCGAGAACCCACTCACCGTCAAAGCCGACACGGGTCGTCTCGCCGGTGCGCCGGGTCGCCTCCAGGCCGGACTGCGAGGTGTGTCCGGAAAGCGTGCGATGGTAGTGGCCCTGGCCCAGCCTGGCCCGCAGCACCACCAACTGCTCCACCTTGCCGAACGGCGTGTCACCCTCCAGGAACACCGCCCGCCCACCGTTGAGCATCTCCTCCAGTGCCGCACCGAACCCGGACGTGGTCAGTGTCGGGGCGAGCACGTCCTGCAGCAGCCGCTCATTGATCCGGTCGAACTTGGCCACCCGCGCGGGCACCGGCACCTGCCCCTGCGCGGGCCTGCCCAGCGTCTGGTAGGCGAGGTCCAGCCAACTGCGGGTGACCCGGCCGTTCTCCGCCGACCACTGGTCAAGCCGCCGGGCGATCTGCTGCACCAGCTCACCCCCGGCCTCCAGCCGGTAGAGCTCGACGCGGCCACTCCCCCGGCCGACGTTCGCGGGAGCCCGTACCTCCGGCACCGGCAAACGCGGAACCTCCGTCACCGCCGGCGGCTCCACGGCGGGAGTCTCGGGGGTGTCCGTCACCGGGGTCTCCTGCTCCTGCTCGGCCTCCCGACCCGGTTCCATCTGCACGGCCGCGCGGTAGTGCTCTGCGTCGCCGTCCGTCAGCTTCGCGAGGTCCGACTCGGTCAGGGCGCCGATCCGGTGGATCTCGCTCGCCGGCACCCACACCTTGACCGCATCGGGCACCCGCACCCACTTCGACCGCTCCACCACCGGACCCTCGTGGATCAGCGTCGAGATGTCCTGCCAGGACCGGCCGGTGGCGGTGTGCACGTCGTACGTCGCGTCGAAGCTGACGAGGTATCCGCGCTCCCTCCACCCCTCGGTAGCGACATCCTGCCCCGCATTCGCCGTCGACGCACCCTTCGCCCGCGAGTACAGCAGGCCAACGTAGAGATCCGGCCCGAGGTACGTGTCGCCATGCGGCACCATGATCCCGCCGGCCAGCTTGCCCTTGACGCCCCAGCCCTTCTGAGCGTCCGTCTCCCATTCGGCCTTGCCGAACCGCGTGCCGCCGAACCGGTGCTCATCGTCCCGGGCAACCACCCTCGGCTGACCCAGCCTTGTCGACAGTTCCAGCCGCGCGAACAACTCACGGGTGCCGACCAGACCCGGCCGGTTGTGGCTCTTCAGCCGCACGGAGTCGTAGTACAGCACAGCCCGCTCGAAGCGCGCCGCCCGCGCCGCGGGACTGGTGAAGCTTTCCAGTGCATCCAACGCCGCGTTGCGCTCGTTCAGTTGATCCCGCTCGCGCTCCAACCAGTTCTTGCCCTGATGCTCGTCGAACGCCACCGGCCTGGCCCCCACCAGCGGCCGCCGGTACCACTCCTGCCAGGCCGTGCCGCCCGGCGCCGACAGCATCGCCGCGACGGTGCTCTGCAAGCCGGGCACCGGCTTCAGCGACTCCAGCTCGAACCCGGCCGGCAGCTGCACCTCACCCTGTTCCGGCCGCGGCGCCGCACCGTCCTGCCACACCGTCGCGGACGACTGCTCCGACGGCTCCGCGAGCACCACCCCGGCCCGCTCCGGCACCGCCACCTCGACCCGGCCGGAGACCGACGACGACGTGTAACCCGCCGTGCCGTCCGCATCACGCCACCGTACGACCTCACCAGGGGCCGACCAGCGGCCACCCACCCGCACCTCGAAGTCGACCGGGTAGTCGAAACGGTGGACCCTGCCCGAACCATCCGACGATCGCTCGAAGCGGAGCTGCTGGCCGATCTTGTCGGTGCCGACCCGGTTGGACTTGTAGGCGATCTGGAAACCGCCGTACTCGATGTCCGGGTTACCGATGAAACCGGCACCCGCCAGTCCGACAGAACTGTCCTTGCTTTTCGTGACCTTGACACTGTGCTCGTGGCCCGCACCGACCGACCCGCTGAGCTTCTCCCCGGCACCCTCCCCGAGGTACCGCCCGTCCCTGGCCCGCAGCAGCCCGCGGATGAACACATCCGGTGCCCCACTGCGCCAGGCACTCAGCGGGAACCGCACACCGTCCCCACCGTTCGCCAACTCCCGCGCGTGCTCGCGCAGGAAGGCACGGAACTCCACCGCGACCTTCGGCAGCTGAGCAGCGTCGAGCCGACCCTGCACCTCGAGCCGGTGGAGCACCCGACCGACGATGTCCTCCACCGTCTCCTCCGGCAGCCGATACGCCGCGTCCACCCGATCGGGCACATCGAGCGGGCTCACCCCGGCCGGCTCCTGAACAACCGGCTCCTGAACAACCGGTTCCGACGCAATGCGCTCAGAGTCAACGGGCCCCGGCTCGGCCGGCTCCACCGGCGGCGCCGCCTCACGCTCGCGCGTCCACAGCGTCGCCGTACCGCCGTCGACCCGCAGCAGCACGCTCTTCGGGCCGTGGCCCACGCGCACCACGTAGCTGAAGTCGACCCGGCGCTTGCCGAGCGAACCGGTGTAGGTCTCCACCTGCTTCTGCTCGAACTGCTCGGTGGTGCCGGTGCCGGTCTTGGTCAGCCCGTAACGGAAGACGGCCGGACCCAGGACGCCCGTCAGGTGGGTGGTGCCACCGACGCCGACGATCACGCCGGCACCCCAACGACGGGTCACCGCCTGCTCCGACGTGCTCTCCCCGCTGATCTTGTGGGTCCGGGTGATGCTGCTCTTCGTCTCCGGAAGGTCCCGGACGACGACATCCTTGGCGATCGCAACCTCGATCCGGGTCCGCCGCCGGCTGGCGAACCCGAAGGACTTGCGCACCACCTGACCGCCGAACAACTCCGGTGCCCTGCCGGCCAGGCCGTCCAGCCACTCACGGAAGTCCCTCGCCGCGGGATCGTTCACCTTGAACCTGCGGCCCAGCGCGCCCTCGACGGCGCGGTACACGTCACCGCCAAGACCGGTGACCTCCGCGTGCACGATCTCCTCGGACCGCTGCTCGGGCGGCCGCGCGCCCTCCTCCGGCCGCGACGGCACGACCGCGTCCGGCTTGGGCCAGGCCAGCGTCACCGGAACGTGGACGAAGTCCACCTGGGTCTTGCGCTTGCTCCACCACCAGCGGCCGGGCCTGTGGGCCGTAACCCGGTAGGTCACCGTGTGTCCGGCGGTGGTGACCGGCACCTGGGACTCCACGACCTCCGTCTTCGCGCCACGCTTGACCTGCGTGGAGAAGCTGCTGTCCCGGGCGTTGATCATCCCGGCGATCTTCCCGGCGATCTGGACGAACGGCAGCGGGACCCGGACCCCTCGCGGCTCCAGGAACACGTTCTTGCGCGCGACCGAAACACTGTGCTCCGCCGCCCGGTCCCGCGCGAAGGAGAAGTCGGTGCTTCCCTCGGTCAGCCCATGCGGGGTACCCAAGCCCACCGCTTCCACGGTGACCTGCGGCCCACCATCCACCCGGGCACTGAAGTCCGCGGTGAATCCGCCGTCCAGCGTGCGGTGGAAATGCGTCCTGAGGTTCTCGTCGGAGAACGCGTCCTCCACCACCACACGCGTGGTCGCGTCGCCGGAACCATCATCGCCGAGCAGCCGCCTGATCGCGGCACGTACCTGCGAGCCGTCAACCTCGCCGACCAGCTTCGGCCGGTCCACCCGCGCCTGATGAACCGCCTCCACGGGATCCAACAGGAACTCACTCCGGCCAAGCACATCCTCCCGATCGAGCTGGGCAAACACCTCCGGCGACGAGCGCCCGACATCGTCGAGGGCCCGGACCTCGCTCAGGTCCTCGACCACGACCGGCGTCCCGCTCTGGACACCTGCGTACCGGGCACCGCTGTCGAAGAGCACGGTGCCGTGCTCCGGGTGGGGCACTGTGAAAGTTCCGTCATCACGCTGCCCCGGCATCAGCCCGGCTGTCCGGTTCGACGGGCCGATGAGCTCAAGCCTCGGCCCGGCAAGGGTGTGATCGACGCCGATGCTCAGGCCGTGGAAGTCGTCGTGGCCTGTGAGCGGCATCTCCTGCCGGACAAGCCCGCCGCGTGTGTCGAAGTGCCACAGCGCTGCGGCGCCGTCGTTCGCGCCGTCCACCGGGATGCGAACGGTCAGGCCCTCCGGGTAGCGGGCGAGCCGCGCGCCCTCGACGGGCTGTCGCTCACCGTCCAGCAGCGTCAGCGGGCCGTCGATGCCCGTCGGCTGTGCCAGCCGTACGACGTGGTCGGTGCCGGGCAGCGGCAGCTCGCGGAGCTCGAACCGGACGGCGGAGTCGAGATGCAGGTCCCCGTCGCGACCGTGCACAACGAACCCGCCGTCCGGGCGCGTCTCCACGGTCCGTCCCGGCACCGGCTGTCCAGAGGCGTCCACCAGCTCCAACCGCGAGGACGCCGGCAACGTCTGCGTGGCCGGCGTGTCGGACCGCCGCAGCCGCAACCCGGCGAGCTGCGGGCTGCCGTGCACCGGCTCCGCCACGCGCACCGCCGGCTCTTCGGCCGGCTCCTGTGGCTGCTCCGTTACCGGCGACTTCTCCTGACCGTTCGTCAGCTCTCTGTTTTCCGGCCCGTTGACGGTGAGCTCGGCCCCACCCGCGGAGGTCTCCTCAGAGGACTCCCGACGAACCTCCTCGACCGCCTCCTCTCCAGACTCCCGACGCAGCTCCTCGGAGGACTCCCGACGAACCTCCTCAAGCACCTCCTCGCGAGACTCCCGGCCGGGCTCCTCGGCCGTCTCCGCGGGCGACTCCACGCGGAGCTCTTCAACGCCCTCCTCGGGCGCCCGCACGTCCGTGCGGTCGTCACGCCCCTCCTCCGCGTCGGCAGGGTCCTGCGCGATCGGGTCCAGGGAGAAGAGCTCGGCGAGCGTGTGGCCGAAGCGCTTCTCCGAGGCATCCGCAGCAGGGCGTTCCTCCTGCCGAAGCCGGCTGCTCGGCTCGTCCTCGGATACGTGGGTGGTGTCGACCGGCCGCTCCGCGTGCTCTTCGCCCGGGTTCTGGGCCACGGGGCCCGCCACCCATGCCTCCGCGAGCCGGGTGTAGGTGACCCGTTCGCCGGGCGCCTTGAGCCGGGCGACCAGGTCCAGCAGCCGCTGCCGTGCGGCCTGCTCGACCGGGGCGTCCGCCTCCGCTCCGTCGAGGCGACGCACCAGCGTGTCCAGATGCCCTGCGGTGACCGGCACGTCCGAACCGAGCCTCAGACGACGACGGGTCAGGTCCGCGACCCGGCGCACCGTCGCCAACCGCTCGACCGTCAGGTGCTGCGCACCACCGTGCAGCTCGCTCGCCAGACCGGCCAGGTGCCACACGTGCAGGCCGCCCCTGGCGCCGATCCGCGCGGCGAGCGGCCTGAGGTCGCTGCGCTTCGCCACGTGTCCGACACCGGACAGCTTCTGGAGAGCGCTCTTCAGTTCCGCCGCCCGGATCCGCGCCTCGACCGGGTTCTCCACGTCCGTGACGGGGAATTCCGGCGCCTCCTCGACGGCCTCGATACGTTCGTAGTTCCTGATGTCGTACCCGTGGCCGTACCTGTCCTCGTTGGGGACGACCCGGCGGGAGCTGATCTTCATCCGGCTCCCGGGAAGCAGCACCACCTCCTGCTCGCCCGGGTCCGTGGAGAACGCCGAAATGTCCCGGCCGTGGTTCCCCTTGAGTTCGGCGCGCACCAGTACCGGGTGGGTCATGGGCAGTCGAGCGGAGGAGTCCAGGAAGGCCTCGGCCTGACGACCGGACCGGCTGAAGCTGGTGAACGCCTTGAAGGAGAGCTCCGACCCGCCGTACTCGGGGGAAATGATCCGTCCGATGCCCGAGTGCAGGTCGCCGAGGGAACGCGCACCGCGCCATACCTCACCCAGTGCGGGGGGCAGCAACGACAGCGCGTCCATCAGCATCGCCACGTGGTGCGGCAGCTCCTGCTCGAAGTGCGGCACCAGCTTCTCCGCGACGGCCTGAAGCCGCTCGCGCAGCCGTGCCCGCTCCTCGGCCGTCATCTCCTCGAGCGGGGTGCTGAGCAGTTGGCCAAGGTCCGGGGCGTCTTCCTTCAACGCGCTGAGCACCTTCGCCAGGGCGTCCTGTGTGTCCTTGTCCCCCGCCTCGTCGAAGGCCCTGTCGATGAACGACCTGACCTGGATGCGCAGCGCCGCGCGGCTCGCCCCGCCCTGGTACCTGAGCATCACGTTCATCAGCGCGTACACCGGGCTGGTGTAGGCCATCAGGGCGACGAAGTGGGCGGGGCTCAGCCGTTCGAGCACCTGTCGCGGCGTCATCCCGTTCTCCCGCAGCCAGCGGTTGATGGCCTCCTCGCCGTTCCACTGGCTCGGCGGCTTGTCGACGAGGCTCTGGAAGGCCTTCCGGCGCTGCTCGGCCAGATCCACCCTGCGGTCCTCAGGCGAGGCGAAGCCGCCGTTTTCGGGCGGGGTGACGACCTTGGCCCAGTAGGCGGCCTCGTGCGGCAGCATGCCGTTCTCGCCGGCGGCGTCGCGCAGTTCCGACAGCCGCACACCCGGGATCGACCGGTACATCCGCGCCGCGTCGTCCAGCGGGTTCCCGGCCAGCGACGGCACCGCGTCCGCCGCCCGCAGGCCCGCCAGAACCTCGTACACCGTGTGGCCCTGGGCCGGCAGCAGCCACCCGAGCAGCGACAGTGCCAGGCCGTCGGCGTCCCCGTCCGGCACGTTCAGCGCCTTGAACGCGTGCCCGATCTCCACCGCCGTCCGCGACACCCCGGCGGCCAGCGGGATGCCCCGCTCGTCCAGCGTCTTGGACGCCGGAGCTCGCAGGTCCCGGAGCGGCGACTTCAACGTCGAGGGCGTGTCCGCGGCGGAGACCGCGTTGGAGAACGCCGTCATCAGCTCGTGGACGTCGCCGCGCTCCAGCAGCTCCTGGGGCCCGGCCGCCCCGTCGTCGCGGAAGTTCCGCCAGATCTCCTGCGCACTGTGCTCGGGGTGCGCCTGGGAGAGAGCCTCGAACAGGCGGGACACACCCTGCCGGGCTGCCGCCACCGCCCTGGGGTGGCCGGCCGCGAAGGTAGCCAGCCGTGACTCGAACTCCCGCGCCTTAGGCAGGTACGCCGGGTCCGAGTACAACGGGCGCAAAGCCCCGTCCCCGCCGACCGCCGGCCCCTCATGGGCCAGTTGCAGCTGCTCCGCCCGCTCGACGTCGAACGGTGCATCGTCGGTCCCTGGTGCGACGGACGGCTCCGAGGGGCGCAGCTCCTCGGCCGGCGTGCCCTCGGCACCGAAGACGTACGGCTTGCCGGTGATCCGGTCCTCGATGACGAACCGACTGCGGGGATTGGCGCTCTCCGCCGACTGGTCGTCCGGCGAGCCGATGGCGAACCGCGTCTCCGGGTTGTCCACCAGCCCGAATCCCACGAAGCTGCCGTCGTGGGGGTCGTGGGCGACCTGGACCCGCACCCCTGCCAGCTCCGGGGGCGCCTCGTGCAGGTACACCTCGTGCGAGAGCACCTCGCGCGGGAGGCCCTCGCGCGGGGGTCCGAAGATCGTCGTGAGGCCCGTCGCCTCGTGCACCACCTGGCGTCCGCCGTCGACCTCGACAGGAGACACGGTGAAACCGTCATGGGTACCCGAAGCGGCCCCGGACGCCTCCATCTCCTCCAGCGCCCGCCGCGCATCCGCCCACACCTGCTCGTGCACTGCGGCCCGCAGCTCCGCCAGGCCATCGGGATGCGTGAACCCATCCATCTGCGAACGGGCGAGAATCTCCGTCGAGTCCGCCACGATCAACGGCAGCAGACGAGGATCCAGTGCGCGGCGAACGGCACCGGAGGCCGCCGACTTGGGCAGGGTCTCCTCGAAGATCCGCGCCAGTTCCGGCTCGTACTCGACACCCACGGTGCCCAGTTCGTTCTCCGGCTCCACCAACGGCGTGAGCGACGGGAACAGTCGCTCACCCACCTGCCGCAGCCGCCTGCGCAGCGGCGTCTCGCCGCCACGGCGCACCGACACCAGCGACCCGTCCCGACGGAACCTCAGCTCATCGCCCGTGACGTGGTCGGTCAGCACGAGGCGGCCGTCCGGCCTGCGCTGCACCCCGTGCGACGCCGAGACCCACGGATCGTCGGCGTCCAGCTCCGCCGCAACCCCGGCAGGCGCACCGTCGGAGCCCAGGACACGCCGCAGCCGGATCCGCGCGCCCGCCAGGTGCCCGTCCAGGTTCCCGGTCAGCGGCACCTCGACGTCCCGCGGCACACCGTTGCCGTCGAAGTGCCAGCCCAGCTCGTCCCCCGGTGCACCGACCGACACCCCGGTCAGCGCACCGGACTCGTCGCGGGCCTCCTGGACCTGGTAACCGTCCGCCGCCGTCCCGTCCTCGCCGACCACCGACACCACCCGCCCTCCCTCGCCGACGGCCGTACGCAGGAAGTGCGCCGTCCCCGCCAACCGCACGTCCAGCGCCTGCGGCAACAGGTCCTCGCTGTGGTGCCACCTAACGTCCCCCGACGTTTGGGCAACGGTGTAGCCGCCGCTCTGCTGAGGCATCACCACCCAGTCCGGCGACCGATCCCCGGACCTGTCGACCGCCTCCGGATGAACCGGCATTCCCAAGGTCCGCAGGTGATCAGCCGCCGCCCCGGTCGCCTGACGCAGCCGGAACTCCGGACCGGGCATCGCCTCGGGAACCGTGAGCAGCTTCGGCCTCAACCGCTGTCGCGGCTGCCGGGACTTCTCGCTCACTGCGCCGTCGTCGGACGTGCTTGTCGGCGCATCGGACACCGACCGCCCCACGACCTCCTCCACGGATCCGCCGGCCGGCCCATCAGACCCCGACAGCCGGGCAAGGGACTGCGCGGGCTCCTCAGCCGACGCCTCGTGAGTGCCTGTCAACGGCGCCGTCCCGCGAGTCGGCGTCGTCTCGTGCATGCCGGTGTACCGGCCGGCGTCGTTGAACCGCGCGGTAACGCCCCGTTCGGAGTCGGTCAGCGTGAAGGTGCCGCCGTCAACCTGACCCGGCGTCCAGGAGCCGGTCCGGTCAGAGGACCCGACCAGTTCCAGGAGCTGCCCGACGGGAGTGTGTTCCAGCTGCAAGTACAGCCCGTCGAACGCGTCGTGACCGGTCAGCGGCAGCTGTCGGCGAACGAGGCGGCCACGCGCGTCGAAGCGCCACTGCGCGACCTCGGCCTCGTGCGCAGCCTCCACCGGGACACTGACCGTGAGGCCGTTCGGATCGCGGGCGAGCCGCGCGTTCTCCACCGGCAGCCCGTCGGGGCCCAGCACCTCGAGCGGGCCGGCCATGCCGACCGGCTCCGCGAGCCGCACGGCAGAGTCCGTACCAGGCAGCCGCAGCTCACGGAACTCGAACCCGAGCCCGGAGTCCAGGTTCAGGTCGCCCTCGTCTCCGCGGATGACGAACCCGCCGTCCGCACGCGGCAGCACCGTCCGCCCCGGCACCACCTGGTTGTCCGGGCCCACCAGTTCCAGCTGCCTGGACGCCGGGGACGTCTCCGTGGCCGGCGTGTCCGTCGACCGCAACCGGTATCCGGCGAGCTGCGTTGCGCCGTGCAAGGGCTCTTCCACGACGCGCACCGCGGGCGTGTCGGCCGAGGGCTGCTCGGTCTGCGGGTCCGGGTGCGTGACGCCCCGGATCTGTCCCAGAGCCTCGAAGTGAAGCGCCCGCCCGCCAACCGCCTCCTTCAGTGTGAACCCGCCGTCGAACTGCTCCCCCGGCGACTGCGGCAGTGGTTCGAAGGTGAACGCGAACCGCGTTCCCCATCCACCGCCGTCCAGCGTCCGCGTCACAGCCCCGTCCGAACCGAACTCGGTACGGACCTTCAGCCCGGACAGGCCGCCGATTCCCTCCCCCCGCAGCGGCACCTCGAGCGAGCGCGGCTCCGCGTCGGCGTCGAGGTGCCACTCCAGCACCGCACCGTCGTCCTCGCCCGGTACCGGCGTCCGCACCACCAGGTCACCCTCTGCGGTGCGGGTGACGTGGGTGACGTGGACTTCCGTCCCGCCCGCCAGCGGCACACCGTCCGGTTCCGCCAGGCGCACCCCGCCATCCACCCCGGACGGGGTGTAGAACCGCAGCAGCCGATCCGTACCCGGCAACCGCACGGTGCGGAACTGGAACTGCCCACCCACGGAGAAGTGCAGCGTGCCCGGGACGACCCCCGTGATGCTGAAACCGCCCTCCTGGCGCGGCGTCACCACCGCTGCCTCAATCGGCGCGCCGTCACGATCGACGAGGGCCAGGCGCAGCGGGTCCCGCCTCAGCCGGACCCCGGCACCGGCCAACGGGCCCACCTGGTCGACCCCGGAGAGTCGCGTCCCTCTGGCCGACGGTGCGGTCGTAGGCCGCTCGGCGGTCAGGTCGCCACCGTGCGCCGGGACCTCGAGGAGCTGCCCGGCCGGGGCGTCGACCTCGACGGCGGGCGGGCGCTCGGCGGTCTGCGGTTGCGTCTGCGTCTGCGACTGCGCCGGGCTGCCCTCCCCCTGTGTGTCAGGGAGTTGCCCGGCCGGGGCATCGACCTCGACGGCCGGGCGCTCCGCGGTCTGCTCGATGAACGGCCAGGGGGCGCCGCTGCGCTGGGCGACGGCTTCCCGACCCGTCTCCGGATCGACGTACACGTCCTTGAAGCCGGAACGGATCCAGTTCCAGCGGCGCGTACCGGAACCCACCGCGTTGCCCTCGGCACCGAAGCGCGTCCAGGTCCACGCCCCCCGGGCGCCCTGCTGAGCACGGACCACACCCCCGTCCGCCGTCGGGTGGTACGTCCGCACGGAGAGGAGGTTCATCCTCGGCAGTCTGCCGGTGCGCGTGTCGTGGAAGGTCCGGGTCCTGGCGTCCCAGGTGCGGGTGCCGTGGGCGACCTTGTTCCCGGCCGCGTCGAACTGAGTCCAGCGAAGCTTGCCGGCGCCGTCCCGATGGACCTGCAAGTACCTTCCGCCGCCCAGCGGCTCGTGCTCGAAGAGGACGGTGGCGGGGTCCTCCTGGCTGGTCAGCGTCAGTCCGCCGGTGAGGGACGTGGTGATCCTCGCGGTACCGCGCGGGCCGGCGACCAGCTCGCTCTCGGCGTTGACAAGTGACGCCGCACCGGTCGTGTGATCGATCAGCCAGTGCTCGCCGGTGGGGACGCCGGACTTCACGCGGACGGCGACGGTCTGCTCCCGCAGTCCGCCCTGCGCGTCGTACACCATCCGCTCCTGCGGCCAGCCGCTCGGCACGGTGCGGCGCAGCACGAACCGGTCGGGCCCGAGAAGCTCGACCTGCACGGTGTCGTCCGGCTGCCCCGCGGCGCCGACGAGCTTCGGCTCGGTGGCGTCCGGCAGGCCGACCTTGAACTGCAGAGAGCCGGTCCCGCCCGAGAGCCGGACCATGCGGCCGGCGTACACGCCCTCCTTGCTGAAGTACCAGGTGGTGGCCGCCGCCCCGTCGGTGACGCCGAACGCGGCGTCCAGACCGTGGGGGACGTCCGTGGTCGGCGTGAACCGATCTTGGGACTGGGGAGCATCGACGAAATCCACGGTGCCGTCCGTGGACCTGACCTTCGCTCCCTCCAGCTCGGCGGGGATGTCGCCGGCCACGCTGCCGAGGAACGCCTCGTGATGGGTCTCCTCGCCGCTGGCGCGGTAGCCCCACTGCAGACCGGTGGCGCTGTGCGTGACCAGGTAGGTTCCGGCGCCGAGCAAAGTGGTCGGAGCGGGTACGACAGTGAAGTCGCCGACCGTCACGGTACGGAAGGACGATCCCGGAGCCCCCGGAGTGACGACCGGGAGCCGTTCCTGCAGCGGCAGAGCCAGGTATTTTCGCAGAGCGGCCTGAGCCTCACGGTTCATCAGCCTGCGGCCGTCAACCATCGCCGGCGCCAGAAGCGGGTGCAGCAGGTTCCTGTGGTAGCCGGCCCTCTCCAGCGCGGCACCCAGCTCAGGCGCTACCTCCTCGACCCGCTCCACGGGCTTCTCGCCAAGAGCCCTGCCGAGTTGGACCAGAACCTCACGGATCCCGGACAGATCGGGCCTCTCGCCCGGCCGCACCCCGTCGACGGACCGCAGAGCCTCGGCGACGACCTGCTGGAAGATCTCGGGACGGTCGACCCCGTCGAGCTGTCGGCTGTCGTGCTCGGCGATCTCATCGCCGCTCGCCGTTCCCGCTGACAACTGTTGATCACGCCTGACCGAGGCCGAGGCGACAGAATCCGCGCCTGTCTCAGGGGCCGGGGACGCCTCTGCCTGGACCGGTCGGGGCCGCACCGCGAGGACCGTGTCGTCGGCGCCGCCCCGCAGCCCCAGCAGCGCGGTGTCGACACCGCGCCGAGCACTCAGGTCCTTGGCTACCGTGACCGCCCGGTCGATCCGGTCAGGGGCGTTTTCGTGCTGGTAAAGCACCTGCGCGACACGCATGGTCGCCCAGTACTGCTCCGGATCGCGCTCCAACAACCCCTGGCCGGGCCGGCCGAAAGTCGGGCCGAACGGGTTGTGCTCCGCAGTGATCCGCGACGCTTCGGCCCACAGCTGCCGTGCCTTCTCCACGGTCGTCTTGCCGCCGAACTGCTGCTCCGCGAAGCGACGCAGGTCCTCCGGTACGACGGTCCGGCTGTCCCGGGCTTCCCGCCCGTCCTGACCGTTCCCACTGGGGGCTGCCTCTGCAGGCCGCTGCGGCTGCTGCTGCACGTCCTCCGTCTCCGGGTGCGCCCCGGGGGGCTGCGTCGAGGGCGCCGCCGCCTCGACGGTGCGCTCCGCCGGGTCGCTCGTCACCTGGCCGGGGCGCTCCTCCGGCGCCACAGGCGCCGTCTGCAGCAGCCTCTCCGAGGGGGTCCGCTGCGGCGTCGGCTGAGACGTCTGCGTCGGCTCCGGCGCCTGCTGCCCCGACCGGGACTCCTGCCCCGTCGGTCCCGACGCCTGCGACGCCTGCTGCATCTGATGACTCTGCTGCATCTGCGACGGCGCCGGCGCCGGCTGCGTCGGGGGAACCGGCGGGACCTGCGCTGGCAGGACGACCGGCTTCGGCACGCTGACCGTGGGCATGCTCGGTTTCACCGTGCCCGGCCCCTCCGTGACGTTGTCCGTCGTCGCCGTACGGGCCGTGTCACGGTGTGCCAGGTGGTTGTCCGCGGGCGTCTCGGTGTGGGCCTGTGGGAGCTCGGGCCCGGTGACCGGCTCCGTCCGCTCGTCGTTCGGCTCGGCCGACCGCACCGAAGTGTCGTGGGTAGGCTGCGCGGCTGCCGGTGTCTGATCACCGGCCTGCGACCCCGGCTGCTGTTCGGAAGACGCCGCTTCACCACGCAACGCCTCAAGCCGGCGCACCAAATCCTCATGAACCGCCGCCGTCACCGCCGGATCATCAAACTCCGACCCCAACCGCTCCTCACCAGACGACCCCGGC
>NZ_JACTVI010000169.1 GCF_014495685.1 Streptomyces sp. TRM68367 | reverse complement strand
GGTACGGGGACCCGGCCTTCGACCTGGCCTTCTGCGTCAACCATCTGCTCCTCAAGAGCCTGGTGGTGCCCGAAGACCGCGCCGCACTTCTGCGATCCGCCCGGGTGCTGGCCGAGGAGTACGCCCGGTGCGTCGACTGGGAGCCCCGACCCGCCCTCGAGGAGCGGGCCGCGACAGTGCTGCCGGCACTACTGCTCGCGCGTGTGGACGGCAAGTCCCCGGTGGAGTACCTCACCCACGACCGGCACCGGCTGTTCGTACGCACGGTGGCAGCGGCCCTGCTCCGGGCACCCGCCCCCACCGTGGCGGACGTCGTCGACGCCTGGGACACCGCCCTCCCGGCCCCGCCCGAACCCGGCAGCGACCGGCCCAACCGACCCAACCGATGTGACAGGTCCGGTGGACCCGACCAAGGAGAGACATATGCGCAGAGTCGTCACCGGCCATGACGAGAACGGCAGGTCGATGGTCGTCAGCGACGGCCCGATTCCGCGCAGCCGGGAGTTCACCAGTCTGCCGGGCTGGATCTCCCGCCTGCCGTGGGCCACCGAACCCGGCGAACCGGTCAGCCGGACCGGGGAGGACCCCACGCCGAAGGTCACCAGCCTGCTTCCGGCGCCCGGCGGCACGCGGTTCATCGTCCTGACCTTCCCGCCGGACACCGCGATGGCAGACCCGGTGTTCGACCCCGTCGCCTTCGGCCGGGAGCAGCGGGCCGACTCGCCCGGCATCGCCGAACTCATCGAACCCGACGGCATGCACGCCACGCCGACCGTGGACTACGGCATCGTGCTGCAGGGCGAGATCGTCCTCGAACTCGACGACGGCCACTGCACCCGGCTCTCGACAGGAGACATCGTGATCCAGAACGGCACCCGGCACGCCTGGCGCAACCGCAGCGGACAACCGGTCACGATGGCCTTCGTCCTCATCGGTGCGGAATAGGCGCGGAGCACAACGACTGGCCGCTGAAGCCGCGGGGGAGTCTGCGCTGACCTGCGCCGTTCCGGATCAGTACCCCCGGTCGATCCACTTCTGCAGGTCGGCGGATTCGGCACCGACGGTGGTGGAGGCGCCGTGGCCGGGTCGGACGACGGTTTCCGGGGGGAGGGTGAGCAACTGGTCGCGGATGGAGCGGATGATGGTGGGGAAGTCCGAGAACGAGCGGCCGGTGGCTCCGGGGCCTCCGTCGAAGAGGGTGTCGCCGGTGAAGACCGTGGCCAGTTCGGGTGCGTAGAGGCTGATCGCTCCGGGGGCGTGTCCGGGGGTGTGCAGGACGGTGAGTTCCGTGCCGGCCACGGTGAGGCGTTGGTTGTGGGCCAGGTATCCGTCCGGGGCCCGGTCCGGGTTGGTCTGCTGCCAGAGCAGGCGGTCGTCCAGGTGCAGCAGGACGGGGGCGCCGGTCCGGTCGGCCAGGGCGGGGGCGGCGTTGATGTGATCGTTGTGGGCGTGGGTGCACACGACGGCGACGACGCGGCGTGCGCCGACGGCGGCGGCGATCTTCTCGGCCTCGTGCGCCGCGTCGATCACGACGACCTCGTCGGCGTCGCCGACCAGCCAGACGTTGTTGTCGACCTCCCACGTTCCGCCGTCCAGGGAGAACGTTCCCGAGGTCACGAGGTGCTCGATGCCTTCATGCTGATCCGGCCGGAGGGTTACAGGATCATTACCGAGCGCAGTAGGTCACCGCGGTGCATCTTCTCGAATGCTTCCTCGACGCCGTCGATGCCGATCTCCTCGGTGACGAACTTCTCCAACGGGAGGCGTCCTTGCAGGTGCAGGTTGATACCAGGGTGGGGAAGTCGCGTGAGGGCAGGCAGTCCCCGTACCAGGACGACTTGAGGGCGCCGCCGCGGCCGAAGTATTCGAGCAGCAGGATCTCCGGGGCGGTCATGTCGGGCATCGGCACGCCGACCAGGACGACGGTGCCGGCGAGGTCGCGGGCGAAGAACGCCTGCTCCCAGGTTTCCGGCCGTCCGACGGCGTCGATCACGACGTCGGCGCCGAACCCGCCGGTGGCGCTGCGGATCGCCTCCACAGCGTCGAGGCTGCGGGCGTCGACGACGTGGGTGGCGCATTGCCTCGTGTTCGCCGGCCCGTAGGACGATGCGTGTCCCGGCTGAGACTCCCTGCGCGGCGATGGCCACGGCGATGTTGTCGAGGTCGTCGGAGCCGACGGCGGCCAGGGCCCGGGCCCGGTGGAGGTGCAGTTTCTCCAAGGTGGCCCGGTCGCCGCCGTGGCTGGTGAGCACGGGGATCCCCAGGGTCCGGGCGATGCGGACGCCCGGTGCGTCGGGGTCTCGTTCTACGCCGACGACGGGTATGCCCAGGCGTTGCAGCTCACCGCACAGGCGCAGTCCGACCTGGCCGATTCCGACGACGATGACGTGGCCGGAGCGGGGCAGGGTGCGCGGTCCGATCAGCCCGACCAGTCGGGGGCCGAGCATGCGGTCGACGAGGCCGGCGGTGAACATGGCGCTGCACACGATCGTGCTGAGCATGACCAGGCTCGCCAGTACGGGATACACGGTGGAGTGCGCTGGAGCGGTTGCCGGGCCGACGGTGGCCACGACGCGGGCGGCGTCGAACAGTGCCTGGGTAGGGTGGTGTCCGAGAGCGACCAGCCAGGTCAGGTCACCGAGGAGGGCGGCGAGCATGCCCAGCAGGCCCGTGAGCATGAGCCGCGTTCCCGCGTCGTGCGGCCGCAGTTGTCCCGCGAACCGGCCGCGTCGTGACTGCCAGTTGGTCTGTTCCGGTTTCCACGGGCGGCTGAGGGGCTGCCCGTCAAGGACCCGAACGGCCTGGGTGTGGCCGTCCATTGTGCGTAGGGCGGCGATGGCGGGGTCGACGCAGGGTCCGGCCAGGGTCGGGGCCGCCAGATCGGCCGGGGAGGTCACATGGCACTGCGGCAGCAGGCGCAGCAACTCGTCGGCGACCGTCCGGTCGAAGATGGTCACGGTGATCGGGACGTGGGGGCACATGTGGGCGATGGCCAGTGCGTAGCGCAGCGCGGCGACGTCGTCGTGCAGCAGGATCGCCACGGCGTCGGGGGCCGGTGTCATTGCGGCGCGCAGCATCTCGTCGCGGGGCTCGGTCAGGTGCTGGACGGTGTGTGCGCCTTCCCGAAGTGAGGCGCACACCCGGCGGGCGAGGTTGGTCTCGCCGATGACGACGAACGAGCGGTCACCGGGCGGGACAGGGGCGTGGATCATGGCGCCGGATCAGCTCCCGCCGCGGCCTCCTGGTCGAGCAGCGTCTGGATTCGGGACCGTGCGCTGTTCAGGGACCGGCGTGTCAGGTGTGCCGCGGTCTTTGGGTTGGACCAGCGGGCGGCTTCGATCAGCTGAGGTTGGTAGGACCACAGGGACGAGTCGGGTTCGCGGTCGGCTGCGGTGGCTCCCAGGACTTTGTAGGCGCGGCACTGGTGCCACAGATTCCGGATCGTGTCGGTGAGGACCGGGTTGCCGCCCGCGGTGTACAGGGTGGTGAGCAGGGCCTCGTCGTGGTCGAGCGCGTCGAGGATGCGGCCTTCCGCGGCGGCTGTGCGCATCGCCTCGCATTCCTTCGCCATCTTGTTCACGCCTTCCGCGTCCAGGCCTTCGATGCCGCGTCGGGCTGCTTCGGTCTCCAGTAGCAGCCGTACGTCGTAGACGTGGACGAGTTCCCGCAAGGTGAGCCCCTTGACCACCGCGCCTTTATGGGGCTCTCGGACGGCCAGTCCGTTCTCTTCCAGACGGCGGATGGCCTCGCGCACGGGCATCACGCTGGTGCCCATGTCGGCCGCGAGGTCCCGTACCCGCAGCCGGGTCCCCGCCGGCAGGGCGCCGTTGGTGATCGACTGGTGCAGTGCGGTGTAGACCTGGTCGGCCAGCAAAGACGCCTGTACGCGCGGAGTCGGATCATTCATCGGGCGATCCTGGGCAGGTGCCGGTCGAGTGCGAAGCGGGAATGCGTCTCAGCCCTGCCGAGTGCGAGGTCTGCGATCATCTCGCCCAGCAGGGGGGCGAACTTCGCGCCGTGGCCGGAGCAGGGGGACGCGACGACGACGGGGCCCCGTCGGTCGAGGATGAAGTCGTCGTCCTCGGTCATCGTGTACAGGCAGGTGCCCTCGGCCACCGGTTCGGGGTCGAGCCCGGGCAGCCACGTGCGGACGTACTCCGTGATGAGCCGTCGGCCGGCCGGATCGATGAGGCCGCTGCGGGTGCCCGCCGTGGTGGGGGTGCCCCCGTCGTGCCGGGCGATCTTCATGGCCGGCTGGGGGCCTGCGTCGCCCCCGGAGGGAAGGCCGAAGATCTGGTGGTCGTCCTTGTGTACCAGGACGGGGAACACCGCCTGCGGATCGCGCTGGCGGAAGTGGAAGACCTGCTGCTGCGTGACCTGCACGGGCGGCAGCGGGATGCCGAGGCCGCAGGCGTCGAGGAGTTCCGGCAGCCAGCCGCCCACGGCCAGCACGACGCGGCGCGCCCGTACCACCTGGCCGGCGTGCACCACGACGTGATCGTCGAGGACCTCGATCGACTCAACCGGGGTGTGGCACACCAGGCGTGCCCCGCCTTGCCGTGCCACGTCCAGGAAGGCCGCGGTGCTCGCGTCCGCGTTGACGACGCCCGCGTCCGGCTGGAAGAGCACCGGCCCGTCGAAAAGCATGCCCGGCCACCGCTGTTGGGCCTCGGCCGGCGACAGCAGTTCATGGGCGAGCTGGTGTTCGGCCGCGACGGCGGCAAGAGCCCGGGGATCCCGGCGGCTGCCGTGATCGATACCGCCGCGCACCTGAAGCAGGCGCGCACCGCTGTCCGCCTCCAGTTTGCGCCAGCTCTCCAGCGCGCGGCCGGTCATCCCGACGTACAGGGCCTCGGGGTAGATGCGGCGGAAGATGCGGGAGGTGCCGTGTGAACTGCCCTTGTCGTGTCCGAAGCCGTAAGCGTCGAACAACACGACCGAGTGGCCCGCGCGGCTCAGGGCCCAGGCGGTGGCCGCGCCGGTCAGCCCGGCGCCCACGACGACGACGTCGATCTCCGGTGCCATGTCAGCGGCCCACCACGGATCGGAGGAAGAACAGCAGGTTGGCCGGGCGTTCGGCCATGCGCCGCATCAGGTAGGGGTACCACTGGGTACCGAAGGGCACGTAGACCCGGACACGGTAGCCCTCACGCACCAGTTGCCGCTGCACGTCGCGCCTGACGCCGTAGAGCATCTGGAACTCGAAGTCGCGCTTGCCGACCCCGGCGGCCGCCGCGGCCTTCTTGGCGTACTCGATGCACAGGTCATCATGGGTGCCGAACGCGGGATCGGGACAGTGGGCCAGGACCCAGTCCGTCAGGAACAGGTACTGCGCGGTGATCTCCTTGCGCTCGCGCAGCGCCCTGCTCAGCGGCTCGTCGTAGGCGCCCTTGACCAGCCGCAGACGCGGTTTGATCTCCGTGAAGGACTCCAGGTCCTCGGGGGTGCGGCGCATGGCGGCCTGGATGGCCACGCGGGTGTGCGGGTGACGGGGCAGAGCCTCCCGGAAGGCCTCCAGGGTGGGCCGGCCCACGGAGCTGTGCTCCATGTCGACCTCCACCCCGACACCCACAGCCGCGGAAGCCTCCAGCAGCCGGTCGAGGTTCTTGGCACACGCCTGCGCATCCACGGCTATACCCAGCTGCGACAGCTTCACCGACACCGTCGCCCCCGGCGCCTGCTCGGCGATCGCCCGCACGGTCTCGATGTACTGCTCGGTCGCCGCGGACGACTCGGCGAGGTCCTCCACCTGCTCACCCAGCAGGTCGAGACTCACATCGATGCCCACACAGTTCAGCTGCCGTGCCACGCGAATGGCCTCCTCGCAGCTGACACCGGCGACATAGCGGCCCACCAGGCCCCTGGTCAGCGGGTGGCCGCTCACCAGGTTCTCCAGCTTCTTGTTCTGCGCTGCGCGCAGCAGCAGGTCACTGATCACATCGATCCCCTGATCACGTAGGGCCGGCCCGAAAGCCGGGGTGGGAAGGAACGGGGCGGACGGGAGGACGAGCGAGGGCGAAAGCAGCAAGTGTCCGGTAGAGCCCCGCCGCGCGGATGGCGGGCCGGAATGGGAGGCGTCCGTCGGTGCGTGCGCCGCGTGCCGCCTGAGGTGCCGCGGATGTGCTGCCGCGGAGCCGTTGAACCAGGACCGTAGGATGTGATCACAGATCACACAACCCCTTCGCAGCAAATGCACCGAAGGGTTTGCAGTCCGGTCGGCCCCGGGTGCGGCCAACAGGCCAGGACGGTTGAGGAGTCCAGCCAGCTTACCGAGTCTGAAATTTCAGTACAACCTCTGCCTGGCTGTGCACTACAGCAGCGAGCGCACCTCCGCGGAGAAGGCCAGCAGGTGACTCTGGGCGGCCTTGCGCGCGGCCTCGGGCTTGCGGGCGCGGATCGCGGCGACGACCTCGTCCTGGGAGCAGGAGCGCGGTGTGCGCGGACGCATTCGCTGGATGCCGTAGTGCCAGATGCGCAGCGCCAGGTTGGCGTACTGGTTCAAGCTGGTTTCCAGATAGGGGTTGTGGGCTGCGGCGTAGATGGCCCGGTGGATCTCGGTGTCGACGGTGATGTAGTCCAGGGACAGGTCCGAGGAGTCCTCCAGGGTGCCCGCGAGTGCGGTCAGGGCGGCGCACTCCTCGTCGGTGGCGCGCTCCGCGGCGAGGCCGGCGGCCAGCCCCTCCAGTTCGATGCGCACCTCGGTCAGCCAGCGCTCGTCGCTGATGTTGATGTCCGTGACGAACGTGCCCCGCCGGGGGTAGATGACCGCGAGCCGCTCCAGGGTGAGCCGCTTGAGCGCGTCCCGCACGGGTGTCAGGCCCAGCCCCAGTTGCTGACTGAGGGCCTTCTCGTCCAGCGGATCGCCCGGCTGGAACCGCACGGTCACGATGTCGTCCCGCAGCCGCAGATACGCCTGGTCGACCAGTCGCAGCCCGCCGGCCGTCCGCTGTCTGCCCACGGCGGCCGCGTCGGCAGCCCCGTTCACTTCTGTCCCTTGACGCATGTGCTCAGTGTAAGTAACGTCGCTCAGAAATTTCAGAGCAACTTCTGACTTGATTCATTCCATGACGTCGAATGTCGACCTCTAACGATGACCGAGGAGTGCAATGGCAAACCAGAACGCCGTCATCACGGGCAGCGTACGTGTGCCGACACCTTCGAACGAGCCTGTCCGCGACTACGCTCCCGGTTCCGCGGAGGTGGTCCGGCTGCGTGCCGAGATCGACCGGGTCGCGGGGCAGGTGCGTGAACTGCCTCATGTGATCAATGGTGAGCGGTTTTTCGCGGGGCAGCAGGAGGCGGTGGTCTCGCCGCACGAGCACGCGCGCGTGCTGGGCCACATCACGCCCGCGGGGGACAAGCAGGTGCGGGCGGCCATCGACGCCTCGCTCGCCGCGCGCCGCGACTGGTCGATGACCCCGTGGTGGGAGCGGGCGGCGATCTTCCTGCGGGCGGCCGACCTGGTGACCGGCAAGTACCGCGACGAACTGTTGGCCACCACCATGCTGGGCCAGTCCAAGACCTACCACCAGGCCGAGATCGACGCGGCCTGCGAACTCGCCGACTTCTTCCGTTACAACGCCTATTCCGCGGCCGCGATCTACGACCAGCAGCCCGCCTCGGACCCGGGCCAGTGGAACATCATGGACCACCGGGGCCTGGAGGGGTTCGTCCTGGCGATCACCCCGTTCAACTTCACGGCCATAGCCGGCAACCTGCCCTCCACGCCCGCCCTCATGGGCAATACGGTGGTCTGGAAGCCGTCCGAGAAGTCGGCCCTGAGCAGCGATGTCGTCATGCGGGTCTTCGAGGAGGCCGGCCTGCCGCCCGGCGTCATCAACCTCGTCCACGGCGACGGCCAGTCCATCGCCTCCCAGGCCCTGGCCAGCGAGCACCTCGCCGGGGTGAGCTTCACCGGTTCCACCGCCGTCTTCCGTAATCTCTGGAAGACCACGGCCCAGCACCTGGACACCTACCGCGCCTACCCCCGCCTGGTCGGCGAGACCGGCGGCAAGAACGCCATCATCGCCCACCCCTCGGCCGACCCCGAGGCCCTCCTGGTCGCCCTCGTCCGCGGCGCCTTCGAGTACCAGGGCCAGAAGTGCTCCGCAGCCTCCCGCGCCTACATCCCCCGCAGCGTGTGGCGCCGACTCGAAGACCGGCTCGCGGACACCGTCGCGAACCTGCACATCGGAGACGTCACCGAGCACGAGACGTTCGTCGGCGCGGTGATCGACGAGACGTCCTGCACCCGCCTGGAGCAGGCCTTCACCGAGGCCAAGAGCCTCGACAGCCACCGCCTGCTGGCCGGCGGAAGTGTCCGCCGCGAGACCGGCTGGTTCGTCGACCCGACGGTGTTCGTCACGGACGACCCCACGGCCTTCACCATGTCGCAGGAGTTCTTCGGCCCGCTCCTGACCGTCCACGTCTACGACGACGCCGACTGGAGTTCGATCCTCACCCTCGCCGACACCACCAGCCCCTACGCCCTGACCTGCTCCGTCTTCGCCACCGAGCGCACGGCGATCTCCGAGGCCCTCACCGTCCTGCGCGACACGGCCGGGATGACGTACGTCAACGACAAGCCGACTGGGGCGCTCATGGGCAAGCAGTCCTTCGGCGGCGGCCGGGCGTCGGGCACCAACGACAAAACCGGCTCACCGCTGGCCCTTCAGCGCTGGGTCAGCGGCCGCTACATCAAGGAGAACATGAACCCGGACCTGGACTGGAACTACCCCTACATGGGCACGGCCGGGCACTGAAGACAGAGTTCCGTCGCGGGAATCTCCGGGTGGGTATCGGTATTTCCCCGTGTTCCCCATGCCGTCGGGGGTGTGGCATGTGCACTCACGCGTCTGACACCCCTGGAGCAGCACTGTCCGTAAAGCGGTTCAAATCACATTTTAGTTCGTTTACATTGACAGGCCGCATTTCATCCCCTTCGTATTGAGTCGGACATCGGCGCAGGCGGTCCGCCATGGCGGAGTCCTCCGCGGAAGGCCCGGCACCGCCCGCACGACCGGCGTCCCCCGGTGCACGTCATCCCCAAGCCCGCCCGCACCTCGACACGAGGCATCCCCAGAAGCGACTACGTTCCCCACCTGCCGGAGAAGCCATATGACGACGTCCCTGCACACGAATCCTCC
>NZ_JACTVI010000168.1 GCF_014495685.1 Streptomyces sp. TRM68367 | reverse complement strand
GAACGCCGCCACCGGCAACGGCGCCGACATCGTCCAGTACACCGACTGGGGCGGCACCAACCAGCAATGGCAACTCGTGCGGGTCGGCAATGACGGCAGCCCCGGCTCGTCGCTGCCCTCGTCGATGCGGTGGAGTTCCAGCGGGGTGCTCGCGGGCCCGCGGCAGGACGCGAGCCACAACGACATCGCCGCGATCAAGGACTTCACCGTGGTCCGGCACAACGGTGAGTGGCAGGTCTACGCCACCACCGCCAGCCCGAGCAAGGGCTGGAACCTCGCGCACTTCGCGTTCCCCGACTGGGCCCAGGCCGCCAACGCGCGGCACACGTTCCTCGACACCGCCTCCGACGTCGGTCCCGGTTACCGCGCCGCCCCGCACCTGTTCTACTTCGAACCCCAGAAGCTGTGGTATCTGGTCTACCAGACGGGGCTGCCCTCGTACTCGGTCAGCAGCGACCCCAGCGACCCGACCTCCTGGTCGGCACCGCGCCACTTCATGAGCAGCGTGCCGCCCATCGTCGAGCAGAACATGGGCAACGGCTCCTGGCTCGACTTCTGGGTCATCTGTGACACGGCCGACTGCCACCTGTTCTCCAGCGACGACAACGGGCACATCTACCGTTCCCAGACCTCGCTGGCGAACTTCCCGAACGGCTTCGGCAACACCGTCATCGCCCTCCAGGACTCCAACCGGTTCAACCTCTTCGAGGGCACCGCCGTCTACAAGGTCGGCAACACCAACGAGTACCTGCTGCTCCAGGAGGCCATCGGCTCAGGCGGCCGGCGCTGGTACCGGTCCTTCACCTCCGGCAGCCTCAGCGGCCCCTGGAACGCGCTGCACGCGAGCGAGTCCAACCCGTTCGCCCGCTCCAACAACGTGACCTTTCCGTCCGGCACACCGTCCTGGACGCAGGACTTCAGCCACGGGGAGCTGCTCAGGACCAACAACGACCAGACCCTCACCATCGACCCGTGCCGTCTCCGGTTCCTCTACCAGGGCATGGACCCGAGCGCGGGCGGCGACTACATCCGGCTGCCATGGCGGATGGGCCTGCTGACTCAGACCAACCCCACCTGCTGAAGTCAAAGTGCCCTCGCATCAGGCGATGTCGTGGACGTAGTGCTCACTCAGGTCGGATGCATGACGGGCGACAGCGCGGTAGTCGGGCGTCGTCGTCGAGGTCGATCTGGGTCACAGGCATACCGCACCTCCCACACACGGTATGTGCGGTCGCGATGGACACTCCAGATCAGCCCACGTGATCACCCGTCGCCTGTGGGGAGCCGGACGGTGAAGGTGGTCGATCCCGGGCCGCTTTCGAGTGTGGTGCTTCCGCCATGGGCCTCCGCCACCGCTGCCACGATCGACAGACCGAGGCCGGTGCCGGTGCCACCCCCCGCGCCCTCGGTGCGGCGGCGGTCCGCGCGTGTGAAGCGTTCGAAGGCCTTGGGCTGAACGTCCGCGGCGACGCCCGGCCCGTCGTCGTGGACCTTCAGCACCGCCGTCCCGTCCTCGATCTCCAGCGAGATGGTCACCGTGCTGCCGACGGGGGTGTGCAGGCGCGCGTTGGCCAGCAGGTTGGCCAGCACCTGCTGGAGCCGGTGGGCGTCGCCCGGCACCGTCACCGGCTCCTCGGACAGCTCCAGTTTCCAGCGGTGTCCGGGGCCTGTGACCTGCGCGTCCGTCACGGCGTCCAGGACCAGGAGGGTGAGGTCGACGGGGTGGCGTTCCAGGGGGCGGCCCGCGTCGAGACGGGCGAGGAGCAGCAGGTCGTCGACCATCTCGCCCATGCGGGCCGCTTCGGCCTCGATGCGCTCCAGGGCCCGCGCCACCTTCTGCGGCACCGGGCCCGGGTGCAGCAGCGCCAGTTCCGCGTGGCCGCGGATCGATGCCACGGGCGTGCGCAGCTCATGACTGGCGTCGGCGGCGAAACTGCGCAGCCGTTCCTCGCTCGCGTGCCGTTTGGTCAGCGCGTCCTCGACGTGGCCGAGCATCGCGTTGAAGGCGCCGGCGACGCCTCCCACCTCGCTGCGCGGGTCGCTCTCGGGCGCGCGTGGCGCGGGCGCCACCTCGCCGCTGGAGAGCGGTAGTTCACTGACCCGGGTGGCGGTCGCGGCCACCCGGCTGAGCGGTCGCAGCGACCAGCGCACCCACAGGGCTCCCGCGACGCCGGCGACGGCGAGCGCCGCGCCGAAGACGGTCGCGGCGACGAGTTCCAGCCGGTGGACGGCGGCTGCCACCGGCTCCATGGGCAGCCCGGTGATCAGGACGTCCCCATCCCTGCCCGCGGTCGCCATCATGCGGTACTCGCCCAGCGACGAGAGTTCGGTCGTGTGCCCCTGGCCGTCGGCCGGCAGGCCGGCGAGTTCTCTCCTGTCCTGCACGCCAAGAGGAACGGTCACCGTGCCCGTACCGCTGCCGGACGCCACCACTGCCGCGTTCGTGACCGTATCGCCGACCAGCCGGGCGCCGAACGTTCTGGCGGCCTGACGGCGGGTGTCGCCGCCCTCGTCTCCGTCGTGGTCGGACGGCAGCATCCCGCCGTGCTCCAGGCTCGCCGGGAACCGCACGCCCGCCTCGTGCAACTGCTGGTCGAGACGGCCGGTGAGAAAGCCGTTCAGCTCCACCACCGCCGCCACCCCGACGGCCGCGCAGCTGACCGCGAGCAGCATGACGAGGCCGACGGTGAGCCGCGCCCGCAGCGTGTGCGGCCGGGGCAGGCTCGGCAGCCACCGCCTCGCCCCGCGCCGCAGCGGCTCACGCGGGAGCCGCTGCGGCGGCCCCGTCCTCACCGGGCCACCGGCTTGAGCACGTACCCGGCGCCCCGCACCGTGTGGATCATGGGCGGACGGCCCGCGTCCACCTTCTTGCGCAGGTAGGAGATGTAGAGTTCGACGACGTGGGCCTGCCCGCCGAAGTCGTAGGACCATACGCGGTCGAGGATCTGCGCCTTGCTGAGCACGCGTCGCGGGTTGCGCATGAGGAGGCGCAACAGTTCGAACTCCGTCGGGGACAGCTCTATCAGTTCGCCGCCGCGGGTGACCTCGCGGGCCTCCTCGTCCATGACCAGGTCGCCGACGGTCAGCCGCGGACCGTCCTCCGTCTGCCGGGCCATGCCTGCGCGGCGCAGCAGTCCGCGCAGGCGGGCGACTACCTCTTCCAGGCTGAACGGTTTCGTCACGTAGTCGTCGCCGCCCGCCGTGATGCCCGCGATGCGGTCCTCGACGGCGTCCCGTGCGGTCAGGAAGAGCACGCACACATCAGGGCGCACGGCGTGCAGCGAGCGCAGCACGGCGAAGCCGTCGGTGTCCGGGAGCATGACGTCGAGGACGACAGCGTCGGGCAGCAACTCGCGCGCCTCGGCGACAGCCGAGACGCCGTCGCTCGCCGTGCGTACCTCCCAGCCCTCGTAGCGCAGGGCACCGGAGAGGACCTCCGCGAGGTCGGGGTCGTCGTCCACGACGAGGACCCGGAGCGGGGCGCCGTCGGTCCGGGTCAGAGCGGGGCGGCCGGAGCCGCGGTGGCGGGAACTGTTCATCTCAGGTACCAGGATGCGGTCTCGCCGCGCCCTGAGCCGCTTCCTCGACCTCTGAGTTCGCTCTGAGTCCGCGATGCCGCCGGTCGGCTCGTCCGTACGGCCCTTCCCACCTGCGGCGGGTCCTGCGCCGCCCACCGCGCGCTGAGAGCGGGCTCAGAGGTTTGGGCGGCACGGCGTCGTCCCGGACGGCCGAAGGGACGTACGGAGAGTCGAAGGGACATGCCGATGACCACGGTGTACGCGCAACGCAGGGCCGCCCTCGCTCCTCCCACGCCAAGGCGTTCCCCCGTGGGGGCCGTGCTCGCCGTCCTGTGGGGCGGGGCCGCCGCCGTGATCGCCCTGTGGTGGCACGACACGGGGTCGGTCGTGGGCGCCTCGGGCTGGCTGACGGGGGCCGGGCGGATCGCGGGACTGCTGTGCGGGTACGCCTGCGCCGTCCTCGTCGGTCTGATGGCCCGCGTCCCGCTCCTGGAGCAGCGGGTCGGGGCGGACCGGGTCACGCGCTGGCACACGAAGGTGGGCCGCTACACGATCTGTCTGCTGGTGGCCCACGTCGTGCTGATCCTTCTCGGGTACGCCGCCCAGGACGGCTCCTCGATCGTGGACGAGACGCTCACCGTGGTCCTGGACTACCCGGAGATGCTCAAAGCCACCGCCGGCGCCGTCATCCTGTGCGCGGTCGGGCTCGTCTCCGCCCGCGCGGTGCGCCGTCGGGTCAGCCACGAGTTCAGTTACGCCGTCCCGCAGCTGACCAGAGAGGCGCTCACCGCGCAGAGCGCCGACATCGACACCGTCTCCGGAGCCACGTACACCAGCGAGGGCTACCGCCAGTCACTCCAGTCGGCGCTGGACTCCGCGAGCCGCTGACGCCGACCTGGGCCCACTCGACCCCCGTGCCGCCCGTGACGGTTCCGGTCCGGGACCGGTGGCTCGAGAAGTGTGGGTCCGCAGGCCGCTGCGGTGACCTCCCCCGGGACCAGCGCTGAGCCGGTCTGGACGACCCGAGCGCTCACTCAGTCAGACCGGCTCAGCCGCCGTCGTACACGCCCGATCTGGCGGTTGTCGGCGACCACGTCGAGGAGCCGGCGGCCGGCGCCGGCCTCGTACGCAGGGCCCTCCAGGCGCAGCAGGGCGCCGTGGCGTACGACGGCGTACGCGACCGGGGCGTCCGCCTTCGGGAGGGTGACCGGGTGGCGTCCGGTCGGGAGCCTGAGGCGGGCGGGGAGGCGTAGCCGGGCCGTTGTTCCGTCGGCGCCGGGGATCAGCTCGGCTTCCACCGTCAGGGCGGACACGGTGACCTTGACGGGAGCCGGGACGCTGTGCGCCGCCGCCACGTACGGCAGCGGGAGCGACCGCTCGCCGCGCGCGGCGTTCGCGGCGGCGGCACCAGTCGTGTCGGGGCCGAGCCTGCGCTGGCGCTGGTCGACGTCGAGGGCGAGCTGGCCGCTGCCCGTCCAGTACGGGAGCGCGAGCCGCCCGCCGGTCAGCGCCGGACCAGCCGCCGGACTGCCCGGGGCGCCGTCACCGGTCAGGCGGACCATCCGGTCGACGCCCAGCAGCTGGACGTACGCCCACACGTCGTGCACCCCGCGCTCCAGCGGTCGGCCACCGGCCAGCCGCTCCGGGTCGAGGCGGAGCCGCCCGGACGCGACGAGCTGAGAGCGTCCCTCACCGAGGGGCTGCAGCCGTACCTCCAGGTCGCCGTCCGGGTACCACCAGTCCTCCCGGTCCCGGTCCTTCACCACCAGTTCCGCGTACGCCAGCCGGAAGGGATCACGGACCTCCCAGCCGTCCTCCGTCCCCGGCACGCCGTCCAGCAGCTCCGGGTCCAGCCACCGCTTCCCGTCCCGCTCGACGAGGGCCAGCGGTTCGCCGTCCCCGCGCAGCAGGCCCAGCGTGACGTCGGCGACCAGGCTGCCGTCCTCCCACCGCAGTGCGCCGACCTCGCTGCGGGCCCGCACCTCGCTCACGCGCTCCGCGAGCGCCACCGCCCCGTCGAAGTCGCCGCGTTCCAGCAGTTCGGCCCGCAGCCGTGACAGCGCGGGCAGGCCCTCCCGCACGGCCGCCGGGAACTCCTCCAGCGCCAGCTCCCGGGCCGCCTCGAAGCGCTGCCGCTGCTCGGCCGGGTCCTCGCGAAGGATCTCGGGCTCACGGGTCCGGGAGAGGATCTCCACGTGGTAAAGGCGGTGCAGCAGCCGGTTCTGCAGCGCGTCGACGTCGTCAGAAGGGGCGGTGCCGTCCTTGATCTGGCGGACGATGGTGCGGCAGTTGCGCCAGAACCCGTGCCGCGGGTTGAACCGGTGCTGGGTGTTGTTGCCACCGTCGTCCCGCTTCATCCAGTAGTAGCAGGGGTAGTCGGCGAGGATCGAGATCCGTTCCGCTTTCAGGTAGGCGGCGCTGACGAAGGAGAGGTCCTCCAGGATCCACGGCCCCTCCGGGAACCGCAGCCCGTGTTCCTCGACGAAGGCCCGCCGGAACATCTTGTGCGGCGACATGCTCTGCATCAGCTCGTCGTTCTCGATCGTGCAGGCGTCCACCGTGTGCCGGAACAGCCGCCGGGGCCGCACCATCGTGCTGGACATCTTGCCGAGCACCACGTCGGCGTCATTCCGCTTCGCGTGCTCGTACAGCCACTCCAGGGCTTCGGGGCCGAGCGTGTCGTCGTGGTCGACGAATTGCACGTACTCGCCCTTGGCGTGCTGCAGGCCGAGGTTGCGCGGGGCGCCCGGCCACCCCGAGTTCGGCTGCGTGTGCACCTGGACGTTCGGATGCGCGGCCGCGATCTTCTCCAGCCGGCCGAGCGTGTCGTCCGTCGACCCGTCGTCGACGTAGATCACCTCGTACTCGTCGGTCGGAAGGCTCTGTCCGAGCAGCGACGGCGCACACTCGTCGACGTACTTCCCGGTGTTGTAGACGGGAATGATCACGCTGACCTTGACTCTCGGCATTTCACCGACCCTACCCGCCCGCCCACCGGGTAAGGGCATCCGAGCGGCCCCATAAGCGGGAGGCTGGGTGCCCGTCGACGACCGCGCCTGCGACCGCGGCTGAGAGCGCGAGTGAGGTTCTCGTCACCCGCTCCATGCGGTCGCGGCGGCGATTGTTGCGGCAAGCTTGTGGATGTTCATGGGAAATGACGGCACTGTCGGCGACTGCCAGGGCCGTGTGGGTGGTGGGGGGACCGGTGGGTAAGCGGCATGTGCGGAAGATGTTGCGGCAGATGGCGAGCGGAAAGCCCGTCGAGGTCAAACCCGCCATGTCGACAATGAAGAATCTCACCCGACTCGTCTTCACCGCCCAGCAGTTCGGGTACGAGTACGCAGACATATGGCAGGGCGGCGGGCCGCAGGGCAACGGGTTGGTGATCTTGATCGTGCCCGACCCCAGCCCGCAGTCCCGCGCGCGGGCCGCGCAGAACTGGGCGCAGTACCCGAACGCGAGCGACGGGGGCGCGCTGCCGCCCCTCGTGCCCGAAGCGGTCGAGCTCCTCAAGGCCCGGATCACGTTCGACATCACCGCCATGTACACCAATAAGCAGCTGATCCTGCTGTCAGGCTTCGCCGCCGTTCCGCTGGCTGTGCCCATCGGCTTCGCGCTCAGCGCGGGCACCACTGCCATTGTCCTCGCCGGCACCGTCTGGGCCGCGCTGATGGCCCTCCTGCCCGTCGGATTCGCCGTCAACCGGCACTACAGAACCAAGTACGCCGCCCTCCTGCTGGCCGCCGGGTACACACCGATGACCGACCAGAACGGGCGGCTGCGGTATGTGCCACCGGGCGGTCGGCTTCCCCGCTGAACGTCACCATCCAGAGGGCTCCCACCAGGATGGCGAGCGCGCAGCCCAGCCGGTCCCGACCGAACCGGCACGGTTTTTGTTATCCGCCGGTGAGGCGCGCGTCTCCTTGACACACGACCGGCGAAGGAATCAGGAGACATTCGATGGAGCGATCCACCACCGACCGTTCACTCAGCCGCCGCGGGATACTGAAGCTCGCCGGTGCGGCCGGTGCCGGCGCCGGTGTGATCGGGGCGGCCACCGGGACCGCCTCAGCCGTGCCGGCGGCGCCGAAGGGCGGGTTCGCCCACCCGGGGCTGCTGCACACGCAGGCCGACTTCGACCGGATGGCCGAGAAGGTCAAGGCGGGAGCGCAGCCCTGGACGGACGGCTGGAAGCGGCTGCTGAGCAGCCGGGACTCGGCGACCGACTACCGGCCGCGGCCCGTCGCGACCGTCACCCGCGCCGCCGAGGGCGCGAACGTCCACCTGCTCTTCCGGGACGCCGCCGCGGCCTACCAGAACGCCCTGCGCTGGAAGATCACCGGGGACACCCGGCACGCCGACAAGGCTCGGGACATCCTCAACGGCTGGTCGGCCACCCTCAGGGAACTCCGCGGGGACTCCAGCCGGTACCTGATGGCGGGCATCCAGGGGTATCAGCTGGCCAACGCCGGTGAGATCATGCGCGACTACGACGGATTCGACCTCGGCCGGTTCCAGTCCATGATGGTCGACATCTTCTACCCGATGAACGACTCCTTCCTGGTCAACCACAACGACGCCGTCCCCACCAACTACCGCGCCAACTGGGAACTGTGCACCCTGGCGTCCATCATCGCCATCGGCGGGCTCACCGAGGACCAGGCCAAGATCGACCGGGCGGTGGAGTACTTCAAGAACGGCGACGGCAACGGCTGCGTCAAGCGGGCCGTCCCCATCCTGCACGAGGAGGCGGACGGCGTCGTCCTCGGGCAGTGGGAGGAGAGCGGCAGGGACCAGGAGCACACCATGGCCGGTGTCGGCTGGATGGGCGCGCTCTGCGAGATGGCCTGGAACCTGGGCGAGGATCTGTACGGCTACGCCGACAACCGGTTCATGAAGGGCTGTGAGTACGTCGCCCGCTACAACCTCGGCAAGGACGTTCCGTACACCTCGTACTCGCGCCGCGTAGGCCGGCGCCGAGAGGGCCAGCCCGCAGGCCTGCACACCGAACCGGAGATCAGCGACCAGGGCAGGGGCAGCGCCCGCCCCATCTGGGCCCTGATCCACAACCACTACGCGGTGCGCCGCGGGCTGGACGTCCCGAACATCACGGCCTACAGGGACAAGCTCATGCCCGAGGACGGCGGCGGGCTCCGCGGCGGGGCCGGCTGGAGCTACGACCACCTCGGCTACGGCACGCTGACCTACACCCGGGACCCGAAGGACGTGCGCTTCTCCACGCCGGGCGCCGCACGCGAGGCCGAGGCGGCGGACGGTGCCTCGCGCGCCGACGCCTCGGGCAGCGGAGCAGGCGGCGGGACGCGTCCGCAGGGCGGCGCACCCGACGATCTGGCCGCCACCGGCGCGGGCGACGTCCTGGCCTGGTCCGCCGCCGGGGCCTCGGCCCTCGTCGGAGGTCTGCTGCTGCTCCGCCGTCGTGGGCGCAGCGCGAACGCGCCCGGATCCGACGCGTGATCCGCACCGGTCGGGCGAGAAGGAGGAAGACAGGCCCATGGACCAGTAGTGCACCTTCTGGGGCAGTCGCTGGCGTGCCGTCGGTCCTGAGATGCCGTCAGGACCGAGGCATCGCCAGGCCGTCAAGCAGGAGGTCGAGTTTCGCCCGAAGGGCCGGGCCGAGCGGGAATGGCTTGTCGGTGTGCTGATGCGCCTGGAGC
>NZ_JACTVI010000167.1:5933-9491 GCF_014495685.1 Streptomyces sp. TRM68367 | reverse complement strand
CGACGTGCGTGGCGGCCTTGGCGTCCTCCGCGAGGTGGTCGGCGTTCTTCAGCCCCTGCAGGGCTTCGGCGCCTTCGGCCGCGTACTTGGCGCCCTTGACTGCCATCCGGGCACCCAGGGCCGCATCCCCGATCACCGGGATGGCCCCGGCGAAGGAGATACCCGCGTCCAGGTAGTCGCCCTCGGCGGCGTACCAGGCGCCGTTGGCGACGTCGGCGACCGCGCCGACGACCGGGATCATGCCGGCCGCGTCCAGGGCCGTGTGGCCCAGGTCGGAGAGCCAGCCGTGGCCGTCGAGCTCGATGTTGGAGATCGGGTTGCCGCCGCCGAAGGCGTAGCGGTTGCCGGTCAGCGGGTCGGAGATCAGGCCCATGTCGGACAGGGCACCGTTGTACATGTCCCGTGACAGGAAGCGGTTCAGGCCCGGGTCGTAGGTGCGGAAGCCCATGTTGTACGTGCCGGTGGAGCCGTCCACGCGGTCGGCGTTGAACCGGTAGGCGTTGTACGGGTCGCTCGGCGAGTTCGTCGTCGAGCCGGGCTTGTCCGCGCCGGTGTCCTGGCTGGAGTCGTCCGAGCCGTAGGCGGTGTAGCCGTAGGTCGACTTGGTGTCACCGGACTGGTCGGTGACCGCCTGGACATTGGAGTGCGCGTCGTACGTGTAGTACGTCGGCTCCTTCGTCCCGTCCGATGTCCGCCACCGGGACGAGTACGTGGCGGGGCTCTCCACCCGCGGGCTGGTCGAAGGCGGAGAAACGGCCTCTCGAAGGCAGCTGCGCCTTCGAGGGGCCGTACCCCGGGCCATCAGAGCTGGACGGGGATGCCCAGCGCCTTGGCGTACTCCTTGGCCCATCGTCCGGCCGAGCTCTGGATGTCCAGAACCCGGCCGTGCGACAGCTCCACTGGCTCGCCCGCCAGCCGCTCCAGCGCCCGCTGCTCGAGTTCCGCGGAGCCGAGGTCCCGGGCGAGGATGAGCGACTCCACGAGGCGCGCCGGATAGTTCGCGATGGGAAGCCACGCGTACAACCCGCCGCGCGCGACATCGCCCTTCTCCTGGAGCAGCCGGCACAGGTCCGCGCGGTCCTCGACGAAGGTCAGTGACTCTCCGAGCCCGTCGCGCAGCCAGACCGCGACGTCCTCGGTGAACGCGACCGGCCACTCCAGCGATGGGTCGCCGATGCCGCGGATCGGCACGGACAGCCGCCCGTACTCCTCCATGGCATCGCCGAACTTCGCGTCACCGGTGTTCGTGTGCCACAGCAACCGGCCGGTCTTGTCCTTCGACAGCCACGCCACCCATGCCAGGACGCCGTCGTCCCACTGGGCCACCCCCTTGCGCGACACCTCTGCCGAGTCCGGGATGATGCCGGCCGAGATTGCCACCCTCAGGATGCTTGGGGCACTCATCGCACGTGCCACGCGGGCCTCCATCTCAGAGCCACTTCAGCCATCGGAACGGGCTCTTCGGTATCGCTGTCAGGCTGAACGCCACCCGTCCTGGGCGAAACGAACTACCGGTAGTACCGGATCGCGGTAGCCGAGGCGCGCGGCTGCCCGCAATCCCGATTCAGTTCAGACTACAGACGACCGCAAGGGATCAAAACGATCCCATTCAAGACTCCAGAATGCATCAAACCCATTCGCGTATACAAAATCCCGTTCCGAAGCATGCAGGGGATAGACTCCGACTATCTCAACAAGATCACCTTCCTGCTTCGAATCACATTCTCCCGGACTCAGATTAATCACACCTGAACCCCACGGAAATGCTGGATCCGCCAAAAGGATACTACTCATCGGAGAATTATCTACATATCGCTTAATGTGGCCAATGGCTTGCCCGCGATTGAAGGCACACATGCCACGCAAAGCCGCCACCGACCGTGCAGGGACCCTCGCCCACTCAATTTCGTCAGAGCGAACGGTAATGGACAGTTCACGTCCACCCAACGTCCAATCTGGGTGACTCGCCAGAGAGAGCCCATATGTGAACCCAGTGATATAGCCGGGCTCCGGCCTATCGGCATAGGCGAGAGCAGAAACCCGACCCGACCCTGGCACCCGCAACGGCGAAATCTCATGAACGGTGGACTCAGCATCAATCAGAGAATCCAAGCATGCTCGATAGCAGGCGAACCTGTCAGGAGTATCGCGATCATTCATCTTTACCTCTCCCGTTACGTAATACGCCACGCCCGGACGGGCGCTTCCACCCTACATGCGGAAGCGCCCACCCGAACCATCGGATCGAACCTACCCGCTCAGGACGGAGGGAAGAAGTCCCCCAGAGCAGAATCCCACCACTCAGTCTTGGCGTGGTCGATGAATGAGTTGAACTCCTCGAATCTGTCGGCTGGAATTCTCCACTCGGTGAGGCCCTCCATTCCATTCTTATTCGGCAGCGGGTACTCGAGGTCCCCGAAAGCTCTCCGGAAGCCGGACTTCATCGTGAACTGATGGAATCCGAAATCATGGCCATTACCGGCATACTGTGCAGCACCTTCTGGCTTGTTGGCCAGGTATGCCGTAGGATGCGGCCCTTCGTGGTTGGCTGCATTCAGCCCGAACTTCTCACTTGCCCGGTTTCCCTCACCCGGAGAGCGGTAGAGTTTCACCTGGTCATCGGCAGAGTTCTCGGCCGTTTTCTCAGCTGCGGCTTTCTCTGCTGCGGCCTTTTCCGCGGCTGCTTTCTCGGCGGCAGCCTTCTCCGCCGCGGCCTTCTCGGCGGCTGCGGCCTTCTCGGCGGCTGCGGCCTTCTCGGCCTTGGCGGCGTCGGCCGTGTCTTCCGCGCCGTGCGCGGCCGCCTTGGCGTCCTCCCCGAGGTGGGTGGCGTTCTTCAGCCCCTGCAGGGCTTCGGCGCCTTCGGCCGCGTACTTGGCGCCCTTGACCGCCATCCGGGCACCCAGGGCCGCGTCCCCGATCACCGGGATGGCTCCGGCGAAGGAGATACCCGCGTCCAGGTAGTCGCCGTCGGCCGCGTACCAGGCACCGTTGGCGACGTCCGCGACCGCGCCGACGACCGGGATCATGCCGGCTGCGTCCAGGGCCGTGTGGCCCAGGTCGGAGAGCCAGCCGTGGCCGTCCAGCTCGATGTTGCTGATGGGGTTGCCGCCGCCGAAGGCGTAGCGGTTGCCGGTCAGCGGGTCGGAGATCAGGCCCATGTCGGACAGGGCGCCGTTGTACATGTCCCGTGACAGGAAGCGGTTCAGGCCCGGGTCGTAGGTGCGGAAGCCCATGTTGTACGTGCCCGTGGAGCCGTCCACGCGGTCGGCGTTGAAGCGGTAGGCGTTGTACGGGTCGCTCGGCGAGTTCGTCGTCGAGCCGGGCTTGTCCGCGCCGGTGTCCTGGCTGGAGTCGTCCGAGCCGTAGGCGGTGTAGCCGTAGGTCGACTTGGTGTCACCGGACTGGTCGGTGACCGCCTGGACATTGGAGTGGGCGTCGTAGGTGTAGTACGTCGGCTCCTTCGTGCCGTCCGACTTGATCTTCACCTGCGAGAGGCGCTCGCCCCACGGCGAGTACTGGTAGGTCTTGGTGGTTGTCCCGTTCTCGGTCTCGGAGACC
>NZ_JACTVI010000167.1:0-5689 GCF_014495685.1 Streptomyces sp. TRM68367 | reverse complement strand
CGTAGGTGTAGCGCTCGATCACACTGCCGGCGGTGGTGACGTTGTCCAGCCGGCCGTAGGGGTCGTAGTGGTAGCCGGAGGACACCCCCGCCACGACCGTAGTCGCCAGCCGGTTGCGGTCATAGTTCGACGTGCTGCTCTGACCGCCCACGGTCTGCGACGTCACGTTGCCGTTGTCGTCGTAGACGTACGACTCATTCGACCCGCCACCGGTCTTCGTCACGCTCTTGACCTCGAAGGTGGCGGCGTAGTCGTCGTAGCGGGCGCCCGGAGTGGCGTCGGCCAGGTCGACCAGGTTGCCGTTGGCGTCGTAGGAGTAGGTGAAGGCGGTCTTCTCGTTGTCGGTGTCGGCGCTGTTGTCGCGGACCACCTTCACGGCGTCCGCGGCCACCGTGCCGCCCGCATTCTGCGATCGTCTCCATCGTCCTGGGCAAGGAGGGCGGCAACGCCACCTGCTCGGTCAGCCTGCACGGCAGGTGGTGCAGCAGGTCACGGCGTACGGCGGGGACCACGCGGGCCGCAGCGCCGACATCGCGAGCGAGTGACGCGCGCTTACTGGGAAAGGCTCACTCAACCCGAGAACGAGATCGACTGAACCGTCTCTCCCACCCCGAGCTTCCGCGCCCCGTGGGCGAGCTGCGTACACAGCTCGAAGTACACCTCGCGGTCGCAGAAGTCGAGGTTGTGCACCTCGTCCTCGCCACCCAGGAACAGCGGCACCTTGTACCCGATGGCCTGCCTGTAACCGAGCGGCCCCGCCGAAGGGTTGGCCGCCCGCCACTCCTGGTAGAAGGGGTACGCGAGTGGGTCCTCCTCCCCCGCGACAGCGTCGTGCCACTCGGAGAGCGGGCAGTCCGTCGTGAGGTATTCGCCGCCGCCCGGGTCCACGCAGATGACCTTGCCGTCCAGTTGCCCGTCACGAATATCGACGGCAAGCTCACGACCCAGCCAGTCGAAGGCGAAGACGGAGAAGCGGCCCTCGAAACCCTTGATCAGTTTCGCGGAGGCGACGTTGCCACGCCGTGCGGATTCGACCGTGTGAAAGCGGTAGAAACCATCGGCAAGGGTGGCACCGGCCACGGACTCGAAGATGCCGCGGAGAGGTACCGGAATGTCCGTAAGCTCGCCGATTTCCGATTCACGCACGGTGACCGGGAACTGTTCCAGCAATTTCGCCAGCATGTGCTGCGCCTTTCGTAAGTGTAAGCGCCTGGACGCGGCCGACGAGGAGCCGGCCGCGTCCAGGTTCCGCCTGGGCTAGATTAACCGATTCTGAATCCAGTGATTATGTCTCCAGAATTCAGACCCATGGATTTGATCTGTGCGGCGATCTGCGCGCCGAGGCTCCGGTTCACCGATCTGTCGAGTGCCCACAGGTTCTCCAGGGCATCGGCACCGCCGAGTTGCAAGTCGATCAGGTGGTCGGCATCCTCCGTGTCCTCGATCGCCATGCCGGCGGACTTCATCATGCGCCGCTGGCCACCGCTGCGTTCGGCCGGTGCGGGACCGTGTGGCAGGGGTACCGTCTGAGTGTTGCCGCAGAACGGAGTTCGCCGTGTCGCAGAGCATCGATGAGCACACCGGCGCTCGGATCGCCCGTATCCGGAAGCAGCGCGGTCTGACGCAGCAGGGGCTGGCGATGCGGGCGCACCTGTCGAAGTCGCTGTTGTCGAAGGTCGAGTGCGGGCAGAAGCCCGCTTCCCCGGCTCTCGTTGCGGCCTGTGCCCGTGCACTGGGTGTTTCCACATCCGACCTGCTGGGGCAGCCGTATGCCGACGAACTGCGGCGCGACCGCATGGACGCCCTGATCCAGCCGATCCGTGAGGGGCTGGAGAACTGGGACATCGCTCTGGACTGGGAGACGGTTCCGCGTCCGGCCTCGTTGATCTGGGCGGATGTCCAGCGGGCTCTGGAGCAGCGCCGTCAGGCGCAGTACACGGACATGGTGCGCGACCTGCCCGTGCTGATCGACGAGTCGGTGCAGGCGGTGCACACCAGTACCGGGGAGGAGCAGCGGCTGACCTACGAGTGTCTGGCGGAGACGTTTCGGTGTGTGTTCACCGTGGCGTGGAAGCTCGGCTTCCTCGATCTGGCGACCGTCGCGCTGGACCGGCTGGCGTGGACCGCGCCGCGCGCTGACGAGCCGGGGCTGGCCGCGATGCATGCCTTTCTGCGTGCGCAGACCACGTTGTCGTCGGGTCGGTACGACGTGGGTCTGCGGGTGGTCGACCGGGCGCTGCGGGACCTCGACGGCCAGGGGTCACGCCGCCCGGCGGGTACTGAGGCGATGCGGGGCATGCTGCACCTGCGTGCTGCGACCATCGCGGGCCGGATGAAGGACCGGGACCACGCCGACGCCCGCCTGGCCGAGGCCCGCGCCCTTGCCCAGGCCACAGGCGAGTTGCCAGACTTCGGTGTCACCTGGGGACCGGTGAACGTCGGTGTGCATGCCGTGGCGATCGCCTCGGAGGCTGACGACTTCGGGCGTGCGATCGAACTCGCGGACAACGTACGCATCCCGCGAGGCTGGACCCGTTCCCGGGCCGGTCACCACTGGATGGACCTCGGCCGGGCCCACGCCTGGGCAGGCCACCCGGATAAGGCGCTGGACTGCCTGCACCAGGCCCGGCGCATCGCCCCGCAGCAGACCCGTTACCACCCGACCGTGCGGGAGACCGTGCTGGCGCTGAAGCGGCGGGAGCGGGCGCGTAACGGCTCGTTGGCGCAGTACGCGGAGTGGGTCGGGATATAGCGGATTTCTGGCAGGAGGAGTTGCACCCTTCGGTGCAACTGCGGTGCATCGCCGGTCGGCAGGCTGACGTCTCGTCAGGCCCCCCGACCGCGCGAACGGTCCGGGGGCATGGCCAACGCTGACAAGGAGCGTCGACATGCCGCACTGTATCGCCCGCGTCTTCGAGCCGCTGCTGCGGCTGCTGTGGCCCGCGCCGGGCCGCCATCGCAGACCTGATCACTCATCCGCCGGCCTTGCTGCAGAGGCGTCGACCGCATGCCCGCCTCGCGTACCGGCCGCCCGGGTACTGCGCGGTCAGGAGATCGGGCTGGTCCGCCCGTACCTGGTCGCACACGAGCAGCGAGAGGCGCAGAAGCGGCAGGCTCGGCGTCGCACGCTCCGGCTGGAAGTACGCGGCATCGACATCAGTCCCCTGCTGATCCACGCAGGGGAGGTCATGGCATGACGAGCGGGACCGGACAGCTGCGCCTGCTGCCGTGGGCCGGGCCCGAGGGCAAGCCGTGTTACCTCGCAGGCGACGGGGCCGGATACCTCTCCCGGCTCGCCGACAACACGGAGGCAACCCAGCTCGGCCTGGCCGGGGAACTCTTCCAGGAAGCCAAGCAGGTCCTGGACAAGAGGCAGTGGACGCAGGGCGAACTGCATCTGCTGGCAGTCCAGTTGACTGAAGCACTCGGCAACGTGCACCGCATCGCGGTCAGCCGCGGCGCACGCCTGCCCACACCCGCCGACGACGATCTCGACACCGGGGACGACCTGGAAGACGACGAAGACGAGCAGGACAGTTCGTACCCGGCCGTCTGCCGCTAACGGCTCGCCCGCCGCCCCGAACTCGACAAGGCCCTCCTCGTCGCCCGCGAAGGCGACCAGATCGTGGTCACCAAGCTCGACCGCCTCGGCCGCTCCCTGGAGAGCCTCATCGAGCTCTCCAAGGAACTCCAAGCGCGCGGCGTCGACCTCGTCGTCCTTGACCAGGGCATCGACACCTCCACCGCCGTCGGCCGCATGTTCTTCCAGATCCTCGGCGCCATCGCCGAGTTCGAACACGCCCTGATGTCTGAGCGGACCCTGGACGGCCTGGCCGCAGCGCGGGCCCGAGGCCGCACCGGCGGCCAGAAACCCAAGCTCGGCCCCCGCCAGGTCCAGCTCGCCCGAGAGATGTACGACTCCGGCGACTACACCGTCCAGCAGATCGCCGACGAATTCGCCGTCACCCGCCCCACCATCTACCGCCACCTCAGCAAGGTCCCAGGCCAGCCCCAAGGATCCGCGTAGCCGGCATCACCGCAGCTGAGGGGGTACTCCGTTGTTTTCTCGGCGAAAACTACTGGGACCCCCACGTGGCAGCACGACGGGCACGTGTTCACCACAGCGCAGGGCCGACCGATCGACCCGACCAACCTCACCGGCACCTTCACCACGCTCCTCCGCAAGGCCGGCCTCCGCCGCATCCGCTTCCACGACCTCAGGCACTCCACCGCCACCCTGCTCCTGGAACAGGGCGTCGAACTCGTCGTCATCAAGGAACTCCTCGGCCACGCCCACATCGGCGTCACCGCCACCGTCTACGCCCACGTCCGACTCCGCCTCCAACGAGACGCCATCGACGCCCTCAGCACCGCGCTCGGCAGCCAGGAGGACACCGAGACGGCGCGATCCAACGGCGATGAACCGCCACCCTGCGTAGCTCGCGTCCGCTGACGTTGCCGTCAACTACTGCCGTCACCACCACGCAGAAGCCCCGCCGGGATCGGCGGGGCTTCACGTATGCCATCACGCGCTCGGCTGTGATCGAAACCGAACTGATTCAGCTCTGGCCGCTGCTCCCAGAGACCCAATCAACCAGCTTCTCGAACTCTGCCCTCAACTGGTCGGGATGCACGTCGGACAAGTACTTCTCGCAGGGAGAAGGGTCGACCTCATAGTCGATAGTCGACACCTGAACCTCGCCTGAATTCCAGACTGTCAGGTAGAACCCCCTCCCCTCTTTCTCCACATAGACCCCGAAGGACTTCTTCTCCGCATGCTCTGCGGAATCGAACACCTCAAGCGTAATTCCTGCTCCTTCCAACCGCGGACGAGACTCATGGATTCTCACCCTGAGCAGGTCAGGCAGAGCTTCATTCATTTTCTGTCTACAATCCTGAGGTTCTCGAATGAAGGCATTTCCGGCGGCGGAAGGCCACGCTTGGCATTGAGTTTCGCGTAAATCGGATGCTGCGGTCCGGGTATCTGAGCCCACCCGGGTTCACCAGCAGGCTTCAGGCAGGAACACGGCACATCGAACTCCGCGTAGATCGACCCTGGCGCAGCCTGCTTCCGGTAGGCATCAGAGTTAGCGGGATGCGCTACGTACGTGGAAGTTCCGCCACTTCCCGCTTGCACCTTTCCCGTGTCGCTCATCGCTTGATACTCATCTTCCGACATCCATCGACCCACGGTGGTGTTGCAATTGTGAACGAGGACCGGCGTGGCACCCGCCAGCACATAGTACGTGTGGAGCTGCTGGACGGTGAGGTTCCACCGGTAGGCCGCGCCGGGTGTGGTGCGGACGGCGATGATGTGGACGTGCCCGTTGCTTGCGGTGTTCAGGGCATCGCCACGGTGGAGTTTGCCAGCCGGGACCCAGGTGTGGGTGGTGTCGTCCCTGAAGGGGTGGTTGGCCGTGGTGTGCAGGGTGGCGGTGTGGCCGTCCTTGGTGCGGACGGTGACGTCGACCAGGTCGTGGTCGTGGTTGATCCACACGTGCTGGACGGTGTGCGAGCCCTGCTGCTTGCCGGTCCTGGGGTTGCCGGACTCGACGGTGTCGCCGACCTGGATCTGGTCGATACGCTTGTCGGAGCCGTTGCCCATCAGGACCTTGGTATCGGGCGAGAAACTGCACGTGCCGCCCGCGATCTTGTCGCCCTGCGCCTCTGCCGTCTGTGCGGACTCCGC
>NZ_JACTVI010000166.1 GCF_014495685.1 Streptomyces sp. TRM68367 | reverse complement strand
CCGCTTCGCGGGACGTTCCCGAAAACCAGGATCAACCCCTACAAGCCGACCCCACCGGGGTTGACGAAACAGATAGGGGCACCCCCCCCACTCGGCAAGCCACGCGTCCACCTCGTCCGCACCGAGCACACCCGGCTCCAGAGGAACGCGCAGAACCGTCCAGGTGTCGCCCGCCAACCAGTCAGGCACCGGGAACGGCTCGGCCACGGAAATGTCCGGATCCCCGACACGGAACCGGTAATGCCCGCAGTGAACCTCCAGATGCGGGGAGAGGGACTGGAGGGTCATCAAGCCGATCCCGAACCTGCCGGTTGAATCAGCCTGTTCTGCCTTGCTTGTCAGCCAGGGCATCGCCAGGGCCAGAACGTCCGGCAGCCGTACGGGACTGCCATTGTGGGCGACGAGGAGTTCCCGCTCCCTTGTCAGAATACGTACGTCCGTCGCGTCGAGGTCCTCGGCGTTCTGCACGATCTCCGAGAGTCCCTGTAGACGGTCGCTGGACAGATTGCCTGCGTGATCTCGGGTACGTCTCAGCGCGTGCCGTACTTGACCGTCCAGTCGGGCAAACCGGCTACCGAGTCGCTCGACCGCCGCCTCAGTCGCCGCCTCACCCTCCGGCTCCGGTACGACGGCTCCTTCTGGGATGCCCTCCAGAGAGAAGAGCGCATCGGCGGACGCAATCGCCCCGTCCACCGCGGCCGTTCGACACACCGCATTCCCCGCGCTCATCCCTACCCCCGCTTACCTCGGCACTGCCCCGCGACACAGGGTAATGAGCCCAACGCAATCTGCGCATGTCAACCCACGTACCTACCGCGGTGGGATCCGAGCCCAAAGAGCAGCGCCGACAAGCTGCTCGACGGGTTCGGCCCGGTAAGCCCCATACACCATTGGCTGACCTCAACACGACCAGGTTGGGGTGGTGGAACCCGAACGTGTGATGGGAAGCGCTCTGAGGCTGCTCATCGGCCCTACCTTGGTGGTCTGCCCGCAGCTCGTCGAGGTGGAGCCGAAGTTCGTGAAGTACACGCTGACTGAACAGCAGGCTGACATGCTCCGCCAGATCGCTGCAGCGTCGAGTGCCGTGCCCATCGCAGCTCCGAGCCGCGCTCCACACGGTGGTCCTCGCGCCCCCCCGATGTCAGTGCGGCGGGATACCGTCCTCATCACGCTGAGGTGAGGGGAGAACCATGGCGAGGAACGCCCGGGCCGAGCAGCTGCGCGAGTACGGCCGGTCCGTGCTGGAGGGGGCCCGGTCGGAGCAAGTCCTGCGCATGGCACGGCAGGTGAACGCCGTGTCGTACACGAGCGCGCGGTAGTACGCCGGCCGCTCGCTCTTCGAGTTGCTGCAGAACGGCTACGACGCGCATCCGAGGGACCGTCGCGACGGACGGGTCCACGTCCTGCTGGACGAGGCGGAGGGCGAGTGGGGGACGTTGTACGTCGCCAACGGCGGCACGCCCTTCACCTGGCGGGACGTCGAGCGGGTCTGCGAGCTCGCGCAGAGCTCGAAGGAGGTCGGTGAGGGCATCGGGAACAAGGGCGTCGGGTTCCGCAGCATCTTGCTGGTCAGCGACGCGCCCGAGATCTACAGCGCAGACCCCGACAGCCCGCTCGGCCCGGAATTGGACGGGTACTGCTTCCGCTTCGCGGAGAAGGTCGACGTGGAGGAGTTCCTCGCCGGTGAGGACAACGCCCACGAGGTGGCCGCCAAGTATCCGCCGCTCCAGGCGCCCCTGCCACTGGACGATGTGCCCGCGACCTGCCGGCAGCTCGCCGCCCAGGGGTACGTAACCATCGTCCGGCTGCCCTTGCTGAGCGAGGCCGCCCGGGCCGAGGTCCGGCTGCGGATGCGCGAGCTCGCGGGGGCGAAGGTACCCGTGATGCTGTTCCTCGACCGGCTCGCTGGCCTGACGCTGGAACGGCGGGCTGCCGATGGCGAGTCGGGCAACCGCCAAGAGGCGTACGAGCGGTACGAGCTGACCCGCTCCGAGGAGCGCTTCGATGTGGAGCAGGACGGCGCCGGGCACGGATTCCCCGTCTCCTGCGCGACCGTGGACCTGGGGCCGTCCGGCACCTTTCTCGTAGCCCGGGGCACCGTGGAGAAGGAACGGCTGAACAGCACGCTCGCCGAGGCCGTGGGTTCCGGGCTCCTCGACGACACGTGGCAGGAGTGGAAGCGGTCCGCCGTCGTCGAGGTCGCGCTCCCGCTGCCCGCCCCGCGCCGACCGCGACGCGGGCAGATCTACACCTTCCTGCCGGTGGGCGAGGACCAGGCCGCACCGTTCCCGGGGCACGTGAACGCCCCGTTCTTCACCAAGTTCGACCGCACCGGGCTTCCCTCCGACAACCCCCTCAACGTGCTGCTGCTCGACGCGGTCGCCGAGACCTGTCTGGCGGCCGCCGCGGTACTGCGTACCGTGCCCGAGCCGTCGATGGGGCAGCTCGCCGTGGACCTTGTGAGCTGGGAGAGTGAGAAGGGCTCTGCGGGGCGGCTGCGCGCGGCCGCACTGCGCGTGCACGGGAGCGAACTCGCCGACGTACCGCTCGTGCCCGTGCTCGCCGCGGACGGCGCCCCGCCGGAGGCGGGCTGGGCCCCGCCCCGGGGCGCGGTCCTGTGGCCGGACCTCGACCTGGCCGTCCTCACGGCACACCGTGCGTACGAGGCCGGGGTCGTGGTGGCGGACCCCGAGATCGGCGGCGACCGGCTGAAACGGCCGGCCACCCTGTGCAAGGCCCTCGCGTGCCCGTGGGAGCCGGGCCCGGAGATCCTCGCCGAGTACGTGGAACGGATCGTCGGGGGCCTTCCTCTCCCCCGGTCCGGTGAGTCCCCGGAGCAGTGGAGTGCGCTGTACGAGGACCTGGCCGCCCTCTTCGAGGACGACGGGCACGTCCTGCACGGCAGACAGTTGCTGCTCGCGGAGGACTGCACACTGCGGCACACCAACCGTCCCCTCGGCAGGGCGGGGACGGGCACAAGTACGCGTACACAGGGCAAGGCGAGCGGTCAGGGTGCCCGCCGCGAGGCGTTCTTCCAGCCGGTGCGTACGGAGGCGAACCAAACCGAGGCCCCGTCCGTCCCCGCCCTGCTCGGCAAGCGGTTGTTCTCCCTGCACCGGGGGCTGGTCTGGAAGGACCGCGGCGAGCGTACGCGCGGGCGGGCCGCCCGCGCCTTCCTCGAGCAGGAGGGGCTCGTCCGGCCGTACGACACGAGGGGCCTGCTGGACCACGTGCGGCAGGCGCTCAGCGCGAGCACCGATCTCCGGCTGCGGCTGCGGCTGCGGCTCCAGACTCTGCGGTTCGTCTTCCGGCTGTGGCAGCCGCGGCGTTCGCTGGGCGGGACGGAGATCTCCTCGCTTGGACTGTACGTACCGTCGGCGGACGGCCGACTGATCAGGGCGAGCGGCGCCGTCTTCGGCCGAGGCTGGGGCCGCACGTCCGTCGGTGAGGACCTGGCGGCGGTGGTCGCCGGCGGGCAGGACGTGTCGAAGACCCTCAAGGCGATCGCCGGACGCCTCCTCGCCGGGCCCGAGGAGTTCGCCAAGCGGGGCGACGAGACCACCGCTGCGGAGTGGCGGACGTTCCTGCTGGAGGCCGGGGTGGCCGACGGGCTGGTCCCGGTCAGGTCTTCCGACGCCTTGAGCCGGGTAGAGCAAGGCCAGGAGCTCAGCGCTCGGCAGCTGGTCAGCATGGCGAAGGTGTCTGCCGAGGTGCAGAAGCAGTGGGCGCCGTACGTCCACTGGCCCGGTGTCTGGTACCCCCGGACGCCGTACTGGGGGACCCCGGCCTGGCGGCTCCCCGGCCAAGACGTTGTCGGACGCCTCGGGCAGGAGGCCCGGCTGGCGTACGCACGGCTTGTCCTGCATGGCCTGGCCAGCTGGGAGGACGCGAAATTCGCCAGCGTCTGGACCAGTGCTGGCAGCCAGAGTTCCCCGGACAGGGAACGGGTCCCGACCCCGCTCGGCGCCTTCGTCCGGGAGCAGCCGTGGCTCCCGGTGCGGGGCCGCGACCGGGCCGTCCGCTTCGTCCGGCCGGCCGACGCCTGGCACTGCCCGCCCGGGCTGGAGGAGGAGCCCTCGTACGCACCGACCGTCGACCATCGGCTGCGCCACCTCCTGGAGCGCGGCAAGGCAGGCGACCGCCTGCGGGAGATGCGGCTGCCGACCTGGGACGACCCCCGGGACAGCGACCGCCTCATCGCCGCGCTGGGACGGCTCGCCGCGGAGGGCACGCTGGGTGCCGAGGACCGGCCCGCCGCGCAGCGCGCCAACGAACGCGCGTGGAGGCACCTCGTGAGGCGGCCCCGTCCCGCACTGCCCGAGGGCGCCAGTCTCCTCGCTGAGTCCGAGGACCGGCTGATCAGCGTTCCGCTGTCCGCCCTGGACGGCGGGGAGAGCGATGGTGATGCCGGGACCGTGCTATACGTCAGCGGTGAACGCGACGGCCTGACGGCCCTGCTTATACGGGAGATGACTCGCCCCCTGCTCACCCTTCCCGGTGTCTCGGCGGAGGCCGCCGAGCTGCTGGCGGCCGAACACCCCGCCACCGTCCGGCACACCGACGACCTGATGTTCACGGTGACCGCGGACGGCGCACGGGTGGACCCCGCAGCCATGGGAGAGCCACTGGTCCAGCAGCTGCCCTGGCTCACGCTGGCCGTGGGCGTCCTCTCCGACCACCTGGCCCGCGGCCCCCGGGCGAGCGAGGCCGAGCTGAGCGAGCTGACGTCCCTGGTCCGGAGCGTATGTCTGCACCGCTACCGCTCCTGGGACATCGAGCTCGACGGCCGGCCCGTGACGTTGCCGGGCCGCCTCGGCGGGGTGCTGCCGCTGCCCGATCCGAAGCATCCGCTCGTCCTCGCCCCGGCAGGCGAGCCGGGCTGGCACGAGACCACCCGCATCGTCGTGGCGGTCGCCGAGCTGCTGGGACGGCGGGAGTTCGGCGACCGGCTGCGCCTCGCCGCCCACCAGCTCGCCTCCCGCCACGCTGACCTGCGCGACCCGGGCCAGGAGGAGCTCGCCGACGCCCTGGAAGTCACGGTCCACCAGGTCGAGGAGACGAGTCGCCGGATCGACGGGGCCATCGGCGTGGTCCTAGAGCGCTGCCGGCCTTTCCTCGTCCACCTGCTCGGCACGGAGGCCGCGAACTCTCTGTTCCTGCCGCCGCCCGGCGACACCCGGGAGTTCCAGGCTCACCTCGAGGAGTACGCCGCCGAGCTCCCGGTCCCCGTATCTGAGTTCATCGCCAGGGCCCGCGCAGCCCGCGGTACGGACGAACTGCGGCGCGACCTGGGCATCGGATTCGCCGAGCTGAACGACACCCTGGGCGCGATGAACCCGCCCCTGGAACCGATCAGCCACGCCGACGAGCACGAGGAGGCGCTCCGCACCTACCTGGACCTGCGCAAGAAGGAGCTCGTCAACCGGCTGCGCTGGGCGGTGCTGGAGGACTTTGACGCGCGCCGTCCGATGCCCGACTGGCCCTCGGTCCGGGCCCTGGACTGGATCACCGCGCCGGAGGCATGGAGGTACACCGTGGACACGGCCGACACGGGGAGCCTGGAGGCGCACGTGGAGGAGCAGCTGGCGCTGCGCCTGGGCCGCGCGGTGCCGTTGCCCCGGTCGGGCGAAAGCCTGCCCGCCCCTGACCAAGTACGCGGCGCGAACCTCCGTACGATCACCGGCCTGGCCGCCGACCTCGCGGTCCTGGTCAGGGCTGCCGGACACCCGTTGCCCACGGCCCTGACCGGAGTCGAGCCCGCCGAGGAGGTCACCGCGCGGCTGGAAGCCGCGGGCGCGCTGGACTTCCGACCCCTGTCCCCCACCGACGTCGTCGGCTGGCTTGTGGCCCTCGGCCAGTGGCCCGACGGGATGGCGATGGCGACGGATCCCGAACGGCACGGGCTGTCCGAGGGCGACCTGGACCGGGTGCGCAACGCGGCGGAACACGAGCGCCGCGAACGGGAGCGCAAACGGCGGTCGATCTCCGTCGGCGGCCGCGACTTCGACGTGCACTCAGGCGACTTCACCGCCCTCACCCGCGAACTCGACCGGGTACTGCAGAGCGGCTCGGCGCCGGGCATCACCGCCGCCGGGCCGCTCCGCTTCACGGACCCCCGTCCCCAGACCGGGCGCACCCAGGCCAGCAGTCACACGCGCGGGCGGCGGTACGGGGGCGGCACGGACAGCGGGCTGACCACGGCCCAGCGGGAGGCCATCGGCTACGTGGGCGAGTGGTACGCGTACCAGTGGCTGTGTGCGTGCTACCCGGACCGCATGGACGAGACCGGCTGGGTGTCGGGCAACCGCCGCAAAGTTTTCCCCGGCCCGTCCGGCGACGACGGCCTCGGCTTCGACTTCCGGGTCGGCTCCGGCAGCCGGCCCTACCTGTACGAAGTGAAGGCGACCGGGGGCGAAGGCGGCCGCTTCGAGCTGGGAGAAAGCGAGGTCCGCGCGGCCCGCCAGCACGCGGGCAACGACCGCTGGCGCCTCCTGGTGGTCACACACGCCCTCACCCCTCACAAGATGGCCATCCAGATGCTCCCCAACCCCTACGGAAAGCGCGGCCGGGGCCGCTACCGCGAGGAGGGCGGGGCACTGCGCTTCTCGTACCTGCTGTGACCTTGACGTTCAACTCCAGCGCGAGATGAGTCGGGGCCGAACGTCAAATGCAACGAGTTCGCGCACGGTTGGCGGTGAGACGTGGGGTTGGATGGTTGATCATGGTCGGGTGGTGGGGAACTCAACTCGTGCGTTGATCATCAGCAATCGGCGGATCAGAGCCGCTCCTCCATGTCTCTGAGCGCGGCGACGATCGGATGAGGAGAGGTAAGCCGCGCGGGAACCGGAACCACCGAGGCGTCGGCCGCCTGCTTTAGGCTCCGCCAGTCGGGGTGTGATCCCGGCGCGCACCCACAACGGACCGCCTTCCCGAGGAGACCTGGTCGCCATCGGCTCAGGCGTGGCCGTGGCAACGCTCTTGGCCCTGCTGCTCAACGCAAGTCCTGAGCCCCCCACGCCCGTCGGCCGCCCTGAGGTCAGCGCCACCTCGCCCGCCCGTTAAGGAGGCGCAATCGGCCTAGTCCAGCTGGAAACGAAGGCGAACGTCGTCTGCCCATTGCCCTGTGTCGACGTCGCTCTCCTGCCACCGTCCTTCGTCACAGATCAGCGTCCGCGACCCGAGCAGGACTCGTGGAAACAGGGACCGGCTCGGCACCCGGGGAAGCACCTCGACGGTGTCCAAGCGGAAGGCGGGCACCTTGAATCCGCACGGATCACCATCATGGAGTAGCACGGATCCGCGGCCGGAGAACCAGGCGACGAGGCTGGAGTGGGCCAGGTTGCAGACAACCGGGACGTTAATGGTCCCGGACGCGGTGCCGCAGTCCTCCTCCTCCACCTCCGGCGCCGCCAGGAGGAGTCCCCGGGGGATCGGCTGGGTCTGCGGGTCGGCTGCCGAGCCGAGGAACATCAGGGAGTTCCGGGATTCCGTGCTGGCCATGTCTTTGACCATGACAGGCACCGCGTCCCAGCCGTCCAAGCTTTGGGCATCGCGGTAGGCCGCCGCGCACCGGGCCAGATCGCCCAAGCTCTCGAAGCACGTCACATCGAGAGGCGGTCCGTCGCCGTCGTCGAAACAGAAGACCGACTCGGGGTGGCAGGTGGTGAGGAAGTCAAGCAGGACCGGATGGTCGCCAAGGAGAGCGTCGCTGTCCGGGTCGGCGAGCGCCCGCATCAGGTGCACGTACTGACCGTCCCGCTCGACCCGGGCGGAAACGGTCAGGGCGAAGCCCGCAGGGTAGACGTAACCGAAGTGCTGCTCGTTGGCGGTACGCAGCACCGGCAGTTCCGCGGACACGGGAGTGGTTTTGACGCACACCCGGGTGGGATGGTCCATGACGAAACCGGCCAGCACATACGGCTGGGGCAGGTGCGCTAGGCCCCCCATGGCCTTGCCGCTCAGCGCGAGTTCGCGCATCCTCTGGTCACGTCGCACCGGTTCACCGAAGGTGGCCAGGTAGAGCGCCTCCTGCTCAGCTTGGCGTTTAACGTGGCAGGTCACCCGACCTGCTGATCTGCGGTTCTTTCCGGGACAGCGGAGGCGGCCGTTCTCCACGCTTCGAGATGTCGAATCACGGAGCACAAGAGAACGGCCGCTGTGTATGAGTCTGTCTGTCGACGCGCCCGCAGGTGAGGCGTTGGACGTGTTGTCCCGCTTTCGGGTCGAGTTCTACGAATGCCTTTACGCTCGCGCGGATGCGCTCTTCGAGCTCACTGATGCGGTGTTGTGCGCGGACGGGCCGGTGAAGACGCTGGTTGAGCTGTCGCTGGCGGTCGAGCACCGGCGTGGGCACGGTGCGCTGTACGCGGCTTTGGACCGCGGCTGGCTGGAGCCGACGCGCCTTCGCCGCACGCTGGCCGGTCTGCCGCTGCCGAAGGCGGCCGACGGCCGGATCGTGCTGGCCGTGGACGTGAGCAACTGGCTCCGCCCCGATGCTCCGACCAGCGACGACCGGCTGTTCTGCCACGTCTACGGACGTGGCGACCGCAAGACGGACCAGTTCGTGCCGGGCTGGCCGTACTCATTCGTTGCCGCGCTGGAGTCCGGCCGCACCTCCTGGGTCGCGCTGCTGGACGCCGTGCGCCTGGGACCCGCCGACGACGCGACGCTCGCCACCGCCGCCCAACTGCGCGATGTCGTGCAGCGGTTGACGCAGGCCGGGCATTGGCGGCCGGGCGACCCGGAGATCCTCATCGTGATGGATGCCGGCTACGACGTCACCTACCTCTCCCACGCCCTGGCCGACCTGCCGGTGATGCTGCTCGGGCGCCTGCGCTCGGACCGGGTCATGCTCCGCGACCCAGGCCCCGCGCGTTCCGGCCCGAAGGGCGGGCGGCCCCGCCGGCACGGCGGCGTCCTCACCTTCGCCAAGCCCGACAGCTGGCACCAACCCGAGGTCACCACGGTCACGGACACCACCCGCTACGGCACAGCCGAGGTGATGGCCTGGGACCGGATGCACCCCCGGCTCACCCACCGAGGCCCATGGCTGGACCACGCGCACGAGGAACTGCCCATCCTGCACGGCACGTTGATGCGGCTGCAGGTCGAGCGCCTGCCGGGCGACCGCGACCCGAAACCCGTCTGGCTGTGGTCCTCGGCCGTCGGCGCCACACCTGCGGACGTGGACCGCTGGTGGCAGTCGTTCCTCCGCAGATTCGATCTCGAGCACACGTTCAGGCTCATGAAACAGACCCTCGGCTGGACGGCACCGAAGGTCCGCCACGCCGACAGCGCCGATCTGTGGACCTGGCTCGTCATCGCCGCCCACACCCAGCTCCGCCTCGCTCGCCCCCTCGCCGAGGACATGCGCCGCCCCTGGGAACGACCCGCCGAGCCCCGCCGCCTCACCCCCGCCCGCGTCCGCCGGGGGTTTCGCAACGTCCGCGCGACGGCGGCGAGGCTGTCGCACGGCTCCTGCCCAGTGAAGGTCAAGAGCGATTCGTTGTTCGGTTCCGAGGATCAGGGAGGCGTCGGATTCTTG
>NZ_JACTVI010000165.1 GCF_014495685.1 Streptomyces sp. TRM68367 | reverse complement strand
AGCCCTGTCTGGCAAAGGGGAAGGAATCTGCCAGACACCAACCTCCCAACCAGACACACCGTAATTAAGCAGCGACACACCACTAGACGGTCACCCAGGCACCGGACTGCGCCGAGCGCGCCATCGCCTCCAGTACGGCCGCGCTGCGCACGGCGTCCGCCAGGGTGGCTCCGTGCGGGGCGCCCTCGGCGATCGAGCGCAGGAAGCGGGCCGCCTCGATGACCTTGAGGTCGTCGTAGCCCATGGCGTTCGCCGCGCCCGGCTGGAAGGCCGCGAACTCGCCGGCGCCGGGGCCGACGTACACGGTGCTCACGGGCTGGTCCTGGTAGGCCGTGCCGCGGCTGACGCCCAGCTCGTTCATGCGGCGGAAGTCCCAGAACACCGCGCCCCTGGTGCCGTGCACCTCGAAGCCGTAGTTGTTCTGCTCGCCCACCGAGACCCGGCAGGCCTCCAGGACGCCGCGGGCGCCGGAGGCGAAGCGCAGCAGGCAGCTGACGTAGTCCTCGTTCTCGACCGGGCCGAGTTCGCCGCCGGACGCGCGCGTGTGCCCCGCAGTGGCGCCCACGGAGCGGGCCCGCTCGGACAGGAAGATCGCCGTGTCGGCGGTCAGGGAGTCGATGTCGCCGAGCAGATGGCGGGCCAGGTCCGCGCCGTGCGAGGCCAGGTCGCCCAGCACGCCGCTGCCGCCGCGCTCCCGCTCGTACCGCCAGGTCAGCGCGCCGTCGGGGTGGGCCGCGTAGTCGCTGAACAACCGGATCCGCACATGCGTGACCGTGCCGATCTCACCGGAGGCGATCAGCTCGCGGGCCGCCTCCACGGCAGGCGCGCCCCGGTAGTTGAAGCCGACCGCGCCCTGGACGCCGGCCTTGGCGACCGCGCCGGCGACGGCCCGGGCGTCCTCGGCCGTGAGCCCCACCGGCTTCTCGATCCAGATGTGCTTGCCGGCCTCGGCCATCGCCACGCCGATCTCGCGGTGCAGGAAGTTCGGGGCGGTGATGCTGACCGCCCGCACGCGCGCGTCGGCGGCCACCTCGCGCCAGTCGCGGGTCGTCGAGGCGAACCCGAACTGCGCGGCGGCCTCCTCGGCCCGGCCCGGCACCTCCTCCGCGACCGTCACCAGCTCCGGGCGCAGGGGCAGCTGCGGATAGTGGTGCGGCACGCGCGCGTACGCCTGGGTGTGCACCCGGCCCATCCAGCCGAATCCGACGACGGCGACACCGAGCCTGTCCACCATGAGAGCCCCTCTTTGGACCGTTCCAGAACTGTCTCGCCCACAGTGGGCGCCGTTTCACCACTGTGTCAACTCTTTGACAAGGGGGAACGGCCCATGGAACGGTCCAGGCATGAGACCGCCGACGATCCGCGACGTGGCCGACCGGGCCGGCGTGTCCAAGTCGCTGGTGTCGCTGGTGCTGCGCGGCTCCGGCCAGGTGCGCCCCGAGAAGCGGGAGGCGGTGCTGCGGGCTGTCCGGGAGCTGGGCTACCGGCCGAACGCCGCCGCGCGCAGCCTCAGCGAGCAGCGCACCCGCACGGTCGGCGTCCTCATGAACGACCTGCGCAACCCCTGGTTCGTCGACCTCCTCGACGGCCTGAACTCCCTGCTGTACGCGGGCGGCCTGCACATGCTGCTGGCCGACGCCCGCCTCAACCGCCGCACCGGCCAGGACCCCACCGGTCCGCTCCTGCACCTCGGGGTCGACGGCCTGGTGGTGGTCGGCACGCTGCCCGACCCGGCCGCGCTCGGGGCGGTCGCCGAGCGGATGCCGGTCGTGCTGGCGGGCGCCCACGAGCCGGTGCCGCCCGGCGTGGACCGGGTCGCCGGCGACGACGAGCACGGCGCCCGGCTGGTCACCGAGCACCTCATCGGCCTCGGCCACCGCCGGATCGCGCACATCGCGGGCTACGGCGCCGTCGGCGACCTGCGCCGCCGCAGCTTCGAGGCGGCCATGCGCGCCCACGGCCTCGCGGACGGGGCGCTCGTCGAACCCAGCGACATGACCGAGGAGGGCGGCTACCGCACCACCGTCCGCCTGCTCAGCCGCCCCGACCGCCCCACCGCCGTGTTCGCCGTCAACGACATCGCCTCCGTCGGCGCCCTGTCGGCGGCCGAGGAGCTGGGCCTGCGGGTCCCGCACGACGTGTCCGTGGTCGGCTACGACAACACGAGCATCTCCCGGCTGCGCCACGTCTGGCTCACCACCGTCGACAGCGCGAGCCACGAGGTCGGCCGCCGCGCCGCCCGCTGCCTCCTGGACCGCTTCGAGCGGGCCGGGGGAGAGGGGCAGGTGCACCTCGCCGCGCCCACGCTGGAGATCCGGGGAACGACGGCAGCCCCTGCCGGGACCTGACGCCGATGACGTGACTGTGCGTACGGTGGACATGGGTGACGTGCCTACCGGGCAGGGAGCCGCCATGACCACCGACGCCACTGACACCACGGTCACCGACGAGGCCGTGCACAGCCTGAACGGCACCGCGGACCCCCGGCTGCGCGACCTGCTCACCGCCCTGATCCGCCATCTGCACGCCTTCGCGCGCGAGACCCGCCTGACCCGCGAGGAGTGGGAGCGGGCGATCGGCTTCCTCACGGCGACCGGGCAGGCTTGCACCGACACCCGGCAGGAGTTCGTCCTCCTGTCGGACGTCCTCGGGCTGTCGATGCTCCTCGAGACCATCAACGGCGACCACGCGTCCGGTGCCACCGAGTCCACGGTCCTCGGACCGTTCCACATGACCGAGTCGCCCGTGCGGGAACTCGGCGCGAGCATCGACCTGGTGGGCGACGGCGAGCCCTGTGTGGTCAGCGGCCGGGTCCTGTCCCGGGACGGCACCCCGCTGCCCGGCGCCCGCCTCGACGTGTGGCAGGCCGACGCGCACGGCTTCTACGACGTGCAGCGGCCGGACGTACAGCCGCCGGGCAACGGCCGCGGCCTGTTCACCACGGACGCCGAGGGCCGCTTCTGGTTCCGCACCTGCGTGCCGAGCCCCTACCCGATCCCCACCGACGGACCCGTAGGCGACCTGCTCCGGGCCACCGGTCGCCACCCCTACCGTCCCGCCCACATCCACTTCATCGCCTCGGCCCCGGAGCACACCCCGGTCACCACGCACATCTTCGTCGCGGGCGGCGCCCACCTGGACTCCGACGCGGTGTTCGCCGTCAAGCAGAGCCTCGTGCACGACTTCGCGCCGACCGACGACCCGTCGCTGGCCCGGGAGTTCGGGGTGGCGACCCCCTTCCGGCACGCCCGCTTCGACCTCGTACTGGAGCCCTCGTGACGCTGAACTTCTCTTACGAGGCCCTGCCCACCCGGGTCGTCTTCCGGCCCGGCGCCGCGGTGTCCGCGACGCCCGGCGAGGCAGAACGGCTCGGGCTGCGCCGGCTGCTGGTGATCTGCGGCAGCCGCGGCGCGGACACCGCGCGGGCCGTCGCCGCCGCGCTGGGGCCGGCCTGCGCGGGCCTGCACGACGGGGCCCGCATGCACGTACCCGCCGAGGTCGCCCACCGGGCCGTCGAGGTGGCCCACGCGGCCGGCGCCGACGGGATCGTCGCGGTGGGCGGCGGCTCGTCGATCGGCCTCGGCAAGGCGATCGCCCTGCGCACCGGCCTGCCGCTGATCGCCGTGCCGTCCACCTACTCCGGCTCGGAGATGACCCCCGTCTGGGGCCTGACCGAACACGGCGTCAAACGCACCGGCCGCAACCCGGCCGTGCTGCCCCGCAGCGTCGTCTACGACCCCGGCCTCACCCTCTCCCTGCCCGTGCCGCTCTCCGTCACCAGCGGCGTCAACGCGCTCGCCCACGCCGTCGAGGCGCTGTACGCCCCCGACACCTCGCCCCTCATCGCGCTGCTGGCCGAGGAGGGCGTCCGGGCGATGGCGCGGGCACTGCCCGAGGTGGCCGCCGGCCCTGAGTCCCTGGAGGCCAGGAGCCGCGCCCTGTACGGCGCCTGGCTGTGCGGCTCCTGCCTGGGCGCCACCACCATGGGCCTGCACCACAAGCTGTGCCACGTCCTCGGCGGCACCTTCGGCCTCCCGCACGCCGAGACCCACACCGTGGTCCTGCCGTACGCCCTGGCCTACAACACACCCGCCGCCCCGCAGGCCGCCGCCACCGTGGCCCGCGCCCTGGACGCGGACGACGCCCCGCGCGCCCTGCGGGACCTGGCCGTGGGCCTGGGCGCACCCCGCTCCCTCGCCGAACTCGGCCTGGCGGAGATTGACTTGCCGGACGCGGCCGAACGTACGGCGGGGGAGTCGTACGCCAACCCCCGCAAGGTCACCGGGGGCGGCGTGCTGGCCGTACTGCGGGCGGCGTACGAGGGCGCGGAACCGGCGACGGCCGCTCTCTGAGCGCAGTGCCCGAGGGCATGGGCGTGCGCAATGTCCTGGACAAAATTGTTGACAATCTTGTTTGGCTAGATTTACGTTCGACACGCACTCACTCAGGGAGGGCAGCGATGCCGAACCAAGCCCGTCCGAGCACCGGAGAGCAGGCCAAACAGCATGCATGCGCGCAGCTGCGGCAGGCGATCCTGCACGGCGAGATGGCGCCGGCCCAGCGGCTGGTGGAGAACGAACTCGCCGAGCAGTTCGGTGTGACACGGGCCAGCATCCGGGCGGCGCTGATCGACCTGGAGGCCCAGGGCCTGGTCGAGCGGATCCGCAACCGGGGTTCGCGGGTGCGGGTGGTGACCGTGGAGGAGGCGGTCGAGATCACCGAGTGCCGGATGGCCCTCGAAGGGCTGTGCGCGGCGAAGGCGGCCGTCGCGGCCGACGACGACCAACTGACCGCACTGACCGACCTGGGCACGGCGATGTCCAAGGCGGTGGCCGACGGCGAGCCGCTGACCTACTCCGACCTCAACCACGAACTGCATGCCCGGATCCGGGAGTTCTCCGGCCAGCGGACGGCCGTCGAGCTGCTGGAGCGGCTCAACGCCCAACTGGTTCGCCACCGCTTCCAGTTGGCGCTGCGGCCGGGGCGCCCGCAGCAATCCCTGAACGAGCATCTGACCGTCATCGAGGCGATCAGGGCCAGGGACCCGCAGGCGGCCGAGGCGGCCGTCCGCGCCCATCTCACCAGCGTGATCGCCGCCTTGCGCGACTGACGCCCGGCGCGACGACCGACGCCGACACAGGCTGCAGCGCCCCGAAGGCGAACCGCCTGAAAGAGGAGCGATCTCAGCGATGACGCACGCCCAGCCGCCCGCTACCCCACGATCCACCCTCGTCGTCACCGCCCACGCGGGTGACTTCGTCTGGCGGGCCGGCGGAGCGATCGCGCGGCGGCCGCCGCCCGGGGCGGCCGAGGTCCGCTTCTTCGACGCCGGCGATCATCCGCTGCTCCCCACCCCCGAGTTGACCGACCGACTCGTCACCGTCCACCGCGAGACGCAGCCCGACGTCGTGCTCACCCGCCCGGCGGCGGGGACCCCTACGACGGCGACCACCCGGCCGCCCACCGTACGGCTCCGGAGATGGGCGGCTTGCGCCCCGAGGACCTGCTCGACATCACCGAGGTGGGGGAGATCAAGCGCAAGGTACTACTACACCGACCTCGCCGTCCGCCGCCGCGTCCAGCTCGGGCGCAACGCGGGACCCAGCCTGGGCCTGCCGCACAAGGCCATGGCCGAGGCCTACATGCGCTTCTACCCGCAGGTCACCAAGGAGCTGGCATGAGCGGCGTGATCGTCACCAACCCGCCGAAGGCGGCCCTGAAGGACGTCGAGGCCGTCGCCGCGTACGGCGTCGTCACCGTGCACGAGGCCATGGACCGCACCGGGCTCCTCGGCCCCGGCATCCGCCCGGTCCAGCAGGGCGTACGCCTGGACCGCCACGGGTTGCGCGAGAAGCTCGTCCAGCTGGGCGTGACCTGCCGGTCGTACGACGACTGCGTACCGGACGGTGGGCCGTCGTGACCGTGCCCTGCATGCTCATGCGCGGCGGCACCTCCAAGGGCGCCTACTTCCTGGCCGGGGACCTGCCCGCCGACCCCGCCGCCCGCGACGGCCTGCTGCGGATCATGGGCAGCCCCGACCCGCGCCAGCTCGACGGCCTGGGCGGGGCGCACCCGCTGACCAGCAAGGTGGCCGTGGTGTCGGCCTCGCCCGACCCGCGCGCCGACGTCGACTACCTCTTCCTCCAAGTGGCGGTCGACCAGCCCGAGGTGAGTGACCGTCAGAACTGCGGCAACAAAGGCCGAGCGCGCCAAGGGGCAGGCCTGGGGCCTGAAGACCATCGAGTCCTTCCACACGCACGGGACGCCGCCGGTCGACTGAGACGGGCCGGCATGTTCGTCTACGGCTCGGTGCTGCCCCTGCCCCACATGCTGGATCCGGTGCTGGGCGCCAAGGCGCTGCTCACCGCCGGTGCCGCACTGGGCGCGCTCGCCTGCGCCGTGCTCGCCCTGCTGTGCCTGGCCGCGGCCCTGGCGGCGCTGCTGGTCCCGGTCGGCCGCGCGGCACGTCCGGTGGCCCCGGCGGCTGACCCCGAGCCGGAGCCCGTCGCGCGTATGAGGTAGGGTTTACCTGCGTGTTCACCCGGCCCACGGCCGGGGAGCCGCACCGGGACGTGGCGCAGCTTGGTAGCGCACTTGACTGGGGGTCAAGGGGTCGCAGGTTCAAATCCTGTCGTCCCGACAGTGCGAAGGGTCTTCACAGGCGAGAGCCTGTGGGGGCCCTTTTCGTGGGGGCCGTTTCCGGCCACCGCAGAGCGTCTTGTGGATCCGGGCGCTGGACTCGTTCAGCCCGAGACTGACGTCGCCCGCCTGACGGTCATCCGCCGCGCGGCTCATGATCACGGGTGCACGGCGGTGACGAGCCAGTAGCGGCCCATCAGCCGCACGCCGGTGGCGCCCTGATACGCGCGGAAGGCGTCCGCCGCGGCCTGCCGCGCGCGCTCCTCCGCGACAGAATCGGCGTTCGCCTCGCGCAGCCAGTGGCGCAGCGGTCCGAAGCCGAAGAGGAAGCGGGCGGCGTCCTGGGCGTCCCTGCCCCAGTGCTGGGGCGCTTCGATGTCCTCGACGGCCACGTCGCCGAAGCCGGCGTCCGCCAGGACCCGTCCGGTGTGGCCGGGGTCGGCGAAAGCCAGCGGGCTCGGGCCGGTGGACTGTGACAGATCGGGCAGCCGTACGTGCTCCGCGATCGCCGCGAAGACGGTGGACTGGTCCATGCGGCCGAAGTCCTGCGGGCAGACGAAGGCGAGACGTCCGCCGGGGCGCAGGGCTCGTCCGATGGTGCCGAATCCCTCGACCGGGTCGGCGAAGAACATGACGCCGAAGCGGCTGACGGCGGCGTCGAAGGCGGCCTCCTCGAAGCCGTACACCTGCGCGTCGGCCTGTACGAAGTCCACGTTGCCGACGGATTCGGCGGCGGCGCTCGCCCGGGCCCGCTCCAGCATGGGGGCCGACAGGTCGATGCCCAGGGCGTACGCGGCGCGGCCTGCGGCGAGGCGGGTGACGCGGCCGTTGCCGCAGCCGATGTCGAGGACACGGTCGGTCGGTGTGAGGGCCGCCGCCTCGAGGAGGGGGACGTTGGCACCGTCGTTGAGGGCGTCGTAGCGGTCCTGGTGGTCGGCCCAGTGCCGGCCCTCGTAGCCGTTCCAGGCCGTGGCCTGCTGCGAGTTCACCACGTTGTCCGTGCTGCGCGGGTCGGTCGGGCTGGTCGGGTTGTTCGTCGGATCCGTCATCTCGTCATGGTGACACTATCCGGTGCCCGTGGATACCGCACCAAACGACCCGTGCGCCCTCAGGGGCAGCCGCCGACCGGGCGCCGCACTCACTTGTCCGCTCGCCGGGACTGCTGCCCCGAGATACCGCTCGGGAATCTCCCGGTCCGTCACGTCGCCCTCCCGGATTCCTGATGCGCCGGTGACGGTTTCTCAGCGGCTGACCGGCATGCAGACCCTCATGAACACTGCCGGGACACGGCAATGCATGGGCTGGGTGCCGTCGTGCAGCATGACGTGCTGGGAGCACGGTGGATGGTTCCGGTGCCGGACATCGGCAGGTGTCCGGGCCGGAGTCGGCCGGGGAGCCGTGCGCGATGGACGCATGCCCTGAACGGGAGAGGGGCTGGGACGTGCGGGCGTTTGTGGAGGCTGCCACGGGCCTGCCGACGATCCTGTTCACCACCGCCCTCGTCGTGGTCGTCTGTTTCTGGCTGCTGGTCGCGGCGGGCGCCGCCCGCGTGGACACCTTCGACACGGACGTGGACCCTGAAGCCTGGGGTCTCGGTGGGGTGCCGGTCTCGGTCGCGTTCTCGCTGCTGACCGCTGTCGCCTGGGCCCTCAGCACCGGAGCGACGGTCCTCGTGGCCGCACTCCTGCCCGTGGGGATCGCGGCCGGCGCGCTACGCCTGACCGTGCCGGTTGTGGCGCTGGTCGCCGCCTGGCGGCTGGTCCGCCGGTCGGCACGGCTACTGCACTACCGCCAGCCCGCCGAAACCGGGTCGTCCAGGCCTGCTGAGGGCATCGGCGGCGCCCTGACCGGTCCGGCGCCCGTCCTTCGCGACGAGACCGACCCGCACCTCCGGCGCGTGTCGTGCAGCGGACCTGAGGGCTCGCCCCGGACGCGCGATCGCGCCGCCTGACCGTACAGCGGAGACGGCGCGGCGGCAGGAGATGCTCAGCGAGCAGGAGATGCCGCCGAGCGGCAGGCGGCGCTGACTGGCCGTGAGCGAGTCACCGTCCCGCGGACGCCTCCGTGAGCGGCGATGCCACCGCGGAACCTGCGAGGTCCGAGTCACCGACTGCTTTGCCCCCGCGGCGTGGAAGCTCGGCCAGTACGGCGTGAGCCCGACCGCCACCACCACGCTCACGTCGGGGTCAGCGGCCGCAGCTGGCTGAGCTTCCCGACCATCCACGGCCACCGCGACGGGCTACAACACCCAGTGCCCCGGCCACCAGCTCACGGCAAGCTGGGCACGATTCGCAGCTGGGCCGCGGAACCCGTCATGGGTGGCGCTCCGGTGCCCGGTCGCCATCACCCGGTCGTGTCACGGGCGCAGACAACTGCCGGTGCGGTTTCTAGTCTTGGAGCATGAGACGGCGTCACGGCCACCACGGCTCGCCGAGGGGTTCTCGTCCGGCGACCGCCAACGTGATTCATGACCGGACTTGGGCACCGGAACTGCGCAGTGCCGTTGTCAGCGGGGCACTGTTGTTCACTGCCCTGGCACTGCTGGATCTGTGCCTGATGGAACCCACCGTCGGGCACTTCGTGTCGTGGGCGGTGGCGAGCGGGCTGCTTCTCATCGTCCTGACGCCGCCCAGGGTCAGGGCCGAGCAGCACGAATGGGAAGCACGGGGCCTCTTCACCTGCCAACGCGTGCGCACGGATCGCCTGGCGACGGTCCACATGTCCGAGGGTGTGGCACAGCGCCTCGTTCTGCGTGACACACAAGGTGAACGACTCGTCCTGGACCCGCGGGTCCTGGTCGCCAACCCGCTGCTGTGGCACGCACTCGACAACGGCGCCCGCCGTTCGATCGTGAGAGGAACGCTGGTATGCGGCTCGGACGTCCTTGACCGCCTGGGACAGCGCATCGACAACACGGTGTGCCAGGGGATCCTGGAGTCCTCCGGCCTGAAGCGACCGCCACAGCACAAGAGTTGGTGGCAACGGCACTGAGCAGCTCAGCGTCCTCCGGTTCCCGTGTTGGCGTTCCCGGCCAGGTCAGGCGAGGGCGAAGTAGCGCAGCCACACGTAGACCAGGGACAGAGCGACGGTCACGGCAGTCACGACCAGTCCGTACTTGGTGAACTGCCA
>NZ_JACTVI010000164.1 GCF_014495685.1 Streptomyces sp. TRM68367 | reverse complement strand
AGCCCTGTCTGGCAAAGGGGAAGGAATCTGCCAGACACCAACCTCCCAACCAGACACACCGTAATTAAGCAGCGACACACCACTAGCTCGGAGCCGTCCGGTCCGGTGACGCGCACCCGCTCGCCGGGCAGCAGCGGCGAGAACTCCTCGACCGTCAGGCCGAGTACGTCCCGCAGCGGGCGCGGGTAGGCGCCCTCATGCACGGCGTCGTGCTCGTCGACGATGCCGGAGAAGTAGGAGACGACGAGGGTGCCGCCGTTCTCGACGTACTCCGTGAGGTTCTTCCCGGCCGCCTCCGTCATCAGGTAGAGCGCCGGTACGACGACGAGGGGATAGGCCGACAGGTCGGCTTCCGGGTGGGCGAAGTCGACGGTGAGGTGGCGGTCGTAGAGGGTCTCGTAGAAGGCGTCGGCGCGTTCGCGGGCGTCATGGTCCTCGCTGGGCCGCCAGGCCATGCTCTGCGCCCACCAGGAGTGCCAGTCCCAGAGCATCGCCACGTCGGCCTCGGTGCGGGTGTCGCGGAGCTGCGCCAACCTGTCCAGGCAGGCGCCGAGTTCGACGACCTCACGCCACACGCGGGTGTCCGTGCCGCCGTGCGGGACCATCGCCGAGTGGAACTTCTCGGCGCCGCGCCGGGACTGCCGCCACTGGAAGAACATGGCGCCCTCGGAGCCGCGCGCCACGTGCGTGAGAGAGTTGCGAGCCATCTGCCCGGGGGCCTTGGCCGGGTTGCGGGGCTGCCAGTTGATGCCCGATGTGGAGTGCTCCAGCAGCAGCCAGGGCGCTCCCTGGGCCACCGAGCGGGTGAGGTCGGCGGCCATCGCGAGGTTGACGTGGGTACGGCGGCCGTCGGTGATCAGGTAGTGGTCGTTGGTGACGATGTCGACCTCGCGGCCCCAGGCCCAGTAGTCGACCGAGTCACACTGGCTCAGGGCCGTCATGAAGTTGGTGGTGACAGGGACGCCCGGCGAGAGGCGGTGCAGGATGTCCCGCTCCATACGGAAGTTCTCGCGCATGGTGGCGTCGGCGAACCGCTTGTAGTCCAGCGCCTGGGCCGGGTTGCCGACCGTCGGCGTCACGCGCGGCGGGTTGATCTGCTCGAAGCCGGCGTACCGCTGGCCCCAGAAGGCCGTACCCCAGGCCTCGTTGACGGCGTCGACCGTCCCGTACACCGCCTCCAGCCAGCGGCGGAAGTGGGCGGCACAGGAGTCGCAGTAGCAGGCCGAGACGGGGACGCCGTACTCGTTGTGCACGTGCCACATCGCCAGGGCCGGGTGGTCGCCGTAGCGCTCAGCGAGCTTCGTGGTGATGGCGGCCGCCGCCGCGCGGTAGTCCGCGTTGCTGTGGCAGATCGCGGCACGGGAGCCGAACTCGTAGCGCACGCCCTCCGCCGTCACCGGCAGCGCGTCGGGGTGGGCGCGGTAGAACCAGGCGGGCGGCGCCACCGTGGGCGTGCCGAGGCCGGCGCGGATGCCGTTCTCGTGCAGCAGATCAAGGACCCGGTCGAGCCAGCCGAAGTCGTACGCCCCGGGGGCGGGCTCCAGCAGCGCCCAGGAGAAGATTCCGGCACTCACCATGGTGACGCCGGCCTCCCGCATCAGCCGGACGTCCTCGTGCCAGACGCTCTCCGGCCACTGCTCGGGGTTGTAGTCCCCACCGAAGGCGAGCCTGGTGAGGCCCCTCGGGGTGGTCTCCGGCATGGAATCTCTCCCGGGTGATCGATCATATGGGAACGTGCACACACAGCGGCACCGTGGCGGAGCCCAACATAACCGCACAGCAACAACCATTGACAAGTGTCCTGACTGTTTCTCTACTGTGAACGCTCACAGACGCTTTGGCAGGGTCTCGCGACGGGCGGGGCCCAGTCAGCGCACATCTGCAGGGCAGGTTCCCGCAGCAGGCGGGGGCCCAGGTCAGGGGAGAGATCCATGCCGTACACGAAGCGCCGTCGCCTCGTGACTTCCGCCGTCGCCGTCGCGCTCGGCGCCACCGCCCTCGCCGCCTGCGGCTCCGACGACGACAGCGGGACCCAGTCGGGTCCGGTCTCACTGACGTACTGGACCTGGACGCCCGGCATGGACAAGGTCGTGGACCTGTGGAACAAGGGCCCATCGCGACGCTCCAGGTGTTCAATGAGCCGACGACCCTCAAGCCGCTCACCAACTCCGTGTCCGAGACGTGGAGTCCGCTGATGAAGGTGTACGGGGACGCCTTCCGCAACGGCGACATCCACGCGGCGGCGGCCGAGGCCACGATCATCGCGTTCGCCACGCTGCTGCTGTCCTTCGGGTTCCTGCGGGCCGCGAACCGACGTCAGAAGCAGGAGACGGCCCGATGAGTTCTCTCGCCCTCGGCAAGGCTGAGCCGGCGGCGGGCAGCACGCCCGGGACCGCCCAGGGCCGCCGCCGCATCGCGCTGCTCCCGACGGTCACGCTGGTGCTCGGCGCGGTCTACTGCCTGCTGCCGGTCGCCTGGGTGGTCATCGCGGCCACCAAGTCCGGCAGCGAGCTGTTCTCTACGTTCACCTTCCTGCCGGGCACGGGCTTCGCCGACAACGTCTCCGACCTCAGCGCCTACCGCGGCGGCTTGTACTGGGAGTGGATGGGCAACTCCGCCCTGTACGCCGGTCTCGGCGCCCTGCTGTCGACCTGCGTGTCGGCGTTCAGCGGCTACGCGCTCGCGACCTACCGTTTCCGGGGCCGCGAGACGATCTTCAACGTGCTGCTGGCGGGTGTGCTGATGCCGCCGGTGATCCTCGCCATCCCGCAGTACCTGCTGCTCGCCAGGGCCGACCTGACGGACTTCTACCTGTCGGTGCTGCTGCCGCAGATCCTCTCGCCGTACGGCGTCTACCTCTCGCGGATCTACGCCGCCGCCGCGGTGCCCGCCGACGTGGTGGAGGCCGGGCGGGTGGACGGGGCCGGCGAGCGGCGGATCTTCACCCGGATCGCGCTGCCGATGATGATCCCCGGCATGGTGACGGTGTTCCTGTTCCAGTTCGTGGCGATCTGGAACAACTTCCTGCTGCCGTACATCATGCTCAGCGACGACGAGAAGTTCCCGATCACGCTCGGCCTGTACACGCTGCTGGAGCAGGGCGCCAACACTCCCGCCCTGTACACCCTGGTGATCACCGGCGCGTTCCTCGCGGTGCTTCCGCTGGTCGCGCTCTTCCTGGTCATCCAGCGGTTCTGGAGCCTGGATCTGCTCTCCGGAGCCGTAAAGTCATGACCATGAGCCAAACTGGTGGCCGCCGCAGGCCGCCGACGATCCACGACGTGGCGCGCGAGGCGGGTGTCTCGCGCGGCACCGTCTCGCGCGTGCTCAACGGCGGGCACTACGTCAGCCCGGCCGCGCAGGAGGCGGTCAACGCGGCCATCCGCAAGACGGGTTACGTCGTCAACCGGCACGCCCGCTCGCTGATCACCGGGCGGTCGGACTCGGTCGGCTTCCTGCTCACCGAGCCGCAGGAGCGGTTGTTCGAGGACCCCAACTTCAACGTCCTGCTGAGCGCCTGCACGCAGGCGCTGGCGGCGCACGACATCCCGCTGCTGCTGATGCTGGCGGGGACGAAGGACGACCGGCGGCGCATCACGCGGTACATCACGGCGGGTCACGTCGACGGGGTGCTGCTGGTCTCCAGCCACTCCGGTGACCCGGTCGCCGAGGAGCTGCGTGAGGCCGGGGTGCCCCTGGTCCAGTGCGGCAAGCCCATGGGGCTCGGCTCCAAGGTGAGTTATGTGGCCGCGGACGACCGGGACGGCGCCCGCGACATGGTGCGCCACCTGCTGTCACTGGACCGCCGCCGGATCGGCATGGTGAGCGGCCCGCTGGACACCCCGGGCGGAGTCGACCGCCTCGCCGGCTACAAGGAGGTGCTCACGGAGGCGGGCGTCGAGATCGACGAGCGGCTCATCGTCTCCGGCGACTACAGCCGGGTCAGCGGCGAGGCAGGCGCCGATCGGCTGCTCGCGCAGGCCCCCGACATGGACGCCTTGTTCGTGGCCTCCGACCTGATGGCGCAGGGCGCCCTGACGGCGCTGCGCCGCGCGGGCCGCCGGGTGCCGGAGGACGTGTCCGTGGGCGGCTTCGACGACTCCGTCGCGGCGACGGAGTCGGCCCCCGCCCTGACGACGATCCGGCAGCCCTACGACCGCATCAGCGCCGAGATGGTGCGGTTGCTGCTGGCGCAGATCGGCGGCGAGGACCCGGCGGCGGTGATCCTGCCGACAGAGCTGGTGAAGCGGGACTCGACGTAAGGGGTCGCTCCCGGCCTGGCGGCACCGCTCCGGCGGCGCCGCCGACGTCCACGACGGAGGCGGGGACGCCCGGCAACTCGCAGGAATACAGGCGCAGTTCGCGTGCGCCGGGGTGCCGCATCGGGAGTCGGTGGGGCTCCCGGACCCGGTGCGAGACGGCGCCGGTCGCCGCCCGGGGCGGATCCCGCGCCCATCCGGCCCAACCGGTCAGGAATGAAGAAGCCGTGCCCTACTCCCCCGCCCTAGCGTGAAATCGTCGGCGCACAGGGCGTCGGTCCCCACGTCGCGGAGGAGAACGCCATGACCGGCGGACTGCAGACCATCATCTACCCCGTCAAGGACCTCGACCGGGCGAAGGCCCTGTTCAGCGCGCTGCTCGGCGTGGAGCCGTACGCGGACGAGCCGTACTACGTCGGCTTCAAGGACGCCGGGCAGGACGTCGGCCTCGACCCCAACGGTCACGCGAAGGGCATGACCGGCCCGGTCCCCTACTGGCACGTGGCCGACATCACGGCCTCACTGCAGGCGCTGCTGGAGGCCGGGGCGGACCTGCTGAAGGACGTGCAGGACGTCGGCGGCGGCCGGCTCGTCGCCTTCGTGAAGGACGCCGACGGCAACATGATCGGGCTGCTCCAGGACCCGGCCGCCTGACCGTCCCGCGACCGCATGCGGGCGCAGTAATTGCACGGTAAACAAAATTTGGGTTCGGTGTTACCGTTCGAGTATGGCGGTGAAGACGGCCGGTGCGCTGCTCGAGGAACGGTGGCGGGAGATCCTGTCGGCGCATGCGCGCACGATGGGCGAGATCGACCGCGCGCTGCATCCCTACGGCCTGGGCGCGAGTGACTTCGAGGTCCTCGACATCCTCGTCTCGGCTACGCCCGAGGAGGGCGCCCAGTGCCGGGTGCAGAACCTGGCCGGGCGGGTCCACCTCAGCCAGAGCGCGCTGTCCCGGCTGATCGCCCGGCTGGAGAAGGACGGCCTGGTGGAGCGGTCCATGTGCGCGGAGGACCGCCGCGGGGTGTATGTCGCGCTGACCCGCAAGGGCCGCGACCTGCACGCCGAGGTGCTGCCGCTGCAGCGGGCCGCGCTGGCCCGTACGCTCGGCGCGCAGGTGGAGTCCTGAGAGCCTGCAAGGTCCCGGCCGTCAGCCCTGGGGGCGGGCCAGCAGGGTGCGCACTCCTTCCGAGGTGAGCGTGAGGCGGTGGGCGGAGCTGCCGTCTATGGAGAGCGACAGGTCGTCGGCCGGCCACTGCGCAGCGAGGGCGCCGAGGGGCACCACGCGGTAGCGCGAGATGAATGGCAGCAGTCCGGCCATCTCCAGCTCCGAAGTGAACACGGGCACCACCGTGTCCCCGCCCGGCTGCTCCAGGACGGGCAGAGCCACCGCCGCGGGGTCGGTCGCGTCCTCGTCGCTCGCGTCGTCGGGCACGGGGATGAGCACGTCGCTGCTCGCGAGCGTGGTCAGCGCCGACGTGTCCTCGGTGTTCTCGGCGAGCGCGTCCAGGGCCCGCTGTGCGGGCGTGGTGTTGTCGTTCGCGGGTGTCTCCATGGCAGATCCCCTGGTTTGGTGGTCGTGCGGCCGCTCCGGGACATGATCTGGCCCGGCCGCGGTGTTGCTCGCGTACCCGGTCGGGCCCGGAGCATGCGTGGCGGACCCCGCGAGATCGGCGGGGACCCTTGGTGGTCGCGGCGCTTTTCCCGGTGTCCGGAGCGCTTCGCGCCCCGGGCCGGGGAGCTGTCGCGGTCAGGGGATCAGTGGGATGTGGGCGGAGGGCAGGCCGAGGCGGTCGCAGCCGGCCCGCCGGGCGAGGGGTTCGGCCATGCTGGGGCCGACGTGCGTGAGGTACGTGGCGGCGTCCCGGAAGTAGCGCTGCATCCGCTCGCCGTCGCGGGCGTGCCGGGAGCCCGCCGTGCGGAACAGGGTGTTCTGCAGTACGTCCCAGGCCATGCGTCCGGCGTTCAGGAACATCAGGGCGAGGCGGTTGTCCTCGGCCATCGTGAAGGGCGCCTCGCCGGTGCTGTTGCGGCGGCAGGTTTCCATCCACTCCTGTGCCGTGTGCTGGAGCGCGGCCTCGGCGGTGTGGATCGTGCCCAGGGCCTCGCCCAGGTGCCGCTGGTAGTCGTGCAGGTCGGCCCGGGTGCGGTCGGGTTCCAGGACGAGCGGGCGGGCGGCCACGATGCGGGCGTACTCGTCGGCGGCGGCGTACGCGGTGCCGATCATGATGGCGGCCAGTTCGCCGTGGAAGAAGCCGGGGGCGCGGCCGGCGTACATCGGGTTGTTGTGCAGCTTCGAGCCGACGCTGCCGCCCTCCACGGGCAGGTCGAGCAGGCCGGCCTCGCAGGTCAGGTGGGCGGGGATGCGGGCGCGCTCCATGCGGATGCTGTTGGAGCCACTGCCGCGCAGGCCGAGGACGCCGTGCCAGTCGTCGAGCACCGTCCAGACCTCGCGCGGCGCGACGAACAGCACGTGCGGTCCGGGCTCCGCGCCGGGGCGGGCGGGGGCGCGCAGGGTCTGGCCGACGTAGTGGGTGGAGTAGGGGCTGCCGGAGGAGTACGGCCAGGTGCCGTCGAGGACGACATGGTCGTCGCCGTCGGGCTCGGCGACGCCGATGGGCAGGACGGTGGAGGCGGCGCGGAAGTCGCCGTCGGTACCGAAGACCTCGTCCTGCGCCTTCTCCTCGAAGACCGAGGCGACCTGCAGGACGTGCGCGGCGGTCAGGGACAGCGCCCATCCGGTGGAGGGGCAGCCGCGCGCGATCTCGGTGACGACGCGGTAGAAGACGGGCAGGCCGAATGCGTATCCGCCGTAGCGGCGCGGCTGGAGCATCCGGTAGAAGCCGGCCCGCAGGAAGTCGTCGTGGGTGGACTCGGGGTAGTGGGTCAGCCGTTCGGTCTCCGCCTGCCGTTCCAGCAGCACGGGCCGGAGCGCGACGGCACGCTCGACCAGCTCGCGTTCGGTCAGAGCGGGTTCGGGAGCGGCGATCATGGTACCTCCTGACGTGTGGGGCCGTCCGTACGTGACGCGGTACGAGCGATTGAACACGCACCGTGCGCCCGTGAACCGACCGGAAATCGCCAACTGCACGGGCGCCGGATCCGCCCAGAGGGCCCGGGCGGACAGTTCCCAAGACGGTCGCGGTGGACAGGGCGGCCAGCGCGCACAGCACGGTCTCCCAGCCGACCGTGAGCATCCAGGAGATCACCGACGGCAGCAGACGTCTTGAACACCGCCTACGGCCTCTCCTGCACGGCGGCGATCCAATCTGCCCACCCCTTGCAGAGGTGGCTGCGCGACGCCTCGGTCGTTCCGCAGCAAGCCGACGGTGCTGCGCGCCGGATCCTTGACCCCCGGTCAGCGCTCCACGATGCTGTGTTGCGGTACATGAGATGCGTGCCGTAATGAGCAACGACGATATGACTCGGTTTCGTACGAGCGAGGAGTGGCCATGACGCACCAGGTCCGTGCTGTCGTCGCGCGAGGCAAGGGCGCCCCCGTCAGCCTGGAAACGATCAACGTGCCCGACCCCGGCCCTGGCGAGGTGCTCGTGAAGGTCAAGGCCTGCGGGGTCTGTCACACCGATCTGCACTATCGCGAGGGCGGCATCAACGACGACTTCCCCTTCCTTCTGGGGCATGAGGCCGCGGGTGCCGTGGAGGCCGTGGGGGAAGGAGTCACCGACGTCGCCCCCGGCGACTTCGTCGTTCTCAACTGGCGTGCGGTGTGCGGGCAGTGCCGTGCCTGCCTGCGCGGACGGCCGTGGTACTGCTTCAGCACCCACAACGCCAAGCAGAAGATGACCCTGCTCGACGGCACCGAGTTGTCGCCGGCACTCGGCATCGGTGCGTTCGCGGAGAAGACGCTCGTGGCGGCCGGGCAGTGCACGAAGGTCGACCCGGCCGCCTCCCCGGCCGCCGTCGGCCTGCTGGGCTGCGGCGTGATGGCGGGCATCGGCGCGGCCATCAACACCGGCAACGTCGGACGCGGCGACAGCGTGGCGGTCATCGGCTGCGGCGGCGTCGGGGCCGCAGCCGTCGTCGGATCGAACCTGGCGGGCGCCGCGAAGATCATCGCGGTGGACATTGACGACGCCAAGCTGGACACCGCCAGGAAGCTGGGTGCGACCCACACCGTCAATTCCAAGCAAACCGACCCGGTCGAGGCGATCCGTGAGCTGACCGGCGGCTTCGGCGCCGACGTGGTCGTCGAGGCGGTCGGCCGCCCCGAGACGTACCAGCAGGCGTTCTACGCCCGCGACCTGGCCGGCACAGTCGTCCTGGTCGGCGTACCGACCCCGGAGATGAGGCTGGAGCTGCCGCTGCTGGACGTCTTCGGGCGGGGCGGGTCGCTGAAGTCCTCCTGGTACGGCGACTGCCTGCCCAGCCGGGACTTCCCGATGCTCGTCGACCTCTATCAGCAGGGCCGCCTGGACCTGGACGCCTTCGTCACGGAGACCATCGCGCTGGACGAGGTCGAGAAGGCCTTCGAGCGGATGCACCGTGGCGACGTGCTGCGCTCGGTGGTGGTCCTGTGACGGCCGGCGCCCGCATCGAACATCTCGTGACGTCGGGGACGTTCTCGCTGGACGGCGGCACCTGGGACGTCGACAACAACGTGTGGATCGTCGGCGACGACACCGAGGCGATCGTCATCGACGCCGCACACGACGCCGGGGCGATCGCCGAAGCCCTCGGCGGGCGCACCCTGCGCGCCATCGTGTGCACCCACGCCCACAACGACCACATCGACGCCGCGCCCGCACTCGCCGACGCCACCGGCGCCCCGATCCTGCTCCACGGCGACGACCTGCCGCTGTGGAAGCAGACCCATCCCGGCCGGATGCCCGACGGCGAACTGGCCGACGGCCAGGTCCTCACGGTGGCCGATACCGAACTGACCGTGCTGCACACCCCCGGCCATGCCCCCGGCGCGGTCTGCCTGTACGCGCCGGCCCTCACGGCCCTCTTCAGCGGGGACACGCTCTTCGCGGGCGGACCGGGGGCGACGGGGAGGTCGTACAGCGACTTCCCGACCATCGTCGATTCCATCCGTGGCCGATTGCTGACCCTGCCGGGCGACACCGTCGTCCACACCGGCCACGGGGAGCAGACCACCATCGCCGCCGAGGCCCCGCATCTGCAGGAGTGGATCGACCGCGGCTTCTGACGACCGCCCGTCGAACAGCAGACACGCACGCCCGCTCTCGGTCACACGGGCCGAGAGCGGGCGTGCGCATTCGTTTTTCATGGTGCCTGGCGTTGTGTGATGAGCAACTCAGATCGACGGCCCGACCGGGCTTCTGAACGCCTTGACAAGGATTCTGGACAACCTCAAACTGGCGTTGCGCTAACCGCAATCCGTTTCGCTATACGCACCGAGGTGGTCATGATGATTCCCGCGTGCCCTCTGGCGGATCTCCCGCGAGGAGAGGCCTTCCGGCTCGACATCGACCCGCCGGTCTCGGTGTTCCACACCGACGACGGCGAGCTCTTCGCCATCGACGACACCTGCACCCACCAGGA
>NZ_JACTVI010000163.1 GCF_014495685.1 Streptomyces sp. TRM68367 | reverse complement strand
GGCGGCGGACGCGGTGCCGTCGCTGGCCGGGAACCCGCTGGACGACGCGGCGCGGATGTACCGGTCGATCCCGGGTGTGCGGCTGTCGGAGTTGCGTGACAAGGTCGGCGAGGACGGCATGCTGCCGCACGAGGCCGTCTACTGGTCTAGGGTCGTCACCCCGCCCGAGGACGGCGGCTTCGCGTCGCCTGAGGACACCAGGGTGCTCATGGCGGAGGAGCGCCGGAGGATCTTCCAGCGGCTCATCGACCTGCCGCCGAGCCAGTGGGGGCGTGTGGAGTACGTCGACCGCTGGCTGCGCGAGAACGGCATGACGCCGCGACAGGTGGTCGAGCGGCTGAGCCCCGCCCACTTCGTCGCCCTGATGGCCTACACCAGCCCCGCGTACAAGGTCATGAACGGCATGCTCAAAAACACGGGCGGGTCCAGCCGCGCTGCGCTGCGCATCGCGGTCAGGGCGTTCATCGACAGGCTCCTCGGAGAGGAGGAGTACCGGAACGCGCAGGACACCCTGGCGAAGGTGCTGGCCGTGCTGAAGGACGGTCCGGACCTCGACCGGCTGTTCAGCACCCCGCTCGCGGAGACGACGGCCGAGGAACGGGCGCGGCTGCGCGAGCGGCTCCAGGACGCCGCGGAGAAGCTCGTGCCGCACTACGAACAGGAGATCCCGCTCCACACCGCGATGCTGCTGGACGCGCTGTCGCTGCTGCCGCCCGCACTCGGCGAGGCATGGCGGGCCAAGTCCTACCTCGAGCTCTCCTTCGCGTCGTTCACCAGCTTCAGCCGGTCCCGTCGTGAGGCCGAGTACTTCTTGGGTTCGTTCGCCGAGCAACCCAAGACCCACCCGGTACTGATGCAGGGCAAGCTCAGGGGGAACCAGGGCCGGGACATCTCGGCCTTCTCCACGAACCCGCGGGAGCAGGAGGTACTGCTGCTTCCCGGGAGTCGGATGGAGATCAGCTCCCGCCGGATCGTCCCCAACGAGGACACCTACGGCTACGGGTACGAGATCAAGGAATACGAGCTGATCGAGGCCGTCGAAGAGGCGCCGGAGTTCCCGGTCCTCGACCTCGGGGCAACCGCGGTCGAAGCGCAGATCCAGGCCGCCGGGCTCCGCGATGCCCTCCAGCGGCTTCCCGGTTCCGGTCCCGTGGTGACGCGCGGCGATCTCCAGCCGCTCGCGAGGCGGACCGGCGCGGCGGACGGCCTGCAGGTGTGGCGCCTGGCCGGTCTGGCCAGTGAGATCCATGGGGGCACCGAGCACCTTACCGTCGAGGCTCTGGCAACCGTGCGTCGCACCGCGGACCTGGCGCGCCGGGTCCTGAACCTCGACGCCGACCAGCCGGTCACCGGCGAGCACCTGAACGCCTTGGTGCGCCGTCTGGACCGCGCCGCCCCGGATACCCCGGTCGAGCCGGACGCACGTATCCGGCTGCTGAACCTGGTCGCGGCCCTGCAGACGCCTGGCCCGGTCACGTACGCGCACCTCGCGGACCGGTGGCAGACGCCGGATGCCCGGCAGCCGGTGCAGCCGTCGCGGGGGGCGGCTCAGGGCGACGCGCGGGAGCTGATGTACCCGGTGACGGATCCGCTGCGTCCGGAGCAGCGGCCGCATCAGCTGGCAGACGCGCCTGGCGACGCGCGTACGTCGAAGGTGCCGCCGCGGTCCGCGCAGGGGGTGCCCCCCGAGGTCCGCCGGTTCGCGGAGCAACAGTTCGGCAAGCTGGACGAGCCAACGGCAGGTCAGCTGTGGGCGGAGGCGTCGCGGATCACCGCGGAGCACCACCTGTTCCCGCTCACGGTCGCCGAGGGCGCCCGGGGCCTGCTGGAACGTGACCCCGAGCAGTACTGGGCGACGATGCGTGTGGCACACGTGCTGCACCAGTACGCGGACACGCCCGACCGGCTGGACCGGGCGACAGCGGCGGCCAGGGATCTGGCCGCGCAGCGCGGTGCCGGCACCGGCTCTGCGCGCGAGGGCCTGCTCGGCGGGGTCGCCGCCCGCATGGCCGAAGCCGTGCGGGAGACGCCCCTGGTCCGCGAAACCGGGGTGGTGGAGGCACCCGAGGCCCGCCAAGCACGGGATTCCCGCGTGCCGCAGGCGGACTCCCTCAAGACCTTCCTCGCGAAGCTCGAGGGCACCAGTACGTCCGCCGAGGTCCCCTCACCTCACGCGGTGGCGGGGGCGGTTGGTGTGGCGCCGGTCGCCGACCTGGTGCCGGACGCCTCCCTCGCGCCCGCTACCGACCGCGGCCTGCGGGCGTTGTACGCGGACAAGACGTACGCCCCCACGGCGCGGGAGTTCGAGAAGCGGCTGGGCGCGTACGCGTTCCGCCAGCCGAGAGCGCTGGAGGCGGTACGGCAGGGCGTGGCCCGCCTGTTCGACGTACTCGCCCAGGCGCATCCCGACCTGAGCGAGGATGAGATCGCGAAGGTCTTTTTCGCCGGCGACCTGACGTCGGCGGGTCAGATCGGTGCCGACCACGGGTTGTCCGCTCTCCAAGAGCTGCTGCAGCGCGGCAGCGTACGGGAACTGATGACGGCCTTCTTCAACGCGGCCATCGAGAACAGGTCTCCGTTGACTCTCAGGTCACTGCTCCACGCGATCGCCGACTCCGGCGACTGGGCGAAGGCGGAACGCCTGGGCCTGGACGTGCGGTCGCTGCGGGACCAGGACGCCTACCTCGGGAGCGATCTGCGCGCCCGGTTGCGTGCCGCGGTCGAGCGGGTCGCGCCGGACAAGGCGGCGATGTTCGACAAGGACTTCTTCGGTCTCGGGAACCTGGCGGCGCAGGCGCCGTCCTGGAAGCAGGAGGCCGCGAAGTACTGGGGCGACCAGTACTTCAGGCACCGCCTGCCGCGTCCGGAGGCGGACCGGCTGAAGGGGGACAACGCCGCCACGCCGAGCGAATGGGCGCGTCTCCGCGTCGGGCTGAGCGAGCGCGAGGTGGCCTTCCTCGCCGCCAACCAGGGTGCTCTTCAGGTCCTGGGCTTCCGTACCGAGAAGGTGCCGCTGGAACAGGTGCCCTTCGACGAGCAGGGTGCGCCGCTGCTGGACGAGTTGCGTGCGGCTCCCGGTGTGCTGGGTGTCGAAGTGCACTACGACGCGCCGGAGGGCACCAAGGGCCGGACGGTCACCGGGATTACCCGGATCGTCGAGGAGCCCACGGCCGTCGAGAAACCGCGCGCCGGCGACCTGGCTCGGGGCGAGCAGGGTCCGGAACTGCCCATGAGTTCCGTCTCGGGCAAGGCCCGGTTCACACTGGACGAGTCGTCCGAGCTGTTCCGTGAGATGCACGGCAGGCGGGGCATGCTGATGACGGCGGGCGTCTCCGGTACCGCCGCGCGGATCGGCAACGCCTTCAAGCTGCTGCATGTTCCCGGTCTGGACGCGGAGGGCCTGACACTGGCCCTGATCGGCTGGATGCTTCCGCTCCAGGACCATTCGCTGTACGAGATCCTGGCGGGCCTGCAGACGGCGCACGTCGTGCCGTCGCTGGCGGCGAACCCGTTGGACGACGCGACGCGCATGTACCGGTCCGTTCCGGGGGTGTCGTCGGTCGAGCTGCGGGATCGGGTCGCGGTCGACGGCATGCTGCCGCACGAGGCCACCTACTGGTCCAAGTTCTTCACTCCGGTCGAGGACGGGGGCTTCACCGGGCTCGAGGCGTTCGGGCTACAGCTGGTTCAGGAACACAGGAGCGATTTCGAGCGCCTCATCGACCAGCCGCTGCCCGATGACCCGGATCAGGACGGATGGGCGGAGGACTGGCTGCGCCTGAACGGCATGACGTCGCGCCAGCTGCTGGAGCGCCTGACCCCGGCTCACTTCGCCGCGCTCGCGACGTACAGCAGCGCGACCTACCAGCTGATCAATCCGCTGATCAAGTCCGATCCCATCGAGGCTGGTTCGGCACTGCGCAGCCAGGTCGAATGGCTCGTCGAGGAGCACCTCCGCGATGGGAGCGGTCTGCCTCCCGCGCTGCGCGATCAACCGGAGTTCGCTGCTCTGACGACTGTGAGTCCCCGGGGCATGGACCGCGAGCAACTGGAACAGCACCGTGCGCGGTTCCAAGCGGTGGTCGAGCGGCTGCTCCCCGTCGTCGAGCGGGAGATGGCGGCCCACGCCGCGATGCTGCTGGACGCGTTGGAGCAGTTGCCGCCCGCGACTGGTGAAGTCTGGCGCGGTACGCGCCTGGTGGGTTACGAGGGCACGGAGCTCTCCTTCGACAAGTTCGCCAGCTTCAGCAGGGACCGTGAGGCAGCAGCGGACACCTTCCTGTTTGCGAGGAAGGCCCCGCTGCAAGGCTCGCACCGCGTCCTCCTCCGCGCCGAGCTCAGCGGGAACGCGGGCCGGGACATCTCGGCCTTCTCCCTGAACGAGGACGAGCAGGAGGTGCTGCTGCTGCCCACGGCGCGCCTGAACATCACCTCCCGGGAGGTCCGCGAGGGGGACGGCAGACGCGCTTACGAACTGGTTGAGGCCGTCGAGGAACCGCCGGAGCTCCCGCACGGCGCGCTGCGGAACGCCTTGCAGCAGATCGCCGGTTACGGCTCGGTGGTCAAGCACGACGATCTGCTGCCGCTGGCCGGCCGGATCGGCGTGGCGGACGGACGGCAGGTCTGGCATCTGGGCCCGCTGGCCGGTGAGGTGTACGGCGGGCCTGAGCACCTGACGCTCGAGCGCCTGACGGACGTACGCCGTACGGCGGATCTGGCTCGCGGCCTTCTGCGGGTCGGCCCGGACAGGCAGATCGCCGGCACGCACCTGGACGCGCTGGTACGCCGCCTGGACGGCCTAGGGGCGATCACCCCGGTCGACGAGGGTGCTCGGGCGCGGCTGGTGGCACTCGTCCGTCGACTGGAGACCTCCGGACAGCAGGTCACGTATACCCGGCTGGCCGACGCGTGGCAGCGGACGGTAGCGGACGCGCAGGGCCAGGAAGGCCGGGCCGGGGAGAGCCCGGACTACGCCGGCGACTTGTCGGCGCTGCCGGACCTCAAGCGGTTCGTGGCGGCGCTGGGCAAGCTGGACGAGCAGGCCGCCGGGGAGCTGTGGCGTGAGGCGGCGCGGATCACGGCGGAGCACAACCCGTTCGACCTGACGGTGGCCGAAGGTGCCGGTTCACTGCTGGAGCGGGACTCGCAGCAGTACTGGGCGACGCTGCGTGTGGCGCAGGTGCTGCACGAGTTCGCGGGCCGGGCGGACCGGCTCGATCGGGCGGTCGAGACGGCACGGGAACTGGCCGCGCGTCGGGGTGTCAGTGCGGTGCGGGAGCGGCTGCTGGGCGGCTCCCCCGACGTCGTGGTCGGCGAGTCCAGCGGGTCCGGAGCGACGACGGAGTCCGACGTGCCCATGAGCGAGGCCGCGTCGGTTCCGGACGGCTCAGAGGTGTTCCGCGAGCGCCCGGGGTCGCTGAGCGTGCTGTACACCGACCCGGCGTATGTGCCTCTGGCCCAGGCCTTCGAGCAGAGGCTGGCCGAGTACGCGTCCAGTCACCCCAGGGCACTGAAGATGGCACAGGTCACTGCGAGCGTTCTCTTCGAGGTGCTCTCCGAGGCGCATCCGGACCGGGACGAGGAGGAGATTGTCCAGGTCTTTCGCCCGGCTGATCAGATGGCGGCGGATCAGGACCAGGCGGCCGGCTGGCCGACCGATCTGTTCGAGCTGCTGTCGCTGGGCCTACCGGATGTGATGGCGGCTGTCCATCACGCGGCGCTCGCCAGTGATTCACCGTTGGCCTTGCCGGCGTTGCTGCGTGGGATCACCAGCTCGGGTGACTGGGCGAAGGCGCAGGAGCTGGGCCTGGACGTTCCGGCGCTGCGCGAGGGCGCCACGGCCGCACCCCCGACCGAGCGCGCGTCGCGGACGGCGGCGGAGCTCGGCCACCTGCTCAGTGTGCTGAACCTCTCCCGCGAAGACGGTGAAGGGTTCGCGTTGGCCCTGATGGGGTGGCTGCTGCCGCGCGGAGAGGAGTCGCTCTACGAGGTTCTGGCGGGTCTGCGGACGGCGGGTGTGGTGCCGGCGTTGGCCGGGAACGCGTTGGAGGACGCCGCGCGGATGTACCGCTCCATTCCGGGGCTGGAGCTCAAGGAGGTCCGCGACGAGATCGCTGCCGACGGCCTGCTGCCGCATGAGGCTGTTTACTGGTCCAAGGTCCAGGACGGAACTTTCGCCGAGCCCGCAGAGTCGATGCTGCGGCAAGCCATGCGGCGAAGGCAGGAGTTCGCCGAGCTCGTCACCGATCCTATGGGCGATCTGGCATTGTCCGACATAGAGGACGAGCCGTCGGTCGAGCGCTGGTTGCTCATGCACGACGCGGCGCCGGAGAAGGTGCTGGAACGGCTGTCCCTGCCGCATTTCGTGGCCCTGATGGTGTACACCGGGACGGCTTCCGCGCTGATCAACACCGTGCTCAAGTTCGGGCCCGCCGAGGTCCGGCCGGAGCTGCGCAAACGGCTCAGGCGGACCATCGACGAGCGTTTCGGCAAGCCGCTCACGAACATCACCTCCGTACTGACCGGTGACCCGGTCGCCGGGGCGATCCTCGCCGACCGCCACGATCTGACGGAGGAGGCGAATGCGCGGTACACGGAGGAGCTCTACACCGTCGCCGAGAGGCTGCTGCCCGCCGTCGAGCGGGAGATGGCGGCCCACGCCGCGATGCTGCTGGAAGCGCTGGAGCAGTTGCCGCCCGCGACCGGCGAGGTGTGGCGCGGCAAGCGCTCGGTGAGAGAACTCTTCGCGGGCACCGGTCATGGCGACCCGGCCGAATCCGGCCGCTTGGAGTTCTCCTTCCCGGCGTTCGCCAGTTTCAGCCGCGACGAGGACGTGGCCAGGGACTTCATGCGGCACAACCTCCTGCCCGGAGAACGGCCCGTGCTGGTCCTCGCGCAGCTCAGCGGCCACTGGGGCCGGGACATCACGGCGTTCTCGGCCCAGGACGAAGAGGACGAGGTGCTGCTGCTTCCCGGGGCCCGGCTGAAGATCGAGGCCCGGTCGCCCGACACCGACGACGAGGTGGGCGACTACGAGCTGATCGAGGCCCGGGAGGTGGCGCCTCCGTCGGCGGAGCTCCAGCGGTTCGCGAAGACGTTCGGCAAGCTGGACGAGCCGACGGCAGGTCAGCTGTGGGCGGAGGCGTCGCGGATCACGGCGGAGCACAACCCGTTCGACCTGACGGTGACCGAGGGCCGCGGTTCGCTGTTGGAGCGGGACTCGGAGCAGTACTGGGCGACGATGCGAGTGGCCCAGGAACTGCACGAGTCCGCGGGCGACGCGGACCCGACCCCCCGTGCCGTCGCGGTGGCCAAGGCCCTTGCCGCGGAACGGGGCGTGAGTGCGTCTCGGTCCGGGCTGCGGGGCGGTGCCACCGACACCACGTCCCAGTCGCGGCCGCCCCGTGTGGTGCCGGAGACCGCGTCGGCCGAGGGTGCGGGGACAAGCGCGGGCAGGAGCAGCGGTCCGACGCGACGGGGTTCCGTCGCCGAGGACCAGGACATCGCGCGGCCCGGCACCGGTCACGGCGACCGGAACGACACCGAGTCGGGACAGCCCCGCACGCAGACGTCCGAGCAGAGCCAACGGGAGGCCACGGTTGAGGCACCGTCGGCCGAGGCGAGGCGGGAGCAGCCCGCTGAGCCGGTGGCGTCCGGCGGCGTCGCGGAAGAGGTGCGGGAGTTCCCGCAGGCGGAGTCCGGTGCCAGGCAGCGGGCGGTCTGGCGGCCGGGTCTGCCGACGGTTTCCGAGCAGCTGCCCATGGTGCCCGAGTTCCGGCTGGTGGTGCCGTCGCCGGAGGTGGTCGCCCGGTACGAGCTGCTGAATCTGCCGGTGCTTCCGGAGGTCGTGGGCCGGGACATGAGGCCGGTTCCCGGCTGGACGGTGACATCGCGGGCCGATGGCGGCTACACCGTTGCCCAAACGTCGGGGGACGTTAGGTGGCACCACAGCGAGGACCTGTTGCCGCAGGCGCTGGACGTGCGGTTGGCGGGGACGGCGCACTTCCTGCGTACGGCCGTCGGCGAGGGAGGGCGGGTGGTGTCGGTGGTCGGCGAGGACGGGACGGCGGCGGACGGTTACCAGGTCCAGGAGGCCCGCGACGAGTCCGGTGCGCTGACCGGGGTGTCGGTCGGTGCACCGGGGGACGAGCTGGGCTGGCACTTCGACGGCAACGGTGTGCCGCGGGACGTCGAGGTGCCGCTGACCGGGAACCTGGACGGGCACCTGGCGGGCGCGCGGATCCGGCTGCGGCGTGTCCTGGGCTCCGACGGTGCGCCTGCCGGGGTTGCGGCGGAGCTGGACGCCGACGATCCGTGGGTCTCGGCGTCGCACGGGGTGCAGCGCAGGCCGGACGGCCGCCTCGTGCTGACCGACCACGTCACGGGCGATGAGCTGAGGTTCCGTCGGGACGGGTCGCTGGTGTCGGTGCGCCGTGGCGGCGAGACGCCGCTGCGCAGGCGGCTGCGGCAGGTGGGTGAGCGACTGTTCCCGTCGCTCACGCCGTTGGTGGAGCCGGAGAACGAACTGGGCACCGTGGGTGTCGAGTACGAGCCGGAACTGGCGCGGATCTTCGAGGAGACCCTGCCCAAGTCGGCGGCCTCCGGTGCCGTTCGCCGCGCACTGGATCCTCGTCTGCTGCCGTTGATCGTGGCGGACTCGACGGAGATTCTCGCCCGTTCGCAGATGGATGGGTTCACGCATCCCGATGGCCTGGCGGAGCTGCGGGCCGCAGTGCACGAGCAGGTGTGGGCGGATGCGCGGCGGGCGCTGGAGGAGATGGAGGCGTCCGGGGCCGCTTCGGGTACCCATGACGGTTTCACCGTGTCTCCTGTCGAGGTCGACGGCGGACGCCAGGTGGTGCACGAGGCGACGGGCCTCACGACGATCTTCGGACCCCCGCGCGAGGGCCTCCCGCGCGAGGTGCTCTCGCACGAGGTGTACCTGCACGAGGCGCCCCCGGAGCTGGCAGGGGTGCGGGTCCAGGTCGCCCACGACCCCCACGACGGCAGCTTCGTGGGATTCGGGCTGGTGGACAACCCGGAGTCGCGCTTCATCTCCGACGCGCCGGACGACGAGCCGGAAGAAGACGGCAATCCCCGCGCCCGGTTCGTCATCCACGACACGCTCACCGGCAAGCGGTACGTCTTCGGCGCCGAGGGCACGCCCGCCGAGGACCCGCGCCCGCAGGAGCTGGCCGCTCCCGCCGCCGACGACGCGCCGTTCGACATCGAGCGCGCGGAGCAGATGCAGCTGGCTCATGGGGGTCCGGCGGTAGGCGGGGACCAAGCTCTGCGCCCGTTGTACGCGGACGCGGCGTACCTGCCGAAGGTCAAGGAGTTCGAGGAGCGGCTGGCCACGTTCGCGGCCGGACACCCCAGGGCGGTGGCGGCAGCCCGGCAGGGTGTGTCCCGCCTGTTCGAGGTGCTCTCCCAGGCGCACCCCGAGCGCAGTGCGCAGGAGATCTGGCGGAACTTCCGCGACGACGGGGCGTCCGGGCCCCAGGAGCTGCTGGAGCGCGGCGATGTCCGCGAGCTGATGACGGCACTCTCCAACGCGGTCTCCGCCGAGGATTCGCCGTTCACGTCGGAGTCGCCGCTGCTGGGCCGGCCGGTCCCGACGGCCGGGTCGCTGAGCGGCCGGGGCATCCCGCTGGCCACCGGGGTGTCCGAGACAGCGGCACAGATCGGGCACGCGTTCAAGGCGCTGGTGCCGGACGGGGATGCGGACGGGCTGTCGCTGTCGCTGCTGGGATGGCTGCTGCCCACCCGAGGCCACTCGGTGTACGAGGTGCTGGCGGGCCTGCAGGCGGCGGACGCGGTGCCGTCGCTGGCCGGGAACCCGCTGGACGACGCGGCGCGGATGTACCGGTCGATCCCGGGTGTGCGGCTGTCG
>NZ_JACTVI010000162.1 GCF_014495685.1 Streptomyces sp. TRM68367 | reverse complement strand
GGACGGTGCCGACGGGGCGCCGCCGGATGCCGTAGCCCCGGTCCCGCCCGGCGCGGCCGACGGCTGCCCGCCGCCCGCGGGCGCCGCCGTGGGCCAGCCACCGGGCCGGCGGCCACTGCCCGCGGCCGCCGCGGTGGGCCAGGCGCCGGGACCGGAGGCGGACGGAGGAGCAGCGGGCGGGGACGGGGCGGCAGCCGCTTGGGGCTGCCGCGGAGCAGGCGCCGGGGACTGCTGCTGAGCGGGCGCGGTGGACTGCTGCTGAGCGGGCGCCTGGGACTGCTGGGCAGGTGCCTGAGGAGGCTGAGCAGGTGCCTGAGACGAGGAAGCCTGGTGCTGCGGCACACCCCCCGCCGACCCGGCACCCACCGGCCCGGAACCCGCAGGCCCGGCACCCGCCGGACCAGCAGCCGTGGGACCTGCGGCCGCCGGCCCGCCCCCGGCTCCAGCACCCGCCCCCACAGCCGTACCGCTGTTACCGCCACCGCCCCCGGGGTGGGCCGACTGTCCCCCCGATGCCCGCACCGCCGCCCGCGCCGCAGCGGCGCCCCCACCGGGCGGAACCGGCGCGCCGGCCGCTTCCGCTCCCCCATGGGCGTCGGGCCCCGGCACGTACCCCATCGCGGGCATGCCACCGCCCGAGGAGAAGTTGCCCCCGCGCTCCAGACGGTCCAGTCGGGCCATCACCGACCGCTCGTCGCCGTACGCGGCGGGCAGCAGCACGCGCGCGCAGATCAGCTCCAGTTGGAGACGGGGCGAGTTGGCCCCGCGCATCTCCGTGAGTCCCTCGTTGACCAGGTCGGCGGCGCGGCTCAGCTCGGCGGCGCCGAAGGTGCCGGCCTGGGCCTGCATCCGCTCGATGACATCGGCCGGGGCGTCGATGAGCCCCTTCTCCGCCGCGTCCGGCACAGCGGCGAGGATCACGAGATCCCGCAACCGCTCCAGCAGATCGGCGACGAACCGCCGCGGATCGTTACCCCCTTCGATCACCCGGTCCACGACATCGAAGGCCGCGGCCCCGTCCCCGGTCGCGAACGCCTCCACCACGGAATCGAGAAGAGACCCGTCCGTATATCCGAGCAGGGCGGTCGCCATGGCATACGTCACGCCATCCGCCCCAGCGCCGGCGAGCAGCTGGTCCATGACGGACATCGAGTCACGCACCGACCCGCCGCCGGCCCGCACGACGAGCGGCAGGACCCCGTCCTCGACGGGGATGTCCTCCTTCTGGCACACCTCGGCGAGGTAGTCCCGAAGGGTCCCCGGCGGCACGAGCCGGAACGGATAGTGATGCGTCCGCGACCGAATGGTCCCGATGACCTTCTCAGGCTCGGTCGTGGCGAAGATGAACTTCAGATGCTCGGGCGGCTCCTCGACGACCTTGAGCAGCGCGTTGAAACCGGCCGACGTGACCATGTGGGCCTCGTCGATGATGTAGACCTTGTACCGGCTCCGCGCGGGCCCGAAGAACGCCTTTTCCCGCAGGTCACGGGCATCGTCCACACCACCGTGCGAAGCGGCGTCGATCTCGATGACGTCGATCGAACCGGGCCCGTTCCTGGCCAGGTCCCGGCACGACTCGCACTCCCCGCACGGCGTCGGCGTGGGCCCCTGCTCACAGTTCAGGCAGCGCGCCAGAATGCGCGCACTGGTCGTCTTGCCACACCCACGCGGCCCGCTGAACAGGTACGCGTGATTGACCCGGTTGTTCCGCAGCGCCTGCTGCAACGGGTCAGTGACATGCTCCTGCCCGATGACCTCGGCGAACGACTCCGGGCGATAGCGGCGGTACAGCGCGAGAGACGACACGCCTACGAGGTTATAGGCGCCCACTGACAACGAGCCCCGCCCACGAAGCCGAGCGCCCCACCCGACTCCGCAAACACAAGCGCCCCCCACGCACCCGCCAGAGCCGACCTACCCTTGCTGCCTTCCGGCCCTGGGGGAGTTCAGTCAGATAGCGCCGCGTGAGGGGCTGCACGAAGAGTACCCGATGTCAGCCCCGGGGAACGAGTTCGCGAGCACTCCTCTCGGTCATGTACTGTTTCCGGCGGAGGATTCGCCTAGAGGCCTAGGGCGCACGCTTGGAAAGCGTGTTGGGGGCAACCCCTCACGAGTTCGAATCTCGTATCCTCCGCCAGTGCCTCACCGGGCACGATGTCGAAGGGCCCCACCGCTTGCGGTGGGGCCCTTCGACGTTGTCCGTCTCAGTTTCCGTCTCAGTTGGATTTTCCGGCCGTGCCCGGCGGCTCCCAGAGCGCGTCTCCGACTTGCTGGGCGACCTTGCGGAGCATGGTCCCCGTCACGTGCATGTACCGAGCGCGCATCCGGGCCGCTCCCCCAGGCTCCCAACCCATGATCGAGTCGATGACGACGTCCGGGACGCCGAGGATCAGCAGGACCGTAGCTGCGGTGTGGCGAGCGTCATGGAGACGGCCGTCTCGGAGGCCAGCATCCCGAAGCAGCCGCTTCCAGATATGGAAGTCGGTGTTCGGGCTCAGCGGCCCGCCCGTCGGCGAGGCGAAGACGTACCCCTTGCCCTCCCAATCGGCCCCGGCCTCGACCCGCTCCCGTTCCTGCACCTCCTGGTGCTGGCGGAAAATCTTGATCAGCGGATCGGGCAGGCCGATGGTGCGCCGTCCGGCTCGGGACTTGGTGGACTTGTGTTCACGCCGGGTCTGCTCCCGCTGCGGGCAGTAGCCAGCCTTCCGGCCACACGGATCGGCACCGCAGCCGTGCGCGTACTTGGGGCGCAGTCGGTTCTTGCGGATGCGGACGTACCCCGCGTCGAGGTCGACGTCCTCCCAGTGCAGACCGAGCGCCTCCCCCTGCCGGAGACCGAGCGCCAGGGCGACGACCCAGCGGGCGCTGTTGCGGAGCTTGGCCGCTTCGACGAGGAGGCTCTGTACCTCCTCGATCGTGTACGGCTCGATGTCCTCTTCTTCGAGGCGCGGAGCCTTGGCGATCTCCGCCACGTTGGTGGAGACATGCCCGCGTCTCTCGGCCTCACCGAGGGCGACCCTGATCGTCCGATGGGCGTGGTGGGCGGTGCCGGCGGAGCTCCCGGACTCCTGCATCTTCCGGTAGAAGCGCTCCAGGTGTTCGGGCTCCAGGCGGTCGAGTTTGTGGGCGCCCAGGCCGGGGACGAGGTGAACGCGTACGTCTACCTCGTAGCCGTCGTACGTGTTCTCGGAGACGTACGGCTTGGCGATGTTCTCGACCCAGTGCTCAAGCCAGGCTTGGACCGTCCAGCTCTGGCCGGGTTTCCTGAGCTTCTTCTCGTCCCGCGCCCGCTCCATCTGGCGGACGGCCTTGGTCACCTCCGCCTTGGTTTTGCGCTCGATGTGGCGGCGGTCCGGCTTGCCGTCATCCCGGACGCCGACCGTCACCCGTCCGTGCCACTTTCCGTCCTTGCCGAGGTAGATCGACGAGGCACCGTTGGGCTGGCGGGTGCGCTTCTTCTCTGCCATGGCTTCCCCTCAGGCCGCTTCGGCGGGTCGGTGGCGCAGCTTGGCCACGTATGCGGGTATGGCGTCGGCAGGGATGCGGCGAAGCCGTCCGACCGTGACCGACTCGATCTCTCCGGCCAGCACGAGCCGGAAGCACGTCGTACGACCGATACGGAGCCGACGGGCTGCCTCCTCGACGGTCACGAGCACCAAGGAAGGGTCGTCGACCTCCAGCACGGTGGCAGCGGGCCGGGACTCAGCCATGGGTTGGTTCTCCTTCCGTTCCGGGGGCGGGTTCGAGGGATGCGGCAAGCCAGGCTTCGGCGTCAGACAGGCCGGTTCCGGCGAAGACCCAGTGCGCGAGGACGTACGTCGTGTCGGGCTCGGGGCCGTTGGCTGCTGCGGCATGGGCTCGCCGCCATTCGGCGCGGGCGTCGCGGAGGGCGCCGAGGGTGGTGGAGTAGCGGCGGGACTTGGTGGAGAAGTGGCCGCGGAATCCGAGCATGTGGGCCCAGGCGCGCAGGCGGAGGTGTTCGAGGTCCTTGCGTGCGCCGAGGGTCCAGGCGGTGCGGATGAGGCGGCGGGCGTGGTCGCTGATGTCGAACTGGGCCAGCTCGGCGGCGAACTTGAGCGGTCGGTCGAGAGCCCCTGTCGCGGTCTCGGCTCCCTTGGTGGCGTACTTGGCGATGTACGCCGCTACGGCCCGCTCGGTCAGCTCCTGGCCGCCGTTGAAGTCAGCCGAGCGGATGGTGCGTACGTCGAGTTGGCGGCCGAAGGTGAAGGCGTGCGCACGGCCGTCGATGACCGGGCCGTCCACGCGCACCTTGGCAGCGGCAGTCCGGATGGCGTCGGTGAGCAGCTCGGCCGTGGCCCAGGTAGGGGGTGGGGTGTCGCCGCCGCTGGGACCGTCGATGCGGATGACGGCGTGGAAGTGGACCGCGCCGCGCTTCTGGTACTCGGCGACCTTGGCGAAGGACACAGGGGCGTGCTCGCGGAACCTGCGCTGAGACAGGCCTGCGCGCTTGGCGACCTCTCGGCGGACGTAGGTGGAGAAGCGCCGCCAGAGCGGACCGGCGTGGGCGTTCCAGAGGACGGCGGCTTGGTAGTCGTAGGTGTCCGGGTCGAGCGGGGTGCCGAGTACGTCGTCGTCCTGGTCGTGGTGGGTGCCGCAGCGGCAGGGGCGTCCGCTGGAGGGGCGGTTGTGGACCGGGCCGAAGCTCGGCGCGGTGAAGGTGGCGAACACGCGCGGGTGGGCGGCGACGTGTTCGGGGATGCCCTTGCCGCCGCGCAGGCCGGAGGTGATCAGGTGGAAGGTGTCGCGGCGGTAGACCTCGGCACAGGCTGCGCAGCGGGTCGTGCGGCGGTTGTTGCAGCGGACGAGGAGCTGTCCGGCCGGGAGGCTGGTCGAGTCGAGGTGGTGGAGGACGTTGCCGATCTCGCCGGTCGTGGTGTCGACGTCGTACTCGGTGCGGTGGCCGTCGAGGCGGATCGGGTGCGTGCAGCCGCCGAGCCCGGAGAGCTGGCGCAGGATACCCGGCAGCGTGCCCTGCGCGGCCAGGTTCGCGAGTTCCGGGAGTGGTGCTGGAGTGGTGCGGGTGAAGATGGCGTTTCCCCTTCTGGCTGGCACGGTCGGGAGGAACAGGCCCCGGGGCGGCGAAATGCTTGGTCGTGTGCCGCCGCCCCGGAGGCCAGCGCGGTTCAGCGGCGGTGGTGGTCGCGGAGCATGGAGCGCAGGACGACGGCGGCCACGGCAACGGAGATGGCCGTGACGGCGACGGCCGCCAGGAGCGCGGTGAGGACGACTCCGCCGACGATCAGGGCCGCGACGGTTTTCTGATCGATGGAGACCGACGGGAGCGAGCGCCGTACGGGTGCCGTCTGGGTCGGGGTGTGGGTGTGCGCGGGCGGCGGGCTGTCGGGGTACTTCGGGAGGAACACGGTCAGGGCTCCTTATCTACTCGTCTAGGTATATGAGCCGTTTATGACGGTCACGCCGGAGCGCGTGCCGGACTCGATGGCGAGTGCGAGGAAGGTGCGGGAGAGCCAGAAGCCGAAGAGGGTGATCAGGACGACGATCCAGACGCGGACGCCGAGGAACCTGACTGCTCCCCAGGCGAAGAAGCCGAGGACGACGACGAGCGGGAGGCTGACGGTCACGGGGTGCGGGTCCTTTCAGCGGACGGGGCAGCGGTGGGTACGGGCGGCCAGCTCGGCGGCGGCACGGCTGTCGTAGTCGGCGGAGAAGCCGCAGCGCGGGGCGGTGCAGGCGGCGGTGTGCTTCTCCCGGCCCCGGTCGGGCGATGCCGGCGGCGAGTGGACCAGGAGGGTTCCGCCGAGGAAGGCGACCGCGGGCCAGCCCGCCACGAGGATGCGGAGCCAGGCCGGGACGTGGTCCACGTCGAGCAGTCCGGCGGTGGCGACGTTCGCGCCGAGGGACGCGGCGAGTGCGATCAGGAACCGGCACCACCCGGCCGCTTTCGCCTCCCCGGAGCGCAGTCGGCGCCAGGCGGCGACGAGCAGCAGGTCAACGCTGATCGGGTAGGCCCACGCTTTCCACCCGTCCTGTCCAGCCGCCGAGGCGACGTCGTGCAGGTGGGCGAAGGACAGCGCGGCGGCGATGACTGCCTGAACGAGCACCGCATCGACACGGGCCAGGTGGGCGCGCATGCTGCGGCTCCTTCCGAATTCGGGCATGGGAGGGGTAGGGACGTGGCGTGAGGCGGTCACGCCGACCGGGGTTGAGTGGTGGCGCGGGTCAGTCGGTCACCGGTCGGGGCCACACGGCCGGGCCCGGTGTCTCGACGGGCCGTACGGGCACGTCGGGCCTGAAGGGCTTGAGCGCGGGCAGGTCGGGGACCAGGTGGGCCGACTCGCGGCAGGTCTCGGCAGCGTCACCGAGGGACAGATACGGCGTGCGGATACGGGACCAGCCACCGGAGGTGTCACCGGCCACGGCGAGGCCGGGCCGTTCGGGGGCAATGCCACAGGCGGCCATGACCGCTTCGGGGGCGATGTCGCCGAGCGCCATCTTCGCGGAGGCCTCGTCGTTCACCCGGTGGCAAACGCGGCCGGTCAACTGGGCCCGCAGCATGGTCGCACCCTTGCCCAGCTCAGCGCCGAAGCGCTGCCCGCAAACCTCCAGATAGATGCCGGCCGCGCGGCCGAGCTGGGCGAGCCGGATGAGCTGAGTGACCATCTCGTCGCGCCGCTCCTCGTCCTTCCTGGTAGCGACGAGGAACAGTTCAGCCACCTCGTCCACGAACAGCACGACCGGGACCGGACGATCACGCTCAGGCAGCCCCCAGACGTCCGAGGTGATCTCCTCGGCCGGAGTGTCCGGGGCGATGCCTTGCCGGGCCTTGATCAGGTCGTATCGATCCTCCATTTCCTTCACGAGCACGGGCAGCAGCTCTGCTGCCCGTTCGGGTTCGGTCGCCAGCGCAGAGAGTCGGGCCGCGAACGGCGCCAGCTCCACACCGCGCTTGCAGTCGATACCGACGAGGGCGACCGACTGAGGGGCGAGTCCGGCGATCAGGTGCCGCAGATACATGGACTTGCCCGACAGCGTGGCGCCGAGGGTGAGTTGGTGGGGCACGGCCCGGTAGTCGCGTATGAACGGCATGGCGTCCTCCCGCAGCGCCACCGGCACCTGATGGAACCCGGTGTCCACCTTGCGAGGCATCCGCACCCGCCGCAGCACATCGAAGCCAACCAGCCGCAGCTCCACCACACCGGGCTTGACCGTGGTCACGTACACGGCGTGAACGCCCCAGGCATGCCGCAGCCGTTCCGCCGAGGCGGCGACATCAGCCGGTTCCTGCCCCGGAGCGAGCCGCAGACGGAGCCGCAGCCCGGTCGATGTAGGGCGGATGATGCCCCGACGCGGCGGTACGGGACGAACGTCACGGCGAGTGGTGGCCTTGACCCGCCAGCATCCGCAGCCGGGATGGAGCCACGGTCAGGCCGCAGGCCTCCATGACCGAGCCGTACGAGCTGAGGAGCCGGGCCGTGGATATCGGCAGGCCGACCGTGGACCAGTACACCCCGGGATGCTTGGCCCGGGCGTAGGCGGCCCCGCCGCCGAGTGCGGCGACAGGACCACCCACCTCCAGGAGTGTCGTCAGATCGGTCATCAGGCAGCGGCCCCGGTGGCGGCCGGGAACGCGGCCGGAGTCACGGCGGCGGCGCGGTAGGCGATGCCGTGCCGCTACTGCCCGTTGAAGACGCTTTCCCACGGCCGGGCCACCAGACCCGGCAGCGAGACCGGAGCCCCGAGCGTCAGCCCCTCGGAAACGCCGCTCTCGGGAACGGTGACCTTGATCAGCGACGACTCACCGTCTTCCAGGTAGACGACGCCGATCGTCATCAGTGCCTCTCCGCTGGTGGCGTCCTTGGCGATCTCGCCGGTCTGCCGGTCGCGGACCTTGTGCTCGGGCGCCTCGGTCAGCAGGATCGTTGCGGCCGAGGTCTCTACACGGATGGTGCGCAAGACCTCTTCCCATCTACTCGTCTATACAAGATGCAGCGTTCGAACCCGATCTCCCGGGAACGGCAACCACCTTGCCACAGCACTTACCCACTCGTCTATACGAGTATGCCTGTTGGGGCGTACGAGTTCGGAGAAGCGTCCCCGCGCACCACCGCCGATCACGCAATCACGTCGCCGGGAGCTGGTACGACAGCACGTACGCGTCCGCCGCCATGACCGTGTCACAGACCTCCACAGCCCGCCCTTCCTGATCGAACGCGGTCCGGATCAGATGAATGACCGGCACGCCGGAGGCCAGCCGCAGCGTCCGGACCTCATCCGGCGAGGGCATCCGGGCACGGATCTCTTCCTCGAAGTGGTCGAGGCGGTGACCCAGCTCCTCAAGCCGGGCGTAGATGCCACCGGGCCCGGGGTTCGGCTCGGCGATCGGCGTGCCCCGCGCGATGTCGAGCGGCAGATACGAGGTAGCGAATTCCACCGGCCGCCCGTCCAGCAGATACCGGCGACGCCGGGCCAGCACCCGTCGCACGGATCCGAGCCGGGTGGAGACGTCCTGACTGGCCTTCTCCTCCTTGACCTCCAGGCTGTCCACCTGCGGGTGACTGCCGGCGGCGTCGGCCTCCACGATGAACGCGGACTTCCCCTGCTCGCGGTGACGCCGGGCGAACCGGTCGGAGGCGAGCCGCCGTACAGGCGGTCGTGGTCGCACGAAGACACCCTTGCCGTGCTCGGCGTGCACCAGGCCCTCGCCCTGGAGGACGGAGAAGGAGTTTCGAACCGTCATACGGGAAACCCCGTAATGCTCGACAAGTTCGGCCTCGGAGGGCAGCTTTTCGCCCTCGCGGAATCGCCCACGGTCGATGGCCTCGCGCAGCTGGTCGGCGATCTGCCGGAAGACCGCACGATCGCTCGTGGGGTCGAGATCGCCGAGGAGGCCGGAGGAAAGAGAGGGCACGTGTACTCCTTTAGGTATCTAGACGAGTGGGCGAGCTTTGTTGCTACGGTGGAGAGCCTAGCCAGCCGAGAGGGCAGAGGAACGTGAGCACCGACCGTCCGCACTCCGTGAGCGTCGCCGGAGTCATCGTCGACGACCAGGACCGCGCCCTCTTGATCAAGCGCCGCGACAACGGCCACTGGGAACCCCCGGGCGGAGTCCTCGAACGCGAGGAAACCATCCCCGAGGCACTCCAGCGCGAAGTTCTCGAAGAAACCGGCATCAAGATCGCGCTTCCCGCGACCCTGACCGGCATCTACAAGAATATGAAGGGCCTGATCGTCTCCATGGTCTTCCGCTGTGAAGCCGCCGACGGCACGCCCACCACCGGGGACGAGACCCGCGCGCTGCACTGGGCCACCCGCGAAGAAGTCATCGAACTCGCCGACGAGGCGTACGCGATCCGCGTCCTGGACGCATTGGACGCGGTATCCCCGCCGGCCATCCGCGCCCACGACGGCGTGAAACTCGTCTAGCCCGAACCCGCTGCACATGGCGGCCTACCAGCACGAAGGAACTTGTATGCACGAGTATACGAGCACCGCCCGGGTCTGGGGACTCACTTGCCCAGGTTTTCCGGAAGAGGTCAGCCGGGCCCGCCGCTGGACACGGGACATCCTGCGCGGATCTCCCCTGGCCGACGACGCCGAGCTGATCGTGAGCGAGCTGAGCGCAAACGCGATTGTTCACACGGCGAGCGGTGGGGCAGGCAGCTTCCACCTGGCCCTGGCGGTCTCCCCCAAGGTGGTCGCCCTGTCGGTCACCGACGAGGGAGGGACGGGCACCGCCCCGAAGGTCGAGCAGCCAAGCGAGGACGCGGTACACGGCCGCGGCTTGGGCATGGTCAGCGTCATCGCACACCGGGTCGTCGTCCACGGCAGCCACAGCGGCTACACCGTCACCGCCGAACTCTTCACGGGCAGCCAGCCGGGAGGACACCCGTGCTGATGGACAAGCGAGCAATGAGGAAGTTTCATCGTGATTCGTGCAGGTCAACGGCCCTGGCGTGACGGGTGGTTGGGCTGCTCGCGCATGTCACGAGCGTGAT